>CAVSYM010000006.1:0-14355 GCA_963732165.1 uncultured Acidobacteriaceae bacterium
GTGTGGGCGGGGGCTGTCACGGCAGAGGCCAACAACAATAGCCTCACCTGCTCATTTCTTGGGTGCTCCGGCTTCTAACTGTTCTGTCCACGACCAGGTTTCCAGAAGCGGTTATGCCGACCTTGCCATATCAATGGCCGGGTTGTGAGCTTTCAAAACTTCGCCGAATTTTTCGCCGAATTGTGTGCCGAAGAGGCTCCGATCGTTCCTCTTCGCTCCTCTCTACTCCGTTGATTACATTGATACTCCATGCTTTACTACTCGGCTGTTAACCGAAGGGTTGTAGGTTCGAGTCCTACCTGAGGAGCCAATATATAACCCCTATAAACACTGCACTTTATTGACTTCCACTTCAAACTGTACCTAAAATTGTCCTAAACCCGCTGTGAGGGGTCACCAGAGCCCAATATTCGGCAGGGAGAGGACAGCCCCATGGAATTCACTGTGTTTCGGCGTCACAACCGGGACAACTGCAAAAGCGCCAACCGCTATGAGCCTCGGTGCGGATGCCCGTTGCACGTTCAATTCGTCTGGAAAGGTACCCCCGGCGCATTTGAGGGCAAGAAGCTCGCCTACCAGAACAAGTGGTCCTTGGAGACCCGTAGCTGGTCTGAAGCCCAGTCCAGAGTGAAGGCCTTGCAGAAGCGCCTAAAGAACTTCGCCAAAGGCAAAGTGGCGCCCAAAAGCAGGACCGTGGCAGCCGCCTTGCAGGAGTGGTACAAATTCCGTGACCAGAACAAATTGGGCAATACTAAGGCGAAACAGATGACCGCCGTTGGACGGAGAAGGTCAGCGATGTCCGCAACTGGTTTCTTTTTGCAGCGAGCGAACGCTGGCGGGCGGACGAGAGTGAATTCGAGCACTACTCCGATTCGGGTGGCAAATCTGGCGGACAGAAGGAAAAGCTGGCTTACACGATTCTTGCTGCCAGTCTCGCCTATCAATTCGGGCTTGAATCGGGAGCGGAGCGCTCGCGCTCCTTCCGTTTTGTTGTGATCGACGAGGCCTTTGGCAGAGGTACGGATGAATCCGCAGAGTACGGCCTGAAGCTCTTTCGACAGCTCAACTTGCAATTAATGATTGTCACGCCGCTACAAAAAATCCACATCATCGAACCTTTCGTCTCCAGTGTTGGGTTTGTTCACAACGAGGGAGGTAAAGATTCAAAACTCCGGAACCTGTCTATCGAGGAATACCGCGAGCAGAAGAAAGCGATTGTGCTGCAACCCACACAGGAAGTGGCGCAGTGAACTGGAGCAGAACGACGGATCTGAAAGCGAAGCTGATGCGCGTTTGGGAAAGCGGAGATCTTCTCCGTGAAGCCTTGGCCGACAATCACCTTTTTCCTTTGCGCCTATCACTGAAAGCTCCACACTCTTCCGACCTTTCGAGTCGTTTCGACGCTGTCCGCTCGTGGGTTGCCGAACTGACAGCAAATCCTGTGTTGCGTCTGGAGTTCCGGGAAGTTCAGCACCGCGTTCAAGGTTCCCAACGATTGCCGACGAGCGCGTGGATCGACTCGTTGGACGGATCTCTTAGCTGGCTGAACAAGCGTCGTGAGTGGAACCGATTCTTGAGCCTGACCGAAACCACCCGACATTCTCTTCCCGGCTTACTACCTTGGCTGGAAAAGTATCCTCTCGTAGCTTTGGAATTGGCAGATGTTTGGCCGCAGCTGTTGGCAATCGTGGCCTGGTCAATCGACAACCCACGTCCCAACATCTATCTGCGGCAAGTAGACCTTCCCGGACTGCATACAAAGTTCATCGAAGCGCATCGCGGCGTCCTTGCGGAGTTGCTCGATCTGGCGCTACCCTCCGAAGTCATAAACAAGACAAAAAGTGGCTCGCGCCAATTCGCCGCTCGCTACGGATTCCTAGATAAGCCTGTACTTATTCGCTTCAGGTTGCTCGATCCAAAGATCGTATGGGGACTCAGTCCGCTGTGCCCAGATATCGCATTGGACGCAGAAAGCTTCAGTCAATTGCGCATCAGCGCCAAGCGAGTTTTCATTATTGAGAACGAAATCAACTTTCTGGCATTCCCACACGTGAATGCTTCCATCGCAGTTTTTGGAGCCGGCTACGGCTGGGAGGCTCTGGCACGTTGCTGTTGGCTGCATGGATGTGAAATTAACTATTGGGGAGACATCGATACTCACGGCTTCGGCATATTGGATCAATTGAGAGCTCACTTCAATCATGCTGACTCGTTTCTAATGGACCGAGCAACGCTCGATGCACATGAGCTTTTTTGGGGTGTCGAGGACTGTCCACTGCGAGCGGACCTGCTTAGACTGACCCAAGAAGAGCAAGCTCTCTACCACATTTTGCGGGACAACTCCATCCGTCAAGGGATACGACTTGAACAAGAACACATTAGCTTCGGCTGGCTCAATGAACGCCTTCGGGATATCATCTAAGAAATGGCTGCTTCCCTGTCGAATAAAATCAAGAATCTCGATTCAGAATGTCGAGGTAACTTTCGTAGAGAAACAGACGGCCTCTTCGTTTCCCACTGGACTCGCGCACGATCCCGGCTTCGATCATCCGATCCACCGCGGCGGACGCGGTTGGAAAACTCACCTTCATCTCGCGTGCTGCGTTCCTGATCGAGAAGAGTGGATTAGCCTGAGCGTAACTGTAGACCAGGAGCGCGGAAGCCGCACCGCGGCCGAAGCGCTCAATCTTTTCCTTGTCTGCGTTGAAGAGTCTGTCAATGTTGCCGGCGGTCCGGGCCGCCTGGTTTGCGGTGTCCCGCACACCTTGCAAGAAGAAGTCTAGCCACGCCGTCCAGCCTTCGCTTTCTCGCGTCTCATTGAGCCGGTCATAGTAAAGGCGCCGATGCTTTTTGAAGAAGAGGCTGAGGTAGAGAACGGGTTCGCGCAGAACCTCCTCGGCACAAAGCATGAAGGTAATGAGTAGCCTCCCGACCCTGCCATTGCCGTCAAGGAACGGATGGATCGATTCGAACTGTGCATGTACAAGGCCGGCTTTTATCAGCAGAGGTAATGTTGTTCCTTCTTGATGGATGAAAGTTTCCAGTTGGCCCATGCAGTCGGCCACATATTCGGGGGGAGGCGGAACATAGGCCGCGTTACCGGGCCGGCTGCCGCCGACCCAGTTCTGGCTCTTTCTGAAGTGTCCCGGTTGTGCGTGGCTGCCGCGCCCCATCGCCAGGAGAACTTCATGAATTTCCCTGATGAGGCGAAGGGAGAGAGGAAATCCGCCCCTCATGCGCTTCAGACCGTGATTCAGGGCCGCAACGTAGTTGGAGACTTCTTGCACATCGTCCAGCGGTACGCCAGTCGTCTCTGCGTTTTCGTAAAGCAACAGGTCGGAGAGCGAAGATTGCGTACCCTCGATCTGAGACGAGAGGACGGCCTCCTTACGAACGTAGGAGTAGAGGAAAAGCTTGAGGTCAGGGAGAGAGGAGGTCGTGCCATCCAGCCGGCCGATGGCCTGGTTCGCTTCGGCAAGGATGGGTTGAAGCGACGCCAGATCGAGTGCTCGCGGATTGGGGGGCAGTGGCGGCGGAACGAAGGCCCGGACCTTCTCACCGGAGAGAGTTGAAGTCACATAACGGCTCCGTGGGGCGGTATTGGGGTGTCTAGGCATGTTTTCATTCGTTCGTCTACTATTAAAACATATTCCACTTTAGTTTAATAACGAAGTTCGCTATTCAAGGGTGCTGTAAAGGACACAACCTGAAGAGTTCCACCGATGGCTTCAACCTAGTAATTGTGAGATTGGACGGCAGAATTGCAAGGTTCAAGCGCGGGCGGCAAAAGCATCTCATTAATAGTGACTGTCACATTCGCGCTTTTGAAAGCAGATTAACTATGATAAATAGCTTTTAAAAGCTCGCGTGTGTGATACGCTCGTTGATAAGCCAGAAAACGCTATTAAAAGCGCACTAGAGGCCATAACCTGCTTTTGAAGGCACAAACATGCGTAACAATGCACTGCTGGAAGCCCAACCCTACCCGGTCGAACAGGCCCTGACAAGGCTCGGAGGGAACCTCCGCACCGCCAGGTTGCGCCGGCACCTTACGATCAATGAGGCTGCCGAAAAGATTGGCACCGGGCCGCGCGCCGTGAGCGATGCCGAGCACGGCAAACCTTCCACCGGGATAGCGGTCTATACCGCGCTCCTCTGGCTCTACGATCTGCTCGGAGCCTTTGAGGAACTCGCCAACCCGCTGAAAGATCAACAGGGACTCGCACTGGCAAGCCGTCGCGACCGCGTGCGTGCGCGCAAAGGCAGAGGGCTCGACAATGACTTCTAGCCGCTCGACCGATTGCTTTGTTTACATCACGCTGCCCGGCGCGCGCGAGGCCGTCACCGCCGGACGATTCGTTCTTCAGCAGACACCGAGTGGTGATGCTCTCGGGCGATTCGTCTACGGTCGCTCTTATCTGGCGAACCCGAACGCGGTGGAGATCGACCCGATCGAACTCAAGCTGTCCGATCAGACATATGAGACAGTGCGCATGAACGGAGTCTTCGGCGCTCTTCGCGACGCCGGCCCTGATTCTTGGGGCCGACGCATCATCGAGAAACATGCCGAGGTAGCCAAACTTGGGGAATTGGACTATCTCCTCGAATCGCCTGATGACCGCGCAGGTGCGCTGAGTTTCGGTGAGAAGGTCGCTCCCCCCGCGCCCCGTCGCAAATTCAACCAGACGCTTGACCTCGTTCGCCTTCAGGAAACCGCTGAGGCTCTTGTGCGTGATGAGCTTACTTCAGACCCCAATGCTGCACAGGTGCAGGATCTTCTTCTGTTGGGCACGTCGATGGGAGGCGCTCGCCCCAAGGCTGTGATCGAGGACCAGGGCGAACTCTGGGTCGCCAAGTTCGCGCGCCCGGATGATCGCTGGAACTACGAACGGGTAGAACATGCAATGTTGCAGCTTGCGCGCCGATGCGGTCTCACCACGGCCGAGAGTCGCATTGAAACGGTTGCGGGTAAGGATGTTTTGCTTGTAAAGCGATTTGATCGACAGGGCGCAGCGGAGGGATACACGCGCTCGCGGATGATCAGCGGCCTTACCGTGCTACGCGCGGACGATTCAGTATCGAACAGAGATCGATGGTCCTACATCCTGCTAGCCGAAGAGATGCGACGTGTCGTCAATCAGCCGAAACGGGACACGCGCGAACTCTTCCGCAGAATTGTTTTCAACGCGCTCATCTCCAATCTCGATGATCATCCCAGGAATCACGCGCTCATCGCTCCTGATCGAAAGTGGAGCCTGTCTCCCGCCTACGATCTGACACCGGCGCCTCAAGTCGGCCAGGACCGTCGCGATCTGGCAATGGCGTGCGGGGATCAGGGACGCTTTGCCAACGCCGCAAACATACTTTCGCAGCACGCCCGCTTTCTCCTTGAACACGACGACGCTGAAAAGATCATCACGGATATGACTAGACAGGTCGCCGGCACTTGGTACGACACAGCAAGAGAATGCGGCGTCTCAGCCCAGGATGCCGAATCAATCCGTTCGGCATTCGTCTATCCCGGCTTCTCGCGAAAGTAGGAAATCGCATTTAATTGCGGCCCCGTATCCACCTTTTTTGGCCTATAGGAGCCTTCGGCTAACCATTGAGTTCATCCAGAATGGAGGTCTCACACCGCTGGAGCTTTTGTCGACTCAATGAGAGTCAGGCGGCCGGTCTAGCGAGTCGCAATTGCATTCCGTCGTGAAATCATCGCCGCCTTGGAGCGCGCTCCACTCACCTCTCACTCCGATCCCGAATTGGGCTCCTCGACGACACGCAAATTTCACATTCAACCCGCGCCATATCCGGCCAGCGGCTCAGATAACCGCGAAGGCGGCTGCAGCGCAGGAACGCCGGCCTGCATTGCTGCGCCTCAATAGAAGTCAATTCCCTGCGCTTTACAGTCGTATCCAGTCATGCCACCGCCAGCATCAAAGGGTGCGCTGCAAACAACGAAGTCAGTGATCGGCGAGGCCGCCCCGATGGGGACGATCACGTCCAACTGCGACCTTCCCGTTGCGCTCGTGAGGTTCATGGTAGCGGTTACATCGTCGGAATGGACCATTACAATCTGGCTATCCCCCGGCTTAAAAGTAATCCAAGTGGACGGGTAGCTCACGCCTGTCGTAGTTTGTTTCTCCTCCCAGACGGTCCACTCCTCTCTGCACCTTGGCCCGTTCGTTTTTCCTGTTACTTGCGCCATGCCCCCCATGCTCTGAGGATCACTCTTGGGATTAAACGCACCGGCATCTGCCAGTGCGAAGTTACAAGCCCCTCCTGTTCCGTAGTCGTTATCAACACGACTGTTCGGATCGATTGAAACTATCTGGTATCCGGGATCTGCTAGCACGACATTCGTTGCCCATGTCTGCCAGTTGCTGTTGCTTCCAGCGGGTATATCCACCACGGCGGCCGCCGCTGTCTTTCGAGTCGACGGATCCGTCGTGGGAGTGACTGTCGCTTGTGATAAGTTACCAGCAACTGCGTATTTCGGGAAGAGTCTCATGAGGTAGGGGAATGAGTAAGTAGTGTTAGCTGGAATCACGCAATGAATCAGATGCATGACACCGCATGGATCTGGCACTTGCGAGGCGATCGTGACCCTGATTTGATAAAACCAGTTAGTCTGAAATTTTGCGGCGACGGCGGCCCCTGGAATCGTAAATTGAATCCCATCCACGATATTCTGGGGCTGGATTTTCATCGTCGGTTCATCGGGAAAAGTAAGGGTAACTGAGGTCGGAATTTGCGTCCCCTGGTAGTTTCCTATTCCAATGCCAGTGACCGTTATCAGATAATCGCCGCTCGCCTGATAAGTCAAGACCGTGGGGTCTATATTAGTAATCATAAACGGTGTGTTCTTCATGAGCGCCACGTGGTTCAGCACGGTAAGCATATTGACTTCGAGCTTGGCCTGGAGGGGGACCACCTGCTTGTTAAGCAGCTGGTTTCCCATGTTGTAAGTATCCCAGAGAGCCGACTGCCTTTCTGTGTCCAGAGAATTGACGGTGGCCGTCCTCTCCTTGTCCAGAGAATTGATTAGGCCACCAACCGCCGCCTGGTATGTAATCACGCCGTTTCCGAAGTCCATGTTGAGATCGGAAGTGAGCATTGAGTTTAAGTTTTGGAGCGTTTGCTCGGCCTGATTCAGCACGCTGCCTACCGCCATCTTTCCAAAGGCCACTGTGATGCCCGTGCTAACGGGGTCTTGCGCTTTCCCAGACGGGATGCATGTCACCGAAAGAAGCAATACGAATACTGCAAGTGAAGAGAGACCGTTCTTATGAATAACCACGATGTTCCTCCATACTTTCGAAGACTGATTCCGCGGGCGTGGTCAGGAGATGCCCGGACTAAGGCCCAATCGGCCAAGTTTCGTTTGTCTCTGGATGGCCACCTTGTATCGAAGTCTCGAATTTATTGTCGCTTTCGCCACACGCACTCTCAGCGCTCAGCATGATTCGAACCCACACAAACTTCCCGGCGGGAACAGGTGCGGCCCATGAAGCGTCCGGAGCGATAGATCCGACGTACGTGAACTTGTCGCAATCGGGAGCACCTTGGCTGGTGGTAAATACGGCGGTGAAAATGTATACCTGTCCATCGGTCAAGTTCTTAAAAGTATCAACAGTATCTCCGCCCGCCTTCGCGGGAGGGGTTGGTGCACCCTTATTAGCTTTAGGAGGAGGGGGAGGTGGGTTCAGAAAATATACGCGGAATTTATGGTCGCCGCTATCATCGAGATTTACTTCGGATTTACCCCATTCAAAAACGCAAGTTTTTCCCTCGATATGGCCGAATTCGTCCCCGTGCTCATTGTATGGATCGCCACCGGTGATATTAGCCCACAGTGCATCGACGGTGGACTTGTCAGTTTGATAGTGGACGACGCAGGGATAGAACGGTTTTCCATTTTCATCAACTCCGCCCGTCGCCCAATCGGTTTGCGGATGCTCGTTTGGATAACCCCAATATCCTACGTGGTCGGCTGGAGTTCGTTCCGCCACAGAGAAGTCCGTAGCTTGCAAATAATGATTTTCGTAAGCGATGTCGCAATGATTTCCTTCAAGCTTTCCCGGTACCGTGGCTCTGCCTGCTCCCGACGGCACAACTAACGATGCGACGCAAAGGTATTCATCAAGATTTTGATCGTTGTCATGTGCCCCCCCAATCATTTTTTCATAGGGTAGTGGACCAGGCAGCACGCTCCACCACTGGACCGCGACAGCATGACCAGCTGACGGAAGAACGGGAGGGGTGAGAGTATCGCCTGTCTTCCCGTTCTGCAGATCCTTAATTCTTTGTGCTTCCGTCTCTTGGGGAACTGCGCGCGGCGGAGGGGGAGGCTGTGCAGCAATCGCGACGCAGCATACCAGCCAGCAAAAAAGAACTCGACGATTCCCAGAGAGGTATGGCATTCGGGGCCCCTTCGTCATCCGGTAAAAGTTGAAGGTGAGTATGCATGCAATCGAGAGGGGAAAGTTAATCACAGCGAACCCAATTGTCTCTGACGAGGTGTGGGTTACGGACCTTTAGCAACTGCTACCTTGAATCCATGTTCCACCTAACTGTGCGCATTGTGCAGACGTCAGTTGTGCGCAATAGGTCCCGCTGCCGGCGTTGTAGATGCAAGCTCCGACCGGGTCTGTATTGGTCGTATCTGCCTTCTTCTTCATCTCCTCTTTCGCTGTGCGAACTTTCTCGTCCATTCCTTTTCTCCTCTCAAGTTCAAGTTTCCTCGCTCAAACTGAAATCAGAATTTAATACAATTCTCACTACGAGCTGCCAAATGCTACCCTTGAAGGCTGGCGAAATCGAAATCCGAGGCGCGCCGGGAGCTGATGTGGAAAGTAGTGCGAGGGAGCTAGGCGCGACGATAGCCGATCGGAAAAGATTAGTCAATCTCTAACTTGAAAAAGCTCTTCTCCGAGGGCAGAACAGGCATGCCAAAGAAGCGCTGACTTTGGGGCCAAGCTCTCTCCGTCGCGTCTGATAAGCGGATCTCATCAGCACATTAGTCTTGCCAGACGCCGCAGACAACTGTGAACCACCTGGCAAGAGAACCTGTCGGAAGTGACGAACTCGACAAGCAAAGGCTCTGGTCGCCCAGTATCCCAGGGCAACTCTCCGGAGGCGTAACTGTCATTCCATGACGGGTGCGGCATCACGGTACCAGTTTAGCCCGATCCGCGGGGGCGTGATCGTAGGCCGGCAGAGCGATATGGTCGGCGAGATATCAATATTTTCATCACTAAGAACTTGACCGCCCGATCCTCTTGATGCCAAGCCTCACGCTTAAGGCAACGGGGAGTTGCATACAGGGCAAAGCCCGTTGCCAGAACTACCGAGGCTGGAAACGCGGCTTGGCGATTTGGCACTCGTCCAGACGCATCCCCGCCGAGAAGTGCGTTAGATTTGCTTGCCAAGAATCAGGGGCACATAGCTTCGGGCGTCTTCCAGCAATTGCTCGCGAGTGATACCAACCTTGGCGCGAAGCTGCAAACCCTGCAGCAAGTCAACGAGCAAACGGCCTCGCACCTTGGCAGAGGGTGTGCGAGTCAGACGCCCCGCCTTTATCTCCCGCTCGAAACGTTTCGCGAAAATATCAGCGGATCCGGTCAGGCCCTTCTTGAGCCGGGAACGGATCTCCGTTACCCGCTCCGACTGTCCCAGCGCAGCAGCGGCCATCATGCAGCCGCTGCGAGCCTCGCCAGTACAGGAGTCGACGGTAGCCTCGCAAAAGGCGGTCACGGCCTTGTGGATGTCCGGCTCCGCTTGAAATGCTGCCATTCTGGGAGTTCCATACGTCAGCGCATAGCGCTCGACCGCCTTGAGCAGCAGGGTGGACTTGTCTCCGAAGGCCCGGTATAGCGCGGGTTTGGTGACGTTCACGGCGCGCGCGATCCGATCCACGTCGACTCCTTCATACCCATGCTCCCAAAACATCTCAACGGCACGGTCGAGTGCTTCGTCGGGGATAAAGCCTTTTGGACGTCCTCGGGGGCGCTTCGAAATATTAGTTACCATAGCGTACGAAACTCCTTGCATTGTCTGCTGTGATTATCGTACTCTCGCGTTTGTAATACTTCAAGACAGATAAACACAGGAGACAACATGGATAGGTTCGAAGGAAAAACAGCACGACCTTCACCCTTCACCACGGAGACGCCCATGGAACATTCGATCGCTCTCGCCGAGCTGGTCAAGCGAGGTCGGCCGGTCGATTTCCTACTGCTCAATGCCGGGATGGTCCCAGGTAAGAAGCGCGTGCTCACTGCGGCGGGCGTCGAGGCGGCTCAGGCCCCGCTGAGCGGCCATCATCAACTGACTGTCGGGTTGCTCCATTCCCCAAGTAACTAACAACCTAAGAAGGAGAAAAAAATGAACGAAAGTATCTTGATAACCGGAGCAAATGCTGGGCTTGGGAAAGAGACTGCCCGACAGTTAGCATTGAAAAAAGAAACAAGAAAGGTAATTCTTTTTTGCAGAAATCGTGCGAGAGCAGAGGCAGCAAAAAAAGACCTTGAGGAGAAAACGGGGAAAAAGATTTTTGCAATTGTTATTGGGGATGTTACGGATGCAAATTCCGTAAGAAAAGCAGTAGAAGAAATAAAGGAACCTATTGATGCAATCGTTTTAAATGCAGGTGGAGTAGTTGGGAAAACGGCTGCGAAATCTACGCCTTCCGGTATGAATCAATTAGCTGCTACGAATATTTTAGGCAATGTAATTCTAGTGGAGGAATTGATTAAACGGGACAAGTTAAGGAAAACAGTTCTAGCAGTCAGTGCGGAAGCTGTTCCAGGAGTAAAGATGCTCGGAGTAAAACCAGTTTCAATGAGGACTTCTTCTGTAGATGAGTTTGCTGCTGTTCTTGATGGATCATATTTTGGTAAGAAGTTCGTTGCATTGCAAGCATACGCATATGTCAAGTATGCGGAAACCATGTGGACGTTATCAATGGCAAGAAAATATCCCAAGCTCAAGTTTGTTGTTGTGAGCCCAGGAAATACAAAAGGAACTCAGGCGCCAGATAGTCTTCCCCCGCCAATGCGGTTTATGTTGAAGTACGTGATGATGCCTATTGTGTTTCCATTGATGGGCGGAATGGTGCATACGCTCGAAGTAGGTGCAAAACGCTTTGTAGATGCCATTTCGGATGAGCGGTATAAGAGCGGCGTTTTCTATGCCAGTAAAGAGGGTAAGTTATCAGGGGACATGGTGGACCAGAGCACCTTTTTTACTGATTTGAAAAATTCTTCATTTCAAGATAACGCCAACGAGGCAATTCACCATTTCATAACTTAGGCGCTCGGAACCGACGTCTCTGGGCAATTCTTCGCCTCGGCTCAAGCGCGCGCCTCAATTGGGCCTGCGAACTTGGTATCGACTGTGCCAGCCCAGCATCCTTGATCGCGGCGTCCTGAAGGAGCGCCGATCGCTCGTCGCACTGATCCCGCTGACCTAAATAGCAGGCGATTCGGAGCTAACCGATGAGAATCGGCACGGAAATGCAGCCGGTAAAAGGAGGACTATGAACATGCACAACCTGGTAGTGAGCTGCTTGGCGGTCGCTTATCTCTCAGCGAACGTATACGCCATCGTGAAGATGCGGGTGTTTGATTTAGCCCGTTCGCGCAAGCATCTCATACTCTATGGCGTTCCCTTCATATTGTGGGGCTCTGTCATCCTGTTGGGATGTTGGCTCATGGAGATCATGCGCCGATTCGATGAATGGGCCGCCTGATGGCCCATTGAGATGACTTTTTTGCGGACAAAGCTCCGAACAAGTTAGCTGAGATCCGGAGTGCATTGTCAACTCCGGATACGAGCAGCGTGGCCAAGTGATCTCGACTGACGACTTCAAGCAGCGCACTCATTGAGCGACACTGGATTGCCACTCCTTCTTGGCAGAACCCCACTTGAGTGAATAACCGGCTTCACGGACAAATGATCTTTGCCAATTGACTCGCGGGACTTTCAATTGCTCGTAGGCAAGCAGCAACCGGATCAGCGCACGCGGCAAATTCCGAGTTCTGTGGCGATCATCCACGATAAAGTAATTTCAGATTGCTTTCCCCCTGCTCCCTCGCGGTGACGACTTAGGCCAAGATAATGATCGTTATAAGGGCCAATCCCGAACCCATCAACCGGTCCGACGCAACGATATAGATAGATAGAGCCTACAACCGTAGAAGACCCAGGCGGATCAAAACCTCCTGCCCCGGCGCGATGCTGGCCGCGTCGGGGCCAAGCATCGCGTTCGAGCAAAGCCCCATTCCTATTGACTTTCGCGCGGACCGACCAGCAGTTCCGCTAATTGCGGGCGCAGGTCGGCAAGAAGCCCCAGCAGAGAGCGACGATATTGAATCTCGGTCTCCGGTTCGTCGGCTGCGAAGTAAGTGTCGATTCGCTCGAAGTTGTTCCCCGCCGCTTTAGCGGTCGTTACCACCACATCCCACGTCGCCCACGCGCTGAGCGCGAAGCCCGTGACCACGCCAGCTTTGCGCATGCGTCGAAATATCGGACCTGAAGAGATCCCCGTGGCACCGGTCCACTCGTCCAGGGCATCTTTTGATTTCGCTACTCTGAACTGGGTTCTTCGTCACATTTGATGAACCACGGTTGGCACTTTGCCTGTGATGTAAAGCGAGTTAGAAATTGGACAGGCTCTGGCGGTCTCCGGTTCATGCCTATGGATCGACGAACATTGGTACCGGATGCCGGTGAAGTGGCGTTGGATCAGCTGATGGTTGAGAGCGATGCTCGGCTCGTCATGGTGCTTCGAGCGACGGGCGAGGCTAGCCATTGCCCGGAATGCCGAGGAGAGTCACGGCGCATTCACAGCCGCTACAGGCGAAGGTTGAGTGATCTGCCCTGGGAGGGGCTTCCGGTGCGGATCGAACTGCGCGTGCGCCGGTTCTTTTGCAACAGCGAAGATTGCGGGCAGCAGATATTCACAGAACGCCTTCCGAAAACCGTACAGCGGTACTCGCGGCGTACGTGCCGGTTGAGCCTTTCTCTCCAGCAGATTACGAGCGCGTTGGGCGGATCGGCAGGGTCCCGGCTTGCGAAGCAGCTCGGCATCCTGACCAGCGGTTCGACACTCCTTCGTCAGTTGCGCCGCAAGCTGATAAAGCCATCCGCTCAAGGGCCCCGGGTGCTGGGTATTGATGACTGGGCATGGCGAAAAGGGCATCGATATGGCACGATTCTCTGCGACCTTGAACGTGGCAAGGTCGTCGATCTGTTGCCGGACCGCAGTGCGGAAAGCACTGCGGAATGGCTTCGTGCTCATCCTGGAACGGAGATTGTCAGCCGCGATCGCGCCAGCTTATATGCCCAGGCAGCAACAATAGCTGCGCCACAAGCTGTGCAAGTTGCCGATCGTTGGCACCTGCTTCACAACTTGACCGAAGCATTCATCGGTGCACTCGTGCCGCACCATCGACTGTTGTCGGAGACGGCACAGGCTCTGGTAAAAGACGCAAAGGCATCTTCATCTCTTCCTACCGCGAAAGCGGACCAGCCGAACGCTCGAATCCAGGCTAAGCAGAGGCTGAATAGGGAACATCGCTTGGCAAAATATGAGGCCGTGATTGACCAAGTTCGCAAGGGCGTCACTCAGCATGAAATCGCTCGTAGCTGCGATGTCGGCATAAGAACGATTCGTCGATGGATCCGCGCTCAAGTGTTTCCGGAGCGACGGATCGCAAAGCGCCGCTCCAAGGTCGATCGACATCGCGAGTACCTCGAGCAGCGCTGGAATGAGGGATGTCACAATGCCACCCAACTCTGGCATGAATTACGCGAGCGAGGTTTCACCGGGCAATCGCCCATCGTCAGGCGTTGGGTTCGGAGTCACTATGGTTCACGACGGCATCGCACATGGCAGCAAACTCCGCCTTCTTCGCCACAGCCTTCGTCTCCACGGCAAACAGCTTGGAGCCTGCTGAAGGAGCCAGATGAGGGCAGCAACTACATCGCCGAACTATGTCGCCGGTCGGGGGAGATCGCAACCTGTGCTAGTGTGGCGCGGGAGTTCGTCCGCATTATTCGACAACGGGACGCGGCCGCCTGGCCGATCTGGAAGGACAGCGCAAGAAGCAGCTTGCTGGCAAGTTTCGCAAAACACCTCTGTCACGATGAAGCCGCGCTGCTTGCCGCCCTTCAACAACCCTGGAGCAACGGCCCAGTCGAAGGGCATGTTCACCGCTTGAAGCTGATCAAGCGCTCCATGTATGGCCGCGCCAAATTCGATCTGCTCAGACTGCGCGTCGTGAATGCCGACTGAAATCCAATCTCCTCAAGTCCTCATGAAGCATCGCGGTCCTTCATCAAATGTGACGAAGA
>CAVSYM010000007.1:0-205658 GCA_963732165.1 uncultured Acidobacteriaceae bacterium
TTCGAGCGACGGGCGAGGCTAGCCATTGCCCGGAATGCCGACGAGAGTCACGGCGCATTCACAGCCGCTACAGGCGAAGGTTGAGTGATCTGCCCTGGAGGGGCTTCCGGTGCGGATCGAACTGCGCGTGCGCCGGTTCTTTTGCAACAGCGAAGATTGCGGGCAGCAGATATTCACAGAACGCCTTCCGAAAACCGTACAGCGGTACTCGCGGCGTACGTGCCGGTTGAGCCTTTCTCTCCAGCAGATTACGAGCGCGTTGGGTGGATCGGCAGGGTCCCGGCTTGCGAAGCGGCTCGGCATCCTGACCAGCGGTTCGACACTCCTTCGTCAGTTGCGCCGCAAGCTGATAAAGCCATCCGCTCAAGGGCCCCGGGTGCTGGGTATTGATGACTGGGCATGGCGAAAGGGGCATCGATATGGCACGATTCTCTGCGACCTTGAACGTGCAAGGTCGTCGATCTGTTGCCGGACCGCAGTGCGGAAAGCACTGCGGAATGGCTTCGTGCTCATCCTGGAACGGAGATTGTCAGCCGCCGATCGCGCCAGCTTATATGCCCAGGCAGCAACAATAGCTGCGCCACAAGCTGTGCAAGTTGCCGATCGTTGGCACCTGCTTTACAACTTGACCGAAGCATTCATCGGTGCACTCGTGCCGCACCATCGACTGTTGTCGGAGACGGCACAGGCTCTGGTAAAAGATGCAAAGGCATCTTCATCTCTTCCTACCGCGAAAGCGGACCAGCCGAACGCTCGAATCCAGGCTAAGCAGAGGCTGAATAGAGAACATCGCTTGGCAAAATATGAGGCCGTGATGGACCAAGTTCGCAAGGGCGTCACTCAGCATGAAATCGCTCGTAGCTGCGATGTCGGCATAAGAACGATTCGTCGATGGATCCGCGCTCAAGTGTTTCCGGAGCGACGGATCGCAAAGCGCCGCTCCAAGGTCGATCGACATCGCGAGTACCTCAAGCAGCGCTGGAATGAGGGATGTCACAATGCCACCCAACTCTGGCATGAATTACGCGAGCGAGGTTTCACCGGGCAATCGCCCATCGTCAGGCGTTGGGTTCGGAGTCACTATGGTTCACGACGGCATCGCACATGGCAGCAAACTCCGCCTTCTTCGCCACAGCCTTCGTCTCCACGGCAAACAGCTTGGAGCCTGCTGAAGGAGCCAGATGAGGGCAGCAACTACATCGCCGAACTATGTCGCCGGTCGGGGGAGATCGCAACCTGTGCTAGTGTGGCGCGGGAGTTCGTCCGCATTATTCGACAACGGGACGCGGCCGCCTGGCCGATCTGGAAGGACAGCGCAAGAAGCAGCTTGCTGGCAAGTTTCGCAAAACACCTCTGTCACGATGAAGCCGCGCTGCTTGCCGCCCTTCAACAACCCTGGAGCAACGGCCCAGTCGAAGGGCATGTTCACCGCTTGAAGCTGATCAAGCGCTCCATGTATGGCCGCGCCAAATTCGATCTGCTCAGACTGCGCGTCGTGAATGCCGACTGAAATCCAATCTCCTCAAGTCCTCATGAAGCATCGCGGTCCTTCATCAAATGTGACGAAGAACCCTGAATTGGCCCCTTTTGATGGTCTGATCTGGCCCCACCTGGAGGCCGAACCCGTTATCTTGTTTCGGGGTTTTAACCCCGGAAACGAGGACGGCTTGGCCACAAGGAGGAGCAAGGTGGAGCTATACGAGCAGATCCGGCGTGAGTACGAACATGGCGCCGGAACGATCCGTGCAGTGGCACGGAAGTTGGGAGTTCATCGGCGGGAGGTGCGCCGGGCTTTGGCCAACGCGATGCCTCCGGATCGGAAAAAGCCACAACGGGAGCGCCCCAGGCTGGCTGCGGCGATACCCTTTATCGACGCGATTCTGGAGAGCGATCGTCGCGCTCCACGCAAGCAGCGTCATACGGCCCATCGCATCTGGACGCGTCTGCGGCAGACCGAGGTCTACGATCCAGCCGACTTGGCTGATGAAAAAATAGCCGACCGCCATCCCCACCAGGCCCAGGGCCGCCATCAGTTGATAGATGAACCGCAACGGACTCATCGCGAGATTGAGCACCCGGTCGTTCTCGTCCCTGATCTGTTCGATGTCCTTCAGTGGTGACATAGCGAGGCTCCTCCAAAAGGGAATCTGGCGTGTCGCCTCGAAATTGGTGAAGTTCGCGAATAGAGTGCATACGGCGGGAAGGGTACTGCCAGGTCGGAAGGTCGCGACGGCATCATAGTGACTATGTGCCAGGATGGCAACCAGAATTGATTTTCCCGAATTATCGAGGAATTTGAGGAGCGACTTAAACTGGTATTGACAAAACTGTGTACGTGCTGGGGCCGCGAGAACGTTTTCAGGTACAACAACCGTGCAACGAAAGACAACCCTATCGATGACAGAGACCTCTTCGCTCTAGCGGTTTCGCAGATTCTCGGACGCCGCTTAACCTACAGCGAATTGACCGGCAAAACCGCAGCGAGGCAAGACCCGGAAGAAACGACAGAGTAGGGGGAAACGCAGTGTATAGTTGAAGGCAAATCCGGCCAAGGATCGGCTATGACAGAACTGCGCTTTGTTTGTCGGTATTGGTGTGATGGAGTCGAACACACATTTGTTCTCCCGCGTCAAAGCCCATTAGGAAGATTTGCTGATGAACCATATCCATTCAAGGATATTTGGCCGATAGATTTTTTGTGCCTTCCGCACGGGCACGTGTGTCGGGTTGGTAAAGAGACGATCCGTCTGGAGTCTGTCGAAACACTGGCCCGAGGTCTACATGAGGCTTTTCTTTGGAAGATTGAATACGAATGTGCCACAGAAAACTGCGGGCGGCGCCAGACCATATACACCAGATATTCAGCAGCCGGAACACAATCAGATGTAATGCGTGCCGTGTTAGAAACCAGAGCGGAAATCCTCTGTAGTGAGGGGCATGAAGCGATGTTGGATTTGGCTTGGATGAACTTAGCTTCGCTGGGTTCTTAATAACCGATTGCATTGCGCATAGTCCTACCCTACCCTTGAAGTACGCTGATCCAAAGATTCGGCAGGCCCCGCCCTGGGAGACGGATTTTCTGCTGTGGTGGGATTATAGCGGAATTAATCGATTTTTTCTTCCCACTCCTGCCGCTTCAGCAGGTCGTGCATAAGTTGAAAGATATGCTTATCCCGCACGGTCCTGTCCCAGCGGCGAACGAGCAACTTTTTCTCGTCCATCGTTAAATTCCCAATGATGGGTATCTGCTTGACTCATGTAACCACAATATATAGTATCTCCTTATGATAGAAGAATATCCGCGAAGCTTGATGGAGTTTGAAAGGATGTTTTCGACAGAAGAATCGTGTCGAGAGTATCTTGTTCGCCTACGTTGGCCGGAGGGCTTTTGCTGCCCGCGGTGCGGCAAGTCATCTGAGACTTGGCCCATCCGCAAAACTCTGTATCAGTGCGCAGCCTGTAAATATCAAGCATCGGTAACGGCTGGCACTATCTTCCAGGATACCCACACTCCACTTACAGTTTGGTTTCGCTCAATGTGGTGGATTACGACTCAAAAGAATGGTGCCAGCGCACTGGGTCTGCAGCGAATCCTTGGGCTCAGGAGCTATGAGACTGCCTGGACTTGGTTGCACAAGTTGCGACGGGCAATGGTTCGTCCTGGCCGAGAACTGCTAACAGGAAGGGTCGAGGTAGACGAATGCTACATCGGCGCTCCAGAGGAAGAAATGCGCGGCCGAGGGAGCGCAGACAAGGCTCTGGTGGTTGTTGCCGTCGAAGAAGACGGCTCAAAAATAGGACGGATTCGGTTTCGTCAAATACCGAACGCTTCCGCGGCTACCCTCAATCGCTTTCTTGTGGATTCAGTCGCAGCGGGTAGCACTATCCATACGGATGGCTGGAAAGGCTACCAACAGGTCGAATCGCTTGGATTTAAGCATCAGGTAACCGTTTTGAAGGGTAGCCAAAATAGAGCATCGGAGTTGCTGCCACGCGTTCATTTGGTCATTTCGTTGCTGAAGCGCTGGCTAATGGGAACCCTACAGGGTGCTGTGAGCCACAAGCACCTGGATTACTATTTGGACGAGTTCACGTTCCGGTTTAACCGGCGGAAGTCGATGAATAGAGGGAAGCTTTTCTTCCGACTCGCGCAACAGGCAGTTGCAATCGAGCCTGTCCCTCTCGACAAGATTCTTCATCCTGAAAAGACGCCGTCCCGGAAGCTACCTCCGGAAAAGGTGACTGCAGAGCTTGCCGAAATGATAGGCAAGGCGACTGGGTAACAAACTGTACCCACTTGAATTAGTCATCCGAGGAAGCATACACTGCTTACTGTCAGCAGTGATCATACTTGTTGACTCTTGGCAGGCTTTAGTGCTTGCCTGCGGTTTTCGGTTTTTACGCGACTGCATATCTGAACTTGCTTCAGATTGCCTTCGTGTATGGCCCCTCTCGGCTACAACTTCGAGAGGATCGTAAAACCGCTGTCCAGACGTTTTGGCAGCCCTTGATTTTAAGGAGACCAAGACTCTGGCTGCGGCTGGTGCATTTTGGTCTCTCCGTGTTTTTGCTTCGCAACCACAAGGAGAATTCCAACATGCCGAAACCGACAATTATGGAGATGCTGAAGTTCTGCGAAATCCAGATCGTTAACAGCGAAATGGGTGGATATAGCTTCACTATCCCGGCAGATGAATACCCTGCCATCACATTTACGCGAGATATGAACGGTACCTGGTGTCGTGAGTATCTCCCAACTTTCCTGATGTTCGGAAACGGGCACACAAGGCGTTTTCGCGCTGTCACAGAAGATGATGTACGCCTTGAGGTTCGCGATCATGCCGAATCTCTTACCTGGGGACCTGATTACGTAAGCTTTCACTAGCCAATGCCTTATTAAAAAGCCCAGTCGAGATTCTACTCTCGCTGGGCTTTTTCCTTGAGCGCCGTTTGGACTTTGAGGTATTACGAAGAGTTAACCGGGGCAACATCTTGTGGTCGCATGAGTCAAGCAGATACCCAGCTTTGTGAATTGCAGGCTATAGAAGCTGCCTTGTCGCCGCCAATACTCATTGCAAATGAGCGCGACAGCTGTGTCGTGCCGCGGTGACGTGGTTATAAAACAAGTGCTAAAATGGCCGCCGGCATTCTGGAGAGACATCTGAACCGCGTCTTTCTAAACGCACCAACGATGGAAATGAAAGATCGGAGACACCTATATGAAATTCTTTGATCGGCTTGCGACTCTTGCAACAGTTTCGGCAGTGTGTTTGTGGGTTGCAGCTTGTGGCGGCGGCTCGTCCGGCTCTTCAACGCCTCCTCCAGTAACGCCCTCGATATCGGTCGCTCCCAGCACGGCAGTTATCGGAACCCAGCAGCAATTCACTGCGACCGTGACCGGCATAAGCAGCAATGCAGTCACCTGGACGGTTGCAGCGCCTTCGGGCAGCAGCGCAAGTGCAGGCGATATCAGTTCGACCGGTCTCTACAACACTCCTTTTCCGGCGCCTGCAACGGTCACGGTGACGGCTACCAGTACCACCATGACCACGGTGAGCGGCAGCGTAACGGTCACGCTTTCGGAGCCCGCCACCGCAACCGGTCCGGCGCTCGCTGTTGACGTCGACACTCCCAATACTCCGAGTGAGAATCCTCACGCCATCAACCCGTTCGTCTACGGCATGAATGCGTATGTCCTCGATTCGGCCTCGCAGACTACGGCGAATCCCTCCATCACGCGCTGGGGCGGAGACAATACCTCGCGCTACAACTACCAGAACGGATGGTCAAACAGCGCCGCCGACTGGTACTTCGAGAACGGCCAGGGATCGGGAGGCATGCCTGGCGATGGAACCTTTAACAGCTACGTAACCACCGTCCACTCTGGTGGGGCAAAAGCGCTCGGCACCGTGCCCGTAAACGGATGGGTCTCGAACGGCCAAAACGCCTGCGGCTTTCCGCAGTCAACATTTCCTGACCAGGTGGGCGGGAATGGCAACGCTGCATTCGTCAGTTACTACAACGAGCAGTGCGGCTGGGGCCTCTATCCCGATGGCGACAATGGCTGCAACTCAAGCAGCGGCTGCGCAATCCTGGTCGACAACACGACGGCCAATCCCGATGCGGCAGCCCAGGAAGCTGAAATTACCAGCGTTCCCGCGCCTCCGCCCGACATTACAGATCCTTCAACGCCTGCCCCCGGTTCGCCGACTGGAACAATGACGACGTGGGCCAATAGCACCTGGACAGGCGGATGGGTGAACAGTCTCGTCAACACTGCGAGCATCGGGCCGGGCAGCAGCAGTACCGGCGTGCAGGTGTGGGATCTCGATAACGAGCCTACGTGGTGGAGCGCCACGCACCACGACGTCCATCCCTATCCATTTACTTACGACGAAGTCACAAATCACGGCATCGGCACGGCGCTGGCCATCAAAACGGCCGACCCCAGCGCGCAAGTGAGCGGCCCGATTATCGACTGGTGGTGGGGCTACTTCTATTCCATGCAGGACGTATGGAATGGCTGGGACGCGGGCCCCTGCTATGAGCCCTGGAGCAGCCCGGGTGACCGGCAAGCGCATGGCGGCGTGCCGATGATCGAGTACTACCTGCAGCAGTTCAACAAATATTCGCAGCAATACGGGATTCGGCTGCTCGATTACGTGGACATTCACGGCTACTTTGCCGCCACCTACAACGGCAGCGGTGTTGGCCTTACTACCGCGGGCGACACGCAGGAGCAAATAACCCGCCTCAACTCCACGCGCGTCTTCTGGGACCCCACCTACACCGACCCGAACTTTACCCAGCCCAACTACACTACCGATTCGAACTATACGTCGAGCTGCACAGTTCCGCTTCAGTCGCCACAATTGATTCCCATGCTCAAGACCTGGGTAAAGAACGACTATCCCGGCACCAAAACAGCGATCGACGAATACAACTTCGGCGGTCTTGAGTCAATCAACGGCGCTGTTGTGCAATCCGATATTCTGGGAATTTTTGGCCGCGAGGGACTCGACCTGGGTGCCTTCTGGCCCACGACCAACGACAACCAGCAGATACCCGGCAACTACGCCTTTGCCATGTATCGCAACTACGACGGCAAAGACTCGATGTTCGGCGATGTTTATCTGTCTGCAACCAGCAGTGCTTCGGGCGCAGATGCCGAAGGCCAGCTCTCCATCTACGGGGCCCAGCGCAGCTCAGACAATGCCATCACCTTGATGGTGATCAACAAGACCTACGGGTCGCTCACGTCGACATTGTCGCTTGAGAACTTTAGCGCCAGCAGCAGCACGACGGCGCAAGTGTATCGATACAGCAATGCGAACATTAACGCCATTACGCAGCAGACGCCAGCGACCGTCACTCCGCCATCGGGCAGCGGAACAACCAGCACCATCAGCTACACGTTCCCGGGGCAGTCGATTACGCTGCTGGTGATTCCGCAGTAACGGCACATCGTGGGCGATAAAAAAGCGCCCTGGGGCAACGGCCCGGGCGCTGATTTTTCGTAGATTGATTCGGCTGGCGCCGGATGCAATGTCACCAATGATCTTGCATCGTGAAAGGCGTCCCTCAGGGGCTAAAGCCCGGAATCCTTTTTTCCTGCATTTACGGCACGGCTAAAGCCGTGCCCTTTCAAGGCATGGACTTATTTGGGGGTATTTAGATGCCGACGCCGAACTCGCTTGGCTGCTGCTCACCGGCGTTAGTGTAAAAGTCGTAGGGCGTGCGCCGCTTGAACTTCGACCGGCTCCTCAGCTCCGCGCCAACAAAAATGCCCAGCGCAGCCACGGCCATGCCCACTGAAAACCACGTGATCACCCGCAACGCTTTCCAGTCACGCTTCTCCAATTCGGTGGTCTCTTCGCAGTTTGTGAGCGGCTCGCCCTCGATCGACATGGCACTTCCTCCGGTTGCACTCATGATAGCGCAGAACATGCACAGATGGCTCGCAGGATGGGACTTGCAAACTACAACTTCCGTTACTGAATAGTTTCAATTCGGGTGAGCCACTTAGATTTTTCTATTTCGGGAAGAAAACTTGCCCTCATCGAATTCGATGCGAGTTTTTGTAACTCCGCGCGGCTGAATCCATGAATTTTGTGCGCGAGCCTGTACTCATTGGCCACGTTCGAACCGAAAAAAGCTGGATCGTCGGAGTTGAGCGTGACGAGCAGATCTTGATCGAAGTATTGGCGCAGCGGATGATCGGCAAACGACGCGCAAACTCCGGTCTTCACATTCGAAGTCGGGTTCAACTCCATGCCGATCTGCCTGGCCTTCAACTCATCCATCAGCGCCTGGTCGCGGATCGCCGAGAGCGCATGTCCGATCCGCTCAGATCCGATTGACAGCGCCTCGCGGATTGCCTCGGGGCCGGTTGTCTCGCCCGCGTGATTGGTGAGGCGCAGGCCGGCCTCGCGAGCTTCGGCATACAGAGCGCGGAACGGCTCCGACCCGGCGGTCCTCTCATCGCCCCCAAGCCCGATCCCGATGATGGAGGGATGTTCCGAGCGCATCTCGGCAGCCTTGCGAAAGACTCGCTCGGCCTCGGGCACCGTGAAATGCCGCACCGCGTCGAAGATCCAGTAGAGCGAAAGCCCAAGCTCGCTCGCGGCCCGCTCCCGCGCCCGCTCGAGAGCTGCAAAGATGGGCTCAAAACACGCGGGATCGTGATTGCGCCACATGTAGATGACGCCGACCGAAATGTACACCTCGGCGTGCACCACGCCCTGCGCGGCGAGTTGCTGCATCATGCGCCAGGCGACGAGTTCGTAGTCCTCGGCCATCTTAAGCCGCCGCGTGACGGCCTTGAAGGCCTCAATGAATCCCGTGAAATCAGTGAACTGGTAGATTGCGTCGGCTTCGGCTTGCGTCAGGGAGATCTCATCGTGTCGGGCGCTCAGTTCCACCAGTGTTGAGGGGAGAATGGTGCCCTCGAGATGCAGATGAAGCTCGGCCTTGGGGAGCCGGCGGATAAAGGACTCGATTTCGCTCACACTTTGAGTTTAGCCGTGCTCGAGCTGGGGAGCCGATCCGGAGTCAACCGGGCCGGCCAAATCTATAAAAATGAGCGATTTTCGATTGACTTGACCAAAATTCCGTCCATCATGGTATGCTTTCTGCGCGTTTTCTGATCGTTTCCGGTGACAATCTGAAGCGGAAAGTGTCGTGCAGCCAGGGGTCCTGGAGACGAAAAAACCCTCGAAAGGATACCCTCATGCCAGTACCTTCGCGCCCCCCCTTTGGCCAGAAGCGAATGATAGCTCTGGCTGTCGCGCTCACCCTCGCATCCGCAGGCACAATGCGTGCGCAGGTTGTTGTTGTCCCTCCAATGCCGCAAATCGGATCGTCAAATCCTGCCACGGCTGAACCGGCCGTGTCGCGTCCCGACACCAAACCCTGCATCGTTCCCCTGTTCCAGAACCTCGAGTTTGCCGACTTCAATTTGAAGAGCTTCAACTACACGCCACCCGCCAACTGCCACGGACCGTGGGCAAGGGTGGTGTTCACCGCCGACTTTACGGTGACGGCCGGAAGGCAGTATGACCGCACCGCCGCGTTTTATCTCGGACAGGCAAGCATTTATTACGGCACAACGGCGGAGCCGAGGAGCGCGCTGAGCCCGTCGTGGCACGTGGAGCGCGACGTGACCGATTTGTCGGCCATCTTCAAGTCGCCGCAAACTGGCGAAGCCAACATTGGCAACTTTGTGGGCGTGTCTGGCGGCGTCACCTACAACGGGATCATCTACGCGAACGCCGCGCTTGAGTTCTATCCCGCCAACTTCCGCAACCCGGCTCCGCCCGTGCCGGATATGGTGATTCCGGTGAATGGATCGGGCGGCGATGCGGGCACGCTCAACACAACAACAGACCAGATCACGCAATCGCTGAACCTGCCTGAAAACGTTGAGAGCGTGTATCTCGATGTGATTGCGCAGAACCAGAGCAACGACGAGTTCTGGTATTTCTGCGTTCCGAACAGCGAGACAGGGCCGTTGGAGAGCTGCGGCAACACGGCTTTTCGCGAGGCCGAGGTTTCAATTGACGGTAGGTCCGGCCGGCGTGGCGCCCGCGTATCCGTGGATCTTCACGGGCGGCATCGATCCCTATCTGTGGGAGCCGATACCAGCCGTGCAGACGCTGGACTTTGTTCCCTACCGCGTGAACCTGACGCCGTTTGCCGGAGTGCTCGGCGATGGCAGCACGCACACTGTAGCGGTGAGCGTCTACAACGCGAACTCCTATTTCCTTGCCACCGCCAATCTACTCGTCTATCTCGATCATGGCTCCGCAAAGACTACGGGCGGCATCCTCAGCAACAACCTTTCGGCCGCGCCCTCGCCGGTGATCCAGAACAACATCACAACCGACTCGAGCGGCAACTCGACGGGAAACATTCTGACCACCTCGGGTCGGCAATTTTCGATTCAGGGTTATCTGAATACATCGCACGGGCGGATTGTGACCACAGTCAAGCAGAACGTCGACTTCAGCAACAATCAGGAATTCGTGGTGAACGCGACTACCGACGAGCAGAACGTGCAGCAACTTGCTCAGGTGCATTCCGTCACGACCACCCGGCAGGGGCCGTTCGTAAACACGAGCCTTGAAAACTTTGAGTACCCGTTGAATATCGATTACCTGTTCGCTGAGAACAGTGACGGGTCGTTCGCGCAGACAACCACCGTGAAGCAGAGCTACGAGAAAGACGAGAGCACAAACCTGAACGGATTTCCAATCTACAACAGCCAGTTGAGCAACAGGATAGACTCGACAGACGTGCTCGACATCAGCTCCGGTTTCTCCATCACCGGAAACAGCGGCAGCAAATCTTCGCAAACCTATACGTGGCATGATTCGCGAGGCGGATGCTACAGCCGGACGATCACGTCGGCGAACCAGGTGTTGACTTCAGTGAACAACGGTCCAGGGTGCCACGAGCACTTTCCGTTCTGAGTGGAGTCCAACGGCCATTTGTGAAAGCGCGCCGAATACGCGTGAAAATGGGTGCCCCATCCTTTCCGCAGCCTCATCGCGGAAAGGGTGGGAAGCACGCATCATCCGCGCCGGTGGCGTGCGGAGCGCTCACCGATGAGTAATTGGCGGTTGTGCGGTGATTCAGCCACAATCCGCAAACAGCTGCAGCAAATCACCCATAATCAAGCATTGCGCGGCAGAAATTTACAGCGGCCGGCTGTCACTAATCCGCGCTCCGAGGCCACGTCGTCACGGTGAATCGAATTGACAGCCAAAGGAAACGCCGGTAGCGCTACTGTCACCTCGGCTCGCGCTGATCAGACCTCAGGCGGTATTCAATCCGGGTCGGTTCGCGATTTATTCATTGCCGGTAGGTAGACGCTTGATTTTGGATTCGAGATCCGGAACATAGCTTGATTGTGCACCGGGCTCCAGACGCTGAGCGATCTGGAGGGCTGCGTGCCAAGCTGTCATGGCCATCTGTTTGTCATCTACTGCTGCTGCGGCATCACCCAGCGCTGTCTGGGTAATGAGGTTGTCGGGTGAGGTGTTTACAGCTTGACGTGCCACGGCGAGCGCTGGTCCTGATTGCCCCCTGGCGAGTAGCGCTCCACTCTGCTGCGCACTTGCGAGAGCGGAGACCTCAGGGATGGCGAAGGTCCCCTGGTAGACGAATACGGAGTCGTCAATCGCCAGATCGGGATGCCGCGACTGAAACGATCTGTAGGGATTGAGCTGGCCGCTGGGCCATTCGCACCCACTGAGGTCTCCGGCGCTGATCAGAACGGCTCCGGTAACAGAGGGTGGAACGAGTCCCACGCCGCCCCACTGCGTGTCGAAGGTGGGGAGTGCGTGACAGCGAATACCGTAGACGCCCGGATCAATCACAGGCCGTGCGAAGTACGCGAACCAGCACTCCTGATTAGGGTGACGATCTTGCCACTGCTTGACTTGCAGCAGCTGTTGCGCCCAATCGACGCTTGAGTCACTCACCAGATTGTGCAAATTCCCGGGCCCTCCCGAGGCTTCGTTAGCATAAGCAAGCTCATTAGGAAATACGAGAAGGCTGGAGACGACGTGGGCCACAATAAGGACAGAACAGAGGATCGCCCAGCGGCGATTCATACCGGCGAGCGTCGCCGCTGCGGCAGCGGCGAAGATGATAACAAAGGCGTACATGGGCAGCAGGTGCCGAGAACCGATATTCATTCCGGACATCATGGCCACAGCAAGATAAAGGATGGGCGGAGCAAGAGAATAAAACAACTCGCGGTGTTTATTTAGCTTGCCTGAGGCGGTGGCGAACGTGGCGAGAACAATGAGCAGAAGCAGCCCCAGCGTCGTCTTGATAAGAATCACCAAGGGGAAGTAATACCACAGGCCGTGCGGATAAACCTTCCCCAGGAGGAATGCGGGGTAGGCTAACGACACTAGTTTCACGTCGACGAGTCCGACCAGGTACGATTCGGGCAAAAGGTGGAGGCGACCCACCGCAACTACGACGGCAGATTCGAAATGCGGCAGAGGCGCCGCGTATCCTGCGACCGTAGTGCTGAACGCCATACCGGCGGGACGCGCGGTGTATCGAAATCCGTAAAAAGCCCAAAGCACGAAGACGCTAAGGACGACGATAGCGAAAAAGCCGCCGGTGAGTCGAAGAGCAATTCGTTTGCGCTGGGCACCTGGCGCCGTCAGCACCTCCCATGCGATCAGAAAAACGAACATAGGGCCGATCAGAATGCCCGAATGCTTGGTTGCGAGCAGCAGACCCGTTGCCAGTCCGGCGAGGAACAGGCGGATGAGCGTTGGTCGGGTTGCAAAGCGGTAGAACGTCCAAATTGCTGCGACAAAGAAGCATGACACTCCGATATCGGTTGTTACAAGGGCAGAGTGTGCAAGAACGTTGGGATCAAGGACCACGAGAGCAAGAGCAATAAGACCGGCCGTGTCGCCAAACCACTCCCGTGCCGCCAGAAACACAAAGACGCACAATCCGAGAGCAAGCAGCTCCGCGCTCGCCCTCATCTCGAAGACGAGATGCTGTCGGTCTCCGTCGTTACGTGCCAGCCAGTCGCGGCCATTCAGATACGCTTCAGCTTTGAAAAACTGACCGGGCATTGGTGGTGGTACCCACAAATGGTCCGAAAGGATGGGAACGGTCGCCAGAAGCTTTGCAAGGGGTGGGTGCTCAGGGTTCAGCCCATAATCTCCCGCCTTCCACATCATGTAGCCTGCGAACATGTGATCGCCTTCATCAAAGGTAAGCGATTCTCGATGCACTATGGTCAGCGCCAGTGTTGCTTGAATTACGAGGAGAGCTATCACCGTGAGCCAGAAGTATTTTGGGCGCTGGTTGGTCATAGGCCGATTATAGAGTTCGCGCACATTTGAGATTAGTACCCGAAACGCAGAAGGGGCCGGGAATAGGGTTGTGCCTGGATTGTCGCCGATCCGGAAGTATTGACGGGTTTCAAGGTGTGTAGAACAACCGCGGATCCTTCACTGCGGTTCAGGATGACAGCGAGTTGGGAGGGAGGCGGAGTGCTGTAGCCGGCTTCGCGGGCGAGCGGTCGCCAACCCGGAAATGTCGCCAACTCGGAAATAACTTCTCAGTACGCAGAACGTCTCTTGGCGCGACGCTAATGCTTCGCAGCCAGCCACGCCTTTGCCTGTTGCGCGAAGATCTCTATCAGATTGCCCTGCGCCAGGTTCATGTCCACAATGTGCAGGCCCCATTCGCGGCGCACCTGTCCACCAACCACCACTTCGCCGTGGATGTCGCCGGTGCGCGCGTCAGTCGGGCTTTTGTGCACGGTCACCGCAAGGTAGTTGAGCCCATTGCTGGTGGCGCACTCCGCTGTCAACATTCCCGGCAGACTTACAAACGGCGTCGTCACCAGTTTCCCCGACTTCAGCCACGCGCCCGGTTGCGCCGCATTCACCCACTCGCGCACGTGCGTTGAAAGGTAGGCATGCAACCGTCCGCTGCCTCCGCCGAGCGCTGCCGGATTGGTACATGCAGCCACCATGCCCTCGCCGGCCGCTGCTCCAAACAGTCCTCCCGGAGCCGGCGGATAGTCCGCGGGGAACGATTCGTAAGTGATAATGCAGCCCATTTGCGAGGCAGACCGGCACAGCGACATGTGCTTAAAGCTGCCGCCCACATCGGCGCCCTTTGGTACGTCAACCGTGCCGCCCACCAGCGCGGCCACAACAATGCGCGACTCAATCGGCTTTCCGTCAATCTCTTTCTGCAACAACTGTCGCAGCAGGCCGGCGCCCTGCGAGTGCCCGATGAGAATGACACCGCGCCCGTGATTGTCGTGCTCCAGGTAGTAATGCCACGCGTCGGCAACATCGCTGTAGGCGAGCGCCTGCGCCTGCGGAATCGGCTTGCCGCTCATCCTGGCAAGCAGGCCGAACATCGTAACCTGGCGATACATCGGTGCAAAGAGCCGGCACACCGAACCGAAGCGAGCAAGCTGCGTTCGCACCACGGCTTTTTCCGCCGGCCCTTGCATCATGTCGCTGCTGATCATCGGCTCAAGCGACACCGTTGGATACACGTAGAAGCAGTCAACTTTCGGATCGACCGCAGGCGTCCACGCCTCTTCGCGCATCTTTCCATCTGTGGCGATCACAGTGGTAGTCAGATCGACCGCGCACGCATCCTGCCGTTCCGGCAGACACAGCCAGTTCTCGGGCTTCGAGTAATCATTGGGCGCGGGAGCAGGCGAGACTGCGGCGCTGGCGCCTACCGTGGCCTGCGCGGGGGTAACTTGCGTTGGGGCCGCCTGCGCCAATACAAGGGCTGGAAATGCAAGAGCGGAAAGCAGCGGTAGAAGGTCAAGAAATTTGCGCATGATTGGTAGCCCTCGGGAGATTCTCAACGAGAAAATCCAACTTACCGGGGCGGCTCGACGGGAGTCAAATCAATCTTAAGAGACCGGGGAAGCGAAGCTGAAATTCGTTAATGAACAACCGCAGTCACGTATGCCGCAATTTGGAGCCCTAAAAAGGTCGAGGGTAAACCTCGCCCCAAAGACAACCGCGGATCCTTCACTTCGATCAGGATGACACCACTTATTGAGGCGTAGATATCTCTTGAGGAGCTGTTTTCACCTGAGATCCTTCGATCCTTCTCACCCCGCTCACTCGCACTTGATCGTCGTCGCGTGATTGTTCACATATGTGACGGTCCACTTTTTGCCGGCCTGGTCGAAGGTGATGGTGCGGTTGCCTTCGGTGCCGCCATTGTTCTCGATCTTCTGCCCGATCGCCATGCGCGTCTCTAGTTCGCTCATTCCCGGCTTCACCTGGTGCGCGTCGATCGCTGCCCACACATCTTTGGGCCAGTTGTCGTAGATGGTGTGCGGATCGTCGTAGTAAAACAGCAGGTCGCAGAAATACTGCTCCTGGCTTCCCTGAATGACTCCAATCGGCGTCGCATCCAGGTCGGTGCTTCCCGGCATAGTAAACACAGCAAACACCTGCCGGCTGCCATGATCGATTCCGTCGTCGACCTTCGCCGGGGGCACAGCCTTGATCACTTTTTTGATGTCGAGCTTTTGCGCCGAAGGAATGACGCCGATCTGTTTCGCAAACACCACGCGCCCGCCCTCGTAAGGGTAGTAGGGCAAGGTGTAACCGTTCTTCATCCATACGCGGGTGCCTTCGAGCTTCACCGCGTCGTCGAACGAAGTCATAAACATCTGGCGGACGATGGCCACGTCGTCAGGCGTCAGGTTCTGGTCGGGCGCAGTCTGGGTTTGGACGCCGGGGTTCTGCCGGTGCTTGAAAACCACAAATAGATATATTCCGCCTATCGTTAAAGTAACGAGCGTGGTTACAAGTACAAATTTCCAGGTTTTCATTTTGGGATTCCTCTGCACCGGTTGCGCAACCTATTTTGGATGCGCAAACTCCGAACGGTGACGGCTATAGAGGAAGTAAATAACGAGGCCGATAACCAGCCATGCAAAGAAGCGGATCCAGGTGATGATCTCGAGACCCATCATCAGGATGACGCAGAAAATCACGCTGAGTACCGGAAACAGCGGGCCGAGCGGCGTGCGGAATCCTCGATAACGGTTGGGTTCGCGATAGCGCAGAATGAGTACGCCGATGGAGACCAGGACAAAAGCGAAAAGCGTGCCGATGTTGGAGAGATTGGAGACCGTTCCGATATCGAGCAGGCCTGCCGGAATGCCGACCACGAATCCGGCTACCCAGGTTGAGACGGCGGGAGTGCGGAATTGCGCGTGAATGCGGCTGAAGATGGAGGGCAGCAAACCGTCGCGGGACATTGCGAACCAGACTCGCGCCTGGCCAAGCTGAAAGACGAGGATCGATGAGATCATGCCCAGGATGGCGCCAATGAGAACGAACAGCCGCACCCAGTGGAGCCCTGCTCCGCCGGGCTGGAGCGAAAGCCTCTTGAGCGCATTTACCACTGGAGCCGCATCGCCCATGACCGAGTGCCAGGGCACGATTCCGCTGAGCACGATGGCGACCGCGCCGTAAAGCAGCGTGCAGGCAAGCAGCGTGGCCAGAATGCCGATGGGCATGTCGCGCTGCGGATTATTGCACTCCTCGGCCGCCGTCGATACCGAGTCGAATCCAATGTATGTGAAGAAGATGATGGAGCCACCGGTCAGCACGCCCGTCCAGCCGTTGGGCATGAAAGGGTGCCAGTAGTGCGGCTTGACGAAACTGGCGCCGGCGAAGACGAAAACCAGAATGGCCACGATCTTGATGAGCACCATGATGTTGTTGGCGCGGGCCGATTCGCGGATGCCACGGACGAGGATGACCGTGAGAATCATGACCACGAGGAAGGCGGGAATATTGAATCCGAAATGCCAGCCTGGCTGATAGAGGTCGTTTCCTGCAAGGTCTTGCAGTCCCGTTGGCAGATAGGCTGGCGAAATCCACATCAGCGCCGGATGAATTCCAAACCAGTCAAGCAGATCGACAATATGCGCGGCGAACCCGACGCTGACGCTCATATTGCTGAAGGCATACTCGAGAATCAGATCCCAGCCGATGATCCAGGCGACAAGCTCACCGAGAGTTGCGTAGGTGTAGGTGTACGCCGAACCCGCAATCGGAATCATGGATGCGAGTTCTGCATAACAGAGCCCGGTAAAGGCGCACACGATGGCGACCAGCACCAGGCTCAACGCCAGTGCCGGGCCCGCACCCGGGCGACCGGCCATCGCCGTGTGGTGGATCAGATAGTGAATGAGCGGGGTGTCGTTGAAATCTGCCTGAGGAAAGGTTTGCCCCGCCATGGCCGTGCCGATGACCGTGAAGATGCCCGAACCGATAACGGCGCCAATGCCCAGCGCAGTCAGCGACCACGGCCCAAGCGTCTTCTTGAGCGCGTGCTCCGGCTCCTCCGAGTCGCGGATGAGCTTGTCGATTGACTTGCGGGCAAGCAGTTGGCTGGGCAGTGCGGTTCTCCTCGCAAAGACAGTGGTCAGTGATCAGTGGTCGGTGGTCAGTGGTTTCCGGGAAGCGCTGGAGTCGTACTCATCTTACCCTGAGATGCGAGAGATACTCTCCAACAGAATCGAACTGACCACTGATCACTGACACCTGACCACTGTTTTTCTTACCGCTTCGACTGGCCGCGCACCATCTTCTTCACTTTTTTCTTGGTCGCGCCGCGCGGTGTGGTCCGCTTGGCTTTCGGCGCAGCTTTCTTGCGCGCTGCGCGCTTCACCTTCTTGCGTTCCAGCTTATCTTCAATCTTGGTGGTATCTGCCACGTATAACCTCTTTCAATTCTGTGTTTTCTCGGGTTCCCGCCTGATGGGGTTCGCGATCTAAAGAATAGCAGGGATTTCGGCCGCTGCGAAAGCGGTATATCTTCGCGCTTTGAGTGACCTGGGCGAATATCGGCCGGAATTTAACCGTGCCTGACGTAGATCACTCCCGGCACGGCTCCGCGCGTGTAAACTCATCCCCGTTTGCGTCTTTATGGGGCGCGATGAGAGGTGCAGTTTGAGCAGCACATCGGACACTGCTTCCGGCCACGTCCTGGTCATCAATCCCGGATCCACGTCAACGAAAATCGGGGCCTTCACGCGCAGTGGCGAGGAGTTCTCGCAGATCATCCGTCACGGCGACGAGGAAATCGAGCAGTTCAAGGGTCAGCCCATGCTGGCGCGGTTGGAGTATCGCGCCGGATGCATCGAGCGCGCGCTAGAGCAGGCAGGATTCAATCCAAGAAGTAAAAGCGCGGAGCGCCTCGCGGTGGTGGGGCGTGGTGGATTGTTGCCGCCAATGGAGTGCGGCACTTATCTTGTGGACGACGTGATGGTGGAGGCGCTGCGCAAAGCGCCGCTCGGCGAACATGCTTCGAACCTGGGCGCAGTTTTGGCGCTGCGCTTCGCCCGTGCAGCCGGCGTCAACGCCTACATTGTCGATCCCGTGACCGTGGACGAGTGGCACCCTCAAGCCCGTTTCACCGGCTCTCCGCTGGTGGAACGCACCAGCATCGGTCACGCGCTCAACACCAAGGCCGTGGCCCGGCGATTCGCGCGCGAACAAGGCCGCGCTTACGCCGACCTGCGCCTCATTGTTGTTCACATGGGCAGCGGCATCACCGTCTCAGCTCATCGCGGCGGCCGCACCATCGACAGCAACTCCATTGAAGAGGGACCATTCGGGCCTGATCGCACCGGCTCACTGCCGGTTCGCGCGCTGATCAAACTCTGTTACAGCGGGCACTTTACTCAGGCCGAGATGGACCGTCATGTCTTCGGCGATGGCGGTTTTTTTGCTTATCTTGGAACGCGCAGCCTGGTTGAGGTAGAGCGCCGCATCGATGCCGGCGATGCCTTGGCGACGCAGGTTCTCGACGCGCTGATTTATCAAATTGCCAAAGAGACCGGCGCCATGGCGGCGGTGCTGGCCGGTGGCGCGAATGCCATTATTCTGACCGGCGGCATGGCGCATTCGGAGCGCGTGGTGAGTAAGCTCAGCGAGCAGATCCGCTGGATCGCGCCGATCACGATCTATCCCGGCGAAGACGAACTGCAGGCGCTTGCCGAGGGAGCGTTTCGCGTGCTGGACGGCGAGGAAGAGGCTAGAAGAATGAAGCCCCCAACGTAACTTTCGCTCCTTTGAGACCCTCCGCCGAATCTGCTTTCAACGTGCACGATTTTCGCTCAATAGATAACTCTGTCATCCTGAGCGACCGAACGCAGGACTTCTGACGTCTCTGCGGCAGAAGTCCTGAGGCAGGGAGTCGAAGGATCTGCGGTTGCTTCTCGGCGAGCCTCTCATTAGGGCAAAAACTTCAAATCTTTCTCAGGTTCGCGAATTTCTCCATCAGCTTCTTGAGCCCGTGCCGGTCAAAAACCACTGAGAGCTTTGTGTCTTCGCCGTCGCCTTCGCGCATCATCACCGATCCTTCGCCGTATTTGGCGTGGCGCACGCGGTCTCCTCTTTTCAGCCCCGTCGCGCCGCCCGGCGTGGCAATCTCCATCGCCGGCCGCGCCAGCGCACCGGGCCGAGTGACTCCCGCTTTGCCGCCGAAGAACTTCGCGATATTGTCGATTGAGTGCGCGTCGCCACCGGCCGGCGATGCCGTGTCTTCACTTTTTGGATCGGACTCGTGCGCCGGGGAACTCTTCCTGGGCGCCGTCATCCACGAAGCCACAAACGGTTTCGACGGATCGCGCCGCGCTGTTGCGCTCCGCGTTCGTGCCGCCGGATTCACTTCCTGGCTCTCATCCTCGTAGTTGTAGTGGCGGCTGTCGACCTCACGCCCCGAGTCTCTCGCGTCGCCGCGCCCAAAACTGCGCCGGCCGCCATAGCCATACCCGGACCCGTACGCCGGAATCGACCACGCCGGGCTGCGCCCGCCCAGGTTCTCAATCAGAGCTGGCGGAACTTCTTCAAGGAACCGCGAGGGAATGCTCATCTCGGGCGCGTCGTTGCCGTAGCGGCGGCGATAATGCGCGCGGGTCAGGATCAGCGTGTTCATTGCTCGCGTCATTCCCACATAGCAAAGCCGCCGCTCTTCTTCAAGTTCCTCGGGGCTATTAAGCGTTCTCGAGTGGGGGAACAATCCCTCCTCAAGTCCCGCAAGAAACACCAGCGGAAACTCGAGCCCCTTGGCCGCATGCAGTGTCATCAACGTCACGCGCGCGTCTGGATCGAACTGATCGGTGTCGGACGCCAGTGCCGCGTGATCGAGAAAATCGGCCAGCGTCTCGCCGCGCACCTCGGCATCGTGCGCCGCATTCGCCAGTTCCTTCAGGTTTTCAATCCGGCTGAAGGACTCCGGCGAGCCTTCAGTCTCAAGCGCCTTGATGTAGCCAGTGCGATCGATGATGAACCGGATCAGCTCAGGCAGCGTAGCCGGATCGCCCGGCCTCCGGAAAGCTTCCGGCTTCTCCGTTGCATCCCCGTCGCCGCTCGCCTCGGGATTTGCGGGAATCTTCGTCTCATCCGCGCGCGACGGCATCTTCAGAAACGGCCTCGCAGCCTTTTGCTTAAACGGCGAGAAATGAGTCGGATCGAGCAATGCCATCTGCCCGTTTTCGTTTGCTCCAAATTCGAAATCGGCGCCTTCAACCAGAGCTTCAATCGCCTCTTCCGCGCCCGGCACCGGCTGCTCCGCGCCAAACGAAAAGTCGGTGTCGCCCTCGCTGGCCTCTGCCACGGCCGTATCCGCCGAGAGTTTGCCCGCAAAATCCGGGTCCATCATCGCCTGGGCATCGACAATGATTTGTCGGAAGGAGTCGAGCGCCGAAAGCGCGCGCGGTTGCACGAGCCGGTTCTGGATCGCAGCTCCAATCGCGTCCCACGTGGATTTGCCGGTCTCGAGAGCCAGCCTTTCGACGGTCTCAAGGGCGGTCTTGCCGATCCCCCGCGCGGGCACGTTTACGATTCGCGCGAGCGCCATCGAATCATGCGGATTCCGCACCAGGCGCAGATAACCGAGCAGGTCCTTGATCTCGGCGCGCTCGTAGAAACTGAACCCGCCCACCATGGTGTAGCTGATGTTGTAGCGGCGCAGCGCCTCTTCTACCAGCCGCGACTGCGAGTTGGTGCGATAAAGAACCGCGCAATGGTAACCTCCGCCTGAACCCTCTTCGGCGCCCCGGTTCTCACGCTGGAACGCCTGGATCTTGTCGGCGATAAACAGCGCCTCGTTTTCTCCATCCGGCGCCTCGTAGTATCCGATCAGCGAGCCGCCCTGCCGCTCGGTCCACAGTTTCTTGCCCTTGCGCCGAATGTTGTTCGCCACCACCGAGCCCGCGGCCTCGAGAATCACCTGCGTCGAGCGATAGTTCTGTTCCAGGCGAATTATGCGCGCGTTGGGAAAATCCTGCTCGAACTCGAGAATGTTGCGGATATCGGCGCCGCGCCACGAGTAAATGCTCTGGTCCTCGTCGCCTACCGCGCACACATTTTTCTGCTCGCCCGCGAGCAGCTTCATCAGTTCGTACTGCGGGCGGTTGGTGTCCTGATACTCGTCCACCAGCAGATAGCGGTAGCGCCGCTGGTAGCGCTCGCGCACCTCGCGCGATGCCTTCAGCACCCGCACCGCCTCCAGCAGCAAATCGTCGAAATCCATCGCGTTGTTCTTCGCGAGTTCCGTCTGGTACTGCTTGAAGATCTGCGCGATCCGCTCGCTGTTCGGATCTTTCGAGCCTAGGAAATACTCCTGTGGATCGACCATGTGGTTCTTGGCCCAGGAGATTCTTCCCAGCACCGTGCGCGGCGTCAACTGCTTGGTGTCGAGCCCCATGCGCTTCATGACCTGCTTCACGATACTCTGCTGATCGTTCTCGTCGAATATCGTAAAGCTGCGCGTGAGGCCCTTGTCGCCAACCTTCAGCGCTTCAACATCGCGCCGCAGAATACGCACGCAGAGTGAGTGAAAGGTCGCGATGAGCGGCTTGGCGAGCGAACCGTGACCGAGCAGCCGGTCAACACGCTCGCCCATCTCGCTCGCTGCTTTGTTAGTGAAGGTCACCGCGAGAATTGCGTCAGGCGCCACGCCCTTTTCTTGAATGAGCCACGCTATGCGGCTGGTAATGACGCGCGTTTTGCCTGAGCCGGCGCCGGCAAGAATCAGCAGCGGCCCCTCCGTGGCCTCGACTGCGGCGCGCTGCTCAGGGTTCAGATTGGAGAGGATTGTATGCAAGTTTTGAGGTCCGGACGGGAAAGGCCCTGCTTTAAGTTTACCTGTGTCGCCACGCGCGTGCAGACGCGATGAATTCAGCCGCTAACAGGCCTTATTTGTTAACGCTCAGCGCTGCATAAATCAAGTCCGCCACAAATTCAGCTCCAGCGGTCTGGCTTATTACGTTTGCCCGTAGGGGCGCAAGAATGCGGAATAATGACTACATGGTCATTTATTTGAATCTGCCCTTGCCTGCGTTTTGCGGGCTCGCTCGACGGCAACTTCAATGAGTGACGCACCCATACCTCCGATCGTTGAGCCGGCCCCCTGGACGCCAAAATCCAATCCGTGGGCCATTGCCGCCGCGGTAATGACGGCCACCTTCATGGTGGTGCTCGATTCGTCCGTTGCCAACGTCGCGCTACCCCACATCGCCGGCAATCTTTCGGCTTCAACCGACGAGGCCACCTGGGTGCTAACCAGCTACCTGGTCTCGAACGCCATCATGCTGCCGGCCACCAACTGGATCACGCGCCGCATCGGCCGCAAACGTCTGCTCATCTTCTCGATCCTGTTATTTACCGGCGCGTCGATGCTTTGCGGAGCGGCCATCAGCATGCCCATGCTGATCCTGGCCCGCATCGTTCAGGGCGTGGGCGGAGGAGGAATGCAACCCCTCGCGCAATCCATTCTTCTTGAAAGCTTCCCCCGCGGCCAGCACGGCAAGGCCATGGCCGTCTATGGCACCGGTATCGTTGTTGCTCCAGTTATAGGCCCCACGCTCGGCGGCTGGATTACCGACAGCTTCTCGTGGCGCTGGATCTTCTACATCAACCTGCCCGTCGGCGTGCTTGCGCTGTTTCTCGCTGCGACGTTCATTGAGGATCCTCCATACGTTCGCGCTCGGATTCGCGAATCCATTGACGTGCTCGGCTTCGCGTGCATGGCCCTCTGGCTGGGCACGCTGCAGCTTGTCCTCGATAAAGGCCAGGAGTCTGACTGGTTCGGCGCGGTCTGGATACGCTTCACTCTCGCTGTCTCGGTGGTCGCGTTCATCGCATTTATCGCCCGCGAACTGCGCTGCCGCGAGCCCATCGTGCAGCTTCGCATTCTGCTCAATCGCAACTTCGCCACCGGCACTCTCATCACCGGCCTCTATGGATTTGTCCTCTACAGCACAACCGCTCTGCTGCCGCTTTTGCTGCAAACCCTGCTCGGCTATTCCGCACTCGACAGCGGCCTCGCCGTCAGCCCCCGCGGACTTGGCTCCATGATCTCCATGCTCATCGCCGGCGCTCTCGCCAACCGCATCGATTCCCGCCACATGCTCACCTTCGGCTTCATCGTGCTCGGCGTTTCTACCTTCATGCTTGGTCATGTGAATTTCGAGATTTCGATGATGACCGTCGCGCTGCCCAATTTTTTCAATGGCTTTGCCGGGGGCTTCATCTTCGTTCCCTTGACCACCATGGCCATGAGCCGCCTGCGCAAACAGGAAATTGGCAATGCTGCCGGAATCTACAACCTGGTGCGCAACATCGGCGGCAGCATAGGCATCGCCACGGCGACTACGCTGCTCGTCCGCCGCTCGCAAATACATCAGAACTTTCTGGCCGCTGATTTTTCAGCATCCGATGCGGCCAGCGGCATTGTTCGCGGTCTCGAGGCGAGCCTCTACAACTCGGGCGCATCGTTGTATGACGCTCATCAAAAGGCCTTCGGCGCGATTTACAACCTGCTGCAGCAACAGGCATCGCTTCTGGCTTATGTCGATAACTTCAGGATTCTTGGTTTTCTCTCTTTCGTCTGCATTCCATTCGTTTTTCTTTTTCGCACGTCCCAAAAGGCGCGCTAACCTTGCCGCAACCTTCGGGCGCTATTCTTGATTCGAATGGGACAATTTAAAATTCCGGTTCAATCTTCGACTCAATCTCCTCTTCGCCGCGTGGCTGTTTATTGCGGATCGGCCGACGGCGCCTATCCCGAATTTCTTGCTGAAGCTCGCACCCTGGGCCAGGCAATCGCCGCGGCCGGCATGGGTCTGGTCTACGGCGGCGCCAGCGTTGGACTCATGGGTGCGGTCGCCGACGCGGCCCTCGATGCCGGCGGAGAAGTCATCGGCATTCTGCCGACTGTTCTCTCCGGCCGCGAGATCGCCCACAGTGGACTCACAAGACTTGAAGTCGTCCCCACCATGCACGAGCGCAAAATGCGCATGCACGCGCTCGCCGATGCATTCATCGCTCTTCCCGGCGGCTACGGAACGCTCGACGAGATGATTGAGGCCGTTACCTGGGCGCAGCTCGCCATTCACGCCAAGCCCTGCATCCTTATCAACACGCTCAGCTATTGGAACGGCCTGCTCGAATTTCTCGACACTGCGGTTAGCGCAGGCTTTCTGAAGCCCGCGAACCGCGCACTGCTGCGGATTGCCGAAAATGCGGCGGAGGCTGTGGCGCTGGTCACTGCAGAAGGCTGACAACGCCGCCGGCGCTATCATGCCCATATGTCGACCAAGATTCGCTTCGGAGTTCTCAGCACCGCATCCATAGGCGTCAGAAAGGTGATTCCGGCCATGCAGCAGGGCCGGCTCACTACCGTGACGGCCATCGCATCGCGCGACCTGGCCAAGGCTCGCGAAGCTGCATCGAGACTGGGGATTCCCAAAGCCTACGGCTCCTATGAGGAGCTGCTCGCCGACCCCGAGATCGACGCAATCTACAATCCACTGCCCAATCAGCTTCACGTGCCCTGGAGCATCAAAGCCGCTGAGGCGGGCAAGCATGTTCTGTGCGAAAAGCCGCTCAGCATCAACGTCGCAGAGGCGCGGTCGCTCATCGAGGCTCGCGATCGCACTGGCGTCAAAATGGCTGAAGCATTCATGATTCGCAGCTTTCACCAGTGGCTGCGCCTGCGCGAACTGCTCGACGAAGGGCGCATCGGCGAATTGCGCTCGGTGACTGGAGTCTTCAGTTACTTCAACAGTGATCCGGCCAACATCCGCAACCGCAAAGAAACCGGCGGGGGCGGCGTTTACGACATCGGCTGCTATCTCATTCACTCGTCGCGCTTCGCATTTGGCCAGGAGCCGGCGCGCGTGGTCGCAACTCTCGATCGCGATCCCCAGATGGGCACCGATCGCCTCGCCTCGGCAATTCTCGAATTTCCCGCCGGCCACGCCATCTTTACCTGCAGCACCCAGCTCATCGCCTACCAGCGCATTCACTTTCTGGGAACGCGTGGCCGCATCGAAATTGAAATCCCGTTCAACGCGCCCAACGACCGTCCTACGCGTCTGTTTATTGACGCGACCGGCGATCTAACCGATTCGGGAATCTCAACTGAGACGTTTCCCACGGGCGATCAATACACCACCCAGGGAGACGCATTTGCGAACGCTGTGCTCAACGGCACCCAGGTGCCGGTTACGCTTGAGGATGCTTTTTGCAATATGGCAGCGATCGAGGCTATCTTCCGTTCGGCTGCCACGGGCAGGTGGGAGGTTCCGGAGCGGTAAGTGCCGGCCCACTTGCGGCTGCTGAACTTTGCTGAATAACAGCCGATTCCATTTACCACTTTGGACTGAAAAAGTGGTAGAGTGGGCGAAGCCAGGTAGCGGGTAGCCATTGCACGGGATTCCCAATCCGGTGCAGGGCATTCGACGGACCCCGGGCTGAGCCTGTTGACCGGACTCGGCAACCGGTCACCTTGGAGTGGGCCAATGCGGGAATTTCTGGTGCGAACGTCGCATAAGCCCCGGCCTTTGCCTCCCGGACGCTGGGCGATTACCCAGCGCTGGAACGATCTCCTTTTTGCCCATTGGCCGGTGCCGGGTGAAACTCTGGCCCGGCTACTTCCCGAATGGCTGCAACCCGACATCTACCAGGGATCGGCGTGGCTGGGGGTCGTCCCCTTCTGGCTTGATCGCATCAAGATTCGTGGCGTGCCTCAGCTGCCCGGCTTGAGGAACTTTCCCGACCTCAACCTGCGGACTTATGTTCGCGACCAGTACACCGCAACTCCCGGCGTTTATTGCTTCTCGTTCGACGCAAGCAACATTTTCGCCATCGCCGCCGCACGCTCGCTCTACCATCTACCCTACTACTGGGCCGACATGCGGTTCGAGCAACGATCGGAGCGCGAATTTGCTTTTTCAAGCAACCGCCGCTTCGCCAGGGGCAAGGTAGTCTTCAACGCGCGCTACCGTGGACTGGGCCCGACACGCAAAACCGTCGAACACTCTGCCGGGTCATTCGAGTACTTCTTTTCAGAGCGCTCGTACCTGTTCAGTGCGAACCGTGCCGGTCAGCCGGTTCGCGCTCACCTGCACCACGTGCCCTGGCCGCTTGAAGACGCTGAAGCGGAGATCGAACGCAACGACCTGGCCGCAGCCATCGGCATCGACCTGCCCAGCATTGAGCCGGTCCTCCACTACTCGCGGCGCCTGGCCGTTTACGTTTGGCCGGCGGAGCTACTGCGGCCGGCCATGGCTGGACGCCCCGTTACGGTCGCGGCTGCGCCTTTGTCCTAGGGCAACCCGGGCTACCACGTGTACCTCACCTTGTAGGTCACGGTCGTGCTGCCTTTGGCCGGAACCTCGACCGGAAACTCGATGGTGTGGCTGTCGAGCTTGTTATAGTCCGCAGATTTCTCCGGGATCTCCCAGTTATTGCCGCGGCAGAGATGTTCCAGAACTTTCACGTTTACCGCATCGGCCTTCTGGTTGGTGAGCTTGATCTCAAAACTCTCATTGATGATTCGGCGCTGACTATCGATGGCGAAGTCGGTCTGCCGCCGCGCGCCCTTTACGTCGAAGGCGCTGCCGGTCGTCACCTTGACGGTGTCTTCGGCCGGGGTGTGATTGATGATGCTCTCGCCCACGAACTCCACCTGCCCGTCGGAATCGCGCCGGTAAAATCGCAACCGGCCTGCGGGCAAAGGAATGCCCAGGTGATTTGCCTCAGTGTTCCCAATCTCCTCAACAATCGCGACTTTTTGATTCGCATCGCCCGCGCGGAAGTTCTGGTCCATGTTGATTCCGCCATTGCTGTAATCGTTTTGCGAATCCCCGCCGGCGCCGTCGTAGATGTAACTGCGCTCGACTGCGATTCCCGGTGCATCGAGGAACTGGACCTGCTTGGTCTCGCCGTCGGAGAGCGAAACAGTGCGGTGAAGGTCGTAGAGATGGAAATCGTCAAACGGCTGCTGCGTCACCACGTTATCGGCATTGACGGCCACCATCTGGCCGACCGCTCCGGCCATCATTCCGTGAAACTGCCGCGGTTGAATCTTGGCGACGTCGCCGGCCATCAGCTTGATGCTGGCGTTGGGAAAATCGACGCCCGAGTCGTTCTTGATGGTGACCCAGCCCACCATATTGGCTTTTTCCGCGCCTTGGCGAAGCCGCGCCACCGCTTTCGGCAACCACGTTGTAAGTCGCCTCCCAGTCAAGGCCATTAGTAATGTAGGCCAGCTCGGCGTCAACCTTCTGCGGTTTCTCCGACTCAATTTGCCAGCGCAGCGCCGGCTTCAGCAGCAAGCCGTCGGTCGAGGCGGGGAACAGCGGCATCCCTGGCATTTGAAACTGCATCTGGCCTTTCACATCAATGAGCGCAGGAGTCTGCTCAAAGCCGCCGTATTGGTTCTGGTGCATCGATGGCGCGCGGATGATTTTGCCCTCGACGATTGTGCCCGGAGAGATCTCGAATTCTATGGTTTTACCCTCATATTTCTGGAGCAGGAAATCCTGGGTGACAACAGCGGCTTCGTAGTTTTGTTCGAGTATGCGAAAGGATGGCTTCGCGGAATCGTGGGCCTGACCCAGGCCGCGCAGGATCACCGAATCGGGCTCAAGCTGATTGGTCACCTGGTTGGTTTCAACACTGTTGATGCCGGCGTTTAGGTCGAGATTGAGCGTGGTGCGGGCTACGGCAAAGTCCTGGTTGTAGATGGTGAGTGCGGTTGCGGGCGGTTCGGGCCCGGCAGGTTGCTGGGCGGCCGCAATCGATGCGGCGAAGAATGCTGCTGCAAGACAACGGTAGAGATTCACGGCTTGCTCCTTCTTGAATTCTGGTGACAGTTTTGAGCCTTGTCGGAACTGGATTGGCACATTCCGCAGGCGTCCGCGCCTCGAACTTGCCAACCTATAATGAGGAACGGAAGGGCGCGCCGAACTTGCGCGAATTCTTTGAGACCGCATGACAATTCTTGACGGACGCATTGCGCTGGTGACCGGAGCATCGCAGGGAATCGGGCGAGCCTGCGCGATTGAACTGGCCAAAGCCGGGGCCACCGTGGCTCTGGCTGCCCGCAATGAGACCAAACTCTCTGAAGCTGCGGCTGAGATCGAGGCCGCCGGCGGCAAGGCCGCTGCCTTTGCACTCGACATCGCCAGCGAAGAGTCGATCAAGACGGCGGCGAAAGCAGTCATCGAGCGCTTCGGCAAGGTTGAAATCCTGGTGAACTGCGCGGGCATTACTCGCGACGATCTGATGATGAAGATGAAGCGCGCCGATTGGGACGATGTGCTGGCGACCAACCTTACGGGAGCGTTCCTGTTGACGCAGGCGGTCCTGCGCTCCATGCTGAAGAACCGCTGGGGGCGCATTATTAATATCGCGAGCGTGGTAGGTGAGACCGGGCAGGCCGGCCAGGTGAACTACGCGGCGTCAAAAGCGGGCATGATCGGCATGACGCGCTCGATTGCGCGCGAAGTGGCCTCGCGCGGCATTACCGTGAACGCCGTGGCTCCCGGCTACATTGAGACGCCCATGACCGCGGTTCTAAGCGAAGAATTGCGCAAGTCGATGATCGCTTCCATCCCCCTGGGACGACCGGGAACCGACCTCGAAGTGGCTCAATCGGTTGTATTTCTTACCTCGGATGCGGCCGCGTACATCACTGGACACGTGCTCGATGTGAACGGCGGCATGTTCATGGGCTGAGATGACTTTCAGGGCCGGATCGCCGGCCGGTCAACCCCATTTCACATTCGCCGCCCCGTACCGTTATCCCGGTCAAGTTTTGCCGAGGCACGCCGATAAGACTGCTGGGGTGTAAGTATGGCCTCTCAGTCTTCAGCCGTCCAGTCTTCAGCCGACCAGTGCCCTATCTCATCACCTGCCGAACCGGCTGGCGGCTTTCGCTATGTAGCCCGTCAGCCGATTCTGGATTTACGCGGCCGCGTCCACGGATATGAGCTGCTCTTTCGCGACGGGCCGCAGCAGCTTCAATTCAGCGCCGACGGCGACATGGCCACGCGCACCATCCTCGACAACATGGTTATCTTCGGCCTTGAAAAGCTCACCGGGGGCCTGCCTGCTTTTGTGAACTGCACCTACGAGGCCCTCACCGGCAGGTTGGTCGAAGTGCTTGCGCCCAGCATGTTTGTGCTTGAGATTCTGGAGAACATCGAGCCGACGCCGGACCTGATTCGCGCCTGCTGCCGGCTAAAGACGGCGGGATTCCGGCTGGCGCTGGACGATTTTCGCTGGAGGCCTGGTTTGGGGCCGCTGATTGAGATTGCCGACTACATCAAGGTCGACTTTACCCTTAGTGACAAGGAGGAGCGCCGCGCCATCCGTGAGCGCCTGAAGGGCCGCGCCGTGGCGATGGTGGCAGAGAAGATTGAGACCCAGGAGCAGTTCCGCCAGGCGCGCGATGAAGGCTTTACGCTGATTCAGGGTTACTACTTTTGCCGGCCCGAACTGATTGAGAACCGCAAGGTCCCTGCCAACAAGCTCACTCAGATTGAGATTTTGCGAATGCTGCGCGAAGACAGCCTGAACTTTGAAAAGCTCTGCCACCTGGTAAAGCGCGATGCTTCGCTTACCTACCGTCTGCTGCGGCTGCTGAATTCGCCCGCCTGCGCGGTGCGGCAAGAGGTGAGCTCCATCAAGTCGGCGTTGATCGCCGTTGGCGAAGAGGGGTTCAGGCGTATCGCCATGCTGGCCATCGCCAGTGAACTGAATGCCGGCCAGCCCGGAGAACTGCTGCGCCTGGCCTTTGTGCGCGGGCGCTTTTGCGAACTTGCAGCAGAACAGTGCGGCCTCGATCCCACCGAGCAATATCTGCTGGGCCTGCTCAGCCTTTTGCCCGCCATGCTGCGGGTGCCGATGCAGCAGCTGACGCCCGCCTTGCCGCTGCGCGAAGAGATCTGCGTGGCACTGATGGGCGCCGCTGTTCCCGAACGCATGCTGCTGGAGTGGCTCATCTGCCACGAGCACGGCCAGTGGGACGATTGCGACAAGGTTGTGGATGAGAATGGCCTTGACCAGCTCAAGCTGCTGCACCGCTATGCCGAAGCCGTGGTGTGGGCCGAAGCGGCATTGAGCGCGACGTAAGCAACACGAGCGCCTCGCGCGCTCCAGCTATCGCGCGCTCAGGCTCGCCGATGGCAACAGTTCGTAGCTCACAAACGCCAGCCGCTTGCTATCGGGCGACCACGACGGAACATTGATGGTTCCCTGGCCGCCAAAGAATTTTGTGAGCACGTGGACTTTTTTGTCGGTCATCGACATCAGCATCAGCGCCACATCTTTCCCGGCGGGATGCCCCTTCACATCCGCGGCGTAGGCCAGAAATACCATCCACTGCCCATCCGGCGAAATATGCGGGAACCAGTCGTTCGTATCGTCTGAAATCACTTGCTCCTGGCTGCTGCCGTCGGGCTTCATCCGCCAGATTTGCATGTGCCCGGTGCGTTCCGAGTTGAAGTAGATCCACTCGCCGTCGGGCGAATACTCCGGCCCATCGTCAAGACCCTCCGCCGTAGTGAGCCGCGTCTCTGCTCCGCCGGCTGCCGGTACGGTGTAGATGTCGAAATTGCCATTACGCAAGCCGGTAAACGCCAGCGCCTTGCCGTCCGGCGACCATCCATGCCAGTACGACGGCCCATCCGGCGTTATCTGCCGCGGTGTACCCCCGCCTATGGGCGCCACATACACGCGCGAATTGTGATCGGATTCAGAAGAGTCGCTAAAGGCCAGCATCGTTCCATCGGGCGAGATGCCGTGGTCGTTGTTCAAGTGCGTTTCAGGCGCGGTATCGATCGTGGCCGGCTCGCTCGCGCCAAGCGAGAGGTGCCGCAGTTTGCCATCCTGGTTGAAGATCAGCGCCGATCCGTCGCGCGTCCAGTTCGGGGCCTCAAAGTGCGCTGCAGCCACGTACTCTACATGGCGATCGGTCGAATCTATGGGGATGGTCTCAAGTGCGCTCACCAGCACCGGCTCGCCGGCTGCGGGCTCGAGCGGCACGAACCGCACATTCGAGAACGCCGCACGCTGCATGGCGTCTTTATTGTGCGCGCAGACGCCAATGCCCACATAGAACGGAGCGGTGAAAACAACCTTGGTCGCCGCTCCTGAAGGGCCAACCTTGCCGTCGGCGCCGGTCACGAACGCGGAAAAATAATCGCCGTGCTTTTCAACACGGACGGTCGCCGGCGCCTTCACATTGGCCTGCACCTCGTGCATGTTGTCGCCCCTGGTAAGCCGCCATTGCAGCGAGGTAAGTCCATCGCCATGCACGGCAAGGGCAACTGCGGCCGAGTCTTGATCGAGCGTCTGCCGAATCATCAATACAGCCTTGCGATGCGGCTCGCCGCCCGTGCCCACGAGCGCAATGTCGGCGCTCAGCGAGAAATCTCCTGACACCTTCTTCCACACGTAATGGAAATCATCCTCGGCCCACCATATGTTGTCGCCGCTGCCGGTGAGCGTGTATGTCCCGGTCGAAGCATCGTACACTGCCGATCCTGGATGCAGTATTGTGCCCACGTCGTGCTGGCCTTCGAAGATGCCAAGCGTGGGTGCTTGCGGATGCAATCCGGCTGCGGAGACGAGAACAGAGAAGATAAGAAATGCGATTTTGCCAGGCAAACGGCTCATGGAAGCGGACATAAGGCGGAACCCCAATCGTTTTAAGAGTGGTCCGGCCGATTCGATTTCTCTCCCAATCGCGGAATAGCGTGTGAGCCAAATCGCGGCCTAAAGCCGGGTACAAGCATAGCGCAAAGCCGCTCAATAGGGTCGCAGAGTCAGGTTGCGCGCCTTCTTCTTGTCTCTGTGCTAGTATCCCGCCAAGCATCCAACGTATGTTTTTCGAGGGGCCCTGCATGGAATCGACTCTCTTGCCGCTGACATTTGGCCAGATTCTTGACCGCGCGTTTCGTCTCTGTCGCACGAACCTGAAAGACTTTATTGCCATCTCAATTGTGCCCGGTATTGCGTACGCGGTCGCCGTTCTGATGATGGTAGGGACCCTGATGTTCTTTTTGCGCCCTGATCTCAGAACGCCGCGATCGATGAGCTCTCCTGAAATTGCTATCACCGTCGGGGTTTTCCTGGTGGGAATGATCGTCTTGATGGTTGTGTTCGCAATCTTTCAGCCCGCTATGTGTCACGCGACCCTGCAGGCCGATTGTGGTACTCCTGCCGAGTTTCGTGAGGCATATCGAGCGGCATGGAGCAAGGCCGGCCGCTATATTTGGCTGATTGTGCTGAAGGGGCTTGTTGTTACGGGGCCAACCTATGGCGCAGGAATCCTGGTGGCCGTCTTGTCCTTCTTCAGAGTGAGAGCGGTCGGCAGCGATGCAACTGGGTTTCTGCTCGTGATTTTCCCGTTGCTGATGCTGATCTACGTCGTCGGAATGGTCTACGCGGTTTTCATGATGATCCGGCTTGCGCTCGCCACTCCGGCCTGCGTTGCCGAAGATCTAACTGCCTACGCTGCAATCAAGCGAAGCTTGCAGCTGACGCGCGGGGCCATGGGCCGCATTTTTCTTGTCGGCTTAGTGGCTTACGCCATAAGTTGTGCGGCAATGATCGTCTTTGAGGTTGTGTTTGGGATAATTGCGAGTGTTGGCGCACTTCTTTTTACTCGTGCGCACATCAACCACGTGATTCAGATCGTTCTGGCTTCGGTTTCGGCGTCTTCTTCTTGGGAGCCGCTCTATTGCTGACGGGCGCAATGTGGTCATCGTTCGCCGTCGCATTTACGCTCGTGTATCGCGATCAGCGGCTGCGAACCGATCCACTTCCCGTGCCGGGCGCTGCGGCCTGAATCGGATTACCGGCGAAGGTGTTGTTTTGGGGTTCTCGGAGCTGATTCCGGCGCGCGATTTCTCGTAGATAGCTCCGCTTCCATGAATCCCGTTCCAGCCCCGGCTCATCTGAGAAAATAGTGAATGTGAGCGGAATCATCCATTCTGTCGCGCCCCGTTTACCGGCTCGTATGCCGCTTTTTGCTCTCGGCGCCTTTTTCGCGCTGGCTTTCGGCCCGCTTGCGGTCCGCGCCCAGTCTGGAAATGCGTCGTCGGCCACCAACCCTTACTGGGGTAGCGTGACTGCGCAGCCAGTGACCGGCGAGACGCTCAAGCTTTCGCTCGACGACTCCGTCAAGCGCGGCCTCCAGAACAATCTTGGCCTGAGAGAAGCGCAGGACAATCAGAAAGCGCTTCACGGCGAGCGCAACCAGGCCCTGCAGGAATTCCTGCCCACCATTACCGTCTCCGGCGACATGAAGTATGCCGAAAACGACCTGGTGGCACTTGGCTTCAACCCTGCAGAGGTGCAGAAATTCGCCATGGCTATCCCCGGCCTCTCGGCAGCCAGTTTCTCGGCCATCACCCGCGACAACCTGACGGAAGGCGTGGCGCACTTTGACTGGACGATGTTTTCAGGCCCGGTGATTGCCGGCTGGCGCGCCGCCGGAGCGGCTGAGCGGTCGTCGTACTTCGCAATGATGTCGGCGCGTGGCGAGGTAGTGCAGCAGGTTGCCACTATTTATTTGCGTTCGATTGCCGACCAGGGCGAAGTGGAGAACGCCAAAGCCCAGGTTGCCGAGGCGCAGCTTTTGTTCGATCAAGCTCACGACGAACATGTGGCCGGAACGGTTGCGAATCTCGATGAACTGCGTGCGCACGTCGAGTTGCAGACGCAACAGCAGTCCGAGATCGCCGCTGAAAATCAGCTTGCCAAAGACCTCATCCAGCTCAAGCGCGAAATCGGCGTCGACCCGGGGCAGACGATCGAACTCACTGACCAGGCCCCTTACAGCGACCTGGCCGAGCAAACGCCCGAAGAAGTAATGGCGATTGCCTACCAGGATCGCCAGGACTACCAGAACCTCAAGAATCAGGCAGTCGAGTTCAAGGCTGTTCACAATGCCTATCGCGCCCAGCGCCTGCCCACGCTCAGCTTCAACAGCTACTACGCCGAGACCGCGGTAGACGGCTTTGGCGCCCGCGGCAACTTCATGGCGTATGGCACCATCAAGCTGCCCATCTTCCGCGAGGCCGGGATTCGCGGCAATGAGGACGCTTCGCTGGCCGAGTTGCAGTCGGTGAATAATCAGTTCGCCGATCTGCACGTCCACATCGACCAGCAGGTGCGCTCGGCCCTGCTCGATGTTGCAGCCAACAAGAAGCTGGTTGACGTAGCGCGCTCGAACGTCGATTTGGCCACGCAGGCGCTGAGCGACGAAACCGACCGGGTGAAGTCCGGCGTGGACGACAATTTGCCCCTGGTCGATGCGCAGGCTGCGCTGGCCGCCGCGCAATCCAACCTCGTCGAGAGCCTCTACCAGTACAACCTGTCGAAGCTGGCGCTGGCTCGGTCCTGCGGGGTGCTGGAGCAGCAGTACCGGGTTTACCTCGGCGAGAAATAAGCCGGCCGCGGGCCGCAGCACTGGGTTTCTCTCCGATCCCAGTCACCTCCCTGAAGCCATTCCCGTGTAACGTAGAAATTTAGGCCGATTACGCCGGCCCCTGCTCCCAGGGGCGGGCATCAAAGGTCCGGAGGGTCTTCCCCATGCCTCAGAATCTCAAAATTGAATACACGATTGCGCCTGATACGGATGCGCTGGCCGCGCGCGCCGCGCAGCATTTTGTTGAAGTGGCCGAGGCAGCCGTTGCCGCGCGGGGCCGCGCCCGTATCGCCATCAGCGGCGGCTCGACTCCGAAAGCCGCATTCAAGCTGCTGGCCGATCCGGCGCAGCCGTGGCGTGAGCGCATGCCATGGCAAAAGCTCGAGCTTTTCTGGGTGGATGAGCGCTGCGTTCCGCCCGACCATCCCGACTCAAACTACCGCATGACCCGCAAGGCGATGCTGGACCACATCCCGCTCAAGCCCGAACACGTATACCGCATGGAAGGCGAGCTTGAGCCCGATGCGGCCGCAGCACGCTACGAGTCGCTGCTGCGCAATTCATTTCGCCTTGAAGGCGCCGAGACGCCGCGCTTCGACCTCGTCCAGCTCGGCATGGGCCCCGACGGACATACCGCATCGCTGTTTCCACACTCCGCCGCGCTCGGCGAGACTGGCCGGCTGGTGGTCGCCAATCACGTCGAGAACAAAGACGCCTGGCGCGTCACCCTTACCTGGCCGGTCATCAACCAGGGCGCGAGCGTTTTCTTCCTTATTGGCGGGGCAGACAAGGCGCAGGTTCTGAGCGAAGTCTTTACCGGGCCGCGCGATACCGAAAGGCTGCCGAGCCAGCTCATCCGCCCTGCGAGCGGTATACTTACTCTGATTCTGGACAAGGCTTCGGCCGCGCTTCTGCCCGCTGTTGACGGGACTGGGCGCGGCGTTTTTGAGAGGAAAGAATGATTCTTGCGGGCGATGTAGGCGGCACCAAAGTCCATCTGGCACTTTACGAGTTTACCGATGGCGACTTGAAACACATTCGCGATCATCAGTTCCCGGCAAAGGAGTATTCCGGCCTCGAAGAGATCGTTAAGGAGTTCATTGTCAGCGAAAAGGTGACCTCGGCATGCTTCGGCGTGCCCGGCCCGGTGCGCGACGGCCGTTTGCGCCTTACCAATCTGCCCTGGACGCTGGACAGCCGCGAGCTGGCGAAAGACCTCAAAATCGACTACGTCTTCCTGATCAACGATCTGCAGGCCAATGGATACGGTATTGCCGAGCTTACCTCTGAGCAGATCTGCACGCTGAGCGAAGGCGACTCGAGCCAGATGGGCAACCGCGCGCTCATCTCTGCCGGCACCGGGCTGGGCGAGGGCTTTCTTGTATGGGACGGCCGCAGTTACACTCCCTACCCCTCAGAGGGAGGCCACGCAGATTTTGCGCCCCGCAACGACAATGAGATCGACCTGCTTCGCTTCCTGCAGCAGAAGTACAACGGCCGCATCAGCCAGGAGCGCGTGGTCAGCGGCATGGGGCTGACCAACTGCTACAACTTTTTGCGCGAAGTGCGCGGCATTGAGGAGCCGGCATGGCTGGCCGAACGCATGGCCGCTGAAGATCCCAACGCGGTGATCACCGAACTGGCCCTCAAAGCCAAAAGCGAAATCTGCGAGAAGGCTCTCGACATGTTTGTCTCAGCCTATGGCGCCGAGGCCGGCAACCTCGCGCTCAAAATTCTCTCAGTGGGCGGGCTATACGTGGGCGGCGGCATCGCTCCCCGCATTATTGAAAAGATGAAGGATGGCACGTTTATGAAGGCGTTCACCGACAAGGGCCGCCTGAGCCAGTTGCTGGTGCACATGCCGGTGCGCGTAATTCTCGAGAGCCGCACAGCGCTTATCGGCGCGGCCGCCTACGCCGAGGGGCGCGCGGCAGAGTTGAGCGGAGTTTCGCCGCGAGCTGCATCGGTCAAGTTCTGAGTGTGATGCCGACAGCAATTTGAGAGTGACCCCGGCTGCCAAAGGGATTCGCCCCATTGGCGACTATGCACTCATTGACCGCCGGCCTTTACGAAGCGACCAACCGATAACCCTCACCGCTTTCGCTGAACCTGTTCTGAATATTCGTGAAACCGGCACGTCTCAAGTGTTCTATCAACTCTTCGACGCGAAATGGATAGTAGACAATCGGGTATGACCGCACCGACACTTTTCCGTCACAATCAAAGACCAAGAGCACTTCAATCGTGTGAGCGTCCTCGAACCTCTCCGGAAAGTTCCAAATGTAGATGGGCAAACACCGCTGCCCCGCGCGCTCTCGCCACTGATAGGGTGTGAAACGTGATTTCTCTTTTCTAATCTGCTCCCAATTGCGAGAGTCAATGACGAGTTTGCCGCCGCTCCTTAGAACGGCGCGCATTCCCTGCACCGACCGAAACATTTCTTCTCGGTTGCGAGTGTGTCCGATTGCATTGCCAAGACAAAAAACCAGGTCAAAGGGACCGGTTACGTGTGCCGGTAGCTCCTCCCAGGTACAACACTTTAGCGGGATGTCCACATTGGCGTTCCTGGCGGCAAGGTCCGCTTGCTCGATCATTCCCGGGCTGCCATCGGAGCCACTGACTCCATAGCCAAGCTTAGCCAACGCTATCGCGAACCCTCCGATTCCACAGGAGCAATCCAGGATGCGCACGTTTGGACCGGCTTCTCTCAGAACGTCTTCGTGTTCCGCAAGCGCAGGCTTGCCTGAAGAGACATAGTCTGAGTAGAGCCAGTGGTAGTCCACAGCAAATTCGTCGTATTGCGACACTGCGCTTGTCTTCGGACCGTTGGAGACATTGAATGTGTGTTTTGCACAGATTTGAGAAATGCAGGTCATGGCTTCACCGGCTCAAGCGCAATCTCGATCTTTCTCTCAATCTGGTGCGGCACAGGCACGCCGCATTGCGTCAGCGCCTGGTCGTCGCAGGTGCGGTGAATGGTCTTCACCACGTTGTCCATTGTGCCGGAGAGGATCTTGCCATCGGCCAGACTCACCGTCAGGTCTACCGTAAACGTCTCCTGCCCCACGCCGGCTTCGAATTTGCCGTCGGATTGTTTCATCACTTCAACCCAGTTGTTCGCGGCATCGCCAACCGGCGTTTGCATCCAGGCGCCCGGCAACGGAATCTGCGGCTTCACCGGCGGCACATGCTTCACCTCGAGCGTTGCGGTTCCGGCCACAGCGTCAACCGACTTCAGCGTGAAATCGAAATCGATGGAACTCACGCCCACCAGCACATGCGTTCCATCCGCCCATGAACTCGGCTGGCCCATCTTGAAGTAGTAGTGATCGCCGGGTTTCTTGACGACGCCCATCATCTCGGGCAACCACAGGTCGACGTAAAACGTCATCAGGTCGGTAATCGGCCCAATCAGTTTGGGATCGACCTTGGTGAGATCGGGCACAGATGGCATGACTTTTGGATCGAGCGATAACCTCTGGCGGAAATCGGCCATCACCGGCGCCATCGTGTACGGCTGCCCATCCGAAGTCATATCGGTCCAGCGATACTCTTCAACCCAGCCGCCCCGCTCGTTCTTCTTCACCGTTCCCTCCGCGCGAACCGTGTAGTGCCAGTTCTCATTTGTGCCAGTCATTTTGTACGCCAGCGTCTCGCCCTCTGTGTACTGGCGATGCAGCGGGTTTGCGGGCATAGCAGTCGCGGCGGTCGCGGCGGTCGCGGCGGGAGCCTGCGCACCCATCCACGACGGTGCGGCGCAAAAGATCAATGCGAGTCCAGCGGCTTTCTTGTGCATCTTATTCAGCCTTTCCTATTTCGAGTTCCGTCGATAAAGGCGGCCAAGCCTCACTCGGCGACGCGCATGCCAAGCTCGCCGAGTTCCGCTGGCTGATTGGCAGCAGATTTTTCCGGCGTCGCAGCAAACAGCAGTACCAGCAGGCCCGCGTAGGCAAACGAGTCGGCCGTGATCTCTACGGAATGCACGACGCGAAGAATCATTGGGAACCAGATTGCGCCGATCAGACCGAAGATCCCAATGGTGAACGCGTGGGCCAATCCCAGCGTGAGCCACAGACTTCGCCGCGAGCCCTTCCATAGCGCCACAAACGGGAGAGACGTTGCCAAAAAGAAGACGCTGCGGATGAGCTGGACCTCAAAAATCGGCGCCATTGAAGAGGGCAGCTGGAGCCCCGCAATTCCTGCTTTGTAGTACGGCACTACGATAGGAGAAATGCACGCCCCGAAAAAGAAATAGATGACCGGCCAGGCCAACCATGCGACCGCTCCCCTCCAGAGCCATGCAGGACTGGTCCTGCGTGCGAATCCCGCTGGTTGCCCCTGGCTGCCGAATGAGAATCCGATCGCGGCCCCGAGCACGACCGCAAGCGAGGCGTAGAAGGCGACCGTGCCCCCGATTCCGTTGTCCAGAAAGTGCGTGAAGATCCTGGTTTCGATGATTCCGTTCAAGCCGAAACCAATCAGCAGAAATCCGCCGATGGCCGCGGCTCTCACCACGCCGCGCGCGGCCAGGCCGCGCGCCAGCGGGTACAGTCCCACCACCAGCACCACGCCGCTTACAAGCTGCAAAAGGAACATCGATTGGATCGACACTCCGCCGGGCAAAGTGATCGAAGCCAGGTGAAATATTCGGCTAATAATTCCTGAGGCGATAATCGCTGCGATGAATGCGATCCAGCAGATAACCAGTTTGAAGAGGTCTTTCATCGTACATCCTCCGTACTTAAGGTTCCCAAGTTGGTGTCGTTACCGCTCCGCTTTTGTCGGAGCCTCACTCATGGCCTGTTCCAGCCGCTCGCGCGCCCGTCGCGCCCATGCCACCTGCGCTTCCATGCCCTCAATCCCCGACTCGTACGCCAGCACGCCCGTGTGCAGGCCGGCTTTCGAGCGCATCTCTTCGAGCTTGCCGCGCGACTCCGCGGCGTAGACGGCCCGTTCGCGCTCAAAATCCCGGAGGAACTGGATGGTTATCGTGCGCGGCACATTGCCGTCCATGAAGGCGAAGCGAAGCATGAGCTCGCTCACGCGGAGATTCACGTCGTCGCGCGTAACCGGCTGGTTGAGCCAGGCGACCAGCGCTTCTTTACCGGTTTGCGTGATGGCGAACAACTGGCGCTTGCGCGGATCGCCGTCCTCGTCCCGCTTGGGCACAGCCTCGATCCAGCCGCGCGCCTCGAGCCGTTTGAGGGCCGGGTAGATCGACCCAGGGCTGTCGCTGTAATGGCGCATGCCGGTGGTGGTAAAGGTCTTGCGCAGGTCGTAACCGGATTGAGGCTTGTGCCTCAACGAGCCGGTCAGGGCATATTCGAGGATGGATTTGTTTTTCATAGTACGCGTCGTATGGTATTACGATTCGTACTATAGTACGCGTCGTACTATATGTCAAGGAATAACTTCCCCCTCCGTTCCAGGCAAGCTGACCAGTGGCTTCGCATATTCATAGAGATTCATGCCGAAGAAGTCGGAGACATGCCCCGATGGCGAAAAACCATGGCGCTCGTAGAATCGAATCGCACGTTTCAATGGTTGCGTGGTATCGAGTGTTGCGTACGTGCACTTGAGCCTCACCAAATCTGCTTCCGCTGTTTCCAGCAGCGCAGCCGCAACTGACGTTCCCTGCGAGTCAGGATGAACCGCCATTCCCCGCAAATGTCCCTCAGTCCCATGCACGGTGTAACCGAGAGTGCCCACAATCCTCCCTTCAGAAACAGCCACCAGGACCTGCATTGCGCGGAGACGTAGCTGAATGGTTTCTGAATCAAGCACGGTGTCGGCAAATGCTTCAGGACTGTATTCGGCGCGGTGCTTCTCAAATGCGGCCGCAAGACAGATCAATATCGCTTTCCCATCTTCCGGATTGGCTTTACGTATCTGAAAAGAGATCTGCATTTCATCGGCTGTTTTTCAATTGAATTATTTGGCCGCCTTCATCTTTTCCGCCGTCAACTCCCGATAGACTTCGCACTGCGCGGCGCGCAACGGCTTGGTGCTCATCACACCCTCGCCGTTCTCGGTGAACTGCATGTAAGTGTGCGCCGTCCGCAGGTCCGGCCACACCGGCAACGAGTCGCCGTTGGGATTGCCGCTGCGCGCGAAGTTCGTCCAGTAACTTTCCATCAGCTCGGCGAGTTTTGTATCGACTGGCCCGAAAGCGCCTGCGATATTGCCGGCCTTCGGGAAATATCCCCACACGTAGGGCAGATCGGAGGAGTGAACTGCACCCTGCGCCTCCTGCCCCGGAATCGCATGGTCGAGCTCGTACTCATAGGTCGGGTTGCCCGCCGCGCTGTGCAACAACGCCTCGCTCGCGATCGGGCAGTGGAAACTGATGTCGGCAGTCCATTGCTGGCTGGCCGTGCCGTACGACGGGTCGGACGACTGATTCACCTTGCCCTGCGCGTCGGGCGTGAGCCCGTAGGCAGCTTTCACTTTCGCGGCAAAGTCGCCAGCCTGGCGGTCAATGGCTTTGAGCAATTGATCGGTAGGCATCTGGTCGCCGAACTCCCTCGATGTGGTGCCGATCAGCATCGGGATCTTCGCCTCCTGGCCGGCGGCAAAGACTTTCTCAGGCGGTTCTCGCAGCACCCATCCGTCAACGTCGGGGCCAACGCCATTCGATTCCGAAGCGCGGTCGCCCAGCTTCTCCATCAGTTCCTTCGCGCCCATCTTGCGCGCGTCGGCAATTCCTTCTTCCCCCGGCGGCAGATTGAGCGCAGCAATCGATCCAACTCCGTTCTTCTCAGCCTCGGCGAGCGTCGCCACGGGTGGCCAGAAAGGCGCGCCGCTCTCCGGGATTGACTTCTGGAACAGTCCGATCGCCAGCGGCGAAGTCATCAGCATTCCCGTATCGATGGAGCCCGCCGATTGGCCAAAGACCGTGATGTTGTGCGGGTCGCCTCCGAACTTTGCAATGTTGTCGATCACCCAGTGCAGCGCCAGTATCTGGTCCATCAATCCGTAGTTGCCCGAGGCGTGATGCGCCGACTCGTTTGCCAGCTCAGGATGCGCGAAAAAGCCGAAGACGCCCAGGCGGTAGTTGATGGTGACGGTGACCACGCCGTGGCTGGCCAGCGTGCCGTCATTGTAGAGCGAGCCTCCACCCGAGCCGCCGACGTTGGCTCCGCCATGAATCCAGAACATGACCGGAAGCAGATGTTGCGCCGGCCACTCGGGAGTGACCACGTTGAGGTAAAGGCAATTTTCACTTCCCAGAAAAGCATCGAGTTTGTTCCAGTCGCCGAGTAGCGGCTGAGCGCAGGGGAAGCCGTACCTTACCGCGTCGCGAACGTCATGCCACGGCTTGGCCGGCACAGGCTCACGCCAGCGCAGGTCGCCGACCGGCGGTTCGGCGTAGGGGATACCGAGAAACTGCGCGCCGCCATTTGGCCGCGCCAGGCCGCGAAGCTCGCCGGCCGTAGTGGTGACGACCGGTGAGCCGGGTTCGGAGCCGGAAACTTGACCGCGAACATGACCCGGGATGGTTGCGATCAGCGATGCGACGAAGACTCCGAATATGGTGACTGCTTTGCGGCCGGTTTTCATGGACGATTTCATGCCTCCCTTGCGCGAAGCTGAATTTTACCAGCGCGCATTGGGCAACCGAGCAACCGCCGCCGTATCCTGTGGTTGCATCGGCATGAGCTTCTCTCACTCCATCGGCGCGCGGCGGTACACCTTTGCCGGCCTGCGCGAGCTGCTGGCAAAGGCAACCTCCATGCGCAGCGGAGACGTGCTGGCCGGTGTCGCCGCCACTACGGCCGAAGAACGTGTCGCGGCGCAATATGCTCTCGCGGATCTTCCGCTCTCGCATTTTTGCGATGAGCAGGTTGTGCCTTACGAAACAGACGAAGTGACGCGGCTCATCGTGGATACGCACGACGCCGAAGCATTTGCCCCGGTGCGTTCGTTCACCGTGGGCGAGCTGCGCGACTGGCTGCTGAGCGACGAGGCAACCGGCGAACGCATCGCGGCACTCTCGCCCGGGCTCACACCTGAGATGGCCGCAGCCGTGGGCAAGCTGATGCGAGTGCAGGATCTGATTGCCGCGGCGCGCAAAATTCGCGTGGTCACACGGTTTCGCACCACGGTTGGACTGCCGGGAAGGCTGAGCGCGCGGTTGCAGCCTAACCACCCCACTGACTCACCCGCGGGAATTGCCGCGGCGATTCTCGATGGGTTGCTGATGGGCTCGGGCGACGCGGTGGTCGGCGTCAATCCCGCAGCCGATACGGTTGAGGGAACATGCACGCTGTTGCGCATGATCGATGCGCTGCGCCAGCGCTTCCGCATACCCACGCAGAGCTGCGTGCTGGCGCACATTACTACGCAGATGACGGCACTTGAACGGGGCGCGCCCATCGATCTGCTCTTTCAATCCATCGCCGGAACCGAGGCCGCGAATCGCAGCTTCGGAGTTTCTCTGTCTCTTCTCGGAGAGGCGCATGAGGCTGGACAAACATTGCACCGCGGCGCAGTTTGTAACGATGGCAGCACGGGCCAGAACGTGATGTACTTTGAGACCGGACAGGGCTCGGCGCTCTCGGCCGGCGCGCATCACGATGTTGACCAGCAAACCCTGGAGGCTCGCGCCTACGCCGTCGCGCGGCATTTCAAACCAATGCTGGTGAACACGGTGGTTGGTTTCATCGGCCCCGAATATCTTTACGACGGAAAGCAGATCATCCGCGCCGGGCTTGAAGATCATTTCTGCGGCAAGCTGCTGGGCCTGCCCATGGGCTGCGACGTGTGCTACACCAACCACGCCGAAGCCGACCAGGACGATATGGACACGCTCTTGACGCTGCTGGGCGCGGCGGGCGTGAACTACATCATGGGCGTGCCCGGCGCCGACGACGTAATGCTCAATTACCAGAGCACCAGCTTTCACGATGCGCTGTATCTGCGGCGTGTGCTCGGGCTCAGGCCGGCGCCCGAGTTTGAAGCGTGGGTGGAGGGCGATGGCTTTCAGCGCCTCGCGCTCGAAGCCGGCAATCCAGAAAGGCTGCTGACGGCATGAGCGACAACGACCGCGAACTTGCTTCGGCGCTGGAGTTGCCCGATCGAAACCGCCTGCGCGCACTCACGCCAGCCCGCGTTGCCCTCGGCCGCACCGGCATCAGTCTGCCCACGCGCGCACGTCTCGATTTCGACCGCTGCCACGCGCTCGCCCGCGACGCCGTTCATGCGCGACTCGAGACTGCGGCTCTTGCCCAGGTGCTCCGCACCCTTTCGCGTTTGGAAGTGTTGTGTGTACACTCGGCCGCGCCCGACCGGGCAACCTATCTTCAACGGCCCGACCTTGGCCGCAAGCTCGATGAGCCCTGCGAGAAACTCCTCGCTCTTTCCGCCGCCGCAAGCCCCTTCGATCTCGCACTGATCGTTGCCGATGGCCTCAGCGCGTTGGCCGTCGAACGCCACGCAGCGCCGCTGATTGAAGCATTTCTGCCCATGGCCGCAGGATGGCGCCTGGCCCCGATCTCAGTAGTCGAGCAGGGCCGCGTGGCCGTCGGCGACCAGATCGGCGGATTGCTTGGCGCGCAAATCGCCGTCATCCTCATTGGCGAGCGCCCCGGACTAAGTTCGCCCGACTCGCTGGGCGTCTACATTACATGGGAGCCGCGCCCCGGCCGCACCGATGCCGAGCGTAATTGCATTTCGAACATTCGCGCAGAGGGATTGAGCTATGCGCAGGCTGCGGCACAGATGAGCGCTATTCTTGGTGAAGCGCGGAGGCTGCGTCTCACCGGCGTTGCGCTGAAATCCCGCGCACATTCTCTCCACGAAGGTTGAATCAGGAAGGTTGAACGGTGTACCGACTGCTGGGCCGATGGCTGTTACGCTTGCTGCTCGCGTTCGCCGTGTGTTTTGTGGCGGCGTGGGTGGGCGATTTTGCGGTCTTCCAGCTGCGCGGCAAGCCCACATCAACTGTCACCGTCAGCCGCTACATGGGCGTTCCGCTCAAGGGCCAGAAAGAGGAGTACGACTACCTCGGCACCTTCACTGTGCCGTGCTCCCGCTCGCTCTTTCCCCAGGGTGGCAACGACCCCTGCTGGCATCTGCGCCGCAACCCCGATCAGTGGGAAAACCTGTAAACGGCCTCGCCTCGTGATTTACAGCGGTTCAAGTAGTGCTACACCCAGCACATATACAGGCTGCGGAAAAACTCTACCAATACCGCCGTTTTGAAAGGGCACGAATTTATCCGTGCCGATATGAACCATAAAATGGGTCGGGGTTTTAACCCCTGCTGGATGTTTTCGGGAGTTCCACTCCACTCAATGAGTTTTCCCGCAGCCTGCTGAAGCAGACCCACGTTCGCGTATCACATCCGCCCGTGACACGAATCACTCCCATGAATTAAAAAGCGGGACTAGAGTCAAGTGATCCAAAGTTGTATTGACGCGAATAGGCGAACACTATGTACAGCCGCACTCAAAACGACAACGGCAGCTTTAACACCCGCTGCCTCGACTGCTTCCTTACCATTGCCTCCGCCGTTGAATCCGTGCAGGAGCTGGACCAGATTGAGGCCAATCACTTTTGCCCCGAAAAGGTGCTGTCCCAATTGCTCGCGCAGCAGAAGACACAGGCAGTTCACGCGATGCGGAACTGATCCGCGATTCGGAACCAGCGTAAGGCTGGATCGCGTGCGCTACTCTTTCGATCCGGTTTCGAGCAGAACGAAGGAATTTCCGTCCTCGTCGCGCACAAACACAATCTTGTCCTGCCGATTTACGTTAACGCCCAGCCGCTTGAGCCGGTCAGCTGCTTTGTGGGCGTCGGGCACGGGAAAAAGCATCTCCGGCTGGCTGTTGCCGGCAGCCTTGCTGATCTCCACGCGCAGGTCCGGCGCTCCAGGTGCGGTCATGTGAACCGTGTTGCCGGCCTGTTCGGTCTCAAATCCGAGACCCGAGTAGAAGTCCGCCATTACCCCCAGTTCGCGCACCGGCAGCACAAATCCAATGATCTCGTCTGAGATGCGATCCTGGCCCAGGTGCTGACCGCGATCGAGCGTGTGCCGCGATCCCGGCATGTATTGCGTGAACTCCGTTACGTTGCCGGTTGGGTCTTTCAGAGTGACAAGCAGGTTTCCCGCGCTGGCTTTCCTTACCGGAGAAGGCGAGAGCCGGATAGAAGTGTAGTACTTCTGAAGGGCATTCAGGTCGCCGGCCTCGTAGCAAACATGCATCCAACCGAGCGGCTCCGATGGACTGGTGCGCGAATAGACCTCGATGAACTGGCGGTCGTTGACCTTGACAAATGTTTCCAGCCCGTTCGAGGGCAGGGCTGTAGTAAAGGCCTCTTCAAAGCCGAACTTGCCCAGGAAGGCCACTTCTTTATCCACATCGCTCACCCGCAGCGCAATATGGGCGATGCCGATAATGCCCTCGCTGGGCGCTGGCGGCTGGGCAACCGCAGCGATTGCGCCGGTTAAAACAAGCAAACAGACTGCCAATCGAATCAGTCGAACTCTATTCATTCCGCACCTCACAGGCCTTGCTTTTCCCTCAGCCTTATTTTTTTCCAGCCTTACCTTTCTTTGATGCGGCTTTCAGGCGATTCATTTCCCTGATCCCTGATCCCTGTCGTTACCGGCTGAGCCAGCCGCCGTCAACCACCATGATGTGCCCGTGAATGTAGTCGCTGGCGCTCGAAGCAAGGAAAACCGCAGCGCCGGCCAAATCTTCCGGCGTTCCCCACCGGCCCGCCGGAATCCGCTCGAGAATTTGCCCCGAACGCACCGGATCTTTCTGCAGCGCGGCGGTATTGTCAGTGGCCATGTAACCCGGCGCGATAGCGTTCACGTTCACGCCCTTGCCCGCCCACTCGTTGGCAAAGGCCTTGGTAAGCTGGCCCACGCCTCCCTTGGCTGCCGCATACGATGGCACGTTGATGCCCCCCTGGAATGTGAGCATCGAAGCGATGTTGATGATTTTTCCGTGGCCCTGCGCCAGCATGTGCCGGCCCGCGTGCTGCATCAGCCGAAACACGCTCGAGAGATTCACTGCAATCACCGTAGCCCAGTCTTCTTCAGAGTGGCTTACGGCCGGTGCGCGGCGAATGGTGCCCGCATTATTCACCAGGATGTCGATAGCTCCAAACCGGGCCACCGTCTCTTCCACCAGCATCGCGCAGACTTCAGCGTCACCAACGTCGCCAATCAGGCCAAGAGTCGGCACGCCCAGCGAAGCCAGTTGCTGAAGCGTATCTTCAGGCATGCGGCTTGAGCCATGCACGGCCACGTTTGCCCCCGCTTCAGCCAGCGCCAGCGCAATCCCGGCGCCAAGTCCACGCGACGAACCTGTCACCAGCGCAGTTTTACCGCTTAAGTTAAATCGATCGAGAATCAGGGTGCGGTCCTTTCAGATTGTTGAGCACAAGTCCGATTGTAAGCAATCGGCGACGGGCTCGTTGCGGCGAGCAAGGAGCCCGTCACGAGCAAAGAGCCCGTTATTCGACGACTTCGACCCGGCGGCGGCGGACAGTGCGACTGCCTCCACCCCAGGCACACAGGAGCGCGATTACGTGCAGCAGGAACCAGATGGTGATGCCCTGGTCCTGGTAGATCCAGAACAGGATAAGGATGCGGGGGACGAGTAACGCGACGATGGCCGGGATAATGCCGACCGTCGACGGAATGAACTGGGGAATGCTGTGCTGGAACCAGGCGACGGCGATGCAGATACGCGGCAGGAAGAGCGATAGCACGAGAAACCAGAAGGGAATTGAGTGGATGGGGAAAGCGAGGGCGAACTTCATCGAGGGATCCTTTCATGCGGTTGAGGCTTCGAATAATGACCCTCTATCCGGGTCTCACGCCGCCATTTAGGCATTCGATGCACAGAATCGGAGTTCCGGGCGCCTGGCGAACCCAGCCGCCAACTAATCCGAGTCTTAGCAGGTCTGCCAGATCGAATGAGCTGCGCTACCCCATCCTCGCCACTTCTCTGAGCTGGTGGGCAACGGCTTCAAGGAACGTCTCCACGCTTGTACCCTCCGGAATCGTCAGCCCGCTCTTCGCGCACAGCGCCGCCGCAATCTTCCCGGCCAGCCCGGCCCGCACTGCCAATTCCATATCCAGCCGGCGCGCGAAAAACCCTTCCAGCACCTCGAGGTCGTTCCGCTGAGCTTGGCGAGAGACGGTGTAGGCAACACTACGCTCAGGTGCGGCGGAGCCATGCGAGCGATTCGTCTGGCGCCGACGTCGCAAACGTCGCTGCGGTAAATGTGCGGTTGCCCATCTCGCCCCAGAGCGGCGTATCCAACTCGCGGTCGTGCACCACCAGCGTGCCGGCAACCATGTCGCCCAGCCGCTGGTTTTGCTTGCTCACAAAGATCGCGACTACGCCCACCGCATAAAATCCGGGCAGATAATCGATGAACCGCACCAGGTTCCGCGCCAGCGACTCCAGAAAACTCATGGCCCGGCCCGAGCGGTGAATCACGCGGATTTTCGCCGCCCGCTTGCCCGGAGTCCTGCCATTCCAGAAGGCCTCAAACAGGGTGAAGTAACCCCAGTTCGCCAGAAAAGCGAGGATGAAAACAAAAGCCATGACCCAGTTTTCAGACCAGTGGGCAAACGCATGCACGGCCGCAACCACAACAATCAGAATCAGGGCGAAGACAAAGCCGGCCACAATCAAAATCAGGTAGTCCACCACGATGGCAATAAATCGGCTGCCGATTCCGGCGATCGGCATCTCAATCGAAACAAGCTCAGGCGTCTCAATGTTAAGCTGGTTTGAAATCGGATCGACATTCAGACTCATGGCTCAGATTCTCTCTAATCGTTGGCTCGAAAAGCGGCGCCCTTACTGGGAGCGGCTTGCGAAGCTTCTTGCCGAGGCCGGCTCCGGCGGCGTTGGACAGCTTACTCGCGCCGAACTGCAGGAGACGGCGCTGCTCTACCGCCAGGTGGCCAGCGACCTTTCGACTCTGCGCCAGGATGCAACCGCCCGCGCCTACGCCGAACACGTAAATCAATTATTGGCTCGCGCCCACCATATCATTTATTCCACCCGCCGGACCAGTTTTCTGGGCCTGCTGCGCTATATGCGCGACGGCTACCCGGCCGTATTCCAGCGGAACCTGCGTTACGTGATTATCTCGCTTCTCATCACCCTGGCCGGCGGCGCGCTCGGCTCGGTGCTCACCCTGGCTCGGCCGCAGTTCATGCGCACCATGCTGGGCCCTGAGATGGTGGCCACCATCGAGCGCCACGAAATGTGGACCCATTCGGTGGTCGCAGTCGCTCCCGCCGCCAGCAGCGCCATCATGACCAACAACCTTACGGTTACATTCATCGCCTTTGCCGGCGGTGTCACTTTCGGCGCAATCACTCTATATTCCCTCTTCTTCAACGGGCTTTTGCTGGGCGTCATCGGCGTGGCCTGCCAGCAGCACGGCATGGCGCTCGATCTGTGGAGTTTCGTTGCTCCGCACGGCTCGCTCGAACTGCCATCTATTATTTTTGCCGGCGCAGCCGGGTTGCGTCTCGCGCACGGGGTTCTGTTTCCGGGCATCTACCGCTGGCGCGACTCCATCGGCCTTGCCGGCGTCGAGGCTTCGCGCCTGGTCGCAGGCGTCATTCCGCTGCTGGTTGTCGCCGGCACTCTCGAAGGGTTTTTCTCGCCCTCGAACGCGCCGGTCTGGCTCAAGTTCACGGTGGGCGCAATGCTTTTTACGCTGCTGAATTTGTGGCTGTTCAGGCCGCTGCCCACATCGCAGCAGGAGAGCAAAGCCTGATCCGAGCTCAATGTGTATCGCGGCGCGGCCCACCATTGCTTCCATCAAGCCGACTTGAAGGGGAGTAATCGGTTTCGGTGAGCGCATTGGCGATAAGGCGCTCACTGAAACGTAGTCCTCCAGATCGCCGTGTCGAAAGACACGGCAGCCAATCTGCAAGAAAGGTCACCGTTTTGGAATCATCAGGCTCCGGGAAATCTTCCATGTTCCATCCGGATGCTCCTACCATTCGGTAGGCGGCGGTCGAAAATCTTGAATTCCTAAAGCGCGTTGGCGGTTATCAGCAAACGACTAAGGAAAGTGACTCCCTAACTTTCAACCAGGCGCCGGTGTCAGTTTAGCCCGACGCGGCGCACCAAGTCTTGAAAACGCGGGTCGCCGCGCAGAGGGTCATACAACGGGAAGACCTTGATGTAAATCAAAATATTGGATTGTTCCCGGTAGGCCCGCTCAAACCACGCAAATGCCTCATCGTTGTCGCCGAGCCCCAAATAAGCATGCACAAAGGCACCGGCAGGAACGTAGCCAGTCTGCTGGCGTTTTTTCAGTTCCCCAAGGAGCCGAAGTGCATCGGCTCGCCGCCCGGCGTGGGCATACGCCCAGATCAGTGCGCTGATAACCCCTGGGCTCCTGTTCGTAACGGAAACCGCCTCCTCCAACTCAGGGATTGCCTTTTCGGCTTGATGGTTGCCGATGAGCGCCCACCCAAGAGGCATGAGGGGCAATCTGTCGTCCGGTCTTACCGCCAGCACATCTCGGAACTCGCGTATTGCCTCGTCATAGCGATGTGCGTTGAACAGAGTCCAACCGATCGCATGGCCGGAATTTCCGAGAGGGTCAAGATCGCGGGCACGGCGCGCCCAGGCCAGGGCCTCCTCCATACGTCCGTGGCACAACAGCCAGTCAGAGAGCCCGTCGTGCGCGACAGCGTCGTTCGGATTCAAATCGAGAGCGCGCCTGTATTCTGCCTCGGCTTCGGTCCAATTCCACTCTCTCATGTAGATGTTCGCCAGCTCAACGTGTGCGTCGGCGAGCTCTGGATCTAGCTCGAGCGCCTTTTGCGCGGCACTTATGACCTTTGGACGCGTTTCAGCCGGGGAAGCGCCGACAAAAACTGTGCCGAGGCTCGCGTAGGCGCCGGCCAAGCCGACATAGGACGGCGCGAATGTCGGATCCTTCCTGATCGCTTCGTCAAACAATGCAATCTGTTTTTCGACTTCTTCCATGCTGTTGCCTTGGGCGGCCAGACCCTTGAGATAGTCCTCATATACTTCCGGCGAAACCGAACGTGCGGTAACAAGCCTGGCACGCTCTTCGCCTGAGACTGTAACCTCCACACTTTGTGCGATGGATTGTGCGACCTCGCTCTCTAGCGTAAGGACGTCGCCGAGTTCGCGGTCGTAGGACTCGGACCAGAAGTGCTCGTCGGTTGATGCACGAATCAACTGCGCGTGAACACGAATGCGGTTGCCTTCCCGCATCACGGATCCCTCAACGAGCGCATCCACCCCGAGCTTCCGGGCAATCTCCGGCGTCGAGAGCCGGGTGTCTTTGAATTGCATCACCGATGTGCGGGAGATAACACGCAGTCCTCGGATCATCGATAGACGTCCAATCACTTCCTCGGTCATGCCGTCGGCAAAGTATTCCTGTGCGGGATCGCCGGAAAGGTTCTTCAAAGGCAGCACCGCGAGCGAAGTGATTTTGGGAGCTTTCGCATCAGCCGGGCGGCGCCGGGTGAGGGTGTACGTTGTGACTCCGGCCAGTACAAGCGCAGACACTGCTCCAACAAGAAGCCACTTGCGGCTAGCCCAATTCCTTTGTCCACTAACGATTTCTGCAACCGGCGTTTGATCCTGCTGCTCTCCCAGGAGGCGAAGTCCTGGGGGCTGTGACGGGAGGCCAGATTCCGAGCCGATGCTCCGCCCAATCATGGAGACGATCAACGCTTCGGAGTTGGCCGTGGCCGTCCGGCTTTCTTCTTCGAGAGCAGTGACGGGCGCAATGAACCGGTATCCCCGGGTCGGCACAGTTTCGATGATCTTTGAATCCCTGCTGCTGTCCCCCAGTTCCCGCCTAAGAATCGTGATCGTTCGGGTGAGCGTATTCTCCTCGACGAAGCTATTAGGCCAGACGCTTTCCAGCAGTTCCCGCTTGTCCACCAAGTGTCCCGCCCGCCTGACCAACAACGTCAACACGCGCAAGGCCTTTGGTTCCAGTGCGATGCGCTGTCCGCCGCGGATGAGGCAAAACTCTCCCTCACTCAGCTCAAAATCCAGGAAACGGTAGCTCGCCATTGCTGTCAACAGAAACCTCAGGAAACCCTCACAAAAGCATAGCCGGAATACAACGACTTTCGCGCCCTTTGCCGCAACAATGTCGGTTACCACTGGCCGAAGCCAGCGGGAAATCAGGAGGAAGCACAATGAAGAGGATGCGTGGTGGTACGAGGAAAAGGGCTTTTGGCGTATGCATGTTGATCGCGACTCTGCTGTTCGGGCCTGTTGTGGCAAAAGCCGATCCCGTCCTGGACTGGAACGCAATTGCGGTAGACACAGCCGTCGCGAACGGCCAGAACCCGTTCGCTCAGGCACGATTTGCAGCGATTGTGCAGGTCGCTGTCTTTGAAGCCGTCAACGCCATCACTGGCGACTATCGACCGTATGTCGGGAGCATCGACGCGCCTCGCGGCGCCTCAGCCGACGCCGCGGCTATCGAGGCTGCCTATCGGGTGCTCAGCACCTATTTCCCGGCCAGCGCTTCAACTCTCGACGCCGCTCGCGCAAGCTCGCTGGCGTCGATACCGGACGGCAACGGAAAGATTGGCGGCATCGCAACCGGCGACGCTGCAGCGAATGCCCTGATCGCTCTTCGTGCCAACGACGGCTCGTCGCCGGCGCAATTCAAGACACCCGGGCCGCCTGTTCCAGGCGAATGGCAGGCCACCGTGAGTTGTCCAATTGTGAATGGCGTCGCGTCGGGAATCGCCCTTCAATGGCAGAACGTGACCCCGTTCGGCATCCGGAGCGCGAAGGACTTTCTCCTCGGGCCCCCGCCTGCCCTTAGGAGCAACCAATACGCGAAGACGTACAACGAGGTGATGAACGGTGGGGAGCCTCGACAGCACCGAGCGGCCGCCAGATCGGTCAGATGTCGCGACCTATTACGCGGCCACCTCGCCAACCCAGGCACTCAATCAGGCCGCCAGGCAGGTCGCGCAGGAACAAAGGCGTACGCTGTCAGAAAATGCACGGGCTCTTGCCCTCATCAACATGGCGGTCAGCGACAGCCTGGTGGCTGCGTTCTTCAACAAATATCGCTACAACTTCTGGCGCCCCGAAACCGCGATCCATGCGGGTGACACCGACGGCAACCCGAAAACCGAAGCCGATCCGAACTGGCAGCCCTTCATCGTGACCCCGTGTTTCCCGAGCTATCCCTCAAACCACGGCAGCGCAGCCAATGCGGCAGTCGCGGTCATGAGGCGTCTCTACGGCGAAAGTGGACATTCGATGACGCTGTCAAACCCCGCCGTGCCCACCATCGTCCTGCAATACACCTCGTTCAAGCAGATTACCGACGACATCAGCGACGCTCGTGTTTTCGGCGGGATCCATTATCGAACCGACCAGGACGCGGGAGCGGTGCTGGGGCTGGCCATCGGCAGAGAGGTCTACAAGCACAACTTGCGTCCGGTGCACGATGATGACTGGGACGATAATCGCGACGATGAATAAGTGATCGGCTCGAAAACGAATCACCATTCGCGTCATACGGTACGGCGAATGTGCGGTCGCGTTGCTCGAAGGCGAGGCCGCACATGTTCTCTGTCGCGAAGTTGACCTCCTGAGTCTGAGCGAATCCGAAAAAGCTACAGGTTGGTGCTAGCCTCCGAACCCTTCTAAAGGGAAGCCAGCGTCCCGAATTTTGGAAGAGTAACAAGTTGTGCGCTTAATTCCTGATAACAGCGCAATGCGCTCGTTGACAGCCGATTATGCGCAATTGCCGGATTACTCCCCGAATATGCCGTTGGCACCAGCGATCCGCCAGGCCGCCGTCCGGCCAGCCCCGCTGCGCTTTGCAGTTAATTTCCCCACTTCTTGCTACATTCATTCCAGGCAAAGAATGCCTCCTGCACAAACCGCGGCCCAAAAACCGTTATTGATCGATCATTCACCACGAGCGATCAACCCCGGACCGCATTGTGTTTCAGGACCGTTTTTGAGCCTGCGGCCATTAATTGCATCCAAATCGTTGCAAATGGCCGCCCGTAACTCCCTTGTTATCTAATCTTCATCCTCTAACCATTTTGTTATCAACGGGTTACGGGAGGGTCTGAGGATTCATAAGTGACTCAAAATAAACCACTTAACCACCCTTTATAGGGGAAGAGGGGAAACCCATGTCCGCACTCTGTCGGCACATCAAATCCAACAGCGACCGCTGCAAGGCTCCAGCCATGACCGGACACGCCTTCTATTACTACCGCTCCGGGTCTCAAGCCGCTACGACGCAAACTTAGTCCGTCGTGCCGTCAGTTCGTCGGCAATCTGCTGGTTCTTTTCGCGGCTGATGGGATAGAAAAACATGCTCACGCCCGAAGCAATGAAAGCCAAGCCGGCCCAGACGCTGGCGGTAAGCAGAATTCCAGACTGCGCACTGGCCGATTGCACGCTCGCCTCTGAGACGAACCCGTACCAAGAGAAGAGCCAGCCGGCGATGGCTCCGCCCAGCGCCAGTCCGGCCCACAGCGCAAACACGACCGCGGAGGTCACCGTGCCGCTTGCGCGGCGTCCGGTCTTCCACTCGCCATAGTCGGCCACATCGCCCATCATTGACCAGATGAGCGGGCCGGAGAGCCCGAACGCGAACTGCCGCAGCACTTCAACACTGATAATCGCGACCGTGGCTTGCGGCGGAATGATAAACAGCGCCGCACTGAACACGCCGGCCAGCGTCATGCTGACAATAAACAAAAATCGCTTGCCCATGCGCTTGGTGACCGCAGTCGAGCAGGCAACGCCAACCAGCAGCGAAGCCAGGCCAAAGCCGTTGAACCATGAAAAGAGATCGACGTTTCCGGAGACAAAGCGGAAGTAAGGCAGCATCACATTGCCGCGTACCACGATGGCCGCGAAATAGAAGAGCGTGGCCGTGAACAGCACAATAAACGGAAAGTTGCTGAACAGATCCGACATATCCTGGCTGAGCGAGGATTGCTGTTGCGGGCTGGGTTGGATGCGCTCCTTGCTTGTGGCAAACGCAATGATGAAGAAGATAACGCTCAGCACAGAAAGCAGGCCCATGGTGAGCTGATAGCCGAGCGCGTCGTTTCCATGGCCAAAGAACCGCACCATGGGAATCGCGAGACTGGCGACAATAAAGCCCGCGGAGTTGGCCGCGATCTGCCGGTACGTCGAGATGCTGTTGCGCTCGTCGGGATCGGAGGTCATGACCGCGTTGAGCGACGCATACGGCACGTTGTTCATGGTGTAGACGACGCGCAGCAGGATGTACATGACCCATGCGTAAACCAGCTTGGCCCCGGGACTGAAGCTGGGCGTGGTAAAGGCCAGTACGCAGATGATGCCGAAGGGCAGAGACGTCCACAGCAGCCATGGCCTGAACTTGCCCCATTTGGTGCTGGTGCGGTCGGCAATGATACCCATGACCGGGTTGAGAAATGCCACGCCGAGACCCACCACCAGGAACAGCGTGCCGGCCTGCGCGGCGGATAGCCCGAAGGTGTGCGTGTAGAAATCCAGTTGCAGGGCAAGCATGGCCTGGAAGACGAAGTTCGCCGCCAAGTCACCCAGACTGTAACCGAATTTCTCTGCAAAGGTAAGCGTCTGCTTCATAACCGCCTCATCTTTCTTGGGCGTTAGTTTTTTCGCTGAATCCCTGGTCCCCAACGAAATCAAGAAGCAGGTCCTTCGACTCCGCTATGCTTCGCTCAGGAGGGGCACCCATTAATGGGTGACGACCAGCTTCAGTTTGGTCAGGTCCTGGTCGCGCGACGATGTGCCGATCATGATCTCAAAATCGCCGGGCTCAACGACGTACTTCATGTTTATGTCAAAAAACTTGAGCGATGCGGGAGTAATGTCGATGGCGACCGTGGCACTTTCACCCGGTGAAAGCAGCACTTTCTTGAAGCCCTTCAGCTCCTTTACCGGCCGCGTTACCGAACTCACCACGTCGCGGATATAAAGCTGCACCACCTCGGAACCCTCGCGGTTGCCGGTGTTGGTCACGTCAACCAGCACCTGCGTTGAACCGTTGCGCGCAATGCGCTTCTTGGTCAGGCGCGCGTTCTCGATCTTGAACGTTGTGTAGCTCAAGCCGTAGCCGAATGCGTAGAGCGGTGACACATCGTCGAACAAGTAGCCGCGCCGCGCCGAAGGCTTGTAGTTGTAGAACACCGGCACATGGCCCGCCGACCGCGGAAACGAGATCGGCAGTTTTCCGCCGGGGTTGTAGTCGCCGAACAGCACGTCGGCAACCGCGCGCCCAGTCTCCTGCCCAAGGTAGAAGCATTCGTAGATGACCGGAACCTGCTGTTCAAGAAGGTTGACCGAAAGCGGACGCCCGTTAAAGAGAAATGCGACAACCGGCTTGCCCAGCGGGAGCATGGCCTTCACCAGTTCTTCCTGGCGGCCGATGAGGTCAAGACTCGTCCGGTCGCCCATGTGCTGCAGGTTCCATGCTTCGCGCGAGGTTTGCTCGTTGCCGCCGATGGCCAGCACAATTACGTCGGCCTTCTTCGCCACCTTGACGGCTTCGGCAATCAGCTTGCGGTCATCCACGGGATCGCTCGCGGTCACTTTGTCCTGGTTCCACGAGCCGCCGATGGTGATCTTGCAGCCTTCGCTGCAGAGCACCTTTACATTCTTGCCGACCTTTTGCTTTATGCCTTCGAGCACCGAGATATCGCGCTTGGGCACGCCGCTGTAACCGCCCAGCAGGCTGCGATCGGCGTTGGGGCCAATCACCGCGATGGTTTTGATTTTCGTGGCATCGAGCGGAACGAGGTTGTTCTCGTTCTTGAGCAGCGTGATGGATTCATGCGCGGCATTGAGTGCGAGCTTGGTATGTTCGTCGCAGCCAACCACGCGGTCGGCTTCGTCGGGATCGACATATGGATCGTCGAACAGCCCGAGCTCGAACTTCCAATACAGCATGGGCGCAACCAGCTCGTCGAGCTGCTTTTCTTTGAGGACTCCGCCTTTCACCAGCTTCACCAGGCTCAAGTAGCAATCCGGATCGGGAAGCTCGATGTTCACGCCCGCCTCAACCGCGAGCCGGCACGATTCGGTGCGGTCTTTGGCCACAAAATGTCCGTGCGTATCGGGCCGATAACCAAGTTCCCAGATCGCGTAGTAGTCCGAGACAATGAACCCCTTGAAGCCCCACTCCTTGCGCAGCACATCGCGCAGCAGCCACTTATTGGCGTGCGATGGAACGCCATCGATCTCGTTGTACGAGGCCATCAACGTAACTGCTCCGGCTTCGCGCAGCGCTTCCTTGAAGGTGTAGAGGAAGGTCTCTTGCAGCACGCGCATCGATACGTTTGCCGGCGCGCAATTCATGCCCGACTCTGGTTGCCCGTGGCCGACGAAGTGCTTGAGCGTCGCCAGAATATGGCGCTTGTCGCGGAATTTGCGGTCGCCCTGGAATCCTTTTACCGCCGCGATGCCCAGCCGCGAAACGAGGTAGGGATCTTCGCCGTAGGTCTCTTCGACGCGTCCCCAGCGGGGCTCGCGCGCCACATCGACGACTGGAGTGAGCGCGTGATGCGTGCCGCGCAACCGCGCCTCAAGCGCTGTCATCGTGAATAGCTGTTCGACAAGTGCGGGATTGAAGGTTGCCCCCAGCGCAATGGGCTGCGGGAAGCTGGTGCCATCGGGCGCAGCGTGGCCGTGCAGGCACTCCTCGTGAAAGATCACCGGAATACCCAGGCGGCTGTTCTCAAGAAAGAACTTCTGAATAGCATTGGTCAGCTCCGCCATCGCCCGCGCCTTTTTGCCACCACCCGCATCGCTGGGCCTTCCCACCTGCCCCAATCCGCGGCCATCGCGAAACGACTTCTTCGCCTTGGCGAGGTCGAAGTCACCCTTATCGTCGACCATGGTCTGAGCCTTTTGTTGCCAGATGCACATCATCTGCGCGGCCTTCTCTTCAAGTGTCATGCGCTTCAGCAGGTCTTCAACGCGCTTTTGACTGGGCAGCTTTGGATTCTTGTAGGCGGGAGTTGCAGTGCTCGGCTTTGCGGGAGCGTTGGCGGATTTCATAGAAAGCTCTTTCTCTGCGGGAATGATGGCGCAATGCGGCGCGGGCTTTTCAGGAACGAAGGAATGGTAGCACGGCCCCATCACCCCGAACCAGCGGCGAATGTGGCCATAAAAATCGATTTACTTTGGAGGATACGGTGGTGGGGTCGCAGGCCGTCGATCATTCGGGCTAAACGTGCAAGACCTCATTATGCGGGTTCAAGAACTGCGACGTCACCGTACTCAGTAGGAATAAGGGTTGTCATCAGGCGGTCGCCACGGAGAATGGCGAGGATCTGCGGCTGCCTTTCGGCCCTTGCTCAAAGACAAAAAGGCATAATCTCCGGTTCGCCGGCGATACACCCACATTTCACGACTTAGAACGCAGTTACCCGCTTTCGAGCAGCATGGAATCTAACAACCTTTCCTTGCCAGTGCCGGTTTGCTGTGCAAAGCTGCCAATCATGGCTCGACATTGGTTTGCGACTTGTAAGACTCTCGACGGCTTGACCCGATCGCTAACCTGTCTGGCTGTGATCGTCCTGGCTACCCTCGCTGCTCATGCGCAGCAGCGGGTGATGCTGGGCAACTCGGCGATAGAGTTGACCGGCCCGTGGAAGTTTCATGTAGGCGACGACATGCAATGGGCGCAGCCCGGCTTTGACGACTCCAATTGGGGCACGATGGATTTGACTCCGCCGGAAGGTTCAAAGAGTCCATTTGACGGTAGCCCAGGTTTTGTCCCGGGGTGGACTGCCAAAGGCTACCCCGCTTATTCCGGCTATGCGTGGTACAGGCTGCAGGTTTCCGCATCGGTTGAACCTGGGTCTCCTGTCAAGCTCGGAATCAAGATGCCGGGTGATTTCGACGACGCTTACGAGATCTACGTCAATGGTTCGAAGGTGGGGGACTTTGGCGACTTTAACGCGAATGGCGTAGTGTCCTACAACAGCGTCTCGCGGGCGTTTCCCTTGCCGGATGGTCTGGACGTGCGCCATCCCATCACCTTCGCAATTCGACTGTATATGCCGGCCTGGACGCAATTCACAGATCAAGACGCGGGCGGACTGCACGGACCGCCCGTACTGGGACAGAACAGCACCGTAGAGGCGCTGGAAGCCTTGGACTGGTTCACCGAGACTCGGACACTGACGCCAAATGTTGTGCAGGCTTCTGTCGTCTTGCTGGTGCTTATCGTCGCGTTTGTGTTTTATGGGTTTGACCGTCGAGAATCAGCCTTCCTTTGGCTGGGAGTGACACTTTCGGCAATCTTCATAATCCGGACAGTGGCCGATAGCGCCCATGTGTGGCCATGGCTGTCCGTCGGCCACACAATCCAGCTTTCGCAGGTTACTAATGCCGTTGTTTTTGTTGGCTGGGTGCTTTTCTGGGGTTATTGGTTTCACCAGCCCGGAATGAAGCGGCTGCATCGTTTGCTGTGGCCGATGGGGCTCGTGCTCTGCGCGGCCGGCTGCCTCACTCGGTCCTCGCTGATCGGATCGGTTATTCCAGTAAACAACGGCCATTGGTTGATTGCGTTTGGGGTCGTATTAACATCAGCATTCAACGCGATCCTGCTTTGGGTGACTTATAGAGGAATTCGCAGGAATCGGATCGAAGGTTTGATAGCATTTCCCGCCGTGATCCTGCGTATATTCGCCGTTTACTCGGATCGTCTGGTAGTTCTGCATATTCCGGTTGTTGTAGTTCTGCATGGATACGGTGTTACCCTAAGCCAGATTTCGAACGTCTTGATGATTGCGATCGTCTCAATTCTGCTGCTGCGGCGCTTTTTGAAAGCGCAGCGCAAGCAGGTGCAGTTGGAGCACGAACTGGAAGCAACTCGGACAGTACAACAGGTATTGATCCCGGAGGAGATTCCGGAGGTGCCAGGCTTTCGGATTGCCACCGTGTATAAACCGGCAGGGTTGGTAGGCGGCGATTTCTTCCAGGTGCTGCCCATCGGCGGCGGAAGTGTATTGGTCATCATCGGCGATGTCAGCGGGAAAGGAATTCCGGCGGCAATGACGGTGTCGTTGCTGGTCGGCACGTTCCGCACCCTGGCCGACTATTCGCAAAGTCCCGGCGAAATCCTCGCAGCCATGAATCAACGCATGATCGGCCGCAGCAACGGAGGCTTCACCACTTGTCTGGTCTTGCGCGCAATGCCCGACGGCGCTCTCATCCTGGCCAATGCCGGACACATTGCTCCCTATCTCAACAGCCGCGAACTGGAAGCCAGGAACGGCCTGCCACTTGGTTTGTCCGATCGGACCACTTACCTGGAGTCGACCTTCCAATTAGACCGCGGCCAGCAGCTAACTCTCCTCACCGACGGCGTTGTCGAAGCCCGCAGCAGGACCGGCGAACTCTTTGGTTTCGACCGCACTCAATCGATCAGCATGGACTCCGCCGAATTCATCGCCCAATCGGCGCAAACCTTCGGGCAAGATGATGACATTACCGTCCTCACTCTGACTCGTGTCTCCGTGGAGTAGGAGTCTTCGAAAGATTACCGCTCAAGACTTGATGCTCGGCGTGCGCTTCTCGTGGCAGCCTCTTACAGCATCGCCCGCTCTTTTACGCGCAGGTACTGGTTCAAAACCGCCGAGGTGAGCTTCGTCGGGTCGAGATCGAGCGTCAGCGCGCCCTGCTCGCGCAGCCGCGCCAGCAGCAGTTCGCGGCGGCTGGTCAGTTCCTGCGCGGCCGAGGCACGGAACATCTGTTCCACATTCTTCGGCCAGCCGGTGGCGAGAGCTTCAACCTCCGGTTGGGCCATCGCCACAAACAAGAGCACATGCCGGCGCAATAGCTGCATGGCCCCGTCGATGACCTCGGGCCGCATTGCAGTCTCGGCCAGGTCGGTTATCCACAAAATGAGCGCCCGGCGCGGCTGATAGCGATTGAGCGTTGCCGTGGCGCGCAGATGATCGGCCTCGCTCGGTTCAGCCTTGGCGAGTGCCAGTGCTTCAACAATCTGCCGCAGGTGCGCCGAGCCTCGCCCCGGCAAAACGCGCTGCTGGACGCTCTGTCCGTAGACGAGTAGACCAACCCTGTCGCCAGAGTAAAGCGCAAGCTGCGCTAAAGCAACGGCAGTAGAACAGGCGTGGTCGAGTTTGGAGTGGCGTCCGCCGTCCGTGCCGTCTCCGCCACTGCGGGCCTGGAGCAAGCGGCCTGCGTCGAGCACGATCCACACTGCCTGGCTGCGCTCGGTCTGGTAGCGCCGGGTAATCAGCTCGCCACGCCGCGCTGTGGCCGTCCAGCACACGTCGCGCAAATCGTCCCCCTCGAGATACTCGCGCAGGCTCTCGAAGTCGCGGCCCAGTCCGCGCTGGCGCATCTGGCGCAGTTCGAGATCGATCTGCCGGCCGCGCGCGAGAAAAATCTGCTGATCTTCGCCCTGGCGCAGCGCCGGATAGACCCTCACCGTCTGCTCGAGCGGTGCCTTCGCCCAGCGCTCCACGAGTCCCAGGCCTGACGCATAGCGCACGAAAACCGAGCCCGCTTGCACGTCGCCGCGTTCCCGCGGTTCGATTTTGTAGCGAAGAGACGCGCGAATTCCCTGGTAGGCGCGCAGCTTGTGCGTCGCTGGCGTGGCCACCAATGCGGGTGGCAGATCGTCGGTAAGGCTGCACTCAAGAACTGTTCCGCCTCGCTCGGGCGCAAGGGATTCAACGGCGAGCTCGATTTCTGTTTGGCTGTCGAGCGCAGGCGCGTTGCTCCACGAGCGTTCAACGGTGATGGCGCGCGGCGGCGGCAGGCGCAGGCCATCGGCCAATGCTGCGAGCAGCACAACCCCATCCCACACCAGCATTGCGTAGCCAAGCCGTGCGTCGAAGAAGCCCGGCAGCGCCAGCAACAGGCCAACAGCCAGCAGCCAGATGGTTCGCTGGGTGAGACCGTACGCAAAGCGGCCACGCGGCACTGCCTGCGCGCGAATCGATTCGGGATGGAGCGAGGGGGCGATCATTGGACCTCGATTGGCAAATCCAATGCAATTGAAAGCGAATAGTTGAGCTTGCGCAACTTTGATGGTGGAAGGGTACCGACGAAGTGTGTAAGGCGATTCTTAGGAATGCTGGAGAGGTTATCGCACGTGATCCAGCTCTCGTGTTTCAAGCCTTCGCCTGGTCCGACCGCGACTTGGGTCGCGAGGCCTTCGCCATTCGTATAAACCGGAGCGCAAATCACGGTGGAATAGCGCGAATCGATGAGTTCCTGATGGCTTACGATCACGAACACCCGCTGTTTCTTCGGGTCTCCGGCGGGATCCATCACGAGGTAGAGCTCGCCCCTTTTCATCATCGGCCTCGAAAAAATCCTACCGCTGCACGAATGAGCGAACGGTCTGACTCGCTAAAGGTAAGGAGCTTGATATCGCAAAACATCTTCAGCCTCTTCGTTCAGTCGGTCGGCAGCCGCGTCGATCAGTTCCCGGTCGCGGGCCTGAACGGCGCGCCGCGCAGTATCGCGAAAGTGGTCGCTGAGCACCTTCTCGATATATGCCGAACGCGAGCCGCGCTTGCCCACCCGCTTATCGATCTTCACCAGGATGGGCGCAGAAAGCGTGATGGAGGTTTTAGTTTTCATACTACCTTTATCCTACTCCAATCCTACTTTCTTGGCACGGCTACCGCGGCCACCACGTCGCCCAGCACGCGGTCGGCGTCGAAGCCTTCCAGTTCGGCTTCGGGCTTGAGCATAATGCGATGCCGCAGCACCGGCAGCACGGAACGCTTCACGTCGTCGGGAACCAGGTAATCGCGATCTTCGAACGCCGCAAAAGCCTGCGCCACACGCAGCAGGCAGATGGCCGCGCGGGGGCTTGCGCCCAGCGCCAGCATGGGCCACTCGCGCGTGCGCCGAATCAGCTCGAGAATGTACTCGTAAAGGTCACCCTCCACGCGAATGGCGCGAATTTCGTTGCGTGCCCGCTCCAGCAGGTTGGCGGCGATGGGCTCGATCGTCGCGTCTTCAAGCAGCCCAGCCGCGCTCGCCGAGTGATGCCGCTCGAGCATCGCCCGCTCTTCGTTCTGCGATGGATACGTCACCTTGATCTTGAGCAGGAAGCGGTCGAGCTGCGCCTCGGGCAGCGGATAGGTGCCCTCGAAGTCGATAGGGTTTTGCGTGGCGAAGACGGTGAACCAGAACGGCAGCGGCCTGCGTACGCCGTCGCTGGTCACCTGCCGCTCTTCCATGCATTCGAGCAGCGCAGCCTGGGTGCGCGGAGGCATGCGGTTAATCTCATCCACGAGCAACAGATCCGTAAATACCGGGCCGGTGTGGAAGGTGAAAGCATCGGTTCCCGGACGAAAGATTGTGGTGCCCAGAATGTCGGCGGGCATCAGGTCGGGCGTGGCCTGTACGCGCTGGAAGCCTAGACCAAGCAGCCGGCCCACCGACTTCACCATCAGCGTCTTCGCAATTCCGGGCACGCCTTCGAGCAGCGCGTGGCCCTGCGCGAGCACCGCCACCAGCACTTCGCCGATTGCCTCATCCTGGCCGGAAATCACCCGCGCCAATTCCGAGCGCGCCTGCGCTACCAGTTGCCTGGTGGCCGCCAGCGCTGGGGTTGGCTCAGCCTGCGTATCCGCCACCGGTTTCATCGGAGTCTCTTCGCTCATTCGTGTCTCCCGCTTCCATGTTAGAAAAGCTGTGAATAGGGCGCCAATGTCACGCAGGGGCTAAAGCCCCATCATTATTCGGCGGCTGTGTGGCACGAGTAAACTCGTGCCCTTGTACAAAGCCTATCCGGCCTTTCGCCGCGGCTCGCCTGCGTGCCTTGCGCCCGCCGCGGACTGTTCCGCGAAGAACTCGCCCCAGCGGCTCAGCTTTTGCACCAGAGCCAGAGCCTTCTTCGGCGCCAGCAAATCGTCATTGCAAGCGCTCTCACACTCGGCCAGATCCGTTTCCAGTTCTGCGCCTGCCGCGGGAAAACGCCGCCGCATAGCATCGGCCAAAGCGCGCGCGTCCATCTGCATTCCTTTTACGCCGCATAGAGCGCCCATTGCACGCCTGAACCGGTCAAATGCGAGTTGCACCGCGGTAGCCGAGGCGCCTGCCTTGCCGTAGAGAGAGCCAAGCGCCTCAATAAACTCCACCGGCGTGGATCGCGCGGGCAGCGGAACGTCGCGCACCGGACCGCGGCGCCGGCTGAAGCTGAGAATTGTCAGCAGCGCCAGCCCGATGGCTCCATAAATCAGCATCGTCAGCGCGGGGCCGCGTGCGTAATACCACTCTGACTTGGTATCGCCGTGCAGTGACTCATCCCAGTAGAACCGATGCCCTTCAGGGCTGCCGATCGCGTTCAGAAAAAGGTCGACGTTGTTGGACCGCGCAATCGAGCCGTTCTCAATTGGCGTCGATCCGGCCCACCATACCACGTGTCCCGCGTGCTCGTCGTATTCCACAACCGCGGGCTCGCCCGCGCAGTTAAAGTCCTCGTGATATCTGGGGTTGCTCATCTTCCAGGTCGCTTCGGGCTGCATCCAAATCTCGCCAGAACCAGCCAGGCTCCCGAGCCCCTGCGGGGTGAGTTTGCAGGCAGCCGAGTTCAGTTGTGTAGTCGGCTGGGCCGCGCCTCCGGGGACCAATACGCCGCCCGCCATCCCCGTCACCAGGATTCGGCCGCCGCGCTCGAGAATCTGGTCCACTGCTTTAAAGTCTCTTGTCAATGTCAGATAGGGATCGACAAGGATCACCACCGTTCCGTGGTTGGTCTGGGCGGCAAGCTCGCTCAACGGCTGCTCCCAGCGTTCTATCTTGTAGCCACTTTCAGCCAGCAAGTCGTAAGCTGCGCGCGCCCCATGCCTGCCGGTCAGGTAGCTGCTGGGCAAGGTGTTGTTGTCGTCATTCTGGTTGCGCGCAAATGCCCCGTTGATGACCGCCAGCACCACCACCACTCCAATGCAGATGAGGAGCAGCCTGCGGTCTTTTCGGTCGAGCGAGGCAAAGAGTTTCATTCCACCCCCAGCCCCGCGGCCAGCGTGCGCGCCGCTTCGTAGTCTGTCGAGGCTGCCTCGCGCCTTCCATACCAGGTGCGTTCAAAGCTCCGTGTCAGGGTGGTCAGGTTGTCGCGGCGGGGATCGGTCGTGGGTAGCAGCAGCAGATATTCGCGCGGCGTGCGAGCCCGGTCGGCAGTCCACAGCCGTCTCGATTCAAGCCGTGAGATCGCGGCCCAGTAGAGAAAGTGAATTGCCTCGCGCCAAAGTCCGGCGGCCGCTGCAACCTGCGCGTCTTTAAGCCACAGTTGCCACTCGCGGGCCGAGGGCGTACCGGCGAGCCCGTCTATTTCAGGAATCAGCCGGATGCGCGAACGCCGTTCGATTTGAATGAGCGACCAGATGAGGCCGATCAACACTCCGGCAATGAGCAGTCCCAACAGAAGCCAGGGCAGCCAACGCGCCCTGCCGCCAAAGCCCGCCAGCTTGCCGATGAGGCGATTGACCAGGTTGTCGATCCACTCCCAAAAGCGATTTCTCGCCGTGTTCTCGTTGATTCCCTTGTAAGCCCGCCTGGAGAGAATTTCCGCGAGCCTCTTATGTTCGCCGGCATCGTCGGTTGCGGCCTGCGAACCGGCGGTGAAAGCGTCGACTCGCGCTTCTTCATTTTTCAAGCGATCGATGGCTGCGCCCAGCGTTTCGTCCACCGTAGCCGGCTTTTCCTGGATCACAGCCAACTGCGGCAGAATTGCGGTGGATTGAGGCGCCTGGGGCTTCGCGGCGTCTTTCTTGCCGGCGCGGTCGAGCAGATTGCGCAGCCAGTCGTAGCGAATCTCGCGGCTCCCTTTTACCGTGCCCGCGTTCCACTCAAGCCTGTCATCCGGGCCAACCAGCGATGCATCGCAGGCGGTCGTATTCCGCGCTTGGCGGCAGGCCTCGACCACGGTTTCAAGATTGCTGAGGTGCTGCTTCAGGTCTGCCGACCCCAGGTCCTTGAAGTCGGCTCTCGCCTGCGGGGCCAGGATCGCCAGCGACGCTATGGGCGCTGCGGCGATCAACGCTTTTCTCATCCATACGCTTAAGCCCGCGCGGAACATCATGGTTCCTTCACGGTATCAGGACCCAGCCCCGGCTCGAAACCAGGCGTGAATGGGCTCTCGGCGACAGGCGTTAATTCAGGCGCTGCCGGCGAATCAGGTTCTGCAGGTGGCGACGGCAATATTGGCGAAGAGGTCAGGCCGGCCCGTTCCATCATCAACTCGATATCGTAGCCCTCGGCGCGCACACGCTGGTCGTAATAGAAGAGAACCAGGGCGATCACCGGAATCGGCTGAATGAGGATTTGCAGGCTCAACCTGGTAATAAGACCCACCACCAGGCCCACAACCGCTGCAGCGGGGCCGAACTTCGAACCGCCGAGCGCAGTTGCGATCGCGATGCCGATAAACATGAAGACGTCGGCGATCATGGCAATCACAAACGTGATTGCCAGCACCAGCAGATACATGACAAAGATGCGCCCGCGGGTTCCCTCGCTCAGGCGGTTGGCTCGCTGGATCGACTTCCATGCCGTTTTCTCTTCCACGATGCAGGCGACCATCGCCATCGAATAGCAAAGCCAGCGCCATCCCGCATAAGCCATTGCGGCGAAAACGACCAAAAATGAAAGCAGCACTGCCAGAATACTGGCGTTAGCGCCGCCGACGACACCCAATTCAACCAGAGGGACAAAAAGCCCACCCGCCACTGCGGAAGGAATAATCACCACCAGCAGCCCCAGCAGCACCATCAAACCCAGATAGCGCCAGAAACGCGGCCAAACGCTTTTGATCGCATCGCTCACCTTGATCTTCTGGCCCTTCTGCGTGCCGATAGCGGTTTTGGTCAGCGCCGCTTGCGACACCGTGCTTGCCACCAGCAGCACCGGAAGTCCAATTACCACCGCTATCGCAAGAATCCCTGTGAACGCGGCAGCATTCGTCACCGCCTGTTTGGCGTTGAAGACGCCAGTGAGCCCCATCGCCACGCCGAACGGCACCAGGACCGCAAACATGGCTACCATTGGCACTGCCGCAACTCCCGCGAATGTCCAGAAGTTGTGGCGATAAAGCCGCGTGGTGCGATCGAGAATCTCGCCGAGCGTCAGAGGTCGTAGCTTATCGTCCATGGCAATTCATCGGAACAGCAGTTCAGATTTGAGCGGACTCGTTCTCCGTGCCGGTGGCTTCGGGCAGCTCCGCCTGCGGCGAAAGGCCTGCCGCCTGCATCATCCACACAATGTCGAAGCCCTCTTTGCGCACGCGTTGGTCGTAATAGAAGAGCGTCAAGCCGGTGGAGTAGATGGGGCCGATAAACGTATGGATCAGGAAGCCTGCAATTTCGGTTACTGCCATCAGCCCGATGGGCAGGGGATGTCCAACGTGCCTTGCGGCGTAGAGGATAAGAGGGAACCCGAGCAACAGGCCGAGCATCGTTCTGATTGCGTATACCAGCAGCCCCATCACAAATATTCGGCCGCGCGCTCCCTTGCTCAGCTCGATGCTGCGCTTGATTGCCGGTCCGGCAGCGAGGCCCTCAACCACGCAGACCGGCATGGCCAGCGAATAGCGGAGCGACATTACGACTGCGTAGGCTCCGGCCGCGAGGAACAACGGCCCAAGCACCAGGAAGGCCGCGCCCATCTCAAGTACCTTTGTCGGGTCCAGGGCGTGCGGCTGCTGCATTACCGAGGGGTTGGTGAGCCATCCCGAGGGCATGACCGCAAACAGCATTGCGAAAACGACGATGTAGAGCACCCATATCGGTCCCCACGCCCTCGTGCCCGCATTGATCATCAGCCACAGGTAGGTTCGCAAGCGCGGCAGCACACTCGATGCAGCGCCCCGGATGGTGGCCGGCTCGCCCAGGTGCACCCACGCGACCATGCGATTGAAGGCGGCGATGGAGAGCCCCGCCGCCAGCAGAATCACCACCATCTCCAAAACCGAAAATGTGGCCACGGCCCATTGCAGATTGCCTGCCACATTGGGATAGCCCATCAGGTCGTCGCCACCGAGAACCACCATTTGCGTGAACAGCATTACGCTGGCGAAAATGGCTGAAGTGCCTGCAAACAGGAGAAAATTACTGCGGTAGAGCTCGGCCGTGCGGTCGAGTATCTCGCCGAGGCTCAGCGGGCGAAGCTGGGTGGTCATCAAGTCCCCCGTTGACTAAGGTGTATCGACATCGAACAACGCCTGCGCGCTATCCAGTGCTATGGCACCGGCATGGTACCAAACCAATTCTCTGCCTGGATTGTGTGCCGCGTTTGCTTGCACGGATGGTAGCACATGGCCTGCAAATAGGCGCCCAGGTTCCTGAACCCCCAGGGAGCAGGAATCGTCAGGCACCCGAATACCCGCACAAAACTCCTCAGGCCTTCAGGTCTGGACTTTTAATGGCACGGCTTTACAGGGATTGGCCGCGTGGCGTCAGTGACTGTCTGTCGTCGCGGGCGTTGCCGTGGGGGCTGCAGCGGCTTGCCCCTTTGAGAAGCTCCGAATGTAGACGATCAGGTTCCATACCTCGTTGTCGGTGGCACGGCCGGACGCTTCGGGCGGCATCTTGTCGCCCTTGCCGTTCCTGATTACGCTGAAAAGTTCGCCATCCTGATGATTTTCAAGGGATTTTGGGTCGGTCCAGTCGGCCAGGGTGAGACTCATGCTGGTGGCCAGATCGGTCTTCCCGTTCCCGTTATCGCCGTGGCACATGGCGCAGTCGATGTTGTAAACGCTCTTCGCCTTGGCCTGGGACTCGGTCGTTGGCTTGACCGGGTTCCTGGGATAATTGACCGGCTCAGTGGGCGCGGCAGCCGGCGCGGGAGTTACCGCGGGTGCGACGACCGGCGCTGGTGCCGGTGTTTGTGTTTGAGCTTGAAGCAGCCCTGCATTACCCGCAGCAACGGCGACAACCAGCAAACTTCCTGCAAAAAGTAGCAAGAACGACTTCATGACAGCCTCCTCGAAAGGGATGTCAAAGGTACGGCATCTCTGCTTTGGAATTCTGCCACGAATTATAGGCCCGTCTGTCAACCGGGGTCCATGACGGGGCGCATAGGTTAGCGGCAAGGCCGATTTCATGCTCGTGAGCGGTGGACGGTGAACGGTGTGCGGTGAACGGTGTGCGGTGAACGTTCCCCCGCCCAGGGCCCACGGTCCACCGTCCACCGTTGACCGTTCACTGTCTCTAGTGCATCGCCCCGCCACCCCCGCTCTCGCCAGGCCGGTTCTTGCTCAGCATGAACGCAAAAAGGATCAGGCAGACCGACATGTAACAAAGCTCCATGTATACGTCCTGGTAGCCCTGGGTCCGCGCCTGCAGTCCAAGCTGGTTATAAATCTGGCCCAATGCCAGGCCACCGCTGTTGCCGGCTCCGAACTTGTTCGCGAAGAAACCGGTCATGGTCGCCAAATGCTGCTGGTAGGAGATCGATCCCGGCTGCATGGCCTGCTGGAGGTGCTGCTCGTGCCACATGGCGCGCGTGGTCACCTGCGCATTGGTAATGGCGATCAGAATGCTTCCGCCCAGGTTGCGGACGAAGTTGATGAGGCCGGCTACCTGGTTGCTTTGCTCCTTCGGCATTCCCACATAAGCCGCGTTGGTAATGGAGATGAAACAGAATGGCAGGGGCAGCATCTGCACCACCCGCAACCACGACGCCTGCGCAAAGCTCATGTCGAGGTTGGTTACCACTGCGGCATAGCGGAAGGTGATAACAAACAGGGTGAATCCGCCTACGGCAAGCGTGCGCGCCGATACTTTGCCGGTCGCGTATCCGGCCAGCGGCATCATGATCACCAGCGCAATGCCGCCGGCGGTAAGAGCCAGGCCTGCGGTGGTCGCGGTGTACCCAAGCAGTTGCTGAGTAAACTCCGGCTGCAACACTGTGTTCGCGTTCAGCACGCCGCCCACCAGCATCATCAGGAAGCAACAGATGGCAAAGTTCTTGAACCGGAATAGCCGCAGGTTGATGAGCGGGTTCTTCTGCCGCCACTCCCACACCACCAGCGCAATAAGGCCGCCAATAAACATCACCGCGAAGAACCGGATAAAGTCTGACTGGAACCAGTCGTTCTCCTCGCCCTTATCCAGCATGATCTGCATTCCTCCCATTGAGATGGTGAGGAATGCGAGGCCCATGTAGTCCATGTTCTTGAGCCGCGAGCGGTCGGCCTTGATCCACGGTGGATCTTCAACCAGCCGCGTCACAAGATAGAACGCTACAATGCCGACCGGAATGTTGATAAAGAAGATCCAGCGCCACGAGAAGTTGTCGGTAATCCAGCCGCCGAGCGTGGGGCCGATCGACGGCGCAAGCACGGCCACCAGCCCATAGAGCGCAAAGGCCTGGCCGCGCTGCTGCGGCTCAAAGCTGTCGGCCATAATGGCCTGGGCCATGGGCTGCATGCCGCCTCCGCCCGCACCCTGAATCACGCGGAAGATGAGCAGCATGCTCAATGTTGGCGCTGCGCCGCACAAAAAGCTCGCGGCCGTAAAAATCAGGATGCACATCACGAAGAAGTTCCGGCGCCCCATGAGGCTTGAGATCCAGCCGCCCAGCGGCAGAACGATCGCGTTCGAGACCAGGTAGCTGGTAAGCACCCACGTGGCTTCGTCGGGACTCGCGCCCAGCGTGCCGGCAATGTGCTGCAGCGCCACGTTGGCAATCGAGGTGTCCAGAACCTCCATAAACGCGGCCAGCGCCACCGTGGCTGCAATAGCCCACGGGTTCACCCGCGGCTTCCAGCGAGCCTGTTCGTCAATGTTCGGGTTGGTCACCGTCACCGTCTTGGGAATTTCTGCAGACGGCAAGGCTCCTGCGGTATCCGCCAAGAGGGCTCTCCTCAGTTGTTTTCCGCGTTCGGCTTCGTTTCGGTGGGCCGGGGAAGTTGTTGAATACTATGAATTAAAGCTGCGCCGATGCCCTTATGCGGCAAGCGGCGATATACCAATAGATTCGCACGGCACGGCTTTGGGTTCAGCGATTCGAATTCACGTGAATCCGAGCCTTTGCGACGAAAAATCTAAGGCTTCGCGATGTTCGTTGATCAGCCCTTAGCCGGTCTTGCAAAGCTCTTCGGTCAGACGGTCGCGGTACTTCAGGGTGAGACTTTCAGCGGAACGGAGCAGCAAAATATACAGCCCTACTGCTCCCGCGGCCAGCACCGAAAACACCGCGGCTCCCAGCCACGGCAAGTGAAAATAGTGCGCCGCAAAAGTAACCGGAGCCTGCACAATCAGCCCGCCTATCAGGACCGCCAATACCAGCAGGCCACTCGTCCGGTTAGTTGGTGTGGTCTGTTTCAGCTGCCGCGACTGGCCGGGAATGTATCTTCGCGGTGCCTGTATCGATCGCAGCGTGCCGAATGCGAGATTAGTGGCCACAAAGAAAATCAGCCACAGCCCCGCGGCAACCTGGACAGACAGCGGTATGTGATTCTGCGCCAGCAGCACCACAAGGCTCCATGCCGCCGCGACCTCTACCCCCACCAGCGTCAGTTGGGTCATATTCTTCGCCACAATCACGCTGCTCATTTGCACCGGAGCCATAAAGTACAGCTGAACTCCCGTGCCGTCGGCGCCGAAGACGTTGTAAAAGCTGCCCACCAGTCCCAGCAGCACATAGCCCAGTGCGGTGGGCAGAAAGTATTCCACGTGTCTGGCTGCGGCGCCATGTTCAAGGATGAAAACAAAAAGCAGTGGCGTGACGAGGCCTATCAACGCTGCCGTGTTGGCCTTCAGTATCAGAAATTCCTTGCGCAGGCAGGCCTCAATCACGGGTGGAATCAGGCTGTGACCGGGTTTGAATGGCTCGACGCCGGTTCTCGCAGTTGTCGCCTTGCCGATTCGCCCGGCGCGCCTAGCCGGCGCTTTGCTTGCCACCGAAGGGGAGTCAACCAGCAACTCGCCCAGGAACTGCTTGTGCAGCCGCACCGCAAAGATTCCCAGGAACAGCGCAGTGTATGCCAACAAGCCGGCCAGCCCCAGCACCGCCGCCGGCACGTGTCCGCCGGAGAGAATCGAATGCGCCGCCAGCCCCGGAGGTAACCAGCCGAGTGTTGCAGCCGAGTTGTGCGCCACGCGCATGTACCAGGGCATTATGGCGCGGCGTACCTGCATCGAGTGCCGCGACGGAATCGCGAGCTGAACGGCAACAAAAGTCGATGCCATGAGCACGCTGAAGATCTCGCGAAAGCGCCTGTTCGCCAGCCAGCGTTCAAACCATGCGCCCAGCATGCGGGTGAAGAAGACGTTCATCAACGCAAAGGCGCTCATCACGATCAGCGCGGGCAGCAGTAGCTCGGGCCGGGCAATCCCCATCCCCACGGCCACGGCCAGCGATGCCAGACATCCGACAATGGTGCTTGCCGTTAGCAGCCCGATCATTGTGCGCAGCACCAGGTAGCGCGGAAACGGAATCGGGAATCGCGTCAAGGTTGACGGATCGAAGGTCTTCGTACTGGTTGCAATGTTGATGCCGTTGATGCTGACGAACTGCCAGAATATGATCAGACCGGCAAGAAGCTCGGCCAGGTCCTGGGGGTGGTTCTCATGCACCAAACCCCACGCCAGATAACCGCTGATTCCCACCGGGCCGAGTACCATTCCCGCGATGACGGGCCAAAGAAAGATGCGCAGAAGGATCGCGAAGACCAGCCCGATTACCTGACTCGTTCCCTTCGGCCGGCGGCGCACAAACGCATTCGCAAACAAACGCCAGCGCAGCCAAGCCACCGCCATCAGTTGTACGCGCGCCGGAATCGGCGGCAGCGCAGCGAATCCCTGGCCCGTGTTCAGCTCAGCCATGATAGTTCCTGCTCTGGAGGCGTTTCGCCGCTCGCGCCCACAATCTCAAGAAAGATCTGCTCGAGACTCTGCCCGCCGGGTCTCTGCGTACCCGGTGCCGAATGCAGCGTGCCGCTGGCCGCTTGCGAGGCCGCGCTCAACCGGCCCGCGCCCGCGCGCAATTCCTCGAGCGAACCCTGCGCCACCAGCTTGCCCTTGTGAATAATCGCTACGTGCGTGCACAGCCGCTCCACAATCTCAAGCACGTGCGAAGTGAGAAATATCGTTGCGCCGCGCGCAATCATGCGTTGCAGCATGATTTTCAGCGTTCCCGCCGCTACGGCATCAACGCCCTCAAACGGCTCATCCAGAAATAGCACCCTGGGTCCGTGAATGACCGCCGCCGCCAGGGCGAGTTTCTTCTGCATACCATGCGAAAAATCGGCAATCAGTTTCTTTGGCTCGTCAACCAGGTGCATGAACTCGAGCAGCTCCCGGGTTCGTTCGAGCGTGGTTGACTTGTCAAGGCCGTACATCCGCCCCACGAAGCGCAGGTATTCATTCGCGGTAAGACGCGTAAACAGCGCCATACCCTCGGGCACCACGCCGATCTGCCGCTTGATCTCGGCCGACTTCTGTACCAGATCCTCGCCCAGAATTCGGATGCTGCCCGTAGTAGGCGCAAGCAGCCCGGTGAGCATTTTGATGGTCGTGGATTTGCCGGCCCCATTCGGCCCCAGGAACCCGAAGAACTGGCCCGCTGCCACGGTCAGATTCACTTCGTCGACGGCGGTGAAGTCGCCGAAACGCCGTGTAAGTGCGGTGGTCTCGATGGCCGGAGTCATCACGACTGTTATAACAGTCCGTCACCGGCTTTGCCGACCCACGATGGATGAAACATTGGGTGCCCCATCCATCGAGCGTTTTTGGCTCGATGGGTGGGATACCACGAGGCCCAAGTTGCAAGTAACCGGTTTTGTTTCTTATTAGTCCCTCACCGGCGTCACCGACCCGCAGGGGGATGAAACTGTGCCCCATCCATCGGACGTCTTTGTTCTCGTCCGATGGGTGGAAGTCCGCAGAACCCATCCCGTGTTTTGTTGTACTTGCATTTTGTTTATTTCTAGGAGTTCCGCGATGGCGAATGAGCTGAGCGATCCTGCCAGGGGGATTTCAATGCATATCGCAAGAAAATGGCCGGTCCCTTTTTTGAAACCGGCCGCAGATTCAGTACGCTCTTGCTTGTTTACCGCTCGCCTTCGGTTCCGCTGCCGGCAGTTACTACCACCTGCCCTGGCGCATCCACCTTGGTTCCGTTGTTCGCCTTCAGCTTGAGGTTGGCAAGCTCGACGTGACCGTTCGAAGGCGCGTTGAAGCTCAGCTCATACTGGTTGTCGAGCCGCTTCTTGACGTCGTCCAGGTACGGAATCAGCGATACCGGATTGCCCATGCCCATCCAATAGCTGTTTCCGCCCGTGGCCCCGGTCACCTCAAGCAGCAGGTTCTGTCCGGCGTCGGTCGCCCACATACCGCGGCCGAAGCGGCCGGCATCCTGCCAGTAGATGGAGTAGACGATAATGTGCCCCTTGACTGCCTCGTTGATGGCCGTCTGCACGTACGGGTCGTAGGGATCGTAGTGGGGATCGTAATTGTCCACGCCATTGGTTATCATTACCACTTCGCGACGCGCATCAGGATCGTTGGATGGCCAGTTCCTGGCCAGTGCAGCAAGGCTGAAGTACGGGCTGGCGTTGATTTGAGGCACGCTGATAGGAATATGCAATCCCTTCACTGCCTGGGCGCGATCCATGGTGAAAGGACCGGCCAGCGCCGCGCGGCCATTTTCCATGTAACCAACCGTTACTGCCGCATTCGGGGGCAGGGTCTTGATGAAGCTGGCAATGTCATTCATCTGATTGCCCAGGCCAGTACGCGCCGAGTCGTCAATCAGGACCACGACTTGAACTTTACTGTTGGGACCCTGCAGGGGTGCGAGTCCCGTGATGTTCGTCGCCTTGCCGTTCACCTTCAGGCTCAGATTCTGCGCATTCACGGGTGCCGGGGCCGCGTTCTTCGCGGGCACAACTGTGATCACTGCCTGTCCCTGCCCTTGCTGATTCTCACTTGATGCAAATGCCGGCACAGCTGCAAGCATGCAACCGGCCACTGCACTTACTGCTATTGCAATTGCTGTGTTTTTCATATTTGTCTCACCTCCGGGGCGGCTCGCCGTTTCGTCTTTCACAACGGCTGAAATCGACCCTCCTTCTTCACCTTGTTAGATGATCCACGCGGTCGATCGGGTTACAACTCTTTGCGTTTTGCCGCACTATTCGAGCATTTCGAGCATGTTGATGAACACGGGTTGCCCGCTTAAGTTGCGCGATCGAGCTTTTGTTTTCATGCAGTAAATAAAGCCCCTCCGATATGCGTCTTTTGCGCGTTGCTGCCCGTCAATTTAGGCTTGTATCTGAAGCATGTCATCTACTTCCCCACAACAACCGGTCTCATAAACCGCAATGCACAGTGCAGCGCAAGTATGGGACCTGACATCAAGGCGGGTCCCAAGAGCCCAGCGAGTTGATAAAGTCAATTTATGGGACCGGTTCAAGCAGGCCGCGGCGGTATTGGGGCATTCCGTTCGCGCGACTTCCGCCGCTACCAGCTTGCGCGTGTCATGGCCATCCTTGGCGCTGAGGCTCAGGCGGTTGCCGTCGCCTGGCAGATCTACTCCATCACGCATCGGGCCATTGATCTCGGTTACACCGGTCTCGCGCTTTTCTTGCCGGGACTCATCTTTCTGCTGCCTGCGGGCCACGCGGCCGATCGCTTCGACAGGCGTCACGTCATCCTGATCTGCTACTCGCTGCAAATGCTCTGCAGCAGCGCGCTGGTTTTTCTCGCCTGTCGGGGAACCGAAAACATTCTGCCTATTTACACGGTGCTCTTTGTGATTGGAACGGGCCGCGCGTTCTCAGGGCCGGCAGCCTCGGCGTTGATTCCGCACCTTGTTCCCGAGGAGCACTTCGTGAACGCCGTTACCTGGGGCGGAGCCATCTTTCAGCTTTCCAACATCACCGGGCCGGCGCTCGGTGGCCTGCTCTTCACGCTTCCACTCGGGGCGCGCCTGCGCGGAGCAGGGCTTGAGGGACCGGGCATCGTCTACCTCTTTACGCTTGCCACGCTGGCCTGGTACGTGACCCTTGTCAGCACCCTGCACGTTCGGCCCGGTCGCATGGAACATCGCGCCTTTTCGCTCGATGTAATGCTGGCCGGCTTTCAGTATGTGCGGCGCGCTTCAATGCTGCTGGGTTCTATTTCGCTCGATCTCTTTGTCGTCCTGCTGGGCGGCGCCACTGCGCTCATGCCCATCTTTGCCCACGACATTCTTCACCAGGGCCCGCGCGGACTGGGACTGCTGCGTGCCGCGCCCGCCATGGGGGCCGTCGTTATGTCGCTGGTGATGGCCCGCTTCCCCATGCGAAGGCGCGCCGGACGCTGGCTCTTTGTCAGCGTTACTATCTTTGGCGCCGGCACCATCGTCTTCGGACTCTCGCGCTCGCTGTGGCTGTCGTTGATTTCGCTGGCCATCGCAGGAGCAGCGGACACCATCAGCGTCATCATCCGCGGCTCGGTTGTGCAGTTGGCTACGCCGCCTGCCATGCGCGGCCGCGTCAGTGCGGTCAACTCGCTCTTTGTCGGCGCATCCAACGAGCTGGGCGAATTCGAGAGCGGCCTTACCGCGCAATGGTGGGGTGCGGTCCGCGCCACGGTCATCGGCGGCCTGGGTTCGCTGGCCGTCGCCGGCATCTGGGCCAGAGTCTTTCCCGGACTGCGCAAAGCCGATGAGCTGACCGCAGAATCGCTGCGCGCGCAGATCGAGGCGGAAGAGAGTGTCCTGGACGCTTAAACCATCTCTCCTGAAGATTAAAAGTGTGGGTGCCCCAGGTCCCTCGCACTTGGGGACATGGGAACGGAGGCTAACCTGACGACTCACCGACTTGCCCAGCTCAATCCATCGCGCTTGATTTCGATTGCAGGTATTTGTCGAAGGGGATTTCGAAGTAGAAGAGTTCCTGGCCATCGGCGTTGCGCAGCATCTTCAGATAGAGCTTTGCGCCGTGCAGCGGGTGAGGCAAATCGGAGACGTCGTAGAACAGGAAGCCGGCGCGCGTGGTATGCGGTTCCACGGCCAGCGCCTGGTACTCAAAGGTGTCGAAGTCGTCTTGAATTTCTTTGATGCTGCCCTTGGCCTTCAACTTGATGGCGGGAATCGGGCCCGGCAACGGAATCTTGCCTCCCTCGCGGTCCTTGCGCGTCATCAATCGCAACACGTCTTCCGGCTCAGCCGCCTGGATGCGGTCGCCGGCTGCGGTCTCGAACAGAATCCTCGCGTCGCGCAGCGAAATCGGGCGGTCGCCCAGGTTCGTCACAATCAGGCGTACCGGCATCACACCGTGGCTCAGGTAATCCACCTTGAAAATCGATTCCTTCTTTTTGGTATCGTAAGGTTCGGCGGCGATGGCCACCTGTTCTTTATCGTGGACCTCGACATCGGCGAATGAGGTGGCGGGCTGAACTGGCGGCGGCGTATGATCGCTGGCCAGAACCGGCAACACCAGCCAAAATGCAAGCAGCGGAATGGGCCGCGAAATTCTCACCGTTCTCGAATGTATCATCGTAAGGTTAGACATGATGAAGACTAATTGGGTTAGACGTTTAGCAGCAGAAACCGGCTATACGCTGGTGATGCTGTTCTACAACGTGGCCTTTCTGCTGGTCCTTGCAGTTACTTCTCCCCTCTGGCTGTGGCGCAAGTCCGCCGCTGAAAAGAACCGCTCCGGGCTGTCAGCGCGCCTGGGGCGCGTCCCGCACGATATCGCCATCCGCCGAGCCGACCGCAGTCTGCCTGTCATCTGGATCCATGCCGTTTCAGTGGGCGAGGTGCTGGCCATCAGTTACCTCATCAGCGAGTGCGACTGGGCATTCCCCGGCTATCGCGTAATGATTTCCACAACGACCGACACGGGCTACACCCTGGCGAAGGAACGCTTCGGCGCCGACCGCGTTTTCTATTGCCCCATTGACTTGCCCTGGGCAGTCTCCGCATATCTGAACGCGCTGCAGCCGCGGTTGCTGGCATTGGTTGAGACAGAATTCTGGCCGAACCTGCTGGCTGGGTGTTTCGATCGCAAAGTTCCCGTTGCCGTTATCAACGCGCGTATCTCCGACCGCTCGTACCCGCGCTACCGGCTCTTCCGCGCCGTCTGGAAGCCCCTCCTGTCCCGGCTTTCGCTGATGCTGGCGCAGAGCCCCCAAGACGCCAAGCGGTTGAAGAATATTGGTTGCAAGTCCGAGAGGATAGTGATCACCGGCAACCTTAAATTCGACATTCGCGCTGCGCACGAAGCCAATGCCACAGTCCTCATCAAGGAGCTGGCGCCCAAGTCCAGATTCCTGGTTGCCGGCAGCACGCTCGAGGGCGAAGAAGCCATCCTGCTGGAGGCATGGCCGCAGCTCATCGGGTTCAATCCGGACCTGGTTCTGGTGATTGCGCCGCGCCATCCCGATCGATTCCACTTTGTCGCCGAACGCATCGACCGTTCGGGGTTCAAATGGGTTCGCCGCAGTCGCTGGGATATTGAAGCGGAAGTGCTGCGCGAGGCGGTTCGCCCCGGGCAGATTGTGCTGCTCGACACGATCGGCGAACTGGCTTCAATGTACTCGGTCGCGTCGGTGGCTTTTATCGGCGGCAGCCTTGTGCCCTCGGGTGGCCACAATCCTCTGGAGCCGGCCCAGTACGGCGTTCCCATCATCATGGGCCCCTATTATGAGAATTTTCGCGCCATCGTCGACGACCTGAAAGAGCACAAGGCAATTTGTATCGCCAAACGTTCTGAATTTCCGGCGGAGCTTATCGGGCTCTATGCCGACCCCGCAAACGCCGCCGCAATGGGCAAACGCGCGTGGGAGGTCTTCAATCGCCAGGCGGGCGCCACGGGCCGCACCATCAAGTCGCTTCGCAGGCTGCTGAAGGAGCAGGGTGCATGACCCAGGCTGCGCGCCCGTGGCTTGCGCCGCTCGTTCCTCTTTACCGATTGGGGATTACGCTGCGCAGCCTGGGATTGCACTCCGGCCTTGAGCCGGTTCGCCGTCTCGGAGCGCCGGTCGTCAGTGTCGGCAATCTCTCCACCGGGGGCGCAGGCAAAACTCCGCTCACTATTGCGCTGGCGCACGCACTTGTGGGGCGCGGACTGCATGTTGACGTGCTTTCGCGCGGCTACGGCCGCACCGATAAGGCTGCCGCAAAAGTTGATCCACGCGGGAGCGCGGAGCGCTTTGGCGACGAGCCACTGGTGATCGCAAGCGAAGGCGGGATTCCCGTCTACGTTGCAACCCAACGCTACCAGGCTGGGCTGCTGGCTGAACGGGAATCGGATACTGCCCGTTTCGAGCTGCACGAAGTGTCAGGGCCCGGCTTTAAAGGCACCGGAAAAACGCCAGATGACAATCGCCTTGTAACAGGGCACGACTTTGAGCCTGCCCTGAGCTTGCCGAAGGGTGCCGAAAACGCCAGGAAAGATGAGCGGGCTTTAGCCCCTGCCCGCGCGATCCACTTACTCGACGACGGATTTCAGCATCGCCAGCTACATCGCGATGTTGACATTCTGTTATTGAACGTCGCCGATCTCGAGGATCGCCTGTTGCCTGCCGGCAATCTGCGTGAGCCGCTCGATGCAATCGGGCGCGCGACTGTGGTTGTTCTCACCATGCCCGATGCACCTCTCGTCGAGCAGGAACTCATCAGGCGCGGTCTTTGGCAGGGCCCGATCTGGCGTCTTCATCGCCGTATGCAGGTGCCACAAATCGATGGCCCCGTAGTCGCCTTTTGCGGTATCGCACGCCCCGATCAGTTCTTTGCCGGTCTTGAAAGCGCGGGCCTCCACGTGGCCAGCCGCATCGCTTTCGCCGATCATCAGCGCTACGTGCAGCACGACGTCGACTGCATCCTCGATGCCGCGCGCACTGCCCGCGCCACAGCTCTGGTCACAACTGAAAAAGACCGCGTCCGCCTCGCGCCGCTCTTGTCTTCGATTCCGGCCGGCCTGCCGCTCAAAACCGCGGGCCTGCGCGTGGAAATTGAAGACGAAGCATCCGCCATCGACTGGCTCTTGGGTCAGTTGCCGCGCTGAAGCACTCACACCTTCAGGAATATCTTCTTCCGGTAAAGCAGCCACACCGGAATAAAGCACACCAGCGCGTACGAAAGCGAAAACGCAAACGCGCCCCAACCGGGATTCGGAATCCACTGGAGCAGCTTCAGGTTCCAGTAGTAAATCGGGTCAACCAGTTTGCCCAGGTAGTTGATGTGCAGGTGGGTTAGATTGACGCACCCGTCTAGCAGCTCGCTGACCATATAGGCGGCAATTGCGTTCGATCCGAACACCATCCACGGCCATGCCATAGCCTTGCCGGCGCCCGCCTTCCCCCAGCCACGCACCTCCACCGCCCAGTAGAAGAGCGCAAACGCCAGCAGCGAGAACCCGGCCGCGGCCAGCACATACGAGCTCGTCCACATTTTCTTGTTGAGTGGGAACCAGGTGGACCAGAAGAAACCTGCCGCCAGACAGAACGCCGCGCCCGTGGCCAATCCTATCCCCTTCTCCTTCACGCTCTTCGGTCCGCGCAGCCACAAGCCCGTCAGCAGCCCCAGCAGCGCCGTGCCAATTGCCGGAATATCGCTCAACAGCCCCTCGGGATCGCGGACATTGTGGAAGCGGGCAGCGTTGTTCGGGTCCCAGTCTTCATAGAGATGCCCGGGCATCAGTTGCTGGTCAACCCAGTTCACAATGTTCTGATCCTTGTCGAGAATCGGAAAATCTTTCCCCGGCACGCCCGCGCCCGGTACCGGAACCAAACTCACAAGGGCCCAATAACCAACCAGCACCGCAGCCAGCGCTGCTACCTTCGTCCACACGCGCCGGTCGAACAGGTAGAACAGCTCGACAATCAGGTAGCAGATCGCGATCCTTTGCAACACCCCGTAAAACCGCATGTGCGCAAGGTGAAAGTACGGGAAGTTGTTGACCACCAGCCCGAAGAGAATCAGGATCGCCGTACGCCGCACCGTGTGCCATGCGAGCTTCGTCGTCGATTCTCCCCGGGCCAGCCGCGCCTGCACTGAGAACACGATCGAAACTCCCACCACGAACAGAAACGTGGGAAATACCAGGTCAGTGGCCGTCATGCCGTTCCACGCGGCATGATGCATCTCGGCCCAGGCGCCGTCGCCGCCGTTGTTGTTCACCATAATCATGAATGCGATGGTGACACCGCGCAGAATGTCGAGCGAAAGCAGCCGCTGCGATAGTTTCTTCGTTCCTTGCCCCGCCCGCTCCTCCGGCGAGGCCATCGTGATCACTGTAGAATTAGCCATTCCATTCTCCGCTCCGTGTGCATCAGAAGAGCATCTTTCACTCTACGCCGCTGCGGCCCCAATCGCCGTTTTGTGTTTCGGCTCGTACAGTCCGACCCGCCCTCCGCCGGGCAACATGAGCTCCGTGATCGATCCCCACCGCTCTTGGTGCACACCGCTGCAACTTACTCCTTTTGCCGTCAGCTTCGCAATCTCGGAGTTGAGATCGTCGCACAGCAGGTAAAGTTCGTGTCTGCCATTCTCTTCGGCAGGGTGAATAGCCGCCTCAGTGGGCGGCAATGCAAAAATCAGCCAACCATGCCCTGCGTCCACTGCTCGAAACTCAAGCACATCTCTGAAGAACGCCCTATCCGCTTCGGCGTCCTTGCTGTCAACAATCACATGCGCTCCGGTAATCATCGCGTCCTCCGGCGAACCGCTGAATCCTGCCAACGCTGCCCGTTTTCTCGTGGACTCTATTGTCCCACCAGCCCCTGCTGCTACACTCACCCATTCAGGGTTTGATCACAACTTTGTATGTTGGAGGCTGCCAGTGTCAGACTTTCAACCCCAGGCCTTTACGCCTTTTGTCCCGCCCAGCGAAAAGCCGCCCGAGTTCACCTTCCGTGCCATCGCCCTGGGCTGTTTCTTCGGTCTCATCTTCGGCGCCGTTACCGTCTACGTGGGCCTGCGCGCCGGACTCACCGTCGCCGCCTCCATCCCCATCGCGGTTCTCTCCATCAGCATTCTGCGCGTGCTTGGCCGTGCCTCCATCCTCGAAAACAACATCGTCCAAACCACCGGCAATGCAGGTCAGTCCATTGCATCGGGCGTGATCTTCACGCTGCCTGCGCTGGTGTTTCTCGGCTTCGATCTCGAGTACTCCCGCATCTTCATGCTGGCGCTCATCGGCGGATGGCTGGGCGTTCTGTTCATGATCCCGTTGCGCCGCCAGCTCATTGTGCAGGAGCACGGCGTGCTGCCCTACCCTGAAGGCACAGCCTGCGCCGATGTGCTCATCGCCGGAGAAAAGGGCGGTGGCCTGGCCAGCCGCGTCTTTCTCGGCCTTGGCCTGGGCGGACTCTACACCTTTCTGCAAAACCAATTTTTGTTAAGCGCTTGGCCCGGCTCTCCCGAGTATCAACCCGACTTCGGCCCGCAGCACATTCTCAAAGGCGCCAGCATCAACGCCGACGCGACGTCGGAGTATCTCGGCGTCGGCTACATCATCGGCTCGCGTGTTTCCGGCATCATTTTTGCCGGAGGCGTGCTTTCGTGGCTCGTCATCATGCCCCTCATTTATTTCTTCGGCAAAGAACTTGGGGCACCCGTCTATCCCGGCCAGGTGCCCATCGGACAAATGGGCCCCAGCGATCTGTGGGCTACCTACATCAAGCCCATGGGCGCGGGCGCAGTCGCAGCAGCGGGCGTCATTACGCTCATCAAGACCATCCCCACTATCTGGAGTGCGCTCACTGCCGGCATCAAAACCATGCGCCCCGGCACTGCCGCTACGCAGGCCAAGCCCATCCGCACTGAGAACGACCTCTCCATGTCGGTCGTTCTCATTGGCTCGCTGCTCATCGTGGTCTGCATGTTCATCTTTCTCGAGTTCAGGCCGGTCCCCGGCGCTTTCGTCGGCTGGGCAGCGAATCTTGCCGCATCGCTACTCGTAGTGGTCTTCGGATTTCTCTTCGTCACGGTCAGCTCGCGCATCGTCGGTCTGGTCGGTTCATCGGCCAGCCCCGTCTCAGGCATGACCATCGCCACGCTCATGGCCACCGCCGCGGTCTTCCTCATGCAGGGCTGGACCGCTCCAGCATTCGGCGCGCTGGCCATTACCATTGGCGGCGTGGTGTGTATCGCTGCATCCAACTCCGGCGACACTTCGCAGGATCTTAAGACCGGCTACATCGTCGGCTCAACACCGCGCCTGCAGCAGCTTGCACTCATGATCGGCGTCGTTGTTTCCACGCTCGTCATCGGCTTTACCCTCAACCTGATGAATGTCGGCCTGCAGGAGTTTCACGCAGCTTCGCAGCCATGGGACATCAACGCCGTGCACTCCGGGGTCTCCTTCGAGAGCGGCGCGCATGGACTTCCGAATGAGATTCCCGTCATCGGCCCCGACGGCAAAACCACGACCACCCACCAGAGGTCCGAGTACGTTCTGCTCAACGCCATCGGCTCAAGCGAGCTCCAAGACGGCAAATATCTCTACTCGCCCGCGACGCATCGCATTGAGGTCCACTGGATTCAGGGCATCGGCTCTGCCAGCGCGCCCGCGCCGCAAGCGCGCCTCATGGCAACCGTCATCAACGGTATCCTGAGCCGCAAGCTGCCCTGGGGACTGGTGCTGATCGGCGTCTCGCTGGTGATCGCTGTGGAGCTGCTCGGCATCCGCTCACTGCCCTTTGCCGTGGGAGCCTACCTGCCCATCGGCACCACGCTGCCCATCTTTTTGGGCGGCCTGGTGCGCTGGTTCGTCGATGCAGCCGCCAAGCGCGCCGGCGAAAAAGGCGCCAACGAAGACATCTCATCCGGCTCGCTCTTCGCCTCGGGACTCATCGCTGCGGGAGGCATTGCCGGCCTCATCGGCGTAGGGCTCAAAGCAGTCGAAGCGACGTATTACAACAACCGCGACTTGCTAAACCTGCCCCACACTTTCCTCGACAACAACTATGTGTCGGTAGCAGCATTCGCGATGCTGGCGTATTCGCTTTACTACTTCGCGAGGAAGCCGCTGAAGAAATAAGGGTGGAGGTTCCTCCCAACCTCATCAGCCGGTTGAATAAAAGCCTATTTTGATGTATGATGATTGATGTTTGATGCACCAATTTGCAATTGATCTATGCGCACTACCCTCTCCATCGACGACGACATTCTGGCTGCGGCAAAAGAGATGGCAGCGACAGAGAACAAAACCGTCGGCGAGGTGATATCGGCGCTTGCCCGCCAAGCAATGCGTCCCACCCCCTCGCGTCGCGCTTCGCGCAACGGCGTTCCGTTGCTCCCAATCCGGCCCGGCGCGCCGCGGATCACTTCGGAACTTGTGCGACAGCTCCAGGAAGAGCTGCAATGATCGGCTATCTACTCGACGTTAACGTTCTGATTGCGCTTATCGACCCCACTCACGTTCAACACGATCGGGCGCACGCGTGGTTCGCCGCTACTGGCAGGCTCGTTTGGGCGACATGCCCGATCACGGCCAACGGAGTGCTGAGAATTGTCGGAAGCGCGCGATATCCCAATTCTCCCGGAAACCCTTCAGTGGTAGCGGAAATTCTAGAAATCCTGTGCGGACTCGGGGGGCATGAATTCTGGCCAGACGATGTATCGATCTTCGATAAGAACCGCTTTGATACGGAACGGGTTTTGGATTCCGCTCAAATTACAGACAGCTATCTGCTGGCACTGGCTCGAGCCCATGGTGGCAGGCTTGCTACATTTGACCGTCACTTGATTACCAACGCGGTTGCAGGCGGTGCGAAAACCCTGTATCTGATTCCCTGATTTAAGGCTCGCGTTGACTCGGGAAGAGGCGCAGCAGCAGCTATGAGTTCCCCTACGGCTTCGCACCCCGCGGCACCAGCAGCTTCACCGCATCGGGCACCGACTCCATTCGCGCCGGCAGATGTCCCAGCACCTCGCCGTCGGCCTCGACAAACAGGTTGTCGCCATTGATGGCCCGGCAATCCACGGTCGCGGTTTCTACCAGCTCAATCTTTTTTGCAAAACTGTGCCGTCCAGCCAGCGCCGCCATCAGGAAATTGAAATAATCCAGCCGGCTGCGCGTCCCGAATGCAATCAGGTGAAGCGCATCGCTATGCAGCGTTGCCCCCGGGACAAATTGATTGAGGACGCCTCCAAACGAACGTACCCGCACTGCCAGCAACTGCGAAACCTCCGCCACGCTGTCGGGCCCGTGTCCGTTCGAGGCAAAGGCCACTTCAAACATGGGAAACGAATGTGTGGCCCAGATGCGGAACGCTTCGATCATATAAAGCGCATATCCCAGCTTGCGCTTCAGCCCCGGTTCCATGCGCGACATGAGCAGCGCGTCGGGCCCCACTCCCGCGGCCACCAGAAAATAGCGCGATTCGGGCCCGGCGCCATTCTCAAAATGAATCCGCCCAACAGGAACCCGCGTCGGCACCGCGTCAACCAGTTTGCGGGCAGCCTTGCCCGGGCTTCCAACCAGGCCCAGATTCGAAGCCAGCGCATTCGCCGTCCCCAGCGGAATCACGCCCAATGCCGTCTCAGTTCCCACCACGCTCTGCAGCACGGCGTGCACCGTTCCGTCGCCGCCGCAGGCCAGGATCGCGTCACATCCTTCGCGCACTGCCCGCTTCGCATACTCCTCGGCGCTGCCCACCGTCTCACTCACAAACGCATCGGCTTCAATTCCCGCGCCGCGCAACACACCCAGCACTTCTTCAATCGCCGCCTTGCGACGAGTCGAGTACTGGCCTGAGGCCGGGTTGTAGATTAGAGCAACACGATGCATTCCGGGGTTATCACCTCAAGCAGCCCTGCACAGATTGGGATTTGTCCTACAGGCGTTCTTTCTATCTTCTCAGGTTTAACGTCGCCTGTGGAGACGGAATTCAGCCAAACTTCATATGATGCAAGTCTTAAGCAGGGGGCTCCCATGAATCATTCCGGCAACACCACTCTTATTGCCGGCGGCGGTTCGGGCATCGGCCGCGGACTTGCTGAAGCCCTTCATGTCCTCGGAAACCGCGTAATTATTGCCGGCCGGCGTAAGGACCCCTTGATGAAACTACCGCCGCAAACCCCGGAATGCGGTCCCTGACGCTCGATATCGAGCGGCCGGAATCCATAAAATCCGTTGCCGCTCAGGTCGCGGCCGATTTCCCGTCGCTCAACGTGCTCGTCATACACGGCGCTGCTGCCGATCTGGAGATTGATTACATGACAGCGTCGGCTCCTCCGACCTGAGTACACTGGTTGCTGCAAAACGACCACGAGCTCGGGAGGAAAGGAGCCGAGCATGATGATTATAGGATGTGATTTTCATCCGCGGTTTCAGCAGATCGCCTTTATCGACCAGGAAACGGGCGAGTATGGCGAGCGCCGCTTGAGTCATCCGCAAGAAGCGGAGCGGTTTTACCGGGAACTAGCCGGCAGGCCGGTTCGGATTGGCGCCGAGGCCACGGGGAACTTTCGCTGGTTTCGGCACCTTATGGAGGAACTGGGTTACGAGTTTTTGCTGGGCGATGCAACGGCGATCCGGGCCGCCTGCCCTCGCAAGCAGAAGACGGACAAGCGGGACGCCAGGCACATTTTGACCATGCTGGTGGAGGATCGGTTTCCGGTTGTCTGGCAGCCTTCGGTGGAGAACGACCATGTGCGGCAGCTGCTGCTCCATCGCTGTCGCATGGTGCGGATGCGCACCCGGATCAAGAACCAGTTGGACTCGATGGCCAAGAACGAGGGGCTGTTGAGTTCCAGGGTGTGGTCGCCCAAGCGCCGCGGCGAGATTGAGGGGCTGCCGTTGCCAGGCTGGTACGCATATCGGCGAGCGGATCTGCTGAGTTTGCTGGACCAGTTAGACGAGCGCATCAAGCCGTTGGACAAGGCGGTGAGTGAGGCGGCGGAAGACAACCAGGAGGCACGTCTGCTGATGACGCATCCGGGAGTGGGGCCGATTGTTTCTCTGGCCTATGTGCTGACCATCGGGGACTGGAGACGGTTTCCGCGGGGCAAGCAGGTGGGAAGCTATCTGGGCCTGATCCCGGTGGAGGAGTCCAGCGGCAACAGCCGGCGCCTGGGCCAGGTAAGCAAGCAGGGCAGCTCGCTGGTGCGCTGGCTGCTGGTGGAGGCAGCCACCACGGCGCAAAGGTACGATGCGAGCTGGCACCGGCAGTATGTACGGCTGTCGATGACCAAGCATCATGGGGTGGCCAAGGTGGCCATCGCGCACAAACTGGCGGTTCGGTTGTATTGGATGTTGCGCTCCGGCGACGACTACAGCAAGGTGAGGGAGCGCGGTTCGCATGCGGGGCAGTCCGTGTAGCGCCGTGGCCTTTAGGGCCGAGAGGTTGATTGGACGCCCCGTCTCTCTCGATCTTTGAGAGAGTTTGAAAAAGTAATCATGGAGTGGTACCGAACCGAATACATGGCTGATGGAACCAATTGGGTTGCCATCGAAAAATGATTCATTCAACGTGACGGGCTTGGGTCGTGGATGCAAACGAAAGACGGTTTTCAATTATGGGTCGAATCTCAGAAAGAACCTGAGATTCAACCCAAAGCCAATTGTGAAGGCCAGGATTTGAGTGTCAAGGGTCGAGATGAACGCCAAACAACGGCGCCCTTGACACTCAAATCCTCGCCACGGGAGATCCCTGCGATGTTTTGCGAAAAACACACGAAAAAAGAGTATTGACAAAGCCGACGCTGTCATACACGGCGCTACTTCTTTGCTACTGCCCGTCCGGCACCAGTGGGTTGTCCCAGTTGAATGAGGCGGCGTCGAGGCCCTTCGGCGACCAGCGGGTGACAATAGCCTGGGCCAGGCGGCCAAGCGTCTGCTCGGCCTCGTTGTCGCCGGTCCAGCGCTGGTCGGCGTTGTCCCATGTGAAAGCCGCAATCACGATGGGGCCGTTGACCGATGCAATCAACGCTACGTCGTTGCGGACCTGGTCGAGCGCGCCGGTCTTGTTGGCGATCGCCGAACCCTTTTCGCTGGTGTCGAGCGACTCAAGATAGCGCGGAAGGCTGTCGCGATCCTGCTGCTCGCGCAGCGAATGCAGAATGACTCCGCAGATTGGCCCGTCGGCGGGCAGGGGCGCAGAACCCTCAAGCGAAAGACGGCACTCGGCAAAGCGTTCCATGATCGACGCCATCTCTCGCGCCGTGGTTTTGCCCAGGCCGAACTGCGGCTGGTCGGCGGGCATGGGGCCGGTGGCCGGCTTGTAGACCTTCTTGTAGAGATAGGTCTGCTTCAATCCCGCGGCTTTGATCGTGGCATTGATGTGCGCCAGGCCGAGCCGGTCGATGGCCACGTTGGTGGCGGTGTTGTCGCTGAGGACGACCATGAGATGGAGCACGTCGCGCAGGGTGAGCGTGATGGGAGCGGTGAGCTGGCCCAGAACGCCCGAGCCGGGGACTTGGTTGTCTTTGGTCAGGACAAGTTTTTCGTCGAATGAGGCGGTTCCGCTGCGAACCTGTTCGGCGGCGTCGAGCAGAATGCCCATCTTGATGACCGACGCCGTCTTGACCGGCTGATCGACATCGAGCTCGGCCGTCTGACCGGTGCGCAGGTTGTGCGCGTAGAGGGCAACCTTGCCGTGATGCACCGCGGCAATCGACTGCAGTTGAAGGTCTAGCTGGGGGTCGTTGGCGAGGGGCGGATGCTGGGCCGGGAGCGAGGTGACGCCGAGCAGTGCCAGAGACAAGCCGAAGAGCGCGACGGTGCGGGTCAGAATCATTCTTTCAAGAGTAATTCTCCGCAGCGCAGGATTCGCGATCACCGTTTTTCTTCGCCGCGCGAAAAGGTGAGCGAAGCCGAGTTGATGCAGTAGCGCAGGCCGGTGGGGCGCGGACCGTCGGGGAATACGTGGCCGAGGTGGCCGCCGCAGCGCGCACAGGTGACTTCAATGCGGCGCATGCCGAAGCTGTTGTCCTCATGCTCCACGACAACTTTGGAATCGGCCGGCAACATGAAGCTCGGCCAGCCGCAGCCGGAGTCGAACTTGGCGCCGCTCATAAACAGCCGGGCGCCGCAACCCGCGCAGTGGTAGTCTCCGGTTTCGTGATTCTCAGTGAGCGCGCCGGTGAATGGTCGCTCCGTTCCTTTCTCGCGCAGAACGTGGTACTGCGTGGGCGTAAGGGACTCACGCCACTCTGCCTCGGTGCGGGTTACTTTTTCGTCGCTGTTGCTCACGTTGCCTCCCCCGGGGACGGTCACTCATAATTAGATACTGTTGGGGGGCTTTCGGGCTATCCGTTCCCGCGAGTCACCGCCCACAAGCGCCAGCCTGCAACTAGGCCGCGCTTCTCACCCTCCGCTTGAAGCTCTCCAGCCCCAGCTTGCCCAGCTCGAGTAAAAATGTAATCACCACGATCACCAGCGCAATCCTCAACCCCAGGTAGATTGCCTGGTTGATCTGCGAAAGCTGCGTGCCGTATTTCGCAAAATCGGCCGCCGGATCTTTCAACACAATCCACAAATGTCCCGGCGCCCGCAGCAAAATCACCAGCGGAATTAACCCCATGAGCTTGATGGTGAAGTGCTGCATCCGGCGCTCGCCCATCCAGGCGCCGGTGTCAAGGTCGACCAGCTTCCACACTAGCTGCACCGCGTTCAACGCCAGCACGGCCCAGTAAAAGTTCACGATGACTGGCGCATAGGTGTACGGCAGTGCGTCGACAGCAAACGCGCCCGGGCCCAGAATCAGGACGGGATAATGGGGCAGCAGCAGCAGCCACACCAGCAGCAGTGTGTGGAAGACGGCATCGGTTACCGCGAGCGCGAAGGTCCGCGGACGGCAGCCCTTCACCGGCTCAATTTTGGGCAGATCGTTCAGATCCCACTTGCCAATAATCTTTGCGATCTGCGGAAAGCGCCCCGGGTAATGCACCCCGGCATACTCGATTACCACAAACACCAGCGTGACTGCCGCGATATTCACCAGCACAATCCAAAGCCCATTAAAGATGGCTTCGGGTATGGCGGACGCGCTCCACGCATGGGTTCCCAGCCTGACGGCGGCCTCAATCACTGCAAATAAAACCAACCAGGGCGTCAGCATACGCACAATCGCCCAGTACGTGGGGAAGAGCGCCGGGCCAATCAGCGATTGCTGAGGCCGGTAGCGCGCCGCCATCGTGCGCGGAGCCGGCAGTTGGCCCACCCACGCCTTGGCTTCATCGGCGTTCAATGTGTGGCCAACCTCTTCCTGCCGGTCTTCGAGCTGGGCCTCAAGATTCGCCCGCAGCTCGGCAATAATGTCGTCCTGCCGTTCCCACGGCAGCTGCTTTCTAACCGCTTCAAGATACCGATTCAGTAGTTCCATCGCCTTAATACCTCGTTCCTCAAATTCTCCGGTTTCAATGCCGCCCATTCGGGCTCAAACCTGTTAGCTCGTCCAAATGCAAAGCGGGTTCACAGACTCAACGCGGGTTCAAAGGATGTTGCCAATGGCCAGGTTGATCGCGTTCCACTCTTCCAGCAGGCGGGCAAAAATCGCCTCGCCGTCGGCCGACAGCCGGTAGAATCGCTTGTTGCGTTTTTCTTCTTCACGCCATTCGCTAGTGAGCAGGCCCTGCGTCTCAAGCCGCCGCAACAGCGGGTAAAGCGTGCTTTCGTCAATCTCCAGGCCTTGGCCGGCCAGCGATTTGCGCAACGTGTAGCCGTAGTGCTCCTGCTTGAGCTGGCCCAGCACCGCCAATGTCAGGCAACCGCGCCGCAGCTCCAGCCTCAGGTTTTCGAATTGGTTCTCAGCAACTGTCATGCTGTACCCCGTACACTGTACGAAACATACTGTATTACATACAGTGTATGATGTCAAGTAGTTTTGCGGGGATCTTTTGTTCATCTGAAGAAGTTGATGTAAGTGATTTATTATATGTTATTTAATTTGATCGCTTGATTTCGGAGGCGGCTTCGCGCACTATCGTTTTACTCCCTCGCACTCTCGGCCGGGAGGCGTTTTCGCCATGCTACAGGTTTTGAAGCGCCCTGAGCGGGTGCTGGCCGCTACCATTTTCCTTGTTTGCGCCGCTTCCCCGGCACAGATGCCTGTCGGTCCGGCCGCGTCTTCTGACGTTCCAACCTCATCGGCTCCAGCGCTTTCGCGGGTTGAAGGCACTGACGCCGGCTCGGGGACTCACTACGTCCGCCTTTCGGTGTTGGCCGCGAGTTCAGGCACAACGCCCGACCTGCCTCCGCGCTTTACGCTCGAATGCCGCGATGTGAAAGGCAAACACGATCTCATTTGGTTCTTGAGCTTTGGCGGGGTCCCAGTGCATTCCTTCGAGCCGCCCTTCAGGCCTTCGCAAAATGATCTCTTCCCACCCGTTTATCCCAAGGTGAAGCTCAAGATGGATTTCGAGGGCTATATGCGCAGCAAACCTTATACCAAGGCCTGGGATCTGCTGCCTTCCGGCGAGTTGCGGTTCTGCAACTCCGGCATCAATTGTCCGAATATGGAGACGGCGCGCTTTTACATGGCTTTTCTCAACGCGCTCCCCACTCTCCGCGTCTCCTACGCCAAAGCCTCTGACGGCAAATCTCCGGAAGAGGTGTTCCAGCTTCGCGGCCTGGTTGACGAGGCGAACAAAACCTCGGTTTGCGCACCGTAACGGCCGCCGGAGCTCGAGTGAAGCCGGCACATCCTTATGGGGTCGCAGTGTGGATCGCGCGTCGGGCTGATTCGAAGGCTGCACGAATCTCCTTTTCATGTGGAGCAAGGGCCAGCGCGGCAGTGAGTTTCTCGTAGTCCGCCTGCACATCGCCGTTTTTCCGGAGCGTCTCGCCCTGTTCAAAAAATGTCTTGGCCAGATCCGGATTCGCGCGAGCCAGTTTAACTCTCAGGCTTTCCCCTTCCGCCGTCTTGCCGCTTTCGATCATGGCTTCTGCCAGCAGAGCCTGTGCTTCAAGCTGGCTCTCAGTGCCTTCATGTTCCGCCGCGGTCTCACTCTGGAATTCGGTCACAGCGACTTTAGCATCGCCGCGTTCAAGCGCGAGCAAGCCCAGCACGCGATGCGCCTCCGCGGAAGGCTGCGAATCGGCGCCAGCGGCCTGGACCAGTTTGCGCGCATTGTCCACTTCACCCAGGTCGAGATATGCGGTCGCCTCTCTCGCCTGCACCTGAGGATTTTGATTTGAACTATTCAGCCCCGCGAGCACTTTCTCCGCGCGGGCGCGATCACCTGTCCGCGCGAATGCTGCTGCTGCCGTCGCATAAAACAGCGGCTCCTTCGACAACGCGTCGCCGAGCGAATCGAAATTCGCAGCTGCGTCGGCATACTCCCCGGTTTCGAACTCCGCCATGCCCAGGCATCCGCGCGCATTGCCATCCTCGGGATGAGCGGCAACCAATTGCTTCAGGGCCTGCGCGCCATCTTCGTACGAGCCGCCGATGCAGGCCGCCATGCCCAGATTGCGCATCACCGGCTCCGACGATGGATCTTCCTCGGCCGCATATTTGAATGGCGTCACTGAGCCGGCAAAGTCATTCTTCCGCGCCAGCACCGTGCCGATGTTCCCGAGCGCGTTGGCCGCCAATTCACGCAACTGCGCCAGCGTTGCGCTGTCGGTCGTCTTCGAGCCGGCCTTGTCGACGTCCGCAGTCTGATCGCCTGCGCCGCCTGCACCAAGGGCCGGCATCCCTACGCCCGGGCCCGCATCTCTGGCATTCATTGCCACCAGCAAATTCTGTTTCAGCGCCTCTTCCTCGGCGCGATGAGTGCTATCGGGAGCCGCACCTTGCTCCGCCGCAATCTGGTCCAGTGTCAGCAGGGCGAGCCGTTTCTGTGACGGATTCTGCCTGCCGCTTGCATCGTACAGTGAGAGGTAGCGCTCAAGCAGGTCGTGGGCTTCAGCGGGCCGCGACTGCTCGAATGCATTCATGCCCAGCTGATACCACGGCTCGGGCGCCGCGGGATTCGCGTTGGCCGCCGCGCGCAAATGTACTGCTGCGTCGTCGAAGCGATCGTACTTTGACTCGATTGAGCCCAGCAGCAGGTTGGTCGAAAATCCATCGGGATCCAGTTGATGCGCCGCAGTAAATGCTTTGAGCGTTTCTTCGTTATATTCGAAGCCGTTCAGTTTCCAGTACGCCATTCCCAGCGCAATCTGGGCGTCGCGCGATGCGGGTTCCAAGTCAACGGCGCGCTGGGCTTCTTCAACAGCCTCATCCGCCTCCGAGCCTTGCGCGAAGATCTGTGCCAGCTTCAGGTCGAGTTCTGCATTTCCGGGATTCGTGCTGACGATATGTTTTGTTAATTCCGCCGCGTCCGATTTCTCACCAAGATGCAGTTCCATTCGCCAGCAGCGACAACTCCGTGGGCAGATCGGAGAGGAGTCCTTCCGCATAGGGCAGCGCTCCAAGAGCTTTCCGGCTCTGCTGGTCTTTGGCGTCAAGGTTGTCGAGCAGCGCCAGCGAAGCTGCGGCTACCGAACTGCTGGTCTTGAGAATCCGATCCGGGTCGCCCGAACTCAGTGCATCCTGCTGTGCGGCCAGAAGGGCATTAACCTGCGCGCCAAACGCCGCAGCATCCGGGCTTCCGCCTGGCTGGTCATCCTGCGCCTTGCACATCACGGCGCAAAACAAACCCAGCACAACCAGCAGCCAGAGCCGGCCGCTCGCGAGCTTTAACCTCGAGCTGTCCCGCTTGGTCATCATCTCAATCAGGAAACGGCGAATTCGCTTTCACAATGCGAATGTCGTGATCGGTAAAGTCGTAATGCATCTCCGCCACATTGATCTTAGGCATGTGGCAGGTGGTGCATCGAGACCTGGCTACGGGGCACGCTGCCTCGTGCGCCCTTGCGTTCTGGCTGCCGGCCGCGCCGTTGGAATGGCAGCGCTGGCACGCAACATCGTATGCAGCCGGGTCCCGCTCCAACGGCTTGTGGGGATTGTGGCAGGCGAAACAGGTCAGGCGCGCGTCGCCGCTTGTGCCCCAGCAGCGGCTCTTCTCAAGCCGGTAAGCTGGAAAACGCACCGTAATTCTGCCCACCGTTCCGGCCAGCACAACATCCCGCGGCGCTCCATGACACGCCCCGCAAAAGTCCACCGCCTCGACCGGCTTGAATCTTGCCGGGCTCACAATCTGCACATCTGTTGAGGCGTCAGTCTTCATCGCCGCAACGTGAGCGCGACCCGGCCCATGACAGGCTTCACAACTTACTCCTGGATGAAACTGCGCCGCACTTAGCGGTTCTGCAGTGGTGAGCGCCGTTGCGTGGCACGAGTAGCATCTTCGAGCCTCAAACTCGGCAACCTTACGCCCCTCCGCCATATCGAGTGAGAGCGGCGCGTCCTGCAATCGTCCGGGAGTTCGATCGAAGCGGTTGGCGGTGGGGAAATAATTAAACCTGCTTTCGTATAGCTGGCCGTCGCGACGCCAAAGATAGGCTTGAGCCGTAAACCCCGAGCCGAACGCCCACTGCAAAGTGTCGGTTCGCTTTTCGGTTCCGTCGCTTACCGTGAGCGAGTAGGCGTTCGCAGTTTTTTCAACCGCATAGCGATAGTTGCCATAGGTGAAGATGTCGCCGGTGTGGCTTGCCAGAATCCGTGAATCGGCCGCGGGCGTCATGGTGAGCGCCATCTGCGTGGTGACCTGGGATCGCACGATACCTTCGTGGCACGCGGCGCATGCCTGCGTCCCGGCAAATTGCGACTGGTCGGCAAACTGCTTCGTCGGCCACCAGTTTTCGTGCGCGAGATACTCACGCGTCGTCGACGGAACCCTGATTTGGTCACTGCCCGGAGCTTGCGCGAGTGCAGTTGTAATCAGGGCCCCTGAGACAAACAGCGAAAACTTCAAACCCCGGGGAGACATCCCTCACAGTTTAACGTGAAGCACGAACATGGGCGCTCAAGGTCTCGCTTTTGAGACCTGGGCTAGCACGAGTTTCCCTTGTTGACCAGGCAATCGCATTTCTCGATATGAGAAGGATTTCATTTGAAAGGGCACGGCTTCAGCCGTGCCGTAAAAAACTACAAAGAAAATGCTTGGCCTTTAGGCCCTGAGGGGCCGGGTTGAGACGGGAAATGCATCCCCCGGCGGCTAAAGCCGAGGCCATTCTTGACCGTTCCACCGCACGGCTGAAGCCGTGCCCTTCCAAGGCAGCGCTGTTCGTGATCCTAAATCCAAATGCGATTGCCCTGATTTGCTGACATTACCCTCTTGACAACCGCCCTTCGCCAGCGTACAGTCGATCATCGTTATATCGATCATCGACTATGCCAAAACGAAAACTCGATCCCTTACCTTCCGCAGCCTTTCAGATTCTGCTTTCACTGGCAGACGGCGAGCTTCACGGCTATGGAATCATGCGCCAGGTGGAAGAACAGTCCAGCGGCAACATTCGCCTCGGCCCGGGAACGCTCTACAGTTCGCTCCAGGCGCTCGTCGAAGAAGGCCTGATCGAAGAAGTGGATCGCCGTTCGCCGGTGGCCAAAGGCACTGAGCGCCGTCGTTACTATCGGCTCACTTCGTCGGGCCGCAAGCTGGCGCACTCTGAGGCCGGCAGGATGGCTGACCTGCTTCGCATCGCTCGCGCCAAAAAAATTCTCAGGGGGGAATATGTCTGAGCAGCTATTTGCCTTCCTGCTTCGCCTTTACCCGGACGCCTTCAGAGAAAAGTACCGGGACGAAGCCCTGCAACTCTACCGCGATCGCCTGCACGATGAGACCGGCGTGTTTCCAAGAGCCCGCTTGTATGTTGACTTGCTCGCCGATGCCGCAAGGGGCCTGCCGCAGGCATGGCGCAACTCCTATGACGCGAACCCCGCGCCATCCCTCGCGCCAAACGCTGAAGGCGTTCCGTCATTCCGCATGCTTGAGAACGAGAAGCTCCGTCCTGAGTCAATCGCCATCGGCAGCACGCTCTCTGTTCTTGCACTGGTTGTCTTCGGTCTGCTGATGAGCCTCCCGGATCCGTTCCTGCCGCTCTCCAAGTCAGGAGAACCAAAATCTCCCATTGAAGCGGTGCTGGAGCGGCTGAATCGCGCCTCATCGCCACAGTCTGATGATCCAGCGAATGATGGCGCTGAGTTGGCTGAGACCGTGCCGGCGACACCGGGTGCGCTGCCCGCCAAGCCTCAGCGCGCCGCCGCCGTCGGAATTCCCGTCGGCTCCGCGCTCAAACTCGACGCTGCCGAGCGGGAACATGTCGTGCAGGCGGTGGCAAACAACATGCAGGCGCACTATTACGAGCATGAGAAAGCTCAAGACGCATCGGCGGCGCTGTTGGCCGGCGAACAGCGCGGAGAATACGATGCCATTGTGGATGGACCGGACCTGGCAGCGCGGCTCACGTCAGATATTCGCAGCTCGACCCGGGACCTTCACCTCGTCGTTATTTACAGTAGCCGAACCCTTCCTGCTCAGCCAGGCCCTCCCTCGGCAGCTCCTCCGGCCGCGGTCCTCGAACAATATCGCCAGGCTATGAAACAGCAGAATTGCACCTATGAAAAAGTTGAAATACTCCCCAACAACATCGGCTACTTCAAGCTCAATTCGTTCCCAGATCCAGACGTCTGCGGAGCAGAGACCCGCGCAGCCCTGCAGCGTCTCAACCACGCGGACGCCATCATCTTCGACCTGCGCGATAACGGAGGCGGAAGTCCGGATATGGTGGCCCAGATCTCTGCGCCGCTCTTCGATCGACCGGTTCCCTGGTTCAACCCGCGCGCAAACCCCAGTTCAACCATGCTTTCTCCGGCGTCCGGAAGCAGGCTGGCCAACAAGCCGGTCTACATCCTCACCTCCACGCTTACCCGCTCTGGTGCCGAGCATTTCACTTACAACCTCAAAATGCTCCATCGCGCAACCGTCGTGGGCCAGAACACCGGGGGCTCCGCTGAGCTGGGAGTCTTTCATCGCATCGACGACCATTTCGGCATGGGGATTCCTGAAACCCCGATCACAAATCCATACCGAAAGCCGGATTGGGAACTCGTTGGCGTCGCGCCCGATGTGAAAGTTCCGGCAGCCGACGCGCTGGCCACTGCCGAGAAACTGGCGCTCGATCACCGCAAAAACTAATTCGGGTGCCCCATCCTAAACGCGCCTTTTGCGTTTAGGGTGGGATGCCGCGAAACTCAATCAACCCATCTCATCCAGGAGCGGAACCTGGTTGCCCCATCCTTGCGACGTCTTTGTTTCTCGTCGCAAAGGTGGGATAGCACGAACCCCGACCGGCAGAGTCCTTCTGTCCGCGCCAGCCCCATCGGGTTGCGCATCGTCCCTTCGGCCAGATAGAGTTTCGGCAGCACGCTTCCGAGGTCACCTTACATGAGGCGCTGTCTCGCTTTCGCGATTCTCTTCTTCACCGCCCCGCTTGCCTCCAACGCACAGAACTACGGTGTCATCGGCGACTGGAAGACGCCGCTCGGCTCAACCGTCAGCTTCAACCGCTGCGGCCAGCAGGTCTGTGCCTGGATCCTCGTCGTCAGCCCCTCCGCCCCATCCAACAAAGACATCCACAATCCAGACTCCTCTCTGCACGACCGCTCGCTCTGCGGCATGAGGATTGGCACAGGTTTCAAGCTGGAGAGCCCGACAACCGCGACGGGCGGATTGCTCTACGACCCCAAAACCGGCCGCACCTATCACTCAAAGCTGGCCGTCGAAGGCGGCAATCTCATCGTTCATGGCTACTACGGCATCGCATTTCTCAGCGGCTCAGAGAAATGGACCCACGCCGACCCTCCCGCGAATCCCTGCCCCATTTCAAATTGAACGGCAAGGGAATCCACGCGCGGGGATTGTAGCGCCGGTCTCCTGACCGGCTGTACGGAGGGTCTCCTGACCCCAGGGCAAACGCACCATAGCGGCTATATGCAGGATCGCGTAGGCGGCTTGAGATGGAGGTATGTCGAGTCCCCTGAAGTATTTTGCAGAGTTGCAGGATCCCCGTTTGCCGCGCACGCGGCGCCATCTGTTACCGGATATTTTGTTGATCGCAATCGCGTCCATTCTCAGTGGGGCCTCGGGCTGGGATGACATGGAGCGCTACGGCAAGGCCAAGCGGGATTGGTTGAGGAGTTTTCTCGCTTTGCCGCACGGAATCCCCTCGCATGATACCTTCAACCGCGTCTTCCAGGCCCTGGACCCAGCGGAGTTGGAGAAGAACTTCCTTGCTTGGGTGGGCGCGATTGCCGAGCGAACCCGGGGCGAAGTGGTGGCCATCGACGGCAAAAGTTTGCGCGGCACGGCAGGGAGCGAAGGCAAGCCGATTGTGCATATGGTCTCGGCCTGGGCCAGCGCCAACAATCTGGTTCTCGGTCAACGCAAAACCGACGCCAAGTCCAACGAAATTACGGCGATTCCCGAACTGCTGCGGGTGCTGGAGTTGAGCGGCACAACGGTCACCATCGACGCCATGGGATGCCAGAAAAGCATTGCCAGCCAGATCGTCGAGCAAAACGGCGACTACATTCTGGCGGTGAAAGAAAACCAGCCCACGCTGCTGGCCGACGTCAAAGACTCGTTTCAGATGCTGGTCGCCGACTCGGTCGATGAGCAGATCGACTGCGGACATGGGCGCGTAGAAACCCGCCGCTGTTCGGTTCTTGCCGACCTGAGCCTGATCGACAACACGCAAAACTGGGCCTCGCTGCAGGCCGTTGTGCGCATCCAGGCCACGCGCTTCCACAAGCTGTCCGGCAAGCAGGAACACGAGACGCGCTACTACATTACCAGCCTCAAACCGGACGCCCAACGGCTGAACGCCGCCATCCGTCAGCACTGGGGCATCGAAAACAAACTGCACTGGGTGCTCGATGTAACCTTCGGCGAGGACCAAAGCCGCAAACGCGCCGGAAACACCGCCCAGAACTTTTCCTTGCTCAACCGCATCGCACTCAACATGATTCGAAATGACAAGTCCACCAAAGGCAGCATCCGAGGAAAACGCCTGCAAGCCGCATGGGATGACGATTTCCTCTGGAAACTCTTGCTCGGGGAAAAATCATGATGCGTTTGCCCTGTCTCCTGACCCTCCGCGCGCATGAACACCAAGCCGCGCGGGTTTATCATGGTTCATCGTTTGGAGGAAGCACGTATGAGCAATCAAAATGAAGCCCGCAACACTGGCCGCCGCGAATTTCTGAAAGCCGGTGGCGCCGTCACCGCCGCGCTGCTGGCGCCTTCGGTGATGGCCGATACGAAAAAATCGCTGCCCGCGCTGCCCTCCAACCCGGTCACGCTCGACGCCATACCCACGCGCAACCTGGGCAAAACCGGCTACAAAGTCGGCATCTTTTCGCTGGGCGGCCAGGCCGCACTTGAGAAGCCGAATAACTTCGACGTCGCAGTGCCCATCATCGAGCGCGCGCTCGACCTCGGCGTCAACTACCTCGACACTTCGTCCATTTACGGCGGGCCCGATCGCTGGAGCGAGCAATACGTCGGCAAAGTGATGGCCCATCGCCGCAACCAGGCATTCCTCGCCACCAAGACCAAGGAGCGCACCCGCGACGGCTCCATGCGCATGATCGAGAAGTCGCTCGAGCTGCTGCAGACCGACCACGTGGACTTGTGGCAGCTGCACGATGTCGGCATCCCCCTGAACGTCGACGAGATCTTCGGTAAAGGGGGCGCGTTTGAGGCGCTGCTCGATATGAAGGATCAGAAGGTCGTCCGCAATCTCGGCGTCACAGGCCACTACCGCCCCGATGTGCTCATGGAGTGCATCAATCGCTACCCGTTCGACACCATCCTGATGGCCATGAACGCCGCCGACCCGCACCACTACAGCTTCAACGAGGAGCTGCTGCCGCTCGCCGTCGAAAAACAGATGGGCATCATCGGCATGAAGATCCCGGCGCGCGGACGCATTCTCTCTTCGTGGACTCCACCTTCGATCGATGCGCAGAAACACTCGTGGGAGGGCATGGCGATCCAGACCGACAAGTCAGGCACGCTGACCATGCGCGAAGCCATGTATTACACGCTCTCGCGCCCGGTCAGCACAGTGATTATTGGTTGCGACTCAATTGCGCAGCTTGAAGAAAACGTGCAGCTCGCACGCGAATTTACGCCGCTCAACGACAAGCAGACTGCTGAACTGGTCGCCAGGGCTGAGGCATGCTCCAAGCCGTCGCTCTTCTTCCGCTTCTACGACCGGCCAACGGATTAGCAGGCTGCAGTAGCGATCCCTCGGGATTGCAAGGAGTGTCCGGGCACGACTTTACAGGTTGCGGAAAAACTCACCAGAAGGGCACGAAGTGTCTGGGCACGACTTCAGTCGTGCCGATAAAGGCAATAAAGAGGCGGGGTTTTAACCCCTGAGGGATGGTTTTTCGGGAACTTCACTCCACTCAATGAGTTTTTCCGCAGCCTGTTTATTCGTGCCGATGAGGCTCTTTAATGAGTGGGCTTCAGCCCCTGAGCAAGGTTATTCAACCTTAAGGTGACCGCCTAGCTCTCGACGTTCAGATACAGCCGGTAATGCTGATCCTCGATTGACGTGAATGGCAGCAGAGTCAACACGCCGCCGGCCGTTTTCGCCTGCCACGTCGCAGAACCCGCCGCAATTTGCGATGCCGCCAGTAGCTCCGCTTTCCGCACCGATGCCGGCGCGGGATTCACGCAGAACAACGCTAGCGGCCCATGCACTACAGCCTGCAAATCAGGATGCTCCGGGTCAACAGCTTCGAGTGCCGTCGGCATCTCAAACTCAATCTCAATGCGGTCGCCATCGCGCCATTCGCGCTCAAGCTGTGCAAACTTGCCCGGCTCCGGTGCCGCGGCCTCGCGCTTTCCATTCACCGCGATCGATGTTCCCGGCCCGCCCACCCGGGAATGCGCAACTGCACCGCAAACCGGCTCGGCGACGCGGTCGAGACCGTAATTTGCGAGGCTGGAACGAAAGGATAATGTGTGGTTTGCGTCAGCGCCACGCGCTCGCCGCCGCGCAGCCACATCACCCGTGACGGCACGTAGAGATTGACGTACATATTACGCTCGTCGTGAAAGTATGCGCTGATGCCGTAGTCGGCCGTGATCTGCGCGAAAGTTCCCGTGCAGCAGGTCCACTTATCGGGGTGGTAGAACTTCGAGCCGTCGTTGTTGTAATCGGAATAATAGAACCCGTGTCCGTCTTCCTTGATTGGCTTCGCTCCCAGCACGGTGTTGTACATTACCCGCTCCATGCTGTCGCCGTAGCGGCTGTCGCGTGTCACGCGCAGCAGGTAGCGAGTGATCTTGAAATGTCCGTATGATCCGCACGGCGTCTCAAAGCTCGAATGCGTTTTGGTCAGGCTCTCGCCAATCTCGCCGCTCCCGGGCTTGCGAAAGTCCTCGTCGGGCCCCCATCCGCCGGTGGCGAAACTTTGCGTTGTGCGCAAAAACTCAAAGCCGTTTTTCGCCGCGCGCAGATATTTCTCGTCGTTCAGCGTGAGATAAGCCTGCATTGCACTCGACATCGCATTTACGTGACTGTACGCGTGTTTACCCGGCAGCACATTCTCGCCCGCGGCCAGCGGATCGAAGTACCAGTCATTGGCCAGGAAGCGGATGCCCAGATCGCGAAAACGGCCGCCCGCGCCCCGCTGATACGCGAGAAACATGTTCTCCGGCAGCGTGTACGGCTCGTCCCAGCAATATGTCTCGTTAATGTGCGGCCGCTTGTATTGCTCGTCGCGCGAGATTCCGCCCGGCGGCAGATGCGGCAATGCGCAATCGAGCGTCTTGTTGAGCGCGTCGAAGGCGACTGGATCGCCGGCAAACTGGTGCGCGTCAATCATGCCAATCGAAATTTTGTCGTAGATGTAAGCAGGGAAGCGATTGTCTTCGAAGAAATGTTCCGAGATGGCCGGAGCAAACTCGCGCACCAGCAGTTGCACCTTCTCCTGCGTCGCGCGGTCGCCCGTAGCAGAATAGTCGCGCGCCAGGCCCGATAGATACTGCCCGAACGTGTGCCCCGGGCAAAAGCCAAGCATGTCTTTGAGCTCAGCCCCATCGACCCAGTCGTACCATCCGCCCATATCGTCGCCGGGCGCAGGCAGACCCGCACGCAGCCTGTACGGCTTGAGCAGCATGTCGACGTCAAGTGCCCGATAAAAAGCGTGGTTGCGATCGAACTGCTCGCGTAACGGACCTTCAAGCAGCGCCACGTCGGAATAACCGAACTGAGCAAGCGGAGCAGGTGCGGGTGCAGACTTTGCGTTGTCTGCGAATGCAAAACGGCGTGCTGCTACTGCTCCGGCAGCAACTGCGGCGCCGGACTTGAGAAAGCTTCTGCGAGTATTTGTCATGAGAGTGTCCCGATTTTGCGAACAGTCTTTTCAACTGCTCGCACGAATCAAACATACTCCCGCACACCTTCAGATTTCCATCAGGCTCACCTCACGCGGCGCGGCCAACGTGGCCATGAGCGCGCAGCCAACCTGCGGCCTCTATAGATGATTGATGAGCGACGCGATGCACGCAGCGCCGAATCCGTTGTCGATGTTCACAACGCTCACATTCGGCGAGCAGGTGTTCAGCATACCGAGCAGCGCGGCTACGCCGCCCAGTGACGCGCCATAACCTACGCTGGTAGGCACGGCAATCACCGGCGCATTCACAAGTCCGCCCACAACTGTCGGCAGTGCGCCCTCCATGCCCGCGCACACGATCAGCACGCGCGCATGCTGAAGTGTATTTTGCTGCGCCAGCAGACGATGAATCCCGGCCACTCCTACATCGGCAACCAGCTCAACCGTGTTGCCCATCAGCCGTGCGGTTACCGCGGCCTCCTCAGCAACCGGCAAATCGCTCGTGCCTGCGCACACCACGCCAAGCATGCCCTTGCCCGCGGGCGCCGGCGTCTGCGTGAGCGTAACGGCGCGCGCAATTTCGTGATATTCGGCGCGCGGTTCGGCTGCAATCACGGCCTCATAAACATCCTTCGACGCGCGTGTGGCAAGCACGTTACCGCCCGCCTCAGCCATGCGCTTAAAGATTGCTACCACCTGAGCTGGAGTTTTTCTTTCGGCAAAAATCACCTCGGGATTGCCCGTGCGAAGCGCCCGATGATGATCGAGCTTGGCGAACCCCATATCCTCGAAGGGTAGATGGCGCAGCCGTGTCAGCGCCTGTTCCACGCCAGTCTTGCCTTCGTGTACCTCTTTCAGCAGCGCTTCAATCTGTGCCGGATCCATCAGTCTCCCACCTTCTTCGCATCTGCCGTGCTCGCTCCCCAGGCTCGCATCGCCGCCTGCATCACGCGCTTGAGCGGGACTCCATGCTGGCGTGCGATCGTCCGGCAATGCTCGAACTCCGGCGACGCATTGGCAATCTCACCCGAAGCCAGCCGTGCAATCTTCAGTCTCACCTTGCCCCACTCGGTCTCGACCACCACGAACTCGCGCGCCAGAGCAATCTTGTTCTCGATCCGCCAACGCAGCCCGATGGTCGTCGTTTCGCGGAACAGGATCTCGCGCAACGCCGGTACGCGCTCGGGGCTTGACAGCACCGTAATTTGCATTCCTGTCCGGCCTTTCTTCATCTGCACCGCCGTGCGATACACATCCCACGCGCCGGCTTCGAGCAATAGCTCACTCACGTAGGCCAGCAACTGCGGATTCGCATCGTCGATCACCGTCTCCATTACCGCAATGGGCTCTGTGCCCGGCTCAGCGCCTGCCGCTGCAGTTTCCTTGCCCACCAGCAGTCGCAAAAGATTCGGCTCACCCGGCGTGTCGCGCCCGCCCGCGCCGTAGCCGCGCGCTTCCACGCGCATCGCGGGCAGCGGCCGGTAGCTCACATCAAGCATCCTCAGCAGCGCCGCGCCCGTCGGCGTCACGCGCTCCATCGGCGATCCGGCCGAATAGATCGGCGCATCGCCGAGCAGTGCCAGCGTCGCCGGAGCAGGCACCGGCAGCGTTCCATGCGCACACTTCACCGTCCCGCTGCCCACATTCAACGGCGAAGCCATCCACCGGTCCACGTTCAGCGCCTCGCATCCGGCGGCCGTGCACACAATGTCCACAATCGTGTCCACCGCGCCCACCTCGTGGAAGTGCACCTTCTCAATGGCGATGGAGTGAATTGCAGCTTCAACTTCACCCAGTAATTGGAACGCGCGGCTTGCCTGCGCCTTGACCGTATCGCTCAGCGGCGCGCCCGCGATGATGGTAAGAATCGCACTTAATGACCGGTGCTCGTGACTGTGCTCGTCTTGATGATCGTGCGCCTCATGTCCATGACGGTCGTGATCGTCATGCGCCTGACCTTCGTGCTTGTGCTCCTGCCCCTGCTCGCTGTGCTCATGTTTATGGTGAGGGGGCGAATGTTCGTGGGTATGCGTATGCCCGTCTTCCTGTTCCCTATTCCCTATTCCCTGTTCCCTGTCTTCTGATCCCTGTTCAGTGATCACGTCCAACTTTGTCCCGTCAATCCGCCGCGCATCACCGTGCGCTTCTCAAGCCGCGCGCCCACATTCAGCGCAGCCGCGGTCTCTGCCAGCAACTCAAGGGGAACTCCCGCATCGACAAGGGCGCCAAGCAGCATATCGCCGCTGATGCCGGAAAAGCATTCAAGATAAGCAACTCGCATCGCGATGTGATTCTAAATGGCCGAAGGAGGGAAGAGGAAACCTCAAACTCCGGATAGGGGGAGGGAGCAGGGGCCTTCAGGCCCCTGAGTTTCGGCGCACATCAGCCGGGCCTTTAGGCCCGGGCCTTCACGCACCGCGGCGCTCAAGAATTTCGGCCGGCAGAATTGCATTCATCGAGCCCGACCGGAAGCCCGCGCAATCGAGCGTCACATATTTGTATCCGGTATTCTTGAGCGCCGCTGTAATCGCGTCCATCATCTCCAGGGTCAAAGCGCGCTCGAACTCGCCGCGCGCAATCTCAACCCGCGCCAGTTCACCGTGATGTCGCACGCGCAACTCGCGGAATCCCAGTTCGCGTAAGCTCTCTTCGCTCTTCTCGATCTGCTCCAACACCTCGCGCGTCACCGTGCGCCCGTATTCCACGCGCGATGAGAGGCACGGCGCTGCCGGCCGGTCCCACACGGGATATCCCGCCGCTTTGGCCAGCGTCCGCACTTCGAGCTTGGTTAAACCAGCCTCGGCCAGCGGAGCCAGCACTTCATGCTGTTCCGCTGCGCGCTGCCCGGGCCGATAGTCACGGGTATCGTCGGCGTTCATGCCGTAGGCGATGCGCATGAATCCCAAGCTTTCGCCCAGTGTCTTCATCGTCGCAAAAAGCTCGTCTTTGCAATGAAAACAGCGATTTGAATCGTTGCGCGCATACTCCGGCCGGTCGAGTTCCTCGGTCTGCACCACCTTGAGCGGCATCCCGATCATGCCTGCAAACGCGATCGCCTGTTCCATGTCGCGCCGCGCCAAAGATGCCGAGTCAGCCAGCACGGCCAGCATCCTGTCGCCAAGCACGCGGTGCGCAGTCCCGGCCAAAAACGCCGAATCCACGCCGCCGGAGTAGGCAACCATCACGCTGCCTAATTCGCGCAGCCGCCCCTCAAGCGCATGCAGCTTCGCGGTCACCTCGGTTTGCAACTCACTATTGTGCGCTGCGAATTGAGGTCTGGAAACTTGCGAGTTGAGGTCCAGCGTCATGGGTCCGATTATAATCCTCGGCCAATCCGGCATGCTGACTCACTGGTTGCGCTTGTCCATGATCGGCGGCGCCATTACGTAAACGTAAACCAGCATCGCCATGCCGACCAGGCCGGGAATCAAGCCAACCAGATAGGGAGAGCCTGATCCGCCCAGCGAGTGCAGAAAAACCATCAGCGCGATTCCCACTCCTAACGTGATTACGCCGCCCATCTTCAGTCCCTCGCGAGTTTGAACCTGTTTTTGCCTATTTTCTTCCCATAGCAGCTCCAGCGTTGCCTTGGCACCCTCGCTCGAAGCCTCAGACACTCGGCGCAGTGTTTCCGCCCGGTAGTAGGCCTCACGTTCCTTGCGCCGGCTCTCGATCCAAGTCACCAGTGGAATAAACACTCCGAACATGACCACCGCGCCTACCGCTAGAAACGCCCAAAAGGCGCCGTTGCCGGGAATTCCGCCGTTATCGTTGAAAAACATCGTTACCAGGTGAATCATTGCTCTGTCCTCTCTTTCGCTGACGTCTCGCTTTTCAACCCATGCGACCGGTACGACAACGACGGTCAGTCGCCGGTTGCATTTCTTTGAAAGGATTTTCTTTTGAGGAATCGGGCCGGCGGCCAGCAATAAAATTGCAACCACCTGACCAGTACGCCTGTCATACCCGCTGAAGAAAGTTGTCCTTTGACCGATGACCGAGACGCCAACCACTGCCCGCAACGATGGGGCCGACCTCGACGCGGCCAACGTAGCCCGCGTGCTGGCTGGAAACGTGGGCGCCTTCGAGGGGATTGTGCGCCGCTGGCAGGGACCGCTCATCAATATGGCCTGGCGTTACTGCCGGGACCGCGGCCGAGCCGAAGAGATGGCCCAGGATGCCTTCCTGCGCGCCTGGCGCGGATTGGCGAGCTGGCGCTCCGAGTCGAATTTCTCAACCTGGCTCTTTTCCATTGCCGCCAATGTTTACCGCTCCGAGCTCAAGCGCGTTCCCACAGCGGTGCCGCTCGATGAGGCCCCCGAGCCCTCTGCCGCAGCCACCCAGCTTTCAGACTTTGAGCTGCGCGGGCAAAATGAAGCGCTCCGCCGAGCGGTTCTCACCCTGCCGCAGAACTATCGCGAACCGGTCATTCTCTATTATTTTCATGAAATGGATGTAAGCCGTGCGGCACAAACCATGGGACTGCCTGAGGGCACGGTCAAGGCCCGCCTGGCGCGCGCCCGAGAACTGCTCCGCAAACGCTTTCCGCATCTCAATCCGCAGACTGCGGCCGAACCCGGCCTGAGCACGGGAAAGGATCTCTCCCAATGAAACCCGACACGCAATCCCGCGCACACTTCGACGCCATCGATCGCGTTCTTGCGTCCGATGAACCTATCGACCCCTCCTCGGGCTTTGTTGCCAGCGTGATGGAACGCGTGCAGGAAGACGCCATCACCCCGCAGCCCATCCCATTCCCGTGGAAGCGCGCGTTGCCGGGCATCGTACTCGCCGCCGGAACCATCGGCTGGCTGATCTACGAGTTCATCCGGATGGCTTTCGCCGGCGACTGGCAAATAAAACTTGGGGCTCCGCGCTTGCCCGCAACAGGACTCGGCTATCTTGCGCCGGCTTTCTGGGTCGCGGTCGGGCTGGTACTATCGTTGGCCTCGTGGGTGATGTCAAAGCGTCTCATACGCCGCTCGAGCATATTTTAAGGAACCTCTGAATTGAGACGCCATTTTGAAGCGGCACGGCCTCAGCCATGCCGTTAATGGTTGTCAAAATGCGGCGGGCTTTGCCTCAGTTCGGCTTCCCCGCATGTTTCGCCCCAAACCGCCTCAGCTTTTCGAGCGTCGCCGCTGCCTGGCCCGAGTCGATGGCCTCGGCGCCCATGGAGACACCTTCTTTCAGATCGCCGGCCATCCCGGCCGCAACCAGCGCCGCTGCTGCATTCAGCAATACAATGTCGCGCCGCGCGCCAGGAATGCCCGTAAGCACGTCATAGAGCAGCGATGTATTCATCGCCACGTCTCCGCCGATGAAGTGCTCAAGCGTTGTCCGCGGCAGGCCCGCCATTTCCGGCGTCACCCGCGCGGCCTTGAGCGTCGATTCTCCCGTCTCCGACTCCTCCACGCGCGCCACAACCGACTCGCCAGTGGTCGTCAGCTCGTCGATTCCATCGGAACCGTGCACCACAAATGCTCGCTTTGCGCCCAGCGCGGCCAGCGTGCGCCCTACCAGCAGAACTTTGCTCGGAGCAAGCACGCCGATCACCTGCGCTCGCGCGCCAGCCGGATTGGTCAGCGGCCCACACAGGTTCAAAATCGTGCGGAAACCCAGCGCCGCTGCCGTAGCGGCCCCAGCGTCTTCATCGCCGGGTGATAGAGCGGCGCAAACAGGAACATGAAACCCGTCTCGCGCAGGCACTCAACCGCCAGTTCCGGCTTCAGGTCGATGGGCACGCCGAGAGACTCAAGCACATCGGCCGCGCCGCATCGCGAGGTCACCGCGCGATTGCCGTGCTTGGCGACTTTGGCTCCGGCCGCCGCGGCCACCAGTGCCGCGCCCGAAGAAATATTGAACGTCAATGGGCCCCCACCTCCGGTACCCACCACATCCACGAGCTCCGCTCTTTCCTCTTCGGACAACGAGCAACTGGCACGACGCTGCGCGCATAACGTCTACAAAGCCTGAAAGCTCCGGCGCCTGTTCACCGCGGGTCGCCATCACCGCCAGCAGCGCGGCCGTCTCCACCTCCGGCACTTCGCCCGCCAGAATGCTTTCAAGCAACGCCGATGCCTGCTCGCGCGTTAGCGCGCGCCCGTCCTCGGCCATCGGCTTCAATAGATCTTTCGCCAAGCCCATATATCTTTCTATGGTAATGGTGAGGTGCGCGCGGATTGGCGAATTGCCCGCACAAAGTCCGCCAAGATAGTATGTGATTACCGCTGCAACGGCCGCGCCGGCACGACCGCGCGATCGCAATCGACCCATCAACAGCGGCCGGGGCGAACCCAATCCAATGAAGATTCACGAGTATCAGGCGAAGGAAATCCTTGCGAAATATGGCGTTGCCGTGCCAAAAGGCGAGATGGCAAATACCCTTGAAGAGGCCAACGACGTGGCCCGTAGACTGTTTGCCGAGGGCGCGTCGGGCGTAGTGGTCAAAGCGCAGATTCATGCCGGTGGCCGCGGCAAAGGCGGCGGCGTGAAAGTTGCCAGATCGCGCGAAGACGCCGAACAGCTCGCCAAGAACATCCTGGGCATGCAACTCATCACGCACCAGACCGGCCCCCAGGGCCAGAAGGTGCAACGGCTGTTGATTGAAGAGACCGCGGCTATCGACCGGGAGCTTTATCTCGGCATCGTGCTCGACCGCGCCACCGGCAAACTGGTGTTTATGGCGTCGCAGGCCGGCGGCATGGAGATTGAGGAGGTCGCAGCCAAAACGCCGGAAGCGATCTTCAAAGAGACCATCGACCCAGCGGTCGGTTTTGGCGCATGGCAGGCGCGCAAGCTGGCCTTTGCGCTTGGCCTCAAGCCCACGCAGATCAACCATGCGGTCGGGTTCTTCCAGAGCCTCTACAAAGCTTTTATTGAAACTGATGCTTCGCTGGTTGAGATCAACCCCTTCATCACCACCAAAGACGACAAGCTCTTCGCGCTCGACGCGAAAATCAACTTCGACGACAACGCGCTCTTTCGACATCCCGCCATCAAGGCGCTGCGCGATACGGCCGAAGAAGACCCGCTCGAGGTCGAAGCCAGCAAGTATGCGCTCAACTACATCAAGCTCGACGGCTCCATTGCCTGCATGGTGAACGGCGCCGGTCTGGCCATGGCTACCATGGACATCATTCAGTACGCCGGCGGCTCGCCCGCGAACTTTCTCGACGTGGGCGGCGGGGCTACTCAAGAACAAATTGAGCACGCCTTCGAAATCCTGCTCAGCGATACCCATGTGAAGGCAATCTTTATCAACATCTTCGGCGGCATTCTACGCGTCGACCGGCTCGCTACCGGCGTTGTGGCAGCGGCCCGCAATCTGAACGTCAAGGTGCCCATCGTGCTGCGGCTCGAAGGTACGAACGTCGAAGAAGGCCGGCAGATTCTGAAGGAGTCGGGCCTCAACTTCCAGGTGGGCACAACAATGAAAGAAGCCGCCGAGATGGTGGTAAAAGCAGCTGCTAGCTACTAGCTTCTAGCCGCTAGCTCAAGTATGAAGTCCGGATTTACTGGTTTGCACGAATCGGTTTTGTAACAGTCCGCCACCGGCGTCTTCAACCCGCGTTGGATGAAACATTGGGGTGCCCCATCCATCGAGCGTCTTTTGCTCGATGGGTGGGATGCCACAAAGCCCAAGTTGTAAGCAGCCGGTTTTGTTTCTTATTAGTCCTTCACCGGCGTCTCCGACCCGCAGGGGGATGAAAATGTGCCCCATCCATCGGACGTCTTTGTTCTTGTCCGATGGGTGGGAGTCCGCAGAACTCATCCTTTTTTTGTTGTACCTGCATTTTTGTTTCTTTCTAGGGCATGACTTCAGTCGTGCCGCAGACGGCAGAAATTAGTACCTGGGCTTTTAGCCCCTGCCGGGCAATTAGAAAGCTGGGAGCTGTTCTCAATGGCTGTCTTAGTAACGAAAGAAACTCGCCTTATCGTTCAGGGCCTGACCGGAAAAGAAGGCACCTTCCACGCCAAGGGCTGCGCCGAATACGGTACCAATGTGGTTGGCGGCGTTACACCGGGCAAGGGTGGAACTACCCACGAGGGCTGGCCGGTCTTCAATACCGTCGCCGACGCCGTCAATAAGACCGGCGCCAACGCGACCATGATTTTCGTGCCTCCGCCGTTCGCCGCCGACGCCATTCTGGAGGCGGAAGACGCGGGCATTCCGCTTATCGTCTGCATCACCGAAGGCATTCCCACGCTCGACATGGTCAGGGTGTGGGCCAAGCTCAAAACCTCAAGTTCGCGGCTGATTGGTCCCAACTGCCCGGGAGTCATCTCGCCCGGCAAGGCCAAGATCGGCATCATGCCTGGTCGCATTCACAAAGAGGGCTCGGTGGGCATCGTCTCGCGCTCGGGCACGCTCACTTACGAGGCCGTTCATCAACTCACGCAGCGCGGCATCGGTCAGTCGACGGCCATCGGCATCGGCGGCGATCCCATCATCGGCACCACGCACATCGACGCTCTGCGTCTTTTGAACGATGATCCGGATACCGAAGCCATCATCATGATCGGCGAGATTGGCGGCTCCGCCGAAGAGGCTGCCGCGGCATTCGTCAAGGCGCACGTCAAGAAGCCTGTTGTGGGCTTCATCGCCGGCCAGACCGCGCCTCCCGGCCGCCGCATGGGCCACGCCGGAGCGATCATCAGCGGGGGCCAGGGCACCGCTGCCGACAAGATGAAGGCTATGCGCGAGGCTGGTATTCACGTCGTGGTTTCTCCCGCTGAAATAGGCGAGATGCTGGCCAGGGCGATCGGCAAAGCGTAGCGTTACTTTGAGAAATTTAAACTGCTACTTTAAATTTATCAATAACTGCGGTAAGCCAATTTCGTCGCTCTTGCCGGTATTCATGCGCCTTTTTCGTTGATTTCTGCCGCAAATCGATCTACCGTCAAGGCTTCGACTCCGGGCGCCAAAGCGGTCGTCTCGGTCTGCATCCGCGCCTTGCGATGCACCACCATCCGTCGGATAGCCCGGCCATCGGCCGCCCGCGACAGTTTCATCAGCGGCCCGGCCATCGACGAATTTACTGTCTTCGCGGCCTTCACCTCCACCGCCCAGAAGCGCGCATTCGGGCGCGGAACAAGGAAGTCCACCTCGAGCCCCTGCTGATCGCGGAAGGAATACAATTCCTTGCGCCGTCCGCGGTTCACCTGCGATTTGAGAATTTCCGCCGCCACAAACCCCTCGAAAATAGGTCCCAGAAACGGCGACCGTTCCAACTCGGCCTGCGATTGAATTCCCAGCAGATGGCAGGCCAGTCCGGCATCTCCCCAGTAAACTTTCGGCGATTTCACCAGCCGCTTGCCGAAATTCTCAAAGTACGGCGGTACCAGAATCACCTGGTTGGTAATTTCCAGAATGCGCAGCCATTCTGAAACGGTCGGCACCGAGACTCCCAGCGGAGCGGCCAGGTCGACGCGGTTCAATGTCTGCCCATGCCGGCTGGCCAGCAGCGACAAAAATCTGCGAAAGACCGCCAGGTCGCGGACGCTGGTGATTGATCGCACATCGCGCTCGAGGTAAGTCTGAAGATATGAGGCGTACCACAGCTCGCGGCCTTTCGGCCGCAAAACCACCTCCGGAAATCCGCCCAGCAGCGGATCGACCTTGGGCGTCTCCGCCATGCTGAAAGGAAGTAGTTGCAGGATCGCGGCTCGCCCGGCCATCGACTCGGTAATGCCCTGCATGAGCGGCGCTTCCTGTGAGCCGGTGAACAGCCATTGGCCCATGCGGCGCGGGTGCGCGTCCACCAGCGTGCGCACATAGTCCAGCAGTTGCGGCGTGTGCTGAATCTCATCGAAGATAACCGGCGGACGTAGGCCCTCGAGAAACCCCCGCGGGTCTCGCCGCACCCGGTCCTGAACGTCCGGATCCTCAAGCAGCACATAGCGCGCCTGGGGGGCGGCCATGCGCAGCAGCGTCGTTTTGCCCGCCCGCCGCGGCCCGGTCATTACAACCGCAGGGAACCGCTTCAATGCTGAAAGCAGAACCGGAGTGATTTGACGTCCGATCATTGCCATATTGAGAATGCTAAACTATCACTTTAAATTTCTCAACATGGTTATTGACTCACTCTGACCCACCGGGGCCCTTCAAAAACCGACGCCACCTGATTCGGGCCACTGAAACACGAAAGGCCCGCCTCATCGGTAGGCCTTCCTTATCTTTGTTCTTAGCCCATAGCAGCGAGTCGTCGTCCGGAGCTAAACTGCAAATCCCGGCACATATAAGCTAAGAGCTGAAAGCTAATAGCTGGAGGCTGTCTTTCACCACACCCGGCATGGCTTCTCGCTCACCATCCTGTCGGTCTTTTTGCACTGGAAGCTTTTTGCGAATGCCGGTAAATCCTGCAGTACCGAATTCGTCCGGTACTCATCCGGCGCATGAGGATCGCTCTGAGCCTGCGTACGCAGCTGCTCGGGCCGCGTCTGCGTGCACCATTGCTGCGCGTAGGCAATCCAGAAGCGCTGATCGGGTGTGTACCCGTCCATCTTCGCGTCCATATCAACACCCGCCGCATGCGCCTTATCGAGCCACGCCAGCCACGCGAGCCATAGCCCGCCCAGGTCGGCCAGGTTTTCGCCCAGCGTTAGCTTGCCGTTGAGGTGCACTCCCGGCACAGCCTCGATCGCGTCATACTGCTTCACCATGCACTCGGCGCGGTCGTTGAATCCCTGTTCGTCGCTCCCGGTCCACCAGTCGGCCAGGTTGCCCTCCTTGTCGAACTGCCGCCCCTGGTCGTCGAACCCGTGGGTCAGCTCGTGGCCGATCGTCGAACCCATGTCGCCGTAATTGGCTGCATCGTCTTCTTTGCCGCTGAAGAACGGCGGCTGCAGGTATCCGGCAGGGAAATTCACATTGTTCATCTGCGGATCGTAATAAGCATTCACCGTCGGCGGCGTCATCTGCCACTCGCCTTTGTCCACCGGCTTGCCGATTTTGGCCAAATCGCGCGCAAACTCAAATTGGTGCGAACGCATTGAGTTACCCAGGTCATCGTCGCGCACTATTTCAAGCTTCGAGTAGTCGCGCCATTTGTCGGGATAGCCGATCTTGTTCATCACCGCGTGCAGCTTTTCTTTGGCCTTCAGCTTGGTGGCCGCGCTCATCCAGTCAAGCCCCTCGATGTCCTTGTCCATCGCTGCCTCAATGGCCTCGGTCATCTCCAGGGTGCGCTGCTTCTCCCCGGGCGGAAAATACTTCGCCACGTAAACCTGCCCCAGCGCCTCGCCTAATTCTTCATCGACACGGCTGGTGCAGCGCTTCCATCGGTCCTGCTGCTTCTCTGCGCCATTCAAAATGTGCGAGTAGAAGTTCCAGTTCTCATGGTCGAAGCTCTCCGGCAGCGTCGTTCCCGCGTACGCCGTGAGCAAATGCCAGCGCAGGTAAGCGCGAATCTGATCGAGCGGCGCTTCAGCAACAATCGCATTGAACTCGGCAAAGAACTTCGGTTCCATATCGTTCGCTTTGCCTGCCGTGGTGCCGCCGGCAATGGTCAGATATTGGGCCAGCGAGAAGTGCGTCAGCATCCCTTCCATCCCCGCCACATCGGTCGGATGGTTCAGATTTTGCGGGTCACGCTGCTCGGTCATGGTCAAAGTTGCCTTGGCCAGCCGGGTTTCAATCGCCAGCACCGTGTTCGCATCCTGCGCGGCCTGCGTTTCGCTCTCACCCGCCAGGACAAACATATTGCGTACGTGATCTACATACTGCTCGCGCAGCTTCACGCTGTCGGCGTCGGCGCGAGTGTAGTAATCGCGCTCCGGCAACCCCAGCCCGCCCGAACTAAAGAAACTGATCACGTTCCTGGCATCTGCAAAGTCCTGCCCCGATCCATATCCAAAAAATGCGTTCACGCCGATTGTCTGCAAGTGCGCCAACAACGCCGGTAAACCGGCAACAGAATCGAAAGCGGCAATGCGATCCAGCTCAGGCTCGAGCGGCTTCAATCCCAGCTTGTCTACTGCCGCCAGATCCATGCAGCTCGCATACTCGTCGCCGATCTTCTGCTCGTTTGGCGTGCGCGTTGGCGAAGGAACCGCCGCCACCTCCAAAATTTCGTGCAGATGCTGCCGATTCAGCTCGTATAACTCGGTGAATCGCCCGTACGCAGCCTGATCGGCGGGCAGAGGATTGCGCTTGAACCAGTTATTGCAGCTGAAGCGATAAAAGTTCTCGCAAGGATTGATCGATGTGTCGATCAGCGATGGATCGAACACGCGCAACTCCGGCGCGACTGCCGGGCTCGTTCCCGGCGCGGGAGCAGCAGTTTGGCAAAACGAAGCAGGGCCGGCAAACGCAACGGCCAGTGCCAGCAAGGCAGATGAACGGGCGAACGAGGCAAAGCATTTCATGCCGAAACTCTACCAGATTCGCGCGCCGCCGGGTTGCCGGCGCACTCTCGGACCCTCACTTATGGCCGTTACAATTGAATAGGGAGACACCCTCCCTCAGGAGCAATTCGCAGTGCTGCAACGTACTTTCAGCATCGTCAAGCCCGACGCGGTTCGCAACGGCTACACCGGCGCCATTCTGGCCGAACTCGAAAAGGCCGGTTTCCGCCTCGTTTCCATCAAGAAGCAGTCCATCTCAGTCAAGCAGGCCGAGGGATTTTATGCCGTCCATGCCGCGCGGCCTTTCTTCAACGACCTCTGCGCATTCATGGCTTCGGGACCGCTCTTTCTCATGGTTATCGAGAAAGAAAACGCCATCGCCGACCTGCGCAAGTTGATGGGCGCCACCAATCCTGCCAATGCCGAAGAGGGAACCATTCGCAAAAAATTTGCCGGCTCCATCCAGGAGAACGCCATTCACGGTTCCGATGGCGAAGAGACCGCGGCGTTTGAGATCGGCTACTGGTTCGCCGGCTACGAGCTGGTCTAGTCGCGATCGGTCTCCAGGTAATTCATCAAAGGGCCATCATGAAAAGAGTTTCGATTTCGGCCGTCTTGCTGATTATTTTGCTGGCGGCCTCTCCTTTCTGCGCGGCATCGGGCATCATCAAGCCCGGCGATCCCTGGCTTGACAATCGCGGACAGCGCATTCAGGCACACGGCGGCGGCATCACGCTTTGGAACGGCGTTTACTACTGGTTCGGCGAAGACCGCACGCCCGCAAACGATCCTGCGAAGCGCTACGTTGCCTGCTACTCTTCGCGAGATTTAGTCCACTGGAAGTTTCGCCGCCAGGTGCTGATGCTCAGCGACCCTGAACATCTTGGTCCGCACTGGGTACTGGAACGGCCCAAAGTCTACCCCAATCCGCGCACGCATCAGTTTGTCCTCTACGCGCATCTCGACGACGCTCGCTACAAATTCGCTCGCGTCATGATTGCCGTCAGCGACCGCATCGACGGCGACTACCGCTACATAAAGAGCTTTCGCCCTCTCGATCAGGAGAGCCGCGACATTGGGCAATTTATCGACGACGATGGCTCGGCCTACCTCATCTTCGAGTCACGCCCCACCAAGGGCTTCTTCATCGCGCGATTGACCGATGACTACATGAATGTCGAGAAGACCGCGTTCATCCCGGCCCCGCTCGAGGGTGGCTCGCTTGTGCATGTCGGCAATCTCTATTATGTTATGGGATCGCACATGACCGGTTGGCGCCCGAATCCCAATGTATACGCGACCGCAACTTCGCTGGCCGGTCCTTGGACTGAGTTCAGGGATCTTGCTCCGCCCGAAGCCAACAACTACCAGTCGCAATCAACCATGCTGGTCAAAGTCGTGGGCAAAAAGAAAACCACTGTCATCTTCATGGGCGATAACTGGAAACCAAGCGCGCTGTGGGATTCGCGCTACTTGTGGATGCCGCTCGAAATCAACGGCGATGAAATGAACCTGCCTCCGCCGGGACCATGGCAATTCGACGTTAAGACCGGCGAGACGTCGATTCTCCAATAGGAGATTCAATATGTCGGACCGTGATTTGCAACTCGCCACAATGTTTATCGCGTTCTCGCGTCAGAAACTCCTCGGCCAGTATTGGCCGCGACTGCGCGAATGCGTTGAATCGCTCACTGACGAGCAGGTGTGGTGGCGGCCCAATCCAGCAAGCAACAGTATTGGCAACCTCATTCTGCATCTGAACGGCAATGTCACCCAGTGGCTGGTCGACTCGTTCAATCGCGACGAAGACAAGCGCGACCGCCCCGCGGAGTTTGCTGCCGAAGGCGGATTGACTGCTGCGGAACTGTTGGCCAAGCTCGGCGCAACCATGGAGCGCGCCGCGATGGTGCTCGATCGTCTCACTCTGGATGACCTTCTGGCGCCGTACGAAATTCAGGGCTATCACGTCCACGGGCTCGACGCGGTCTACCAGGTGGTGGAGCACTTCGGCCTGCACTACGGACAGATCGCCTACATCGCCAAGAACCTCACCGGCCGCGATCTTGGCTTCTATAAAGAGCTGAGCAAGACTGGAAAGGCGGGCCGGTAGCGAGGCTCCCTCTAATGGGAGGTTTCGTCAGGATCGACCCACGAAATATTAAAGGAACCTCCAGTCGCCCCAGTCTTTCCTATTAGCTTCCGATATTCGTCGGCATCCATCTGGGCGGCCGAATTTGCAGAAAGCTCAGTGATCCGTCCACTACTATCCAGACCACTCGCGAAAGTGATTGGTATCTCGCGCAGCAGGAAACCGTCGGAGTCGTATAGCTCCAAAAATACTGTGCATCTATGGACGCGTTTGATGAATTTTTCAACTTGTTCGGGATCGTCATAGTCAATGTTTCCGGGTAGTTTTGCCCCAAGCTCGGGCCTCTTCGCGGAAGCGAAGAGCTTAAATCTGAACATGCCCTTGTGATCCTCGCCCGGAATCCAAGAAGTCGCCAGATCAAAATCCGCCGTGGACACAGTGTCTTTGAACATCCGCAAATGTATCTCGGCCCAATAGATCGGCGCAGCAAGCAACTGATCCCGGGAAGCGGCGGCGGACGAGTTTCTAGCAAGCGGCGTCTGCCCAGGCCCGAGGGCCGATAAAGTGGCCAGCAAGGCCAACAGTATAATCGACGCAAATTGTCTGTGCCTGCTCATTGTTTCGAGTTCCCTTTTGGCAAATGTAATCTGCCAATCTCCGTGACGACGGGAGGACGCCGAGCTTCAATTACAGCAAATATTGTCATTACTCTGCCGCTAATTGGGCTCCCAGTCAAAGTATTTTTTCCGGTCCGAGAGAATGATTCCTCTGGAATCGTCGACCAGGGGCACGAATGCTTACTCTCTTCGCGCGCAGGCTACTCTCGGAAGTCCCTGCAAGTCGGCTGTGAACTCAATATTTTCGAAGCCCGCCTCGCCCAGCAGCGCTCCCACCGGCGGCTCCTGCCCGTGACCGATTTCGAGAATCAAGTAACCACCTGGAGCGAGTGAAGCGAACGCCTGAGGGATAAGCCGCTCGTACACATCCAGGCCATCGGCGCCGGCAAAAAGAGCCTGTCCCGGCTCATAGTCCCTGACTTCAACGGCCAGCGACTCGCGGTCACCCTCGGCTACATAAGGCGGATTCGACACCACGATGTCGAATTGTTGGCCCGCGACCGGCTCAAGCAGATCGCCTTCCAAGAACTTGACACGCTCGGCCACCGCGTTCCGTTGCGCATTTTCGCGGGCCACGCTCAACGCTGCCGCGGAAACCTCCGTCGCCGTTACTGCTGCCTCTGGTAGCTCGTGCGCCAATGCAACCGCAATCGCGCCGGAGCCCGTCCCTACATCGACGATGCGAGGATGCGAAAACTTCGCGGCCAAATCAATCACCTTCTCAACGGCGTGCTCGGTTTCCGGCCGGGGAATCAGCACATCCGACGTGACCCGGAACGGCAGCCGGTAAAACTCCGTTTCGCCAAAGATGTATTGCAGCGGCTCGCCGGCAAATCGCCGTTCGAGCAGGGCAATATATTGCTCCGCGCATTCGTACCCAAGCTCATCGTCAGGGTGCGCCAGCGACCACGCGCGATTCTTGCCCAAAAGATGCATCAGCAGCGTCTCTGCGTCGCGCCGTGCGCAGTCGGCATGCGGCCCCAGGTGCAGTCGCACCATCCCGCCCGCCACGTAGTTTGAAAATGATGGCATCGCGCTTTTACGCCGCCTGGGTTGCGCCCTCGTCGCCTTTGAGCTGTTCAGACTGGTAATGTGCAACCAGCGCATCCACAACCGGCTGCAGACGCCCCTGCATGATCAGGTCGAGCTGGTGCAGCGTGAGCCCGATGCGATGATCGGTGAGCCGGTTCTGCGGAAAGTTGTAGGTGCGAATCTTCTCGCTGCGATCGCCCGAACCCACCTGCGATTTTCGGGCTGCCGCCAGCTCCGCGTTCTGCTTCTGCATCTCCATCTCGTAGAGCCGCGAACGCAGCACGCGCAGGCCCTTCTCGCGATTCTTGATCTGCGATTTCTCGTCCTGGCAGCTTACCACTGTGCCCGTCGGCAGGTGCGTGATGCGCACCGCGGAGTAAGTTGTATTCACACTCTGCCCGCCTGGTCCCGATGAGCAGAATGTATCAATGCGCAGGTCCTTGGCTTCAATTCTGATATCCACTTCCTCCGCCTCGGGCAGCACTGCCACTGTAATTGCCGAAGTATGCACGCGCCCCTGCGTTTCGGTCTCGGGAACGCGCTGCACGCGATGCACGCCGCTCTCCCACTTGAGCTGCGAAAAAACGCGCTCGCCCTCGATAATTGCAATCACTTCCTTGTAGCCGCCAACGCCGCTTTCAGAAAGCGACATCACTTCGACCTTCCACTTGTGCTGCTCGGCAAAGCGCGTATACATGCGGAAGATCTCGGCGGCAAACAGCGAAGCCTCGTCACCTCCCGTGCCGGCGCGAATCTCCAGGATTACGTTCTTCTCGTCGTTGGGATCCTTGGGCAGCAGTAGCAGCTTCAGATCTTCTTCAATCGCTGCCTGGCGCGGCTCGAGCGCGGCAATCTCTTCCTCGGCCATGGCGCGAATTCCGGCGTCGCTCTCGTCCAGCATGGCACGCGCATCGGCCAGGCCCTGCCGCACCTGCTTCAACTCACGATACTTTTCCACCGGCGTCTCGATCTCGCGCACGGCCTTGGCGGTTTTCTGATACTTCTCGTGATCGTTCAACACTTCAGGCAGCGCGAACTCGGCCTGCAACTCGTTGTAGCGGCGTTCCATTTGTTCAAGGCGGTCAATCATGGCTTATCTCCTGGCCCTCGACGCGGGCCGGGTGTGGGAGTGAAGAAGTGAACTGAAACAGTGAACGGGCGCAGCAACAGTGTCGGCGGCGGGAGCCGCTAGAGGAGGGCCGAGATGGGCTCGAACAAAACCACTGCGACTCTTATTCTACCGCGGATTCGATTCCACGGCATTTTGATGCTCGCTTTGATACTTTTGACTCTAGAGCCTGTCTCTAAAGTCCATTACCTAAAATGACCTGTCATCCTGAGCGAAAGGGGCCCCGAACGTCTTTCAGTTCGGGGGTGGTGAGTCGAAGGATCTGCTATTGCACTTCGGAACTTATGCAATCAACTTTAGACTCAGGACACTAGTTCCCGAGCCACCATCATGAAGCCGTCACAAAGACCATCACCGCAGCCGTCGCGCCCGCCCAACCAGCGTTGGCAACTGCGCGACTTTGCCGCGGCTGCCGGTCTTTTCCTCGGTACGGCTGCGGTCGTGCTCTGGCAAAATGCCCACGTCGTTGCTCTCTGGGACGCAAGCTACACCTTGGACAACGCTGCGCGCATAGCCCTGGGGCAAATGCCCTACCGCGATTTTCCGTTCGTCCATGCGCCACTCACGTTTCTCATCCAGGCTGCCATCATCCGGCTCACCGGCCGGGTTTTCTTTCACCACATTCTTTACGCGGCCGTCATGGGCGGCCTTGGCACCGTCCTCGCCTGGCGTATCGTGCTTGCGTCGTTGCACAATCGCGTGCCCTTCGCCTGGCCTGTTGCGCTTTTGCTTGCGGTACCTCTCACGTTCCTGGGTATTTACTCAATCGTGCCTTTTCCCTCGTACGACGGAGACTGCGCCCTCGCCATTCTCCTGGCCGTCTGGTGTCTTCAGCGGCTTGAGTGCGGAACCGCAAGTTCGCCGGAAGCGCGATGGCGCGGATTCGCAACCGGTTGCGCAACAGTGGTGCCGCTGTTCGTCAAGCAGAACATGGGCCTGCCGTTTCTTCTTGCAGCTTTGGGGTCAATAGCGCTTCTGATTTGCGCCAATCTGTTTCGCCGCGAGGAACCGGAATCCCATCAGTTCCCGGCTCCTGCACTTCTCGCCACGCTCGCCGGCGCAGTTACAACTCTCTTGGCCGTGCTCGTCGTTCTGCACTTCACTGCCGGCATCGGCAACTACATTCACTGGACCATTCACTTCGCGGCCCAGCGCCGATTGCCGGGTCTCTCCTCAATGGCGGGAATCTACTCCGAACCCACCCTCTGCTGGACCCTGCCCGCCGCCGTCGCAGCCCTCGTCCTGCTCGCCTGGCGTCGAAGTTCAAGCCAGCTCGTATCGATCACTGCCTTTCTACTTCTCGCAGCGCCATTCTTCTATGCGCTCAGTGCCCTCTGGCTCTATTACGACGACCCCGACACCTTCGGCGACACTCTGTTAACCCTCTGGCCGTTTCTCATGCTTCTGGCCGCAGCGCTCGTCGTCTGCAATCTCATTCACTTCCGAAACCTCACGCTGCGCTCGTTTCTACCGCTCATTCTGCTTGCCGCCATCCACGGCGCCATGCTCTCGCAACAGCTCTGGGGTTCCACCTATGCTATTTGGCCTCTTCTTACCATCCTTGTTGCCGATCTGCTCGTATTCCTCGCCGGCCGTCCATCGCGCCCCATCCCGCATAGATGGTTCATTCCATCACTCTTAAGCCTTGTCTCCGTCACTCTTCTGATTTGCGGCGCGTTCTATACCGTCAGCGAAGAGCGGCTCTCGTACATCGACATTCCCGCCGGCCCTGTTGAGCACTCTGCCTTCCCGCAGCTCGCCGGCGCGTCCACTCCCGGACCGTATTTACCTGAGCTCGACGAACTCCTGCGCTATGCAGCAGCCAACATTCCACGGGACGACGGCATTGTGCTGCTGCCCGGCGAAGACCCGTTCTATTTCGTCACCGGCCGCTCGCCTCAATTTCCCGTGCTTCTTTTTGACAAGGGCACTGACCCCTACTCGCCCCAAGAGACAGCCGCTCTCGTCCGCAGCCGCAACATTCGCTGGCTGGTGATCAAGCGCGATCTGCAGAGCAAAGAAGACGTGACGCTCAACCGCGCCGCAACCCTCGAACTGCTGCTGCGCGAGTTCGCGCCCATCGCGCATTTGCGTGGATACGATGTTTACAAGCGCCCTTGAGCGGCAGCGCAATCAGCTCTTCTGCCCTGTCTTCCGCGACCGCTTCAGCTCTTCCCAGTCCTTCTCGGTCTGGTCGGCATAGTTCACACCAAAGCGCCCCAGACACTCCGCAAATCCATCGCCTGAACCAAGGTAGCCGGCAATCACCAGCGGATCGCCCGATCGCCCATGCCCGCGGGCCAGCAATTCGCCGCATACTTCGGCGTAAGCCTTCAGGCCGTCGCCGGCCAGGTCATCAATCTCGATCGATCCCTTGTGATCGTTCAGCTGCCGTACCAGGTAGGTGCGCGTGCCAATGTGCGTCCAGCCCAGGAACGGATCGGTCTGCAACTGCATTGCCCGCTGCCCATCAGCCACGCGTTGTCCGTTGTGGTGCGGAGGCTGCGCGTCAGGCAAATACGGGGCGTAGGCCGATGCAACCTCTTCCTTGATCTGCAAAAACAGCGGATCTCCCTGCCCGTTCCCTTCGAGATACACGCAATAGTCGCGCAGCCCCACCGAGCCAGTACCCACCACTTTGAATGCCACATCGATGGGCCGGTACATCGAGAGCAGGTGCTGCCGCTGCGGCTCCAGCATGGTGCGGTATGGCGCCAGCGAGTCCAGAACCGCCTTGGCCGTGGCCGCAGAGACCCGGGTCAGCATTGGCCTCATTTCCTTGAAGTGCCTCGGCGCGCCCTCCACGCCGCCCACCGGCTCCGTGAGTTGCTCGAGGGTATGCAGCGGAGTAGCTCGTTCCGCCTTGAGCAGCGCCGCATGCACCGGTTTTGCCAATCCGAGCCGGTGCACCTGGAATCGTCCCACCTCGAGCATGGGCATTTTGGCGAACGCGCGCATTTGTGCCGAATAGCGCTCAACGCACGCCTCCACTGCTTTGCGCGCGGCGCCGTCTTTATGCCCGCTTGCACGGCCCGCAAGCACCAGCGACGCCGCCATGCGCTTCAAGTCCCATTCGAACGGTCCTCGAATGGACTCATCGAAATCATTGATGTCGAACACCAGCCGGCCGTCGGGAGCGGCAAAAGCCCCCAGGTTGCGCACGTGCGCATCGCCGCATAGCTGGCTCACGATTCCGGTGTTCGGCGTCATCGCCAGATCCGCCGCCATCACCGGTGCGGCTCCGCGAAAGTACGCGAACGGCGACTCGGCCATCAACTCGTTTTTCAGCTTCACCAGTGCCGGCACTCGGCCGCGCATCGCCCGTTCCAGCAGCTCCATCGCGCGCGCCGTCCGCTGTCTGGGGTGAAGTTGATCGTGTTGCTGGCGGCCAACCTGTTTACGCCGCATTTGCCCGAATCTGCGCCTCTCCTGCCCGCTTGTACCCTGCATGTCCCGGACAATAAACTCTTCTCCCCGGTTGTGCAACAGTTGTATTCACCGTGATTTACACTCGTAGCAGGCCGTAACCCTCCCAGGCCGCCGGTCAGCCTTCCTCCATTACGTCTGAGCAGGAGTCTCCAATTTGATACGTCTGTCAGGTTCAGCAGCCGTCCTTCTTTCCGTCAGTCTCGCTTTTTCCTTTTCCGCCATCCCGGCCACCGCGCAGGATACCGGGAAGCAGCCATCCTACACGCCGCTCACCGTCGAGGACATCTTCAGTCATGGCTCGCTCGCCGGAAGTCCTCCCGAAGAACTCTCCTGGTCGCCCGATGGACACCATCTCACATACATCGACGACGGTCAGCTGATCGACCTCAACTCCTCCACCGGAAAACCGGAAGTGCTCATCAACCGCGAAAAGCTGGCGCCGCTCATCAAGGGCGGAGGCTCTGAACAGGACCGCGACCATCGCCTTCGCTACCATGAGGCTAATTACTTCTGGGCGCCCGACGCCCAGCATCTGCTCTTCGATGCCGATGGCTACCTCTGGCTCTATGACTTCAAGTCCAGCACCGGAGTGCAGGTCGGCAATACCGGCTCAGCCTCGGGCGACGACCCAAAGTTCTCCCCCGATGGACACGACATCTCTTTCCTTCACGATCACGGTCTTGAGGTCATTCGTTTGCGCGAAGCGGGCGAGCCAACCTTAAAAGTAGCGCCGGCGCCCAACCCTGAAACTCTTGAAGGCGAGGTTGACTGGGTCTATCTCGAAGAACTCGACGTCCGCAGCAATTACTTCTGGTCCCCTGATTCAAAATCCATTGCCTTTCTTGAAATGGATGAGGCGCCGGTGCCCCAATACCCCATCACGGACTGGATTCCCACCCATGCGACCGTTGAAAAACAGCATTACCCACAACCCGGCGACCCTAATCCAGGCGTCCGGGTCGGGGTGGTCGGCGTCAATGGCGGCCGCGTCTCCTGGATCAAACTCCCCATGGTTTCCGGACAGGATTACATCCCGCGATTCGGATGGGTCGACGACAAGACCGTGTGGATCGAAACCCTCACCCGCGATCATAAGCAACGCGACATTTACTTCGCCGATCCGGGCAAGGGCCTCGTTGGCAAGGTGCTCGAAATCAAAGACGACAAATTCCTCGACGATAACTACGACGTCGACCTTGGCGACGGCCACATCGTCCTCACCAACTGGTCCGATGGCCACAACCAGATCTACCTCTACAGCTACAATCAGCGCCGCCCCCTCGATGCACCGGCCGCGCTTGAAAAGCAGCTCACGCAGGGCGAATTCGAGGTCGGCGACGTTTCTCGCGTCGACTTCAAGAACGGGTTTGTCGACTACGCTTCGAACGAGAGCAAAGTCGAAGACCAGCAGCTTTGGCAGGTCACATTCGATGGAAAGCGCGCACCGCTGACCACCGCTCCTGGCTTTCATGCAGGTTCATTTGCTCCCTCCGGCACTGCGTTTGTCGACCGTCATTCCACCCGGATGGATCCCAACACCGTCGACCTGTGCCAGGCGCCGGGCAAGTGCAGCGTCATCTTTCAGCCGGCGTCGCTCGATCAATACCGCCTGCATCCGCCCATCGATCTCACCGTGAAGGCCCACGACGGAACCACGCTCTACGCAACGTTGCTCCTGCCCGAGGGCGCAACCTCGCCCGCATCCGTACCCCTCATCGTCAATCCTTACGGCGGTCCCGGCCCGCAGACAGTCCAGAATCATTGGACCGATGAGATTTTCTTCGATGAGTTGCTTGCCGAGCACGGCTTTGCCGTTCTCCACGCCGACAATCGCGGCATGGGAATGCGCGGCCGCGATTTTGCGCAGGCCTGCTATCGCGACTTCGGCCCGATTCAATTTGAAGATCAGATGACCGTGGTCGACGCTGTTCTAAGCCAATACCCCCAGCTCGACCCCAAACGCCTGGGCTGGTGGGGTTGGAGCTGGGGTGGCACTTTCACCCTCTACGCGCTCTCGCACACTGACCGCTTTCGCGCCGGTGTTTCGGTCGCTCCGGTCACCGATTGGCGCAACTACGACTCCATCTACACCGAGCGCTACCTGGGCCTGCCTGACCAGAGCCCCGACGTCTATCGCGACGATTCGGTGGTCAATTCAGCCGCACAACTCAAAGGAAGGCTGCTCATCGCTCACGGCACCGGCGACGACAATGTGCACTTTGAAAACACGGTGCAGTACGTTCAGAAGCTGATTGACGCCGGCATTCCCTACGATCTGCAGATATTTCCCCGCAAGACCCACTCCATTGCCGGAAAAGAGGCGCGCACCGAGCTCTTCAGCCGCATTCTGGCGCAGTTTGAAACCTACCTGAAACCATCGGCGCAAAACTGAAATCCGGCGATGGTCAACGGGGAGTTTTCGATCGATCCGGCAATGCTCATGGTGAAGACTAAAGCTCCTGGTTCCGCATTCTGAAAAAATCGCGCTACAGCGTAATCCTGGCCGTAACTCTTGCGTCAGTCGTTACAGTTAAGTTACTAGCATATTGCGTCTGCGCCCGACATACCGTAATGCGGTACACCGGAGCGGCGAGCACCACACCGCCGAAGAAGTATCGCGGCGCCGCCAGGCGTGGGCCCAACCAGATCGTTCGCTCAATTGCTGTGCGGCCCCTCTAAAGCGTTGGACCGGTCCCATCGATCGGATGCATCAACCCTAACTTCATTGCCCCCGGCTTCTTGTTGGGTTCCATACCTGCACAGCTGGCCGAACAGGCATTTATGAAACCGGTTGCAGGCGGGCCAGATAACAAAAACTTGCACCAATCTTGTTCAAAGGAGGGAATACTGAAGTGGCTAAGGTATGGATTGGGGAGGTACTGAGAGGCGGCTCGATCCTGGTGTTCTGTCTGGCCGTATTTGGATGCGCTCGGGGACCAGCGAGCCAAACGGAAGAAACTCCGAGCCATACACTGGCTCAAACCAGTGACATCGCCATCGCCGGAAGTCAACCAGGTGTAACTCCATTCATCTCCTCGGTGCAGTTCACCGGAAATAGCATCAGCCGGCTGGCCTCGGTTACCTTCACCATCTCGCCAATGCCAAATTCGGTCTCAGCGCCGGTTGAAGTCACCTGGAGCACCGGGGCCCTCGCTTTCCGCAACGATCTCGAAATCGATTCGATGAATCTCCCGGTCTTTGGACTTTACCAGAACTATCAAAATCAGTTGAGTTTCCAACTCGAATTCGCAGACGGTTCCGAACAGGATATGCAATACGAGATCACGACTGAACCCTATACGGACCCCACCGGGGTTTACATGAATCCGACGGTCGTCAAGGCCAGAGCCGCGGGGAGTAATTTGGGATTCAACTTCTTCATATTGAAGTCGACTATTGGCTCACCAATAATCGTCGATACCGATGGCCAGGTACGATGGGCGGTTCCGATTCCCTCGGCGGACGATACCTTAAACATCTATTACGGAAACGGGCTATTCGTGCTGGGGAGCAATTCTCCTCCGGTCGTCACGCTGCTTGGACTTGACGGAACGCAGTCCGCGTCGCCAACCGATCTTCCGCAACCACTCTATTCCTCATTCAGTCATAACATCGATCCCGGCCGCACTGGGCTTCTCGCCGAGTTTAACGGCACCGATGACCTTGGCCCAAGCGACGACGATATTGTTGCGGAGTTTCTGCCGGGATCGATTCAACCGCCCATTCAGACATTCGATATGGCCGACATTTTGACCTCGTACATGAAAAGCCAGGGAGATGACCCGACCGCGTTTGTGCATCCCGGGGCCGACTGGTTTCACGCCAACGCCGCAACTTATGACCCCAGCGACAACACCGTCATCATCTCCAGTCGCGAAGATTTCCTGATCAAGTTGAATTATTCAACTCACGTTATTGTTTGGATCCTGGGCGACCCTACCAAGTATTGGTACTCCTTTCCCTCATTGAGGGCCAAGGCGCTCACTCTGAACGCAGGCGGGGACTATCCAATTGGTCAGCACGGCGTCTCCATTACATCCAACGGCAACGTCATGGTCTTTAACGATGGTTATGGAAGTTTGAATCAACCTCCAGGCGAGCCCGCTGGCCTTTCGCGTACCTTTAGCGAAGTATCTGCCTACTCAATTAATGAAGCCAATAAGACGGCCCAGAACGTGTGGAACTTCAACTACGGGCAAAGCATCTATGCACCAATTTGCGGTAGCGTTTACGAGTCCGGCAATTCGTACCTGGTGGATTTCGCAACCGCGGACAACTTCGCAAACGCGCGGTTGGTTGGCCTGGACACGAATCGAAACGTCGTTTTCGATTTTCAGTACGTTTCACCCGGAGTTTGTGCCGCAGCCTGGAATGCGATTCCAATACCACTGGAAAACCTGCAAATCAATTAGATAAATGAGGGGTAGAAAATTAGCGGCATTTTCGGGGGGCAGGGATGACATGCCTGATTGTGGTCCGGGCCCTCCGAAACCGATAAGGCCCGCGTGGCTCCCGATTGTGCTGACATCTTCACTCGCCGGGCTATACTTCGTGCCGCTTGAAGAGCTCGTCCTTCTCCCGGCATCCGCACTTCGAGCACTCGAGGCAGCAGACAATAAGCACGGCCACTCCCACCGTCACCAGAACGGCGAGCACTGTAGCATTTGCCCCGAACCATGTCAGCAAGCTGTGCATATTACTTTTGATGCGAACGCGCAGTTCTCAGCAATGTCGCGGCGTCCGCTCCCCAACTCAAATCTCATTCGGCTGTGGAGTCCCATACTATCGCATCCGCCGTTCATCTGGCTGAGCACATCAGTATTTTGCCCCAAAACACAGATTCTTGCGCAAAAAGTTCTTGCAATAAAGAGAATAAAAGGCGAAAATATTGCATCGAGCCGTGCGGATTGACCCAAAAGGTGTAGTTCGATCCGGCTCCACTGAACCCAGGATGCAGCCTGATCAGCTCGCGAAGGCCGCACGCACGGCAAAAAAGACGATCTGAATTCGCCATGAGCGCCGCACCCATTCCGATCGAGAATCCTTCGGCCGAACCGTGGCCCGCCGAACTTGCCGAGTTCGCTCAATCCCCGCCTGCCGTTCGCCAGCAACCCCTCGCAACCCCTCACGTCAACTGGCTCTTTGTCGATCTCAATTCCTACTTCGCGTCGGTCGAGCAACAGGTGCGTCCCGAGCTTCGTGGCAAGCCGGTCGCTGTCGTCCCAATGATGGCCGACACCACCGTCTGCATCGCCGCCAGCTATGAAGCCAAGGCGTTCGGCGTTCGCACCAGCACGGTGGTCGCTGAAGCAAAACGCATGTGCCCCGATCTCGTCCTCGTCGAGGCCCGCCACGAGATCTACGTTGACTACCATCACCGCGTGGTCGAAGCAGTTGAAAGCTGCGTTCCGGTCACGGCCGTCTGCTCCATCGACGAAATGGCCTGTCGTCTGATGGGCCGCGAGCGGCCCTTGCGTGCTGCTCTCGACCTTGGCCTCAGGGTCAAGTCGGCGATCCGCGAACGTGCCGGCGAAATGCTCCGCAGTTCGGTGGGCCTCGCCACCAACCGCTACCTTGCCAAAGTAGCCAGTGACATGGAGAAGCCCGACGGCATCGTCGCACTGCCCCTCGATATCCTGCCCGAAGCGCTGCGCCAACTTACTTTGCGCGACCTGCCCGGCGTCGGTGCTCGCACTGAGAAGCGCCTGAATGCGCATGGCCTCAACACCATGGATGACCTGCTGGATCTCGACTGCGAACGGGCCGGTCAGCTTTGGGGTTCGGTGTGGGGCGAGCGGCTCTGGCACTGGCTGCGCGGCGAAGATTTCGAGATGTCTGAGACCGAGCACCTGAAGTCGATCAGCCATTCGCACGTGCTCGCGCCCGAAATGCGCACCGCCGAAAAGGCCTGGGCGGTGGCTCACAAACTGCTCCACAAAGCCGCCATGCGGCTGCGCCAGCACAAGCTCTGGGCCAGCGGCATTGGGCTCGCTATCGGCTTTGCCGTGCCAAGGGGCGATTCGACCTCTGCCCCTAAACCAGTCTCTACCTTCGGTGTCCCGGCCCGCGGCTGGAAGAGCGAAATCCGCCTGAGCGAATGCCAGGACAATGCAATATTGATTGCCGCGCTGCGCCGCATGTGGGAGTCGCGCCCCTCGGGCCATGAGCCCTCAGGCGTGGACTACGACCACCCCTACTTCATCGGCGTCAGTCTTAACGGCCTGGTTCCCGATCGGCTGCACTCGCTCAACCTGTTCGACGCCCTCGACGGCGAGCAGAGCCGCGCCCGGCTGCTCGAGACCATGGACGAGCTGAATTCGAAATACGGCATGAGCACTTTGGCGCCAGCCTCCATGCTCACCGCCTTCAAGGCCGCACCCACGCGCATCGCCTTCCACAGTATTCCAGAGCTCTTCTAAGGTGCGGCGCTGGGTTGGCCTTAACACACGGGTGCCCCAGGTCTCGCCTTTGAGACCTGGGATACCTCAAGGCTGACTCGCCGACCTGCTGACTCGCTCTAATGAATCATCTTCGACTTCCGCTGCATGTAGTCGCGCAACAGGTACTGGCCCAGCGTGTCAGGCGTGGTGAAGTACGCCTTACCGCGGCACATCTCGCTCACCTTGTGCACAAACTGCACCAGCCCGTGGTCCTGCGCCAGCATGAACGTGTTGATCATCACGTTCGATCGCTTGCACCGCGCCACTTCTTCCAGCGTCTCGCTCACCACCAGCGGATCGAGTCCGTACGGGTTCTTGTAAATGCGCCCGTCGGGCAGTGTCAACGCACTGGGCTTGCCGTCGGTGATCATCACAATCTGCTTCATGTCTTTGCGTTGCCGCGCCAAAATGCGCTGCGCCACGCGCAGACCCTCGCGCGTGTTAGTGTGCCACGGCCCAACCTTGACCCGCGCCAGCTGCGACACCGGCATCTCTTCAGCCGAATCGTGAAACAGCACCAGCGACAGCGAATCGCCTGGATACTGCGTGCGAATCAGGTGCGAGAGCGCCATGGCAACGCGCTTGGCCGGCGTAAACCGGTCCTCGCCGTAGAGAATCATCGAGTGCGAGCAGTCGAGCATCACCACCGTTGCGCACGAACTCTGGTACTCGCACTGGTGCACCTGAAGATCCTCGTACTCCATGTTCAGAGGCAGCCCGATTCCTTCGCGCGAAATAGCCGAGCTCAGCGTCGCCGCCGCATCCAGGTTCAACGTGTCGCCAAATTCGTAGCGCCGCGATCCGCCGCTCGTTTCGATCCCCGTGGCCCAGTGCCGCGTGTCGTGCCGGCCGTAGCTTGACTTGCCCAGCGTGCCCATCAAATCGCGCAGCGTCTTGAAGCCCAGAAAGTCCATGCTCTTGTCGGTCACTTCAAACCGGACCCGGCCTTCAGGCTCGCTCACCTGGCCTTCAACATTCGAAGCGCGCGTGGGTCGGTTCATCGGCTGAGAATTAATGTAGTTCTCCCGCTCCATACGCTCCATCAGCCGGTCGAGCAGCTCATCGAGCGTGCCCTCGGCCTCCATCTGCTGCAATTTGTCGCGCATCTCCTGCGAAAGAAAATCGCCCTTCAGCAGCAGGCGGCGCAGCGCCTCGCGCAGGTCGTCCATGTTGTGGTTAAGATCCTGAAAATCGCTCCACGGATTGTAGTAACCCGAGTCGAGCAAATAGTCAGAGAGCCCCTTGAGCAATTCCTCAAGGTCGATCTCCGACGCCAGGTCGCCCGTGTATCTGGTGTACCGAACCCGCTTCATCTCGTTTCCCCTATTGCCTAGTCCCCAGTGCCTATTGCCTGTTTCTAGTTCAGTCCGCCCCTTCTCGTCTTTCTCGATCTCTGCCAGTCCTCGAAATCCATTTCCATCTCTTCGCGTTGCGGCGTAAATTCGTCGCGCTCGCGCCGGCGCTGGTGCTCCTGCGCCGCAAAGCCATGCTCCTGGCTGCGACTCAGCTTGCGATGCGCGGCCATTCCCTCGAGCAGAAACTCTGCCGCTGCCACAATGCGCGGCGCCGGGTCCGAGGCCTTCACTGAAAGCGGCTTCAGCTTCTCCATCAGCCCTTGAATCTGTTTCAATTCCTTGACCGTGTCCGTTGCCGGCTGATCGTCGTCGAGCTTGAACGTGCCGCCCAGGTTGAACCACTCCTCAATCTGGCTCGTGTCCTCGCCCTCAAAATAGCAGTCGTAAATCTTTGCCACGGCTACGCGGATCAGCTCCTGCACCACCGTGTCGGCGCCCTTCATCTCGCCCTCGTACTCAAGCTCCAGCTTGCCCGTAATGCCAGGCAGCGCCGCGTAAATATCGCCCACCCGCGGCAGCACCAGGCTCTCGCCCGCAATCAACGCGCGACGCTCTGCGTTTGAAATCACCAACTCCATGGTTGAAATCGGCAGCCGCTGGCTTACGCCGCTACGCTTGTCAACCTTCTTGTCTTCACGCGCGCTGAACGCCACCTGCTCCACAATCTCGCGCACATATTGCGGAACCTCGATCTTCTCTTCGCCGCGCGCTGCCCATGCTTCCTGAGTCGTGATCGCAATGCCTTCTTCAAGCGTCTCGGGGTAGTGCGTGCGAATCTCCGATCCGATGCGATCCTTCAGCGGCGTAATAATTTTGCCGCGCGCCGTGTAGTCCTCGGGGTTGGCGCTGAACACGAGGGCGACATCCAGCATCAGCCGCACCGGGTAGCCCTTTATCTGCACATCGCCTTCCTGCATGATGTTGAACAGCGCCACCTGGATCTTGCCGGCCAGGTCGGGCAACTCGTTGATGGCGAAGATGCCGCGATTGGCCCTCGGCAGCAGCCCGTAGTGCATGGTCAATTCACTGGCCAGGTGCTCGCCCGCGCGCGCCGCCTTAATGGGGTCAAGGTCGCCTACGAGGTCGGCCACTGTCACGTCGGGTGTGGCCAGTTTTTCAACATAGCGTTCTTCGCGCTTCATGTAGGCGATGGGTGTCGCGTCGCCTTTTTCGGCGATCAGGTCGCGGCAGCGCCGGCAAAGCGGCGCATACGGATAATCGCGAATTTCGCATCCCGCCAAGTATGGTGTGTGCTCGTCGAGCAGCGCTGTCAGAGCGCGCAGAATGCGGCTCTTGGCCTGGCCGCGCAATCCCAGCAGAATAAAATTCTGCTTCGACAGCACCGCGTTCACAATCTGCGGCACCACCGTGTCCTGGTAGCCCACAATGCCGGGAAAGATAGTATCGCGCGCCTTGATGCGCGCCATCAAATTGGCGCGCATCTCGTCTTTCACGCTGCGGTTTTTCAATCGCGGCTCAGAAAAAAGGGAACTCTTCCTCAGTTCCCCCAGCGTTCGGGGAAGCGTTTGTGCGGCAGGCATCGGGGCTCCTGTTGTGCTCGAGTGCGGCCGGCTGTTTGTGTCTCAGCCGGGAATATTTTTAGACGCGCAGGACGGGGAAAATGGCCATCTCGACCGTGAATGCAGTATGCGCCCATCGGCGCAGATTGGCAAAAGCGCCGCGTCTCTACGGCCGCTTCTCAAGCAAATCAGCGAACGGCAGAAATTTGACTCGCTTGTAAAGCACCGGGATCAGAATGTTAGGAAAATCATCGGGCTGCTGCGGCCTAACAACCAACGGCTGGTCGCTCTTCGAGTTGAAATACTGCTCCGTCGACCGGTGAAATCGCCCCATGATGATCGGACCCTCGGCCTTGTAGTACCAACCCCAGTCCGTGCGCAGCTCGAATTGCACATAATCAAGGTATCCCGCATGCGAATAGCAGGAAACGGTGTAGGCCTCCATATTCTTGGCCGACGCGCTGGTTTTAACCAGCAGCGATTTGTTCGAGTCTCTCCAGACCTCCGCTGAGACGCCTTCGCCGGGAGCAAGTTTGGGCACCGACTCGATGTTTTTGAATTCGGTCCACGCCTGGTGTGAATCAACCTGTGCAAAGACGAACTGCGCCGGCCCGCTCGGATTCATCTCGCAGGGCGCGGCGTAAATTCTGATTCCGCAAAAGAAAAGGAGAAGAGCGATGAGTCTTAATCGCAAAGCCATTAACTATATTATTACCGGTGCCGCTTTGGTAGTATAATTTCCTACTGAGGTCGCTTTTATGCCTACCGTAGAAAAACTCAGCATCGCGCTTCCTAGTGAAATGGCAACCATCGTCCGCCAGGCCGTAGAGGCGGGAGAATACTCGTCTCATAGCGAGGTTGTACGCGATGCGCTACGCGACTGGTCGCACAAGCGCAGGCTTCGCGAGCATGCCCTTGCCAATGTCCGGCAGCGCTGGCAAGAGGCTGTAAACGACGACTCCCCGGGGCTCGATCCCGACAAGGTCTTCGATCGCCTTGAGGCGAAATACAAGAAGCTCGCGCAGAAATCAGCGCGCTGATGCGGCTCAAGCTTTCAAAGTTCGTCCCAGGCGACTTGGAAGAGATCGCCGATTACATTGCGCAGGACAGTCCCCGCAACGCTATCCGCCTTATTCGTATCCTTCGCCAGCGCATGCAGGAAATCGCGAAGCAGCCTCAGCTTTATCGCCTCCGTCCGGAACTGGGGCAGGATGCGCGTCTCGCCACTGTCGGTAACTACGTAATTCTGTTTCGCATTTTGAATAACGCCGTGCGAGTTGAGCGCGTTCTCCACGGCAGCCGCGATCTTTTCCCGATTTCAACCGAGTTCGACAATTAACCTGCCAGAATGTCGGCAGAGCCACGCATTCCCGGGCGCTACACTTATCTTTCCCAATCTCTTGCGGGAGTTCTGACTGTTGCCGGGTTTTCGCGCGTTGCCTCAACTGCTCTTTGTTTCGCTTGCCGCGTTTGTGGCCATTTCTCCCTCGCTTCACGCCGCCACTCGCCTTGAGGCCGCGCCTGTTCCCGACGAAATGCGGTCGTACTTCTTTGCGATCACAGTCAACGGCCAGCGCGTCGACGTAGCCCACGCCGCCGCCAACTTCGAGTTCGCCAGCTTCGATCTCGTTGGTCCCGCCGAAATCACAATCACCGCGGCCGAGACCGGCTTCTGGAATCGTGGCGTTGACATTCAGCCCTGGCGGCTCGGCCTGCATGCCACGCGCAACGGGCAAACCATTCGCTTCCGCATCAACGGCCCGGTCAAACTCTCCATCTCGCGGCCTGACGACTTTCTCAATCGCGCCCACATGCTGTTTCTCTTTGCCGGATCGCCTCCGCCACCGCCGCCCACGGGCCCCAACGTCATTGTCATTCCAGCCGGCCTGCATCGCGAAAGCCTCAACCCGAAGTCGGGTGACACAATTTATCTCGCGCCCGGTGCGTTCATCTACGGCAGCCTCAACCTCTGGAACGTCGAGAACGTGAAAGTCATTGGCCGCGGAACGATCGTTTATGACGGACCGCAGGACCCCGCCGCCGACGAGGGTTGGATGCAGAAGCCCGACTGGCACTGCATCGGCGCGTTTCAGGCGCGCAACGTCGAGATCGACGGCCTCACCTGCGTCATTCGCTCGCGCACCTGGTCAATCCAGATGAAGGATTCAAGCAGGTTCACTTACGACGACCTGCGCGTCGTGGGCGGCAACCCCGGCAACGCCAACCAGGACGGCATGGACTGGCTGGGCAGCGGCGATGCGGTGGTGCGCAACTCATTCTTCCGCGCCTCCGACGACGACCTGGCGATGGAGGGCAACTGGGACGGCTACACCCAGAACGACCTGTTGCGTCCCGGCCACGACGTGCGCAACATCCTGGTCGAGAACACCGAACTCTCCACCTCGATCTCAAACGTGGTGCGCGCGGGCTGGCCGCAGAAGATCTTCAACTCATCCAACTTCACCTTGCGCAATTCCGACGTTCTGCATGCCGGCATCGGCGCCTGCGGGCAGACTTTCGGCCTCATCGGTTTCTGGGGCGCGAAGGACGCCGAAGGCACCCACCGGGGCTATACCTTTGAAAATTTATTTCTCGATAACTGGTACTCGCTCGCGCAGCTCGAGCAGGAGCAGCCGTCGCTTTCGAACTTCGTCTTCCGCAACATATGGGTGCTGGGCCAGCCGCCGCTCGCGGGCTCAACTATCACCGGCGATGTTTCCGGCGTGGTGTTCGACAACGTCAAGTACGGCCAGACGCGTGTTGACTTCGATGCTGCTCTGCCGCTCGCCGTCTCTGGAGGCGCGGCGCAACCGAAGTTCGTCACGACCCACACACCGACAGCAGACTTCACGGTTGCGCCGGCCACGGTCGTGCCGCGAAGGGCGGTCGAGTTCACTGCGCAAACCTCGCCCGGCTCGCGCTACACCTGGCTCTTCGGCGATGGAACCCAGGCTCACGGCCGGCGCGCGCGCCATCGCTTTGCCGATGCTCTCGGCACTCAGCTTGACGGAGCCAACGGTGCCGGACGCTACCGCGTTCTGCTCCACGTTGAAGACCGGGCCGGCCACCAGGATTGGGCCGAGCAGGATGTAGTTGTCGTCGACCGCTGGCAATCAGCCGAGGCCAACACGGGCACTGCGCAGCCTGGCCTCGCCTACAGCATCTTTCCCGGAGAGTGGGCCGAGCTGCCCGATCTCTCGTCAATTAAGCCCACACTCACCGGCCAATCACAAAAACTCGAAGCCAGCGCGCAGGGATTCACGCGGTACGCCGCCGCGTGGGATGGATTCATCGACATTCCCGCCGACGGCGGCTACAACTTCTATCTTCTCGATCCCGATGGCGCGCGACTTGTCATTGATGGCAGGGAAGTGGCGAAGACTGGCCCGCCGTTCGCGAATGTCTGCGGGACGCCGGGGAACGCAATGCGCTATGCCGTGGGCTCGCTCGGCTTGCGCGCGGGCAAACACGCCGTCCACATTGAAGGCCTGCACTCGGCCTCGAATCAGGCTCCGCGCCTCATGTGGCAAGCGCCGGGCGGCGCGCTGGTTGATGTGCCGCAAAATGCCTATTCGCATTGAGATCCCAAAACAGTAATGTCATCCCGACCGAAGCCGAGGGATCTGCAGTTGTTTTTGATGAGGCTGTGTTTCCCCACCCATTTCACGATGAATTCAAAAAGCAGATTGTTCGACTCCGCCCAGGAGGATGGGGCACGGGTAGTATTGCAATCCCCTGATCCCTGACAACTGACTTTACGGCAGCTGCGTTACATCCCATCCGCCGCCCAGCGAGCGCACCAGGCCAACGCTTGCGGCGTACTGCCGGTTCTCAATATTGATTGCGGTAAGCTGGTTTTGCAGGAGCGTTTGCTCGGCTGTCAGCACCTCAAGGTAGCTGGTGACGCCGCCTTTGTAGCGCGAATTTGATATATCGAACGAACGCTGCGCCGCGGCAACCGCGCCCTGCTCCACAGTCGACTCCTGCTCAAGAATGCGCAACGCGGCCAACTGGTCTTCAACGTCTTCAAAGGCCTGAAAGACGACATTTCTGTAAGCATCGGCTTGCGCCTCGTAGGCGTGGCGTGCCTGATCAGTGACTGCGTGGCGCTGGCCGGCGTCAAACAACAGCTCCGCGGCTTGCGCACCGAGGGTCCAGAATGAGCTTGGTCCCTGGATCCAGGTGCCGGGATTCGTGCTTTGGAACCCGGCAGATCCGTTCAACGTGATGTTGGGGTAGAAGGCGCTCACGGCAATGCCGATCTGCGCATTGGCAGCCGCGGTCTGGCGCTCGACTGCTGCAATGTCGGGCCGGCGCTCAAGCAGCTGCGTCGGAACCCCAGTAGGGATTTTTGGCAGCTCTCCATCGAGCGGCGATGGCGAAATCGAGAACTGCGAAAGATCGTAGTTGGCGATGGTGCCGATGGCGTGCTCGTATTGCGCCCGCGCTACGCCTACATCCACAAGCTGCGCGCGAATCGTTTCGAGCTGCGTGCGCGCCTGGTCCACGTCGACTTCGGTCGCCACACCGCCCTTCAGCCGGTTTTCAGTCAGCTGCAGTTGCTTCTCGAGGTCCGCGACTGTATCGGCGAGCATTTTGCTTTGCGAGTCGAGGCCGCGCATCGCAAAGTAATCGGCTGCAAGCTCGGCGTGCAGCGTCAAGGCAACGTTGGCTGCGTCGGCCGCGCTGGCCTGAGCGTTGGCGCGCGCCTGCTCCACGCTGCGGCGGACGCGGCCCCAAAAATCCGGCTCCCAACTTGCCTGCGCGCCCAGCGTCAGATCGTTATAGATGGTTGCGTTTGCCTTGTTGAAGAGCGGCGCATTCTTCGAGTACTGCTGGGGGTTCGCGCCAATGCTGCCGCTCACCGTTGGATAAAGATTGGCGCGAGTGGCCGCAACCTGGTCGCGCGCCGCCTGGTAAGTTTCGAGAGCCTGCTTCAACTGAACGTTGGTCGAGTCAACGCGTTCTTCAAGGTCATTGAGTTGCGGGTCCTGGTAGATCTCCCACCAGTTGCCTTTGAGCATTCCGTCGGATGGATTGGCGGGCTGCCACGCGCCACCTGCGGGGTTCTGCGGAGGCACAACGGAGGCCGCGCCGGTTTCTTTATAGGCCGCAGGAGCAGTGTAGCCGGGCCGGTTGTAGTTGGGGCCAACGGGCTTGCAGCCGGTGAGCGCGAGCAGCGCACAGAAGGCGGTGAGCGCTGCGAGTCTGATCTCCCCGGCCCCCAAAAGCGATGAACCGGGGGCACCAGGATTTCGGGTTGGCATAGGCGCTGCCATCCTATAACCCTCCGGATTGCGGCGAGTTGCTTCCCGGTTTCACTACAGTCACTTTCTCGCCTTCGATAATCGAGTCAGGCGGATCCTGGATCACCTGGTCGCTTGCCGTCAGTCCGCTTACCACCTGCGCCGTGGCTCCGTCGTCCTGTCCGATGGTGATGGGCACAAGGTGCGCCACGGTTCCATCTTTGCTCTCCACTACCGTGCCAATCTGCAGTCCCTCGCGGCGGAAGATGAGCGCGGCCGTGGGCACAACGAATGTGGGCGCGATTTGGGGCGTCTTGAAGTGCACCTGCGCCAGCGAGCCCGGCATCAGCGAGCCTGAGCGGTTGTTTACGTCCACTTCAACCAGGAGCGTGCGGCTCGTTGGATCGATCGCGTCGGCGGTTCGCACCAGCGTGCCTTCAAATGTTTTTCCGGGATATTCAGGGAAGGTGAGCTGAATTTTTGAGCCGCGCTTGATTGTCGCGGAGTAGATCTGAGGCACATTGGTATAAACGCGCAACGTCCCAAGCGCCTGCATGTGGAAGAGCTCAACACCCGCTCCCTGGCTGATCAACTGACCGGTGTCAACGTTGCGTGCGGTCACCACGCCGTCAAAAGGCGCATAGACCTTCTCAAACGATTGCAGCTCCTTGAGCCGCTGTACATTTGCCTGCGCCGACTTGACCGCCGAAGAGGTTGACGCGGCTTGCGTCACATACGTGTCGGTATCGAACTTCGACACAGCGTTGGACTCGACCAGCCCTTTATAGCGCTCGGCCTGTACCTTCGCATTCCCCGCGTTGGTCTCGGCCGTCGCCTGGTCGGCTTCGGCCTGTGCCAGTTGCTGGTCGAGTTCGGGAGTCGAAATCTCGGCCAGCAGCGCGCCTTGCTTAACATGCGCGCCGATATCGTAGTACCAGTGAGTCAGGTAACCATCGGTGCGCGCGTAGATGGGCGAGTCAGTGAAGGCCGTTACGTTGCCGGGCAGTACAAAATTGTCCACCGGCGGAGCCTGTTCAGCCGGTTCGACCTCGACGGTAGGCGCAGCATATTTCACCGTGTCTGCAGCCAGCACCTTGTCGTCGTGCTTGCGGTCAAGGTAGCCGATGAGGGCGATGGCGCCCAGCGCCAGGGCTACAACCACCAGCGCCATAGCCGCCTTGTGCGGCGCAATCGGCTCCTGTTCCGGAGCATGGGTCTCGTGATGCTCGGCTTTCGCCTTGTCGGGTTTCGATTCATTCGGATGTTTATTTGTCATCGAGGACTACTCCTGTGACCCAGCAAATTCGTCGGAATCCGTCAGTTGTTTTCCTTCATGCTTCTTTATCCGGCGCTCGAGCCAGCCGTGAACTACTGAGAAGAAGACCGGCACAAAAAACAATGTTGCAACGGTGGCCACCAGCAAACCGCCAATCACGGCGCGCCCCAACGGTGCATTCTGCTCGCCGCCATCGCCCAGGCCCAGCGCCATGGGCACCATGCCGATAATCATGGCCAGGGCGGTCATGATGACCGGCCGCAGGCGTACAAAGCCGGCGTTCAGCGCCGCTTGACGCGCGTCGCCAACCAGCATCTCGAGCTGCTCGCGCGCAAAACTCACCACCAGGATGGAATTGGCTGTGGCCACGCCCATGCACATGATCGATCCCGTAAGCGCCGGCACGCTCAATCGCGTATGGGTCAGAAACAGGAACCACACGATTCCGGCGAGCGCGGCGGGCAGCGCGGCAACAATCAAAAACGGATCGAGCCACGATTGGAAGTTCACCACGATAAGCAGGTACACCAGCAGGATGGAGAACGCCAGTCCGGTGAGTAAGCCGAAGTAAGAACTCTTCATGGTCTCGCTCTGCCCGCGCAAAATAAAGTGCGACCCGCGCGGCAACTGCTTCTGGTAGCGGTTCACAATCCCCTGAATCTGCCGCGTCACGCTGCCCAGGTCAGTACCTTCAACGTTGGTGTAGATGTCGATGACCGGCTGAATGTCGTAGTGGCTGACGAGCCCCTGTTCGGCTCCGGGCACAATGTTGGCCAGATTTCCCAGCACCTCGATAGGTTTGCTCGCCGCTCCCGGCGCCATAGTGAAGGGAGCTCCCGGCCCGGCATAGCCGGCATGCTCCCGGCGCCAGCGTCGACGCCGCGTTGCCCGGCTCCTGGATGGTTGCGCCGCCGGTAACAGGCAGGCTCTTGAGCCCGGCCAGCGATTCAACCTGGTACTGCGGAGCCTCAATGGCGATGTTGTACGAAACGCCGTTGCGCGGATCGAGATAAAAGTTGGGACTGGTTTGAAAGCTGCCGCTCAGCGTTACCAGCAGGCTTTGCGCCACGTTGGCCTGGGTCAGTCCCACCGTTGCCGCGCGCGTCCGGTCAACGTTAACCGTGAAGTTCGGATAGTTAAATGGCTGCTGAATGCGCGCGTCCACCGCGCCGGGCACGTAGCGAACTTCGTTGAGCATTTTCTCGGCCAGGGCGCGATTGGCATAGAGGTTGGGGCCGACGACCTGTATGTCGATGGGCGACGACAGTCCGAAATTCAGAATCTGGGTGACGATGTCGGAGGGCACCGAATAAAAAGTCACGCCCGGGAATTTGCGGGCCAGTTCCTCGCGCAACCGGTCAAGATACGCCGCGGTCGGGCGGTGTTTGTGGGCCAGCGTTACCTGGATATCGGCGTCGGACGGGCCGACCGGGGCCGAGGTCGAGTATGAGAGGTTCAGCGAAGAATAAGGGAGGCCGATATTGTCGGTGATAGTTGTGAGCTCGTCGGGCGGGATGACATCGCGTATGGTCTGGTCAATGTGATCGCACAGCGCGGCGGTCTCTTCAATGCGCGTTCCGGTATGGTCGCGAACGTGAATGATGAACTCGCCGGAATCGACCGACGGGAAAAAGTCCTGGCCGAGCTCGGGAGTGAGGCAGAGCGACACAAGAGCAAAAACAACGAACAGGATCAGGAAGATGCCGGAGCGATCGACGCATAAGGTAAGAACCCGCACGTAAAAGTGGCGCAGTTTTTCAAAGCCGTGCTCGAAGGCGAGCTGGAATTGGACGAGGGGATTGCGGCTGCGGCGTCTGCGTTCCACTTCGGCGTCGTCGTGCTCCTTGAGCAGATAGCGGGCCATGGTGGGCACCACGGTGCGGGAGAGCAGGTAACTGGCCAGCATGGCGAACACCACCGCCTCGGCCAGTGGCACAAACAGGTAGCGCGCCACGCCGCTCAGCAGGAACATCGGCACGAACACGATGCAGATTGAGAGCGTGGAAACCAGCGCGGGCGTGGCGATCTGCGCGGCGCCGTCGAGAATCGCCTGCTCAATCTCCTTGCCCTGTTCCAGGTTGCGATTGATGTTCTCGATTTCTACGGTGGCGTCGTCAACCAGGATGCCGACGGCGAGCGCGAGACCGCCCAGCGTCATGATGTTGACGGTTTCGTGCAGCGCGTAAAGCAGAATCAGCGAGCAAAGGATAGAGAGCGGAATGGAAACCGCAATGATGAGCGTCGAGCGCCAGCTGCCGAGGAAGACGAGGATCATCACGGCCGTAAGGCAGGCGGCGATGATGGCTTCGCGCACCACGCCGGAGATGGCGGCGCGAACAAAGATCGACTGGTCGGTGAGCGCGTCGATGCGCATAGTGGGCGGCAACTGGCCCTTCAGGGCCGGATTGGCCAAAATTGTGCGGATGCTCTTGATGATGTCGAGCGTGGAGGCCGTGCCGGTTTTGAGCACGTTCATGATCACGCCGCGGCGGCCATTCACGCGCACGATATTGGTCTGCGGTGGATTGCCATCCCGCACGTGAGCCACATCGCGGATGTAGACCACCGTGCCGTTCACCGCCTTGATGGGCATGTTGTTGAGCGCTTCAATCAACGATGGCGCGGAATTGGTTTCAACCTGGTACTCGAACTTGTCGATCTTGACCGTGCCCGAAGGCGCAATTACGTTCTGATCGGTGATGGCGGTAACCACGTCGGCCGGCGACATTCCCCGCGCCTGCAGCGCGGCCGGGTCCAGGTCCACCATGATTTCGCGCTGTTTGCCGCCGTAAGGGTACGGCGTCTGCGCGCCTTCAACCGTGGCCAGCTGAATGCGGATGGTAACGGTGGCCAGGTCGTTCAGTTGCTGCTCGGTCAACCCCTGCCCCGAAAGCCCCAGTTGCATGATGGGCACGCTCGACGCGTTGTACTGGATGATGAAAGGTGGATTCGTGCCCGGCGGCAGCGTGCGCAGCATGACCTGGCTGATTGCGGTCACCTGCGCCACCGCTTGTGCAATGTCAACGTGCGGCTTGAAGAAAACCTTGATAAGGCCCACGCCGACGAGCGACTGCGACTCGATGTGGTCGATGTCGTTGACCGTGGTCGTCATCCCGCGTTCGGCGTTGGTTACGATGCGGTTGGCGATCTGGTCGGCCGAAAGACCCTGGTAGTTCCACACCACAGTGACCACCGGGATATCGATGTTGGGAAAGATGTCCGTCGGCATCGAGGCGATGCTGAAGACGCCAAGGATCAAAATCAGAAGCGCAAAAACGACGAACGTATAAGGCCGTCTCAGCGCGAGCCGGACAATCCACATCATAAGGCTGGTATTCGCTCCTCGGCCGGCGTCATTTTGGCGCTCTTTCCGGCAGCCTGATTGCCGCTGAAGATCGTGCGAGAAATTCGATCAGCGGCATCCCGGCCTGCTCGCACCGGCTTATCGGGTCCCTGGACCGGTCTGTGAACTGCCACACTCCGGTCACATCGAAGTTGAATCTACTATGGTAGTCGAACGGATGAGGCATGCAGAATACGGCGTCCCGGGACACGCGACACTTACACTCATCCGCGATCTTGAGGGCCGCGCCCCCCAAAGAGATTGAATCCCCAATACAGGTTGGGCCTGAACGCCTTTTCTTATCTGGATCGTCTTTGAATAGGATGCGGGCTCGCTGAAAAAGGCCGTATGGTAGTACCACCATAGGACGACTCTGCACGTCGGATGGTCGCTTTTTTTCGCCCCCGGCATATCGTTATGCGGGTCGGGATGAATCAGCGACTCTCGCCAAGCAGCTCTTCGATGTGGGCGGCCAACCCCGCCGGTTTGACCCTCGACCCGAGGCGCGCCAGCACCCGGCCCTCGCGCGTTACAAGGAATTTGGTGAAATTCCATCGGATGCCATTGCCCAGCGGAATGCGGAACGCGGCCGGCTTTTCCTGGTTCATATAGCGGTAAAGTGGATGTGCATTTTTTCCATTCACATCGATTTTGGCGAACATGGGAAAGCTGACGCCGTAGTTGCGCTCGCAGAATGAAGCAATCTCCGCCGCTGTCCCCGGCTCCTGCTTGCCAAACTGGTTGCACGGGAACCCCAGCACAACGAATCCGCGTTCCTTAAATCTGCGATAAAGCTGCTCGAGCTCGGCGTACTGGGGCGTGAACCCGCATTTGCTGGCGGTATTCACAATCAGCAGCACCTTGCCGCGGTACTCGCCAAGCGCAACACTGTGGCCGTCGAGCAACTCCGCATTCAATGCGTAAATCGGACTGTCAGTCATCGCCTTAGCCAATCGGCAATAGCCAGTAGCCATTAAATAACGGTCAGCCAGCAGTTCGCACCTCGTCACCTGGGACGCGGGGCGAAAGGCCACGCACTTTCGCCTATCGGCTACTCGATATTCGTTCGTTTTCTGTTCCCTGCTCACTACTCCCTATTCCCTGTCCTTTGCGTCTAAACAGCATTCTGCCACGTGCGGACAGGATGCACAGGCGTCGAAACCCGCCTCGTTCCGGTAGACTGTGGGATGGGAGCCCAACCAGCCGGACCTCGCCGCATTTCGCCTCAGCGGAGTGCCCAGGCGCAAGGTCTGGCGCAGCCGTAGCGTCAATCTGCCGCACGGTGCATTTGGCGCGGGAACCCGGCCCTGGGTCCGAAGGCGGCAAGCGCGGCAGGGAAATTACGAGGAAAGGGACGCTTTCCGTGCCGGCAGCCTTACCCAGCCGTTTGGGCGGGGTCGGTACGGTCAAATATAATCAGTCTTTCCTCGATGCAGGATACGATTTTGAGCAATGAGGGTGTGCATATTTTTCCCGTGAAGCCGAACCATGGACCGCACCAGTATTTTTTGTGCTCGCCGCAGGGCCGCTGCCCGGTGAAGTTAAAGCACACTTTTCTATACCGCTTCGTGGGGTCGGCCGGCCGCACCGCTCGCCTGCTGCTCGCGGCTTTGCTAGTGTTTACCGCCGTCTCAGCGGTTGCGCAGACCTCCGACACCATCGACAGCATCCGCGTCATCGGCAACCGCCGCATCCCCAAAGAGACGATCCTCGCCCGTCTTTTCATTCACCAAGGAGACACTTACGACATTAATGCCATTGAAGCCAGCTTCCAGTCGCTCTGGAACACCGGCTACTTTGAGAACCTGCGCGTCGAGCGCGAGGACACTGAAAAGGGCGTCGTCCTCAACATCTTCGTTCGCGAAAAGCCCAATATTCGCGAGATTCACTACAACGGGTTGAGCTCCATCTCCCAATCCGACATTCTCGATCGCTTCAAGAAGGAAAAGGTGGGGCTTTCCGAGGATGGGCAGTACGATCCCACCAAGGTAGAGCGCGCTGTGGACGTGATCAAACAGATGGAGGCCGAGCACGGCCACCAGTTTGCCACCGTCAAGACCGACGTGAAGACCATGCCGCCGGCCTCGGTGCAGATCACCTTCAATGTAAAAGAAGGTCCGGTGGTAAAGGTCGGCAAAATCAAGTTCGTGGGCAATACCCACCTCAACTCGCTTTACCTGCGCCGGTCGATGAAGAACCTGAAGCCCATCGGGATCCCCTACTCGATCATCTTCGAAGATATCTTCTCTCAGACCTACGATGAATCGAAGCTCGAAGAAGACACCGAGCGGGTGCGCCAGGCCTACCGCGACAAGGGTTATGCCAACGCGGCCGTTGAGCAGCCCAAGACCCAGATCCGCGACCAGGGCGGCCTCAACTGGTTCACCTTCCGCCCCAACAAGGGCAAGCGCATCGATATCCTGCTCCCCATCGAGGAGGGCGGCCGTTATCGCCTTTCCGATATCACCTTCACCGGCAACAAGGCCGTGAAAAACGTGAAGGGCCTGCGCGCCACGTTCCCCATCAAGGATGGCGACTGGTTTAACGCTACCGACATTCAGAAGGGTCTGGATAACCTGAAGAAAGCCTATGGCGGGCTGGGGTACATCAACTTCGGCGCTATTCCGCAGGTTCATTACGACGATCAGAAGAAGACCGTCTCAATCAATGTCGATATCGACGAAGGCGCCCAGTTTTACGTCTCGCGGATTGAGTTCCAGGGCAACACCATTACCCGCGACAAGGTCATCCGCCGCGAACTCATGCTTGAGGAGGGTTCGATCTACAACTCCCAGTTGTGGGAGTACAGCCTTCTCCGCCTGAACCAGCTCGAATATTTTGATCCGCTCAAGGTTGATCAGGACTCCGAGGCCCATCAGGATCCCGATAACCACACCGTCGAGCTGCTGCTGAAAGTGCACGAAAAGGGCAAGAACTCGATCGGCATGAATGGCGGTATCAGCGGACTTTCCGGCGCCTTCATCGGCCTCAACTACCAGACCAACAACTTCCTTGGCCTGGGCGAAACGTTGAGCCTGCAGGCCAACCTGGGCTCCATCAGCCGCCAGTTCCTCTTCGGATTTACTGAGCCTTATATCCGCAACCGGCCCATCAACGTGGGTTTCCAGATCTTTAACCAGAAGCAGGACTATAACGCCTCAAAGAACTACCAGGGCACGTCCGGCCTGTCTCCGAATCTGAGCGCTGCTGTGCAGTCTCTTACCCAGAATTACAACCAGGGCACCAAGGGTATGAACATCTCAATCAGCTACCCGCTTAAGCGTCACGCGTTTCAGCGCATAGGTCTAACCTATTCGTGGACCAGCTCGAACATTACGGCCTTCAGCAATGCTTCGCAGACCTTCTTTGAGACCATTGCCTTCCGCTCGGGCGTTCAGGCGTCGAATCCACTGGCCGGCATTATCAACAGCTACGTCTCGCTCAGCTACGCCTACAACACGGTCAACAACCCCATCCGCCCGCACAACGGCAAAGAGATTACGGCCGCGTTTCAGGCCTCAGGCCTGTGGGGCAATGTGCGGTATTTCGAGCCGATTGTGGCCTACAAGCGCTACATCCCCATGCACTACCTGAGCCCCAGCACGACCGGGCGCAATGTGCTGGCCGTGCGCGCGCAGCTTGGTTATATCCAGGGATTTGGCGGAGACGTCGCTCCACCGAACAACCGCTTCTATGCCGGCGGCGAAATGGAGATGCGCGGCTTCGATGTGCGCGGTGCCACGCCTTATGGCTACGTGCCCACGCGCGTCAACTTCCAGCTCACCAATCCAGACGGTTCGTGCGTGCCCCGCGATCCCACCAACCCTGAAGACAACCAGTGCATCCAGGTGCCTCTGCCTATCTACGGCGTGGCGTCCATCGGCGGCGATTCCAACTTGACCGCCAACGCTGAGTATCGCATTCCGGTGGTTGGTCCATTCACCTTCTCGCTGTTCGACGATTTCGGCATCGACAGCGCGGTGAACCACGATCAGTTGAAGCAGAGCCCCGAGGGATTTGCCTCGCTCACCGCGCCGCTTTACGGCTGCCCGGTCTACAACAACGGTTCCTGCCAGGGCGGAATTCCGGGCTCAGAAGTCGGCTACAAGCCGAATATCCGGCCCATCAGCGGCACCAATTTTGTTCCGCGCATGTCAACCGGCGCGGAGCTGGGCGTATTTATGCCCATCATCAACGCTCCTTTCCGCATCTACTACGCTTACAACCCGCTGCGGCTGTACGAGACTCCTTACTGCAACAACGTCCTGGTCGGTGGCAAGCAGGGCAGCTGCTCGGCGGAGCTCATCACGCGGGCCATGTTCCCGCCGGGCGGCGCCGGCGACTACAGCTATAACGAGGCGATTCAGGCTTACGGCTCACGCTATGTCTTCCGCGAACCCCGCAAGACCTTCCGCTTCACCATCTCGACCACCTTCTAAGCGCAGCTCGTTTCAGGCGCGGATTGTGTTGAACAACTAAGGCCGCCCCCAAGGGCGGCCATGCTCATCTCAGCTTCAATCCAGCACAAAACCGGGTGCCCCGTTCAAGCTCTGCCTGGGCGGGTTCCTGGCTACACCAGATCCGTTGGGCTCAGGGCAATTCAAGCTGCGACCTGCTCACTGCCGGGTGCCCCATCCAAGCTCCGCTTGGGTGGGATAGCACGGACTTCAACCAGCCGCACAGTTCACATCACCTGATCGTAAGAACCCAGGAGCTACAGACGCCCCACTGCCACGCGCACTGTCGACCCTTGCGGCGCAGCGCGCAGATACTGCCTGGGCCAACTTATCGTTTGCCCAAGAGCGGCCGCGGCGTGCAGAGGCCAATACGGATCGCGCAACTCGGCGCGCGCCAGCATCGCCAGGTCAGCCTCGCCTTCCGCGATGATGACGTTGGCCTGCTCCGGTTCGGTGATGAGACCCACCGCGGCCGTTGCCACTCCCGCCTCCCTCCGGATTCTGCCTGCAAAACTCACCTGGTAGCCCGGCTCCAGTGGGATCTTCACCCCCGGAACGAGACCGCCCGAAGACACATCCACCAGGTCGACCCCGTGCCCCCGCGCCAGCTTTGCCAACTCCACCGAATCATCCGGATTCCAACCGCCCTCAGCCCAATCGGTGGCTGAGATGCGGATAAAAAGCGGCAAATGCTCAGGCCATTCGCCACGCACCGAATCCACAACCTCGAGCGTAAGCTTCGCGCGGTTCTCAAGGCTGCCGCCGTACTCGTCGGTGCGCCGGTTGGCGAGCGGCGACAGAAACTCATGCAGCAAATAGCCGTGAGCCGCATGAATCTCGACGAAATCGAAACCTGCCTCGCGTGCGCGCCGCGCTGCCTGCCCGAACGCTGCGACGATGGCGTCGATGCCGGCCTGATCCAGAGCAGTTGGCACGGCGTAATCGGGCGAAAAAGCGACGGCGCTCGGCCCAACTGGCTGCCATCCGCCTGCTGAGGGAGGCACAAGCGTCGGCCCTGGCCGAAAGCCCGATGATGTGCTTGCCTTGCGTCCGGCGTGCGCCAGTTGCATCCCCACGCGCGCGCCCTGGCTATGCACAAACTCGGCAATGCGGCTCAGGTTGGCAATGTGCTCGTCCTTCCACACGCCCAGATCGTCAGGCGAGATGCGGCCCTCCGCGGTGACGGCCGCGGCCTCAAGAGTCACCAGGCCAGCGCCGCCCTGCGCACGGCTGCCCAGGTGAACCAGGTGCCAGTCGTTGGCAAAGCCGTCGACGCTGGAGTATTGGCACATGGGCGAGACGCCGATGCGGTTCGAAAACTCCACCGTGCGAAGTTTGAAGGGAGAAAAAAGCGGAACTGTCATATGACTCTGATGCTATATGCGGGCAAACGGAGCAAGTTCGTCTCCGCGCCCTATTCGTGCCGAAGCAGATCGACGGGGTCGAGCCGGCTGCTGGAATAGGCTGGCAGGAACGCCGCGAAAGCGCAGAATAATACCTGCAGGCAAGTCACCGCGGCAACGATCGCAATGTACGGCGTTGCATCGCTCAGCAACGTCGCCAGCGGCGTCCTGAGGGCGATGAGAACGCCGGCTGACAACAAAACCCCGATGCCTGTCGAAAGCAATGCGCGCTTCAGCACCAGCCAGCGCACGTTTCCACGCGACGCACCCAGGGCCAGGCGGATGCCAAGGCTCTTGAGATTTTCGGCAACAAAGCGTGAGGTGGCTGAGAATGTGCCGGCGAACGCCACCAGGATCGCGACCACGCTGAAAAACAATGCGACGAATGCTATGGTGCGCTCGGGTGCGAGCATCAGGTCGCGGCGCTGCCGCATTGTGGAAACGCCGATAAGTACCGGCGAGCCGTGCCGGCCGCTCCAGATCCGGTCGATAGTTGATTCCAGTACGCCGCCCGGCAAGCTTCCACGAACCAGCAATGCCCCGTCATACCTTGCCGCCAGTACGAACGGCCGGTAGAGATATGGTTCATCTGGCGCTGCAAGGTTCGAGGTTTTCATCTCCGGTGCGACGCCGGTCACCTGGAACCGCTCCCGAGCCTTCTGCTCGCCGGGGTTCCGGATCAGCACATATTGGCGAAGCGGATCGGCTGCGCCAAAGAGCTTCCTGGCCAGCACAGTATTCAGAATGACTGGTCTGTCCGGCCCCGCGACGTCTGCACTGGTGAATTCATTACCGAGAACCATTGCTGCGGAGAGAGTCTTGAAATACCCCGGTCCTATAAGGTTTTCATTTGTCGAAAGCCACTCGCCGCGTTGCTGCCCCATCTGCGTGTCGGCGGAGACTTCCACAGTCTGGTGCACCGGGTCCAGCGGCGCCATCCAGCACAGTGCGGCGGAACTGATACCCGGCTCGTTGCCCAGGCTGGTGGTCACATCCTTCACTGCCTGTGCCGCGATGGTCGCCGAATCAGGTTTCTCCGGCATCTGGAAACGGACCACGGACAGATGTTCCGGGCTGAAACCCAGCGGCAACGAATACAAATGCAGGAGCGTGAATCCGGCCATGCCGGCTGCGGCCAGTAGTACCATCGATAATCCCGCCTGCAGAGCCAGGATTCCATAGCGAATTCCTATCCGGCCGCCGGTCCCAAGCGTGGCCCGGGAGCGTAGCGTCGTCGCGATGTCGATTCGGGATAGATCCCAGGCGGGCAATGCCGCGACCAATGCTGACACAACTGTCGCCGCTCCAAATGCGCAGGCTACCGTGGTCCAATCGATCCTGATTTGGATTGCAAGGGTGATGCCGAACGGTTTGCCAAGCGCCGTCAACGCCGCCTGCGCAAACGGCAGGACCGCGATCCCGGCCACTACTCCGGGCAATGTGAGCATCAGGGCATGCAGCCAAATGAGGCGGAAGATTGAGAACGCCGACCCGCCCAAGGCAAGGCGCGCCGCGTAGCTCCTTGCATCCGTCAGGCAACGTGCCCACACAATCGCTGCCGCATTCAGCACACCGAGCAACAGCAGAATGATCGCGCCGCATTCAAGCATCGTCTCCACGTGGCGAATCTTCGGTCTATAGGCCGGCCAGAATCGCGATTCGCTCATACGGAATGCTCGTACTGAGGTGTCGCGTTCCGACGGGTATTCGTTGGCCAGCCGCTCCGCAACCGTCTGCAGCTGGCTCTCGATGGCGGCCAACGACGACGCGGGGTGACGCCGGCCGGCAATCAGAAACATGCGCATCTTGCGATTGGCCAAATCGTCGCTGAACCAGGGCAGTCCCGGTACATGTTCGGCATCGACCCACATCTGGGGAACGTCGCTCCAATCAAGCAGGGTTCCGCGAAACGAAGCCGGCGCAACTCCGACCACGGTCGCAGGAGTCTCATTGATGAAGACAGTCGAGCCGATTACATTTGGGTCTGCGCCGAACCGGGAATGCCAGAGATTGAAGCCCAAAACTACTCTTGGTTGATCCGCCGGCGAAGATGCGCCTTGATAAAGAGAGCCCAATACCGGCCGAACCTGCAACACCTGAAAGTAGTTTGCTGATACCGCTTCCGCGGGAACCAGCGTTTCGACTCCACCGAGCTTTGCGATCAACTGCAAGCGGATGAAAGCCGCCAGGTCCGCGGAGCCGGCGGCTGCCCTCTGCATGTCACTGTAGTCCGGAAATGACAGCTCAAGAAACTGCGACCGATGTTGCTGCCATCCGTAAACATGGAAAAGATGCTGGGGTTCTGGCAGTTCCGGATCGGCGGTCAGGGTGGCTCGGATAACTCCGAGCATCATGAAGGACGCGGCCAGCCCGGCTGCAAGCGACAGCGCCGCACATGCCGCCGGCAACGGCGACCGCATAAGTTCGCGCAATAGACGTCGCAGCATGAAGACTCCGTCCATCTACTTCATCGAGAGAACGCCGAACCGATTGCCGGATCTTCCGGCTCCGGTCATTATCGAATAATCGATCCCTGCTTCCCACGCAAAAACGGCGCTCCGGTAACCGGAACGCCGTTTGCTTCAACCCTCCGCTCCTCGCCGATCGCCTGTCAGGCGATCGCAATGCGGCGCGGTTCGATGCTACTTCTTCTTGCCCTTCTTGCCGCCCTTCTTGGCCTTCTTTCCAGCCTTTTTCCCGGCCTTCTTCGCAGCCTTCTTATCGGCTTTCTTACTAACCTTGCCCGCCTTTTTTGCGGGCGCCTTTTTGGCTGCCTTTTTCACAGCCTTCTTTGCAGCTTTCTTGGCGGCTTTTTTTGCCGCCTTCTTTGCCGGAGCCTTTTTGGCAGCCTTCTTGGCTGGAGCCTTCTTCGCTGCTTTCTTGGCTGGAGCCTTCTTCACAGCCGCCTTTTTGGCCGGGGCCTTTTTTGCAGCCTTCTTGGCGGGCTTGGGCGGGGCCGGAGCTGGCGCCTCCGCTACTGGCTCATCGTCGTCCGACGAAGTGACCACTGACACCACTTCGACTTCGTCTTCCTCTTCGCCCCGATCGGGGTCAACTTCAGCCGGCTCCCCGGTTGGTTCGCCGTCACTCATTGCGTACATCTTGTACACGTCATCCATCCGATTGCCTCCAGCGGCGTGCCGCTGCCTCATTCGTTTGTCCGCATTGCTGAAAGAAAAAACTCCGCGTGCGGAAGTATGAACAATCTTGCACGTAACTCGTGCAAAAGACAAGAGAGTACTGCGTTGAGTTGCGATTTTTCTATTTTTGCGCTGTCTTCGATGTGGAATGGGAACGTTTGTGCGCAGCGCTGGCGCTAGTTTTTCTTGGTGCGCCCTTCTTAGTCCCCGTTGCGCCGGTCCTCGCACCCGATGCGCTTGCATGGCGCCGCCTTGAGGTTCGAGACGCCCGCAACACGGGCTCGGCCACATGCAGCCTGCGCCCGGCCTCGACCTTTACGCCGGTTCCGGTCAGGCTGTTCCAGCGCCGCAGTTGAGCCAGCGAAACACCGAAGCGGTCCGCAATGGTGACAAGCGTATCGCCGCGCCGGGTGGTGTACCAGGCCATGCGCGTCGAGGGCACCAGCTCCGGGGCCACAGGCACAATCAGGGCGTCCTTGCCTTCCAGGCTGTCGGTCTCGGCGAGCTGATTTGTCTCGGCCAATTCCGCGGGCCTTACGCGATACTCATTCGCCACTGAGGCCACCGTGTCGCCGGCCACTACCGCATGGTATCTCCACGAATTGCGATGCGCCTCGGGGATCAGCTCGACCCGTTGATTGAACAGGTCCGCGGTTCCGGCCGGCAGGTGCAGATCGTAGGATGCGTCGGGCGGCGTCACCATTCGCAGCAGGCTCGGATTCAGCGCCTCCAGTTCATCCACCGGTGCTCCTACCAGGTCCGATACCAGGCGCAGATCGATCGAGTAATTCACCGTCACGGTGTCGGTGAGCACCGGCGGATCGAGCGTCACGTCGTCGAACCCGTACTGCGTGGGGTGGTTGGCGATGATGATGGCGGCCAGGATTTCAGGAACGTAGTTGGCCGTTTCAGTGGGCAGCTCGTGGCGCTTGTACAGCTCCCAGAAGTCGGCGTAGCCGGTCCTCTCGACCTCGCGCTGGATGTTGCCGGCGCCATGGTCGTAGGCTGCCATGGCAAGGTACCAGTCGCCGAGCTGATCGTAGATGTATTTCATATACCGGGCGTAGGCGCGGGTCGATTTCTCAGGATCGAAGCGCTCATCCACATACGGATTTCGCTCCAGCCCGTAATTGCCCCTGGGCATGAACTGCCACATGCCGCCGGCGTGGGAACGGGGATTGAGCGCCCGGGGGTTGAATCCGGACTCGGCCACGGCCAGGTAGATCAGGTCCTGCGGCACGCCTTCCTCGGCCATCACCCGCTGAATCATTGCCCGGTAGCGGCCCGAACGCTGAAAGGAGTGAAGCAGCGTGTTGTGACCCTTCTGCGTGTAAGCGAAGAAATTGATATACGCGGCCACATATTCGTTCATCATCAGGGGAAGGTCGGACTTGGTAGTTGCCAGATCGGCCCGGGCCTTGGCCACCAGGTTGGGATCTACCGCAAAGGTCACGTCGCTGGCAGCCTCGGCCGGCGTGATCTCTTCTTTCGGCACAAATCCATTGCCCTGTTTCAGCGCCTCCATCTCGAGGCCATTTACCTGATCCACAATGTGGTCGAATTCGTCGCTTAACTGCTGGTTGCCGCGAATGTCGATGCCGCTTGAAAGCATCAGGTCAACCGCGCGGTCGAACTCCACTTTGGCCTCGGCCAGCATGCCTTTCTTGTAGTCGGCATCGCCACGGGCGTAGGCGGCTTCTACCTGTTGAATCAGGGCATGGACGCGCTGCTGCTCGGCCGCTGAGGGTTGAGGCGCAACGGGCTGCGTTGCGGGCTGCAGCGTGGTCGCCACCGGCGCGGGAAGGGCCGGCGCTGTTGCCTGGGGAAGCTGAGGAGTGGACGCGCTTACCGGCGCCTCGGGTCCGCATCCTGCCAGTGCAATCGCCAGCAGGGGCAGAACAAGCAGCGCACGGCCTGAGGATAACCAACGATTCCAACTCATATGCGGTAAAGACGCGGCTCTTGACCGGATCAGGAATCCATGTGGGGAATCTGTGTCCGTGCAAGGTGCCGTTTTCTCGATGAGAACGGCACTCAAACGCATCAACTCTCTCTACTCCAATTCCTGATCCGGTTGCGGCGCGCGTCACGACTCGGAGAGCACTGTTCCGATGATAAGCTATGCCTTGGAGGGGCTGCGCGCAGCTGGCGCAAAGTCCTTTATTTCGGCAAGTTTCAATGGATGCACGTTTCATACGCAACTTCGCCATTATTGCCCACATCGACCACGGAAAGTCGACGCTGAGCGACCGCCTGCTTGAGCTCACCGGTTCAGTGACCGAGCGCGAGATGCACGCCCAGGTGCTCGACGCCATGGACCTGGAGCGCGAGCGCGGCATCACCATCAAGGCCCACGCCGTACGCATGGTGTACAAGGCCAAAGACGGCCAGACCTATCAACTCAACCTGATCGACACGCCCGGTCATGTGGACTTCAGCTATGAGGTCTCGCGCTCATTGGCCAGCTGCGAGGGCGCTCTGCTGGTGGTCGACGCCAGCCAGGGCGTCGAGGCGCAGACCCTGGCCAACGCTTATCTCGCTATCAATCACGGCCTCGAAGTCATACCGGTCATCAACAAAATCGATCTGCCCTCGGCCGACATTCTCCGCACCCAGGAGGCCATCGAGCAGGCGGTCGGCCTCGATGCCACAGACGCCATCCCCGTCTCCGCCAAAACCGGCCAGGGCGTAGCCGAGGTGCTTGAGGCGGTTGTTCACCGTCTTCCTGCGCCGAAGGCCGATCCCGACGCGCCGCTGCAGGCGCTCATATTCGATTCGTGGTTCGACGCATATCGCGGCGTCATCGTGCTGGTCCGCGTGATGCAGGGAACCATGCGCAAAGGCCAGCGCATCCGGTTCATGTCGAACGAAAAGGCGTACGAGATCGAATCGATGGGCGTGCTCTGCCCCAAGCCAGTTGAGATCGGCGAGCTTTCGGCGGGAGAAGTTGGCTTTTTTGCAGCCACCATCAAGAACGTAGCCGATACTCGCATCGGCGACACCGTTACCCACGATGGGCGACCTGCCGACTCGGCCCTCCCCGGCTTTGAAGACATCAAGCCCATGGTCTTCGCCGGGCTCTACACCGTCGATTCGCACGAGCATACGCTGCTGCGCGACGCGCTCGAGAAACTCCGCCTCAACGATTCATCGTTCTTCTTCGAGCCCGAGAGTTCGGTGGCCCTTGGCTTCGGCTTCCGCTGCGGATTTCTCGGTCTGCTGCACATGGAGATTATTCAGGAGCGGCTGGAGCGCGAGTATCAGCTCGACCTCATCACTACTGCTCCCGGCGTGCGCTACCACATCGCGCTCACTGACGGTACCGTGCTCGAGGTCGACAACCCATCGCGCTGGCCCGAGCCTACCAACATCGAGTCCATCCGGGAGCCGGTCATCACCGCCAAAATCCTTACCAACGAAGAGTACGTCGGCGGCATCTTCAAGCTCGTTGAAGAAAAGCGCGGCCGCCAGGTAAACTTTGAATACGTCACGTCGACGCGCGTGATGATTACCTACGAGCTGCCGCTGAACGAGATCGTGCTCGATTTCTACGATCGGCTCAAGTCCATCTCGCGCGGCTACGCATCGCTCGACTACCAGCTCGCCGGCGAGTGGGAGTCGCCCATGGTGAAGCTCGATGTGCTGGTCTCAGGAGAGCCAGTCGACGCGCTCTCCATCATCGTCCACCGCGACCACGCCTACGAGCGGGGCCGTGCATTGGTCTCCAAGATGCGCGAACTCATTCCGCGCCAGCAGTTCGAGGTGGCCATCCAGGCCGCAATCGGGGCAAAAGTCGTCGCCCGGGAGACCGTAAGCGCCCTGCGCAAGAACGTTCTGGCCAAGTGTTACGGCGGCGATATTACCCGCAAGCGCAAGCTGCTTGAGAAGCAGAAAGAGGGCAAGAAGCGCATGAAGCGTATCGGGAAGGTCGACATTCCACAGGAAGCGTTTCTGGCGGTGCTCCGCGTGGGCGAAGATCAACAGAAATAGCATGCCCCAGGAGAATGGGAAAAGTTCTTTTGTTACTTCACGTTCACAACGGATTGTGGAAACCTCTTGAAACCGGGGGTGATTCCGCTCACCGGCAGCCCGAGGGTTATTCGCCGGTCTCCGCGCCTATTTGTGGTTGAAAAATAAGGGTTTGTACTGTTTATCAAAAGCGAATAGCAGTTGGCAAGAGAAGAATTTGACTATTTTTCGGGGCGATCCAGAGAGTCTTCCACAATTTTTTCCACAGGCTGCCCGGTGGAAATCGCCCTGTACCGGGGGCGTTTCGACCCCTCCCGCCTATCCACTTCAATTCACCGCGAATCTGGGTGCCCCGGGTCTCGATTTTCGGCCCTGGGATAGCACGAACCACGACCAACCCACTCAACCCAGCCAGGACACTGGGTGCCCCAGGTCTCGATACTGAGACCTGGGATCGCAACAAAATTGGCCCGGCGTAGCGCCCCGTTTCCAGACTCACGGTTATCTCGGGGTCGATCTTCAAAGCCGGGATCGAAAAGTTGAGCTTATTCTTTCCAAATAGGGGGTTTCGGATTGAATCAAGCCTCCGTATTTTTCGCGCTCCTCTTCATGGGTTGTCTGGCGGCAGTTCAGGAAGCCGACCGGGGCGAGAATGCTCCCCATACGCTGAAAGTCAGTTCCACCTACGTTTGGGTGCCTGCCCTCGTACGATCGGAATCGGGCGCTCCGATTCAAAATCTGAATGCCGCATCGTTCCGCCTCTTCGACGATGGGACTCCACAAACGGTTGATGTGGTGAAGACTGACGATCTGCCTGTTTCACTTGTCCTCCTTATACAAACAGGGGCCTCAGGTGTTCGTCATTTTCGGGACTACTCAGAACTGCCGGCCTTAATCAGCAAGATCCTGGGCGTTTCCAAACACGAAATTACGCTAGTGACTTTTGATAGCAAGATCGAACAGGTTTGGCATTTCCCAACGCGATTGGACGGAGTGGATTACGAGTTGACCCACCTGGCTCAGGGAGATAAGGGCGCTGCCATCATGGACGCGGTTCGCTTCGGAGTTAGCCAGTTACAGGCCGAGCCCGGCGAGTTCCGGCGTGTTGTTTTGCTTGTCAGCCAGCACACCGATTCCGGCAGCATTACCTCTCCAAATGAGCTGCTCAGGCAACTGGGAACAGCGAGCACCGAAGTCCACAGCATCGAGTTTCAGAACCAGAAAGTGAAGACAAAGCCGGAGGGTTCCGCCGATCCGTACGCGGGCCGCACGAATGCGATGGGTGCATACGGCACAGCCATTCGACTCCTTGAAAGAGAAACCGCGTCTGAGATAGCTGCAGTTTCGGGCGGGGATTCTGTACGATTCGACAGTCCGGGCTCATTCAATGCCGGACTGATCGAGATTGGTGAGGACGTGCGGAACTCCTACACCCTCGGATTTCAGCCGAACCGAAACGACACAGGATTTCACAGCCTCAAAGTTGAGGTGGCTGGACCGCGATCGGCCTTTGACGTCCGTTCAAGGGGCGCTTATTGGTTCAATCCATCCACCCAATAGGGATCAGGCCTGGCAAGCTGACGACGCCGCCCCACCAAAATGCAAAAGCCCCGCGTCGCGGGGCTTTTGCATTCGAGCTCAAACCCAGACTAGTGGCTGCCCGTCGCCGGCCTGGTGGTAGACCTGGGGGCCGGTGCCGAAGGCACGGGCGCTTCACTACCCGCCGCTTGCGGCGGAGGCGCCGGAACACCCGACTTCACGTTGTAAGCGTCGATCACCGCCTTGGTGATGTTGGTGGTCTGGGTAGCGTAGAGAACCGGCGACTGCTGCTCTGAAATATCGAGAACCAGCGAGTACCCTTCTTTCTCGGCATAGGCCTGCATCGAGTCGTAAACCTTCGATGCCAGGTTCTGGTAGAGGTCGTTCATCTGCTGCTGGAAGTCGGTCTTTGCATCATCGGCGTCCCGCTGAAGCTGCTTCTTCTTGGTGTCAATGGAGCCGGCCTGCTGGTTGCGCTGGGCCTCACTAAGCGTGGCTCCCTGGGCCTGCAACTGCTTGGTCAGGTTGTCCACTTCTGTGCTCAACTCTTTCAGATGGTCCTGCCGGGGCTGGAACTTCTTTTCGAGATCGGAAAACTCCCGTTGGCCCTCGTTGGTCTGGGCCACGGCAATCTGGAAGGCGATTACGGCGACTTTGCTGGGTTGAGCAGTGGCGGGCGGCGTGGCCGCAGGGGTGGCTGGCGTTTGGGCGGCTGCGCCCAGGACCATGCCCGAGGCCAGCATAACGATGATTGCTAACGAACGCTTCATTTGAATCTGAAACTCCTTCGAAATTCCTGAGTGGCTCACCCATTAGACGCAAGAACGAGCCTGTGCCTCCTGAGAAACCTCACGATCTTTTTTAGCGGATAATCTCAAGCCCGGACGGGCCAGAGGCGGAAAAAAGATGCGGACGGAGCCATCAGCAGGAACTAGAGAGGATTATACGGCAAAGACCGCAAAATCCCCTTGAATCGGAAGCGGGCCGGGGTCGGAAGCTACGCGCTTCGGCTCGCGCATAAATCGCACCGGAGACAAACCGGAGGGAGCAGCAGCCTTCAGGCTGCTGAATTCTGCCCAAATAATCAAATCGGCTTTAGCCGCGGGCTGTTTGGCGGCGAATTTTCCCAAAAGGGTCGAGTTCTCACGCCGTCACTTTAGCCCCCGAAGAGTGCCATCGCTCTTTCGGGCGGGCCACGGCCTGTCCACACGCAAAACAAGAGCCCCGCCTGAGCGGAGCCCCTGTATATTTCCACGCGCTTACTTGCCGGGTGCTGCCTGTGGCGCGGGCGCTTCGGGCGTCGCGGCCGGCGGCGGTGGCACGCCGCTCTTTTCGTTGTACGCCTCGATTATGGCCTTGGTGATGTCGATCGACGGAACGGCGTAGAGCACCGTGGGACTGTCTTGCGACTGGCTGGCATCGAGCACCAGCGTGTAGCCGTGCTTGGTTGCGTAGTCGGTCATCACCTCGCCCACTTTTCCGGCAATGCGGTTCACCAGGTCCTGCATGTCGCCCTGGAAATCGCTCTGGGCGTCCTGCGAATCGCGGTCGAGCTGCTTCTTCTTGTCGTCAATGGCGCGGGCGCGGGCGGCGCGCTCTTCGTCGCTCAGACTGGCGCTCTGCGACTGCAGCGCCTTGGTCATGGTGTCGATCTGCGAGTTAAGTGCGCTAAGCGCCTGGCGCTTGGGATCGTACTTCTTCTGCAGATCGGCAAAGTCGCGCTGAAACTCGTTGGTCTGGCTCACCGCGGCGCGGAAGACGATAACGCCGACTTTGGCCGTGGCCGGAGCGGCAGCCGTCGTGGTTCCGGCAGCAGGTGTATGTGTGGCGGGAGCTTGTGCGGCTGCGAGGGCAGTTCCCAGGAGGATGTAAGCAACAGAAAATGGCAGGTACTTCATGCGGGTTGAACGGCTCCTTCAATTCTGATGGCGGCTCTTGCCCCTCAATGTTGATCGGGGTTCCACCGCCGTCGCGCCAGCCGATTCCGTTTGAGCGTTTCAGTGCTTCGAACTCTCACCGGTCGCGCGAGTATTTCCTGTAGGCACGCAAGATGCTTTGCGACGCGCGGTGACAAGGCACACGGATACATCGCCAGGAACTACACGAATTATAGGTGCGCCGGGGGTGGGAACGTCAAACGCCGCGCCCGTCTTGCGGAAAGTGGACCCTGAAAAAATGGGTGCCTCAGGTCCCTCGCACCTGAGGACCTGGGATAGCAAATAACCCAGTCCGGCCCGAATTCATTTCAGCAAGAAACTGGTTGCCCCCATCCTTGGCGCGTCTTAGTCCTTGCGCCAAGTGTGGGAAAGCACGAACCGCGAAACGCTGGAAACTCAGCCCCTTCTACGGAATCGCCGCCAGCACCTCGCTCGCCGATTCTGCCGGATTCACTTTCACCCATACCTGCTTGATCTTTCCGTCGGGATCGATGAGGAAGGTATTGCGATTGGCGATGACCACGTTGCCAAAGCTGCCCAGCGAGCCGTACGCGTTCACCACGGAGTGGCTGGTGTCGCTCAGCAGATGGAAGGTCAGTCCATCCTTGGCGCAGAACTGTTTGTGGCTGTCGCTTGAGTCCACGCTCACGCCCAGAATCACGGCGTTCTTCGCCTCGAACTGGCCCAGCGAGTCCTGGAACTTGTGCGCCTCGATGGTGCAGCCGGGCGTCATATCTCTCGGATAGAAATAAAGCACCACCCACTTGCCCTTGTACTGGCTGAGCGAAATGGGCGATCCATCCTGCGACGGAAGCGTGAATGTGGGCGCGGCTTGCCCGGTGTTAGGCATCGTCTCGTCTGCCGCGTGCAACGACACAGTAGCAAATACGGCGGCGAACACGGCCACCAGGGCCGTTGCCAGACTGGTAAGCAAAGACTTTTTGGTCACAGTAAACCTCCGGTTTGGGGGAGTTGGGGATGCGGAACACGGGGAGTCATTCCGCGACTCACGAACCAAGAATCACGACTCACGAACCTCAGTATCAGCGCTTGGCCGCAACAATTGCAATGCCGGCCCGGTTGGCTCGTCCCACAATCGCGTCGCGATCAAACAACAGCGTGCGCCCCGCCTCGACTGAAAGGCAACTCGCCCCGGCCACAATCATCGCCTCAATCGTAGCCAAACCGATCACCGGCACATCGAAGCGCATGTCCTGGTTGGGCTTGGCCACCTTTACGACAGTGAGTTTGCGCTCAAGTGTAGAGGCCTCGTCTTCAAGCGAACTCCATCAGCTTTCCGGCGCGCTCGATCGTCGCGTCCGTGCCCTCCATGGCCTCAACCGCAACGCAGGCCTGCGCCGCCACCACCACCGTCTGCCCAATGTCGAACCCGGCCACCGCCTTCGCCACTCCGAGCCCATACTCAATGTTCTTGAGCTCATCCTCACCAGGCGAGCGTTCCGTCAGCACGCCTTCCGCGGCCAGCAGCGGCTCAAGAAATGCGGTCGAACTCATCAGCTCGATTCCCTCATCGCCCAGTACCTTGGCCACCGCGCCCAGCAGTGAGTCCGTCGATCGCGTGCCCAGGTTCAACAGCAGCTTCGCCAGCCGCCAATCGGGCCGGATGCTGGAGAAAATCTGTTTGTGCTTCACCTGGCCGGCCATCACGGCCATCGTCACGCCTTCTTTCTGGAAGGTTTCAATCAGCCGCGACAGCTCGCCCAGCGAAAGCCAGTGGACAGTGATCTGCTCGTCAGCGGTCGCGCGATGATTGATCTCGGGGTCGGTCTCCTCGCGAATCGCCGCGACCACCACGGAGAACCCCTGCGCCCGCGCCGCATCGAGCAGCAGGAAAGGGAAGCGCCCGTTACCGGCAATCAGGCCGAGTTTCATTGCAAATGGCTCCGTCCGCATTTCCGGGCATTCCACATATCCTGTCCAAGGAGTAAAAGCGCGCAAGCGCTACTTGATCACCCCGCGCTCGCTCTGCTCGATGAACTTCACCACCGTCGCCACGTCTTCACCTTCGAGCTCGCGCATCTTTTCGAGCGCCTGCGTGGTGTTCAGCTTGCTCACCAGCAGCAGCCGGAACGCTTTTTTGAGCAGCTCAATCCGCTCCGGCGAAAAGCCCCGCCGTTCGAGGCCCACCGAATTAATGCCGAACGCCTTGTTTTCGCGCCGCGACGAAGTCTTCGAAAAGGGCAGCACATCCTGGGTCACAATCGTTCCCCCACCCACAAATGAGTACGAGCCCACCACGCAATGCTGATGCACCGGGCAAAACGCGCCCAGCGTCACGTGGTCCTCAATCGTTACGTGGCCGGCCAGCGTTGCGCTGTTGGCCAGAATGCACTGGCTACCCACCTGGCTGTCGTGTCCGATGTGCACGTAGCACATCAGCAAATTGCCCGAGCCTATGCGCGTCACGCCACCGCCGCCCACGGTTCCGCGGCTAACGGTCACGCACTCGCGAATCGTATTTCCGTCGCCAACCACCGTCTCAGTCGGTTCGCCTTGATACTTCAAATCCTGCGGCGGTACGCCGATCGATGTGAATGGATACACCACATTCCGCGCGCCGATCCTGGTGCGGCCGTCAACCACCACGTGCGAAATCAGGTTGCACTCTTCGCCCAGCACTACCTCAGGCCCAATGGTGCAAAACGGCCCTACCGTGCACGACTCCGGAACTTGAGCGCCCGCGGCCACAATGGCGCTTGCATGAATGCTCACTGCGGGCCAGCCTCGACCGCAACCCCGTCAGAAGTTGCCGGCTCGCCCGCCGATTTGTCACCGTGCGCCCGCTGCTCGCGCTCGCGCGTCACCACGGCGCAGGTGAGCGTGGCCTCGCAAACCAGTTGGCCATCAACCAGCGCACGCGCGGCAATGCGCCCGGCACGCGACCGGAACGCCAGCACGTCAACCTCGATGCGCAGCTGATCGCCCGGCGTTACCGGCTTGCGGAATTTGGCCCGTTCAATGCCCGTGAACACCACCAGCTTTTTATCGCGGTCGGGCATCTCGGCCATCATGATCATGCCGCCGGCCTGGGCCATTGCCTCGACCACCAGCACGGCCGGCATAATGGGGAATCCCGGAAAATGTCCCTGGAAAAACGGCTCGTTGATGGTCACGTTCTTGATCGCAACCAGCCGTTTCCTGGGCTCGAACTCCACCACCCTGTCAATCAGCAGAAACGGATAACGGTGGGGCAGGAAATCCAGGATCTCCTGGATGGAAAAGGTCATGCTTCAGCTCCAGACAAGCGCGCAAACGGAGCCGTTCGACGCTCCTCAGGATTATAAATAAGGGGGCAGTGAACGGTGGACGGTGAACAGGGAACACATGCCAGCCAGTAGCCAAGTAGCCAGTAGCCAATAGTGCGCTGCCCCCGGCACCGCGGCTCATGCCGCAGACACGAGCCGCAGGTTTCTACTATTGGCTACTGGCTATTTGGCTATTGGCTCGTTTTTTTCCTACTTCACTTTCTTGATTCTCGCCGTCGCCGCGTCCACGTCCCAGAAGTCGGCCGGCAGCGTCAGGTTGTAGCTCGCCCCGGTAACAAAATATTGCCGCGTCATGTCGCCGTTTTTGAACCGCGTAATCGTAAACGCCGTCGGGAAGCCCTGGATGGTGTGGTAGTCGTCGTACTCCTCGGCATCGGTGTTCTTGTCGTGGTACACCGGGTCGCGCCACTGGAACTCGCGCCTGAGCGGCAGATGAGTCGACACGTCCATCATGATGGTTACCGACTCGTTCTGCGGCGAAATCACCGTCACCTGCACGGCATCGCGCCGCTCCACCATGTGCGGGCCCTCGTAAATCAAAATCGTGTTCGGGTCCTTCAGCCACTGCTTCACCACGGTCTCAATGGAGTGCTCGCGCCGCCGCAAATAATCTTCCAGCGCTTCCTTGTCGGTGGCATCGCTGTCCATCGACTTTTTGCCGCGATAGGTCACCTCCCACCCCTCGCGCCCAATAAAAAATTCCACCACGTCGCGATGTTTGGTTACTTCGATGCGGTCGTGATCGGGCCACTGGTGATACTCATAGGTCTGCGTCGTCCCCAGGTCGGGATTGCCCTGGAAAAACGCGGCAACGTGCCCTTCGATCATCTTGTTCTTCATATCGAGCCAGGCCTGCCCGCCCATCGCCTGCACCATCGAATCCAGAGCCGCCCGCGCCTGCTGCGCGTTCTTCGCCGCTTCGCTGTTGGCCTGCTGAGTGGCATTGGGAGCCTGCGCCCGCCCCGCCCCCGGCCATGCAGCCACTGCCAGCCCTGCTACCACCGCCAGAATCGCCTTCGTGCCCCTCACTCGCATTCACACCTCATTGCATTAGACGCAAACGGTCCACTGTCCACTGCACACTGTTCACTGTCCACTGCACACTGTCCACTGGTGGGCTGATCGCCTCGCGATCAGCCCACCAATACCGCCCCGCCATTCACGTTCAAAATCTCGCCGCTGATAAATCCCGCCAGCGGCGTGCACAAAAACAAGACCGGTCCGGCAATCTCGCGCGGAATGGCCGCGCGCCCCACCGGAATCCCCGCGCCAATCTTCGACCCCAGCTCAGGATCGGCCAGCGTCGCGGCCGACATGTCGGTATGCACCCATCCCGGAGCCACGCAGTTCACCATGATCCCCTTCGGCGCCAGTTCGGTAGACAGGCTCTTGGTGAGACTGATCAGCGCGCCCTTGGTTACTGCGTAGTCGGCGTGGTAAGCCTCCCCACGCTGCCCTGCCGTCGAGCTGATCAGGATGATGTGGCCCTTTATACCGCCGAGAAAGGTACCGCCGGTCTCCTGACCGGCTGTAGCGGCGGACTCCCGTCCGCCGTGCCGCCGCAGCATTTCCCCCACCGCCTCCTGCACCAATCCAAACACCGCATCCAGGTTCACCGCCAGCGTCCGCCGCCACTGCGCCTCGCTCATCTGCTCAATCGGAGCATCGCCCTGCTCCCATACGCCGTGATTCGCCACCAGAATGTCGAGCCGTCCGAGAGCCGCCACAGCCTTCCGCACCAGAGCCCGGCCGTCTTCGGGAGAACTCAAATCCTGCTCAATCGCCACGCAGAGTTCCCGTCCGCCGCACCCTGCCGCGAGCGCCTCGGCCTGCTCCCGCGCCGCTCGGTAATTAAACGCAACCCGCGCCCCGGCCTCCACAAAAAGCCGCACCGTCTCCGCGCCAATCCCCCGCGAGCCGCCGGTAATCAGTGCAGCTTTCCCTTCCAAAGAGAGACAAAAAGCCATAGCGCCACGCTAATTGATTGTTCCAAACAGTGTCGAGTCGCGCAGCTCCTCGTCCCGGAGGGACGGCCGAAAATAGCCCAGGGTGCAGCGCAGCGGAACCCTGGGAAACTGTGCCTATTGATTTTCCAGCCCCGTAGGGGCGACAGAACCCAGCCGCATACGCCCATTGATGAGACAGAAAATGCACTTGTAAACCCTGTATCATTGCTCCCAAATCCAAACACGCCCATCCGAGGTCCATTTCCGGCCATGGGAAAGAACATTGACATCGAGTCGTGCCGACTCACTCCCGCAGAAAAACTCCGCCTCTGGTTCAACGACCTCCTCGGCAGCTTCTCTCATCGCGGCTGGAAAGAAACTGATGCCCAGGTAGAGGCGTGCGGCGCGATGGACGTACTCGCGGGAGTGTACATGAGCATTGGCGGATACGCGGTTGTCCTCTCTTACGAAGTTGACGGCAAGCGCTACGAGGCCGAGGCCGTCTCATCGGTCAAAGTGGAGAAAGGCGGAACCATCAAGATTCGCTACAACCCCCGGCATCCGGAGCAGAACAATTCAATTGGCTCCGAAACAAACTGGACCTCACCCGCGTTTAGAATCGGGACCATCCTGATGGTGCTTGTCCTGCTCGGCCTGCTCGCAGCAGGAATCGTGATGCGCAGATAAGCCGCTATTGCTTTCACGAGAAATACATCGAGGGCAGCGCGATCCATTCTCACGGAATCGCGCCCAACTCATCCCCCATGCCTTTTCCAAAACTCCGCGGGCGTGACGATCGGGTATTGCTCCGCGAACGCGAGCAAATCCTTATCGCCCGTCACCAGGTAATCGGCCTTTGCCACGCGCAGAGTCCCAAGGATCGCTTGGTCGGCTTGGTCGCGTAGCGATTCGTCCTGCTCCGTGTCGGGCTCGACAGTCTCCGCCATCAACATCAAGCTATCGGCAAGATCGCGAATCTCCGTCGCGCTCAATGTGACGCGTTTGAGCCTTGGCAGCACGCGAACAAATTCGTCGAGAATGTATCGTGACAGCACCACGGTGAGGGCGCCATGTTGCCACGCGTCGAGAATGCGTCCCGGAATCCCTTTGGGATAGGCAAAGCCGGACACCAGCACGTTGGTATCCAGAACCACGCGTAGTCCTGGCACTATCGCTTCCGCTCCGCCGCCACAGCTGCGTCGATCTCCGCCATGCCCTCGTCCTCAGGCACACCGCTATATGCTTCGGCAATCCGGCTGCTCAGCGCATCGAATCGCTCGCGCATTTTGCGGATGCGCGCAAAGAGATCGGCGTCCACGAGGGCGGCCACTGGCTTGCCATCTTTGTGGATCACGATGCTGTCATTTCTGTATTGGACCTGGTTGAGCATTTCGCCCAGGTTCTGGCGAAAGGTTACGGCGTTGACTTCGGTGACCATAAGGATCTCCAGTCGTATCGATCAATATGATCATTATGATTAATGCGGAGCTGCAAGTCAATATCAACCATGCAAAGCCAAGAACTACTGGCTATTGGCTACTGGCTGGCCCTCAGATCGCCCGCAGCACCCGCGCCGGGAACATGAAAATGGCGCCGATCAGCGCCAGAACCCCGCCGACGGCGAAGCCCATAATCCTGAACGGGATCAGCACCAGCCACACAATCGGATACAGAATCAAAGCCGCCAGCGCAACCGGCCAGCACAATACCAGAAGTATGCAGAACAACAGAAACTTGACCATCGCGTTCAATGCCTCAAGGTCGCGGGCTCGCGCGGGCGGCCACTTGCTTAATCATACGAAGCGTCACCCCGAACGGTTCCCCGCACAGGACGGCGGTCGCCCGTACCGCAGGAGCCGGTCTCAAGCGGATTTTGAACGATTCCCGACGAAATCATGCAGTCGAAAGACAACTTACGGCCTCCTTTTGGACTCCAAACGAATCAAGGAGAAATTATGGCCAAAGGTAAGCTGTTTGCCCTCTCGGCTTTCGCAATCGCCGTCTTCAGCTTTGCGTCCGCAGCGCCAGCTCAGGTTTCCGTCGGCGTCAACATTGGCCCGGCGCCGATTTGCCCCTATGGGTATTTCGATTACGCGCCATACTACTGCGCCCCCTACGGCTACTATGGGCCCGACTGGTTTGTTGGCGGCGTATTCATCGGAGCCGGCCCATGGTTTCACGGACCGCGCGGCTTTTATGGCCACGTCGATAACCGGTATGACCCTCACCACGGATACAATGGACCACTGCCTGGGCGGGGAGTGCGACCGTTTTACCATTTCCAGGCCAACGAGGCGAGGGATGGGCGCGGCCACATAGGCCCGGCCGGACACGATGGCGGCGGTGAGCACGCGTTGCCCGGCTATCGTGGAGGCGGAGGCCATGGCGGACGCCGCTAAGGCGGTTTAGAGATCGATGTACCCGGGGCCCACAAGCAAATCCGCGTTCCACTCGGACTTGCGCGGTTAGGGGTGAGGGATTTTGCTTGCTCGGGCCCTCGGTTCGTTGCTGAGAATTACTCTTTTTCTTTCGCTTTCAGCGCCTTTTTCCGCTCTCTGATCGCCTTTAATCTTTCCTTTTCCGGCAACAGCAGAATCTTCTTCGTCCGCGGCGGAAGCTTGGCATAAATCAGCTCATAAGCCCGCTTGAGCTCGTCCTCAACCTGTCGTGGCCGCAGCACGTTCCAGCGCTCGATGGTGACCCAATGAACCCTGGCAAGGTAAGGCGACGCGATGATGCCTTCGACTTCAAGCAGCTCGTGGAACCGTTCTGCACCGCTGTGGAACCAGAGCACGCCCGTTCCGGTTCCATCCAGATCGGTCATGGCAAACATCTTGCCGCCGATGTCGCGGTCGCCAACAAAATACACCAGGTGATGTCCCCAGTTCACCGTCTCGCAAACATGGGGCATCGCCATGCAGATTTCGCGTATGCGCTCATTGTCCATGCAGCATCCTGTCGTATCCAGGTCCTTGGAATTTTGCCTCAAACACCCTGAACCTGCGCTCCAGTTCCCATTGCGCCGCAGCCTTCTCGCTGCTGTCGAGGTATGCCTTGCACTCGTTCGTCGGGTTGTCGCCGCCGAGCTCCTGGCCGCGGCACACGCCGACCGCATTGCGGTAATCGTCCGGCGTGATCCACAAACTGGGCCCGGGGAGAAAGCCATGTTCCATGCTCGTCCGCGCCAGCTGCTTCAGGTCGCGATAGGTCAGGTTGTAGTCAATGGCCGCGCGCACATACTCGTGGGTCAGGTCGATTCGGCTCACGCCCTCGTCGTCGGTCGAGAGCGCCACCGGCACATGCGCCGAGCGATACACGGGAAACGGATGCTGGTCGCCCTCGACACCGAGGATTCCCGCATTCGAGCTCAGATTGATCTCGACCATGATGTGTTTGTCGGCCATCTCCTGCAGCAGTTGGCGCGCGTTGTCTTCATACATAATGTCGACGCCGTGGCCGATGCGCTCGGCGCCGGCAATCTCCACTGCCTGCCGAACGTGGAAGCGCAGTCCTTCAGGCGGCACCAGCCCCAAAGCCAGCTCGCCCGCGTGCAGTGAGGTGTGCACCTTGGGATACACCGAATGCAGATAGGCAACCATCTTCATCTGCAGCGTGTAGTCGCGCATCGAGACGTAGCCGTCTTCGGGCTGGACAAAGTTGATACCGACCCAGGTGTTGTCGCCGGCTTCCACGCTCGCCGTCACCGTCTCGAAGCCCAGCAGGGTTTGCGCGAAGACCTGCTCGGGAGGAAAGCCGCGCAGCACCTGGTAGATGTATCGAATCTCGACCGCGCAGGTGTGCGTTGCGTCGGTCGTGCCGCAATGCTCCAGCTTCTTGCGATCGGCCTCGGCCTGGCGCACGTCGTCGCGATCCGGCGCAACCTCATCGCGCAGGCCATGGTCGAGCAGCGCCTGTCTGAACCGCGCAAACGCCTGCGGATCGCCCTGCGCGAGTTGCGCATTCCACCCGATCTGGTGTGCAATCTGCGCCGCGTGGCTGAAGACCGGCGTCTGCATCAGTTCGAGATACTGCTGGTTCTCCTCTGCCGCCCGGCCCGCCACTTCATCAACCCATTCGCCCGTGTGGCTCTTGCTCAGCCCGCCAAACTTGCCAAACGTGGCAAAGAACTGGTCGTGGCCGCTCCAGTCGGGAGTGGGCACAAAGCTGCGCAGTGAGAATGAGTCGATGAGCTTGTCGTAAAGGGCCTGGTTGGCAGAAGTGATGTTGCCCGAGAGATCCTTCGCCGCAACCAGCTTGCCGCGGCAGGGCGGCTGGGCAAAACTCAGCGTCGCCGGGTCCACGCACAGGCCGTCTTCGGCCGCGTCCCGGATAAACGTCTCGGCATACACCGCGCCGGAGAGATGCACGTGCAGGTCGGCCCCCTTGGGAAAGTCGACGAGGAATGCGCGCAGCGCCTCAGGCCCCTGGTGCAGATTGGCTTCATAGATGAGCCCGGCGCGCATCTCGGCCCTGGTCCTGGGCCCTTGCACTCCGATGGGTTTGCGGTTGCATCCGTTAACCGCGATGACCGCGAGGCAAACAAACGAACGGAAGAGGAGGGAAGCAGTCGTACGCCGCATGATTGCCAACCAGTGTAGTGCAACCAGCCCGCGTCTGAGCTACCTCGGCAAGCGGATCTTCAGACCCGTCCCAATGCCGGTACCGCGACCGCCCCGGTTTGGCTCGGCACATCCGCCCTTGGTATACTGTTCACGTTGTTGCAGCGCACTGTTCGTGGATAGACCCGCCTTGCGGCGTTTTCGGAATTGGTGCAGTCCCAGCAGGGTTGGTTTCAGGTCGTCCCCCCTTGGGGTCGTGCTGACTTAGTCCCTTGCTTCCGGTCTACGGTATTTCCGAAGATGCTTCATCCGGCCCAGCCCGGAGCTCCACGTCCGCCGCGGCGGACAACTCCAAATTGCACTGAGGCCAGGTAGCTCAGTGGTAGAGCGCGGCCCTGAAAAGGCCGGCGTCGGCGGTTCAATCCCGTCCCTGGCCACCACTTAAATCAATCACCTGGCAGTAAACAGGGAAAATAGGCTCACCCGCAGTTCACCCGTGATCGCTATCGCACCATATCCGTAGACGACTTTGCGGGCAGCGCGAAAACCCCTTCGCCGGTCGATCGGGCGAGTTAGATATCCGTCGACTCCGGCTTCAAGGGCGCGCACACGATCCTCACTGGAAATAAAGGACGCGGAGATCTGAAGCACCGAAATGAAAGCGGTTCGCAGGTCGTGCTTGATTCTCCTGCAGACTTCGTATCCGGAAATATCGGGCAGATTTACGTCGAGGATCATGACATCGGGAAGCGTTTGCGCAATTTCAAGCGCACCGCGGCCGATCCCCGTCTCCACGCAATCGTAGCCGGCCGCACCGAGCACGCGCGACAGCACATACCGATTCTCTTCGCCATCATCGGCTACAAGTACGCGCGGGCGCAGATCCTCAGCCATCGCGCTTCTCGGTCAGCTCATCTGGAGCCAGCCCGACAGATCTGATCCAGTCGAGAAATGGTTGAGCCGATAGCCGCGTGGTGATGTCCTCCTTGCGGATAATCCTGCACTTCCAGGATTCCAATTGTGCTTTCTCCGAATCGGAAAGAACCTTTGATGTATAGATAAGTACCGGCAGGTCTCGGGTTGCGGGCTGACCACGCAACTGGCGCACAATTTCGAAACCGCTGACATCCGGCATCAGAAGGTCAAGAATCATCGCGTCGGGAAGTTTTTCGTTCAGCGCTGCCAGCGCCTCCGTTCCGTTTGCAGCCTCCCGAATATCGAGCCATGCGTGGTTAAGAAGATCGCGAAGAATGTACCTGGCTACCTCGTTGTCATCCACCAATAGAACCCGCTTCGTGCCTGTCTTTGCCGTAAGGCGGCGAACCTCTCTCACTAGCAGCTCGGCTTCCACGGGCTTTCGCAGAAACAAATCTGCTCCATTCGCCATCGCGGTCTGCAATTCGTCATGAACGCTGGTGACGATAATCGGCACCTCAGGTGCGCGCTGCCGAAGACCGGCAATAAAACCCCATACCTGGTCCTCTCCGAGATAAACGTCGGCAATCGCGGCCGCCGGAGAATGCCTGGCGATCCACGATTCCGCCTGCTCAAGGTCAGAGGTGAGGATGGGCTGAAATTCGGTGTTGCGCAGATAGGATTCCATCAGATGAGCGGTCTCGTCGCTATCCTCCAGAATTAAGATGGGAGTCCGGTGGAACTCAGGAGCGGGCGGCTGGCTGGCGTCGCTCGGCCGGAGAGACTCTCCGACATAGACAGACGGCAGCCGGACGAAGAATGTGGAACCATGGCCGGGTTCACTCTCCAGCCAGATTCTGCCTCCGAGCAATGTGGCCAGATTTCGGCACAGCGGCAATCCGAGGCCGGTGCCTCTATACCGCTCCTGAAGAGGATTTTCAAGCTGGCTGAACTCTCTGAAGATGGTCTCATGATGTTCGGGCGCAATGCCAATGCCGGTGTCAGACACCGTGAACTGAACATCCCATTGATCGAGCATGACAGCGGAAACGGAAACTTTTCCCTGAGGAGTGAACTTGAGGGCGTTCGAAATCAGGTTGCGCAGTATCTGTGAGACTTTTCCTTCGTCCGTGCGAAGGGGCGGCAAGTCGACTGCGTCTTCAAAGACAAGCTCGACGGAATTATTGTCGGCCAACAGGGGCTTCAACATACCTTTCAATGCGCTGAAAAGCTCATGCACCTCAAAGCGCTTGGAGCGGATGCGGATCTTGCCAGCTTCAACTTTGGCCAGATCGAGCAAATCGTTGACCATTTCCTGCAGATCGCGGGCCGAGGATTCGATATACCGCACCTGCTTGAGCTGTGCATCGCTCAGCTCTCCGTCCATTCGATCCATAAGAAGGCGGGCTAACGAAATGATGGAGTTCAACGGCGTCCGAAACTCATGAGAGACGTTGGACAGGAATTTGGTTTTTAGCTCCGATGCGCGGCGCAGATAATCGGCGCGCTCATCCAGTTCCGCATACAGCGCGACCACGCCGCGATTTGTGTCTTCCAGCTCCCGATTGAGCAGTTCCAGTTCTTCCTGGCGGGCGCGAAGCTCCTGCAGAGTCTTCAGCAGTTCCTGGTTTTGCTGTTCAATCTCCTCGTAGGGATTTTCAGCAGGACGCTCCTGCATCTTGTTGCTCAGCTCGCGGGCCATGCGCAGTGTCCACGTGTCGCGATGATGCGAGATGCTCTTTGCCATGCGCACGGTTGTGCCGCGGGGCGACGTTTCGATCTCAAACTCATCCATCAAACGTCTGGTTCCAACAATTCCCATGCCGAGGCCGGTTTCAGACCGGTATCGGCCCGCAAAAATCTGTTCGAGATTCCCGATGCCGGTTCCGGAATCGGTGACCGTAACCTCGAGCCGCTGCGGCGGTTCAAGTTGCAATGAGAATGTTACTTTTCCATTGCGCGCATAGCGGAACGCATTGCGGGCGATCTCCGATGTCGCTGTCGCCATCCGGATCTGGTCCTGATTATCCAGGCCCAGTGCTGCGGCTACCTCGCGAGCGCGCTGCCGCGAAGACACAACGTCGCGCTCGGTAAGCAACGCGAGATGGATGATAGGAACCGACATGGCTTAAGCAGCCCTTACAACAATCACACTTGCATCGTCGCGCTGGCGACGAAAATCACGCAGTAACGCCCCGCCAATTAGTGCGGGATGCCGTGAGAGGAGTCCGGGATACGGGCTGAGATCCCATTTCGATTGCAGGCCGTCCGAATGCAAAACCAGGACTCCGTCGGCAGGCCATTCCGAGCGAAACTCCTGAATCCTGGGTGCCGTCAATCCTAGAGTTCCACTGTGCGATACCAGGCTTCTTGACCGCCCTTCGCTGAGCACCACACCCGATATGTTGCCCACTCCCGCAAAGACGAGGCTCTTTTCCCTCGGCCGAATCTCGGCGATTCCCGCCACCGCGCCCCGGGTCTTTCGCAAAGCATCGTGAACATAACTCAGGATTTCGGTCGGCGTCAGGTGCGCCCATTTCCGGAACGCCGCTATCGCTTCATGAGCGGCTTCGGCGGCTCCAAATCCGTGTCCCAGGCCATCGGTAATGAATAACAGCGTGCGCTCAGAAGTCTGCAGGCTGTAGATGCCGTCTCCGGAGATGGTCTCTCCCGGACACGGCACCGCCATCCCCGCAATCAGCAGGCCATACCTCGCATCTCCATTGCCCAACTCGATCAGCACAATGGTTCCGTTGCCGCCGGTGAAAATCTCGAATCGTGACGCTATCCTCTTCATGGCGCCCATGCCGCCGCCAGGAGTGCCAGCCGTGGAGAAGCCATCGCTCATGGCGTCGGCGATGTTGGCGATACCCGCCCCACGATCCATTGCCACGATTCGTGCCAGCGGCGCATCGGCTCGGCTCGTTCCTGCGAGGATGACTTCGCCACCGCCTCCATGCACCAGCACATTGCGCGCCGCTTCAGTGGCTAACAAGGCAAGTTGCCCGGATTGGGTCACGTCTAATTCAAGCCGCCCGGCGGCCGTCATCGCGGTGCGACGAGCCTCGCCCACCGAGCTTGCATCGGTTACCGCGACCCATTCGCTGAATTCTATCTCCACCGAATCACCGTCACCTTGGTCCCCTTGCCTACTTCTGATTCGATGCTGAATTCATTGACCAGGCGTTTGCTGCCTCCAAGTCCAAGTCCCATGCCGGAGCCGCTGGTGAATCCGTCTTTGAGCGCCTGCTCTATGTCAGGAATGCCGGGCCCCTGGTCTTCGAAGGCAAGCCGTATCCCCGCCTTGGCGCCATTGGACAGTTCTTCGATTCGCATTTGGCCGCCGCCGCCGTGATCGAGGGTATTGCGAGCCAGCTCGCTTGCTGCGGTCACAATTTTGGTCTGATCTACAAGGCCGAAGCGCAACCCGGTCGACCATTGCCTGACTTTCTGGCGGGCCAATACGACATCGTTCGAGTTCTTGAGGGGCAGGACCTCATGCCTCAGGACGTTCATCACCCATTCCAGACTGCGTTGCGGTTTCAGCTCCGAAAAGCAGCTCCATTCCCGCTTCCACGCTCAATGCCGTGCGAACACCAGGCAGCGACATGCCCAGTTCAACCAGTGTGATGGCAACCGCGGGCTGCATTCCGACAACAACCGTATCTGCACCCAGTACGCTTGACATGGCCGCAATATTGGCAAGCATTCGCCCAATAAAGGAGTCGACAATCTCCAGCGAGGAAATATCGATGAGGACACCGGTCGATCCCCATTCGGAGATGCGCTGAGTCACATCGTCCTGCAGTTGCATTGCGAGCTTGTCGTGCATGTCGACCTGAATTGTGATCAGCAGGAGCGAACCCATGCGTAGTACAGGAATTCGTTCCATTTATCCCACCTGCTTCGTAAACAAGCCGGCGATCGGGCTCACTGGGGCCGCGCCATCGCGCACCACTTTGCGGCCGCTGCGATGCAATGCCAGCGCGAACGCATCGGAAAGCTTGGCTTTTGTGATCACGTCTTCAAGATTGATGCCCAGGTGCACGATGGTCTGCGCAATCTGCGGACGCACTCCACTGATAATGCACTCGGCGCCCATCAGGCGCGCGGCGGTAATCGTCTTGAGAAGATGCTGCGCAACAAGGGTGTCAACCGTGGGTACGCCCGTGATATCGATGATCGCGTACTTCGAGTTGGTGGCAACCACGGTCTCCAGCAGGCTCTCCATTACAACCTGGGTTCGCGCGCTATCCAGCGTTCCGATAATGGGTAGCGCCAGGATTCCGTCCCAAAGCTTAACCACCGGCGTCGAAAGCTCGAGCAATTCCTGCTGCTGGCGCGAAATAAGTTCCTCGCGGGTGGCCATATAGGTCTCGGTTGTGATCAGAGCCAGCCGGTCCAATAGCTCAGTCGTGGTCCAGATCGTGTCAAACTGCTCGTCCTGCTGGCCGGCGAGCTCGCGCCGGATCACTGAGAACAGCGGCTGTTTCAGCGACAGGACAAAGGTTGCAATGTCTGAAGGAGAGAATCCCTGGCGAGCACGTGAGGCTGCAATGTCGTGCAACAGATCGCGCGCCTGCGTCCATCCCCCGGCCGAAATGTCGGCCGGACCGCTGGCTTTTATGCCTGCTATCACGGCACTCAAGAGCGCGCTGCATTGCTCTTCCAGTTCCGCTTTGCCCATGAGGTCTGTCCGTTGAATGGCTTTCCCCATGTCCCGGATCCACTCTGCGCGGATCGTTTCTTCATTTCTAGAGACAATTTCCGCTAACTCGATCATTGCGATCTCCTGCGAGTTTCCTTCCAATTAAGTTTTGAATTTGATTTGTGTTGCCCGGGTGAAATTCCGTGGGCGCAACTCACCTAAGACAACTAAGATGCAAAACTCGGGAAGCAAAGAAGAGATAAATCGAAATTATTTTGTCGGAGCCGGAGGGGCAGACGAGGATGCGCCCAGATTGGCGAGGGCTTCCTGAAGTGCCTTTTCGCCTTCCCATTTGCCCACAAAGGCATTTACTTTGAATAGCTTACACATGTCGCGTTGTTCATCGCCCAGAATTGACCATACAATAAGCGGAATTTCGGCCAATCGAGGCGTTTTATGCCAGAATCTCAGTAACTCATACCCGCTGTCATAGCCCAGGTTCAAGTCCAGAAGAATGGCGTCCGGAGCGGGTGTGGTCCCCTCCAGTACCTCTTCAAGATAAGCCTTTGCTCCAAGTAACGAGGTTCGACCATCGACCTGATCGATCCCCAGAGAATAGGCAGTTTTCGCAGCTTGTTGAAGATCCTTTTCCATATCCTCAACGAGCAACAAGCGCTTCATTTTGAACCTCTCGCAACTATACTATGCCAATTTATAAACCGTCTGGCTTTCAATTAAAGATGCAGGTTATGGCAATTGTCAGTTTCAGACCCAGCAATCTGCGGCGCCAACCGCAACGCTTCGATTGCAAAGACCGGGCGTGCGGCAATTATCCGTGGAAGGCCGCAGGACCCGCGGCCGGTCAGCCTTGGCCTCCCGGGGCGTTGATTTCCGCCAGCGTCATATTCAGCACATCTTCGCCAATTGGCATCGGTCCTGGCCGAGCACCAAGCCCGCGAATGCGGGTGTAAGAAGTCCGCCTTAAGCCAGCCCAATACGCCACCCTTGAATTTCCCGCAGGCCTCCGCGCGCGGGCCTCCGACAACCGGAACTCCGCCGGCGTTGCAGATAATTTCCCCTCCCTGCGATACATTCAATTGCGTGCATAAGCAAACCGGGGAAGGCGGAAGTCCAATAAACGATGCAAAATGCTTGCCGTAACCCCTTATTCTCGGCTATTTTGCGCCATAAGCCATTCATTTTCATTGGTTTACGCCAAAAGGTGAAAGGCATAAGCCCATGAAAATAAGCCACTTAACCCCTAAAAGGGGGTATATATGGGGGGTGCGATTCCGGCATCGAGCCCCCCCGGCCGACCCTTGGGTTGTCAGAAATGCAGGTCAGTGGCGGAATCAATTCAACCAGACCACCAGCGGGGCCGTTCCGATACCGGCGCCCCCCCTGAAACCGGCAGACAGACGCACCACCTGATCGACTTTACAGGTTGCGAAAAACTCGTCTGGGCACAGGCAAAAGAGGCTTTGTAACAAGGGCACGGCTTCAGCCGGGCCAATAAAACCCATGAAATGAGTGTGGGCCTCACAAGTTGAGGAAAACTCGCTGGAACGCGGTTTTGTATCAGGGCACGACTTTAGTCGCGCCGCTAAGGCCCATAAAATGAGTGGGCTTTAGCCCCTGAGGGACGATTTTTCGGGCACTTAACCGCGCTCGATGAGTTTTTCCGCAGCCTGTTCAATCGCGGCGGCTGTTCATCGCACCGAAAACGGCTGCTTACCCGTCCAGTCCGGAATCGAGTTCACCGGCAGGTCGGTGCTGGTCGGAATTGGATCGATCATGAACTTGAGGCTGAATCCCGCGCTCTGGGTGTAGAAGTTCTGAGCGTTGTTGGCGGTTGCGAATGTCTCGAAATAGACATGCGGCGTAACCCGGTAACCCAGGCGCAAATCCGCGTTGTAATTCGCTGCCGTTGTAGTGCTGGACGCATAAAACCCGGGAGTAACAATAGCCGTAGCGGGAGGCGAAATAGGATAGAAAGGCGATTGATCCTGCTCGAGGTACTGTATCCCTCCGCTGAATTTGATCTGATACTCGAAGCGCGGATGGCGCCCATACCATGTGATCGGTATGGCGGCCAGGTAATATTTCTGCGGGCTGAAGTATCCTCCCTGGCCGAAGGAGAAGTAATTCAGATTCTTGTCATAGTGAATACCGGTCACGCCTGCGCCTAGCGTCAGCCCCTGCACCATGTTCCAATACAAACCGGCGTTTCCTGACGCGCTCCAGTTGTCTGGCACGTTCTGTCCCTGGATGTAGGAGTAACTGGCCGAAGCGTATTCGCCGATGATCTTGTAATGGAGATTGTTGGAAGGGGCGGAGTCGAATCTTACAGTACCGGTGTTGGAGACGACCCCACCCCATCGCACGCCGGTATTGGGATCGCGCGCCCCTGCGTAGGAGAGCAAGCTGTCTTTGACGCTGTCGCGCACGCCCTGCAGCGAGATCCAGCTATCGAGCGGCCGATAGCGGATTCCGGCAGTCACGTTGTGAACCGGGAAGCCCTGCGGAGTGGTTCCGACCGACAATCCGAAAGTGTTAGTGGATAGATCGGCGGTGCCGGCGTAACCGGCCTCGTCCCGCTCGCCGAACTTTGCGCCAACCGGCAGGGTGCCGTACATCAGAGTCGAGCTTCCGTCGGGAGTGCCGCTGAACGCGTTGACGCCGTGCGCTTCAATGCCAAACCGCACCTGGTTTTGAGCAGTGAACGCCGAGCCCAGCAGGCTGTCGTTAATGATGAGTTGATCGAATCCCGGATCGCCTATGCGTCCCGTACCCTCATCTCCCGCGTTGATCACCGGCGTGTTGCGGTCCTGCACCGCGTCCAGCTCGTCCTGAACCTGCTCTTGCTGCGCCTGGTTCTGTTCCTGCGCCTGCGTGGGAGGTTGCGCCTGGGGTTGCGCAGGAGTGCTCGTGCCCTGGCCGGCGGTTTGTTGCTGGTCCGCGGAACTCTGCTGGCCACTTGACAGCGTGATTACCATGCTGATGGGCTTGAGGCGCGGACTTCCAGTGTCGCCGCCGGCCCGCTCCGGCCGGCAGGGTGGATCGGACTGCTGCGCAGAAGCCGATAGCTCGCTGGAGGCATCGTTGAGGGCCTGGCTGGTGCGGTCATGAAGCGTGATTGCGCTTCCTGCGCCGGCAAACGAATCAGATCCGTTTTCGCGAGAGTTCTGTAGACGAACGGCGTTCGACCCTGACTTCGATGCGCCTTGGTCGCGCATCGCTACCAAAGCCGATTCCAATTCGCGCTCTCCTTCGGCATAGTCTCCGCCCAAAATATCTTGCCGGGCATTCATGTGAATCAGCTCGGGGTCGTTCGGAAAGCTCTCAAGCCCGCGCCGTAAATATTGACCGGCCAAGGTGTCCTTGTGAGCGGACATGGCCGCTCCGGCGGCCATCCGGTAGTCTCCTGCCTCGGCGCCCGTCATTCCCCAGGTATGGAAAACTTCGAGCGCATTCTCCTTGTCGTGCCGCTTCAGGTACAAAGAGGCTAACGCGGCGTGGATATTCCGGTCGCGGGGATACGCGCTTCCGGCGTCGATGAGAATGGCGAAGGCGCTCTCTGGATTGGTTGCGAAGGCATGTTCGGCGCGGCGTAGGCTCCACGTCGACCAGAGCTCTTCGATCGCCTGCTGCTGCCGGGACGTGAAATCGGGACGCATTCTGGCATTCCGCAAGAGATCGCTCAGGCCTGGCTCATCGGGAGAAACGGCCAGCATGGTCCACGCCAGTTGTATATCCAGGTCCCCGGGCGGGTTCTTATGTTCCGCTGTATAGCGCGAGCGTGCCGCGTCGAGCAGCGGAATCGCATTCTGCGGCCGGTTTACCGTGGTTTCCGCGCTGGCTTCGAGTACCAGGAAATCCGGGTTTGTCTCGAGCTGGGTGCGGACAGCCGGTGGAATGCGCGGAATCTCCGCCACCAGCTGTCGATCGTTTCGCTGCTTGTGAAGCACAACGAGGAGACCGCGCCAGGCGTCGGTGGAATAGGCGTTACTCGCCACGATGTCCTGGTAGGACTCCCACGCATTGCCATAATTGCCTTCGCGCATCCAGAGGTCCGCCAGTTGGAGCTGCGTGTTTTCAGGAGGCTGGCGTCCCTGAGTTCGGTCGAGAGAAAGGGAGCGGTTGAGGAAATCCTCTGCCTCGACGCATTCTCCCTGTGACGAGTAAAGAACGGCCACGGAGTTCAGGAACCCGGCGTCTTTTTGGGCGCCGTCGTACGACTGCCGAGGCATGGAGCGGACTGCGGCGATGGCTTCGGGAAAGTCGCCCATGTGCGTGTATGTGCCCACCAGCCCTTCCCAGCCGCTAGGGTTATCGGGATGCAACTGTGTTGCCTGTTTGTAGATCTCCGCCGCGCGCCCCGCATTTCCCTTGCTCATGAATGCGGCGGCGATCTGGAGACGCAGGTCGAGGGCGGGTTGAGTATCGGACTTGGCAGCCATCTGCAGTGCGCGGCTCAATTGCTGATCGCCTTCGGGGGTCATGTGCGCGGCATAGAAGACAAGCGCCATCTGCGCCGGGTACTCGGGTCCGGCAACCAGGCGCTGTTTCACCAGCGCAGGAATTCGCTCCGAAGTGGAGATGGCGGCTTCGGGAGCCTTTTCTCCCAACTGGGCTTGAATCAGCTCCAGCCAGTTCGAATCGTCGTTGGGGAATGATGCGGTGAGCTGAAAGTAAGTCCTGGCCGCGCCCGTAAAGTCACCGGAGTGTTGATATGCGTTCGCCAATCCCGCGAGGGCATCCTTGTCATTGGAATTCAAGACGAGCGCCTTCTGGTATTGGGCGACCGCTTCTTTCTCCTGGCCCCGATTGAGCGCGTCAGCAGCCAGGTTCATAATGCCCCAGAATTGCGCGTTGCGATAACCCTCGCCTATGTCCTTGCGTGTCGGATCAAGACTGCGTGCTTGGGCGAAGAGTTTCTCAGCTTCGCCAAATTTCCCCTGGTTGAGGCGCACGAATCCCATCCCCGCCAATGCGTCTGAATTACTGGGCGCCTCCGTCAATACTTGCTGGAACTTTGCCTGGGCATCCGCGAACTTGTGTTCCTGAACCAGCGCGTTAGCTATGCCCAACTGGGCTCCGACGTCCATTGGCCGCAGAGCAAGCGCCTCCTGAAAGGCCTGAATGGCGGCCTCGGATTGCTTTTGCTTCTGAGCTGTGGCCCCACGCTCCATGGCCAGCGAGAAACTGGCGCTCGAGTATCCGTCGCGCACATCCTGCCTCTGGGGAGCGAGCGTGCGAGCTTTCTCAAACAAGCTCAGCGCCGCGGCGAATTGCCTCTGATCGAGGCGGACAAAGCCAAGTCCGGCGATTGCGTTCACGTCGTTGGGCGACTGGCGCAGAACGCCGTTGAACTCAATTGCTGCCGCCGCGGTATCTTTGTGCTTGAGCGCCTGGTAGCCGCGCTGTTCATCCGCACTGGCAACGTTCTTCTGTTGCTCGGCGCGCAGGGCGTCTGCGATGGGCTGCAGCTCAGGATCGGGATAGCGCTGGAGATAAGCTTCCATCGGGTCCAGCACATCCGGATTGTCCTTTTCCCACAGCAACGCCTGCCGCCAGGGAGCGCGTGCCTGTTCCGCCGCGCCCGGCTCCGTGATCGACTCGAAGAGGCGCAGTCCCTCGGGGCGAGTCGCCTGGTCCAATGAGAGCACGGAGGCAAGCCACAGGCGGTACAACTGCTGGTTGGCGTTCTGCGCGCAGAACGCGCGGAGCTGCGCGATCGCCTTGGTGCGGCCTCCGGTGCTGGCCGCCTCCGTTTCGTAGAACGGCTCGGCCCACTTGCCCGGCGGCGGCTGCTGGTCGCCAAGGACTTCGCGATAGATCTTCATGGCGTCGTCGGGCTTATGTTGCATGGCGAGACGCCCGGCCTCATCCAGCTTGTCGCGCTCCTCAGGCGTGAAGACGCGAAGCTTGTCGACTGCTGCAATCTCCGGGTCGTGAGGATTGATTTTGCGAAGGCGGTCAAGATACGCGCGCTCCTCAGCAGTTTGGCCCGTCTCTTTGGCGTTGCGCGCAAGGCCGGCGAGGGCCTCCGTTTGATTGGGATTCACCAGCAGGATCTTGCGCCAGTTATCAGCCGCCAGATCCATGCGGCCGCGCGCTTCCAGGGAGCGCGCTTTGGCCAGCAGGATATCGACTCCACCTTGCACCTGCGGCCGCGCAGGCGCAACGGTGAACAATGCCAGCACGGTGAAGAGTAGTTGATAGCGAAAGAATCGTCTCATGATATTCAACCTCGGTTGGGGTTACAGCGGTTCCGCAGTTACGGTGTCCCGAAGCCGCGGCCACCAAGTGGATTTTTCCTTAAGAAAAATCCACGCTGCACCGAGGCTTGAAACGTCTACAACAACCGCGGAACCGCTCTAGCGCATCGCTAAACGCCGCGCTGCGACGCGCTCCGTTTTTTTGCGAACCCAGGCAACGATCATGATTGCGAACAGAACTACGGCCAGCGGAATGAGCGAGTAGTGCTCAAGTACGAAAACCGCGGCGTATTGATATTGGTCGAATTGGCCGGCGTGGTAAGCGAAGTTGCCGACCAGGAACGATGCAAAGCGCCCATTTTGCGAGACGGCCACGCCCCCGTAAACTGGACCGCGGCGCTCAGAGGGAGTAAACAGCGCACGCAATGCCTCGGGCGCATGGGGGCCGCGCGGCACAAGGGCTACCGCCAGACGGTCAGGATGCAGGGGTGATGCGAAGCTCTCGACAATGGCGTCAATTCCGGCGCCGTTGTTAAGCAGGCTCGCTAACCGGCCGTAATCGTAGTTGCGAAACGGCCACTCCGGATGCAGCAGCCAGGTTGACGCTGCGCCCTGAATTGTGGATCCAAAACCCTGATTTATTCGCATCCCGGGGCCAGAGAGATCGAGCGGCATGTTGCTGGCCCACTCCGTCAGCAACGGCTGCGAATCCGGGGCGCCGATGAGAATCAGATCCTTATCCTGCACGGAGCCAAGCTGCTGTGGGCCGGCAACTGCAAGCGCATTCGCGAGCGCCCCGGTTTGCGCTCCAAAGAACCCGGTCATATCCAGCAGCGCTTCATAGTCAGCGGGACTCGGAGTCTCCGGCATGATCACGCCGGTTCGGCCCAGGTCGGGCCACTCCGTGAACGGATAACCTGCGTCGGCGAACAACTCCAGCCGCGGTACAACAACCGAGTGCGGAATGCCGCGCAGATCGAGAGACGAATCGCGATCGATTGCAAAGGACGGCTGCACGTTGGCCGGCGGAGCATTGCGCTGCAAAGTAGAAGTCGATGGTGAGTGTATTGGTGTATGCCTCCAGGCTACCGGTTGGGAGTCGGAAGATCGCGGACCTCTTAACCTGAGTCAGGGCCGGCTCCAGTTCGATGCTGTCGATGTCTTTACCATTCAGGCGCACGTGAAGCACGGCCTTCGATCCCTCCGGAACTCCGGCATATCCGTACTTGAGGAGCAATGGTACCGAATCCTCGGCGCGCAGGAAGAGATCGGGTGGCAACCGGAAATAGAGGGTGATCGATCCGGTGCCCTGCAACTTCAGATGCGCGCTCGTCGTGTAGGTGCCAATGGGGGATGGTTCGTCTGTCTGGAGCCATCGAGGGGCGCTGTAGGCCGGCGCGGGCCTCACGGCAACGCCGCTGACGCTGAGGCTGCCGGCATGGGGCATCCCGGTGCCGCGGGCGAGGGCGCGGGCGGCTGCAAGCAGATCTGCCGGTCGATCGCCGGTGACGATCAGCAGTTTGCCGTATGGGTCGCGGGGATTGTCGCGCATGGCAAGAAGCGGGCCTGCCGCGGCCGGCAACGACAAGTCGTCGAGAAGGCTTGAGCCACGCAACGCGAAAACAATGGCATTTCCATTGGGTAGCTCGCCGACGCTGACCGGAAAGTGCACGCCGCGCACGTCGGAAAGCACGCCGAACCACGATGCGGCGAGCGCCGCAGCTTCGAGCGTGGCGTCGTCCGGTGGATCGCCGAAGACCACTGGCAGACTCCAGGAACGCAGGCCCGCGGAATCGAAGAACGGCAATGGCAGCAAGGAGAGATCGTTCCCCAGCGGCAACTTGGTTCCGCTTAGTTCCACGGTGCTGGCCGAATCAAGGATGACCGCGGGTTCGTGTTTCAATGCGCATTCCGCACAGCTTCCTTGCAACTGAAAAGAGAGAGTGTTGTCGCCGGTGAGCAGATCCGTAGGCAGGGTGAATTCTTTTGCTTGTGCGACCCCAGGCGTAAGCGCGATTGATCCTACTTCCGCGCCGTTCAGCATCAGTTCCAGTCGGGCTTCATCCGGGCGCAACGCCGGCGCCGCGTAGAGAAGATTCAAGATCGCACTGGTCGTAACCTTGGTGACCGGTTCGCCAAAGAAGAAATTCTGTGAAGCTCCGTTCCCATTGAGGGTCAGAGTCTTGGCTGCCCCCGCCATGCCTAGCTCGAACTTGTCATGGAAGTTGGCGGCCTCGGTCACACTTGCGGGTTGGACAGCATTTGCTTGACCGTCGTTCTGCCTGCGGCCCGCGCGGCGTTTTGGTACCTGAGCCTGTGCAGGAAACAACAAGCCGACGAAGGTCAAAATCCAGAGGGCAGTAAATGCAGCTCTGCGCTTTGGCCGCGCCGGCAGCGGAGCCGGGCTGGGAGCCGGGCCAGGAGCGAAGATTGCGATCGTCAAAATCGCCACGCCGCGTATCGCCAGGCCAAAGATATTCAACAGGCTTGTTAACGGCCGATCGTTGGGCCGCGGTCTTTTGATCGATCGCAATGCGCTCGGCCGCGATCTCACTTGATTGAACAAGCAGCGCCGCTGTTCGGGCGTTAAATCGGGGAAGAACAGATGTTGGCGCTGCCCGGCTGAATGCGCCACCAGCGCCGGAATTCTCCAGTGCGAACCCTGGTCGCCGACTTCCAACTGAACAGCCGCACCTAGCGGGAGTTCCAAAGGCTCCTCAACCTTTACAGTCGCACCGCTCCGCGCAAGCTCGGTAATGCCGCCGGCAACCTGCCGAAGACCTTCGAGTCTTAGTGTGGCGGACACATGCGGACGCAGACGCGTTCCCAAATGCAACCGCCTCCGTTCCCACGCCACGGATGCGGCTACACACAGGATCATGGTGCTGTAGGCAGTCCACGCAGCATTCATGATTACCGTGTCCCGATGGGCAGGGTCGGCAATGTAACGATGTTCCGCATTCACAAGTCCGGCCACGTTAAGCGCCAGCAGAAACAGGAAAGGCAAAGCGATGCGCAGATCGAAATACGAACGCCGTGAGGTCCCTCCCTTGCTCGTCACGTTGAACTTGCCTAGCCGGGGGTTGATGAGCGCCAGTAGCGTCGGGAAGAGGATATAAGGAGCCAACACGGCCTCGTAGATTTCATTCCAGAAGGAGTACCGGTAGCGTCCCTGAATGCGTGAATTCGTCAGATTTGAAAGAACGAGGTGAGGCGCGGCGTAAGCCAGGATTGCCCACGTGTATCCATAGATGTTGACCATCCCGAACAGGAGGTAGACCAACGGGACGGTCAAGAAGATCAGGCGCGGCAGGGCAAACAGAAAATGAGTGGTTGCGTTGAAGTAGCAAAGCCGCTGCGACAGCGTCAGGCCGCTAGCAATCAGGGGATTCTCGATGCGCAGGATCTGCGTCATGCCTCGCGCCCAGCGAATGCGCTGGCCGATGTGCGCGGCCAGGCTCTCCGTTGCCAGACCTGCGGCCAAAGGGACATTAATGAAAGCGGTGCCCCATCCGCGGCGCTGCATGCGAAGAGCGGTGTGGGCGTCTTCGGTAACCGTCTCCACTGCGATGCCGCCGATCTCATCGAGCGCGCTGCGCCGCAGCACCGCGCACGATCCGCAAAAGAAACTGGCATTCCATAGATCGTTTCCGTCCTGCACCAGGCGGTGAAACAATTCGCCTTCGTTGGGGACTTTGCGGAACTGTCCCAGGTTTCGCTCGAAAGGGTCGGGGGAATAGAAATCGTGGGGAGTCTGCACGAGCCCAAGGCCGCGGTCGCGAAGAAACCATCCCAGCGTCATGCGAAGGAACGAGCGTGCCGGCACATGATCGGAGTCGAAGATCGCGACATATTCGCCGTGGACCTGTTCGAGCGCGTGATTGATGTTTCCCGCTTTGGCGTGTGTGTTGTTGCCGCGCGCAATGTATTCGACGCCGGCTTGCGCGGCAAAGTCGCGAAACTCTGCTCGCCGGCCGTCATCGAGAAGAAGGACACGCATCTTTCGTAATGGATAGTCCATCGCCATGGCGGCAAGCACCGTAGCCCGCACCACGTGGAGAGGTTCATTGTAGGTGGGCACCAGGACATCGACAGTCGGCCAATCGGCGCGCGCACCCTCAAGTTCGAGTGGGGGGCGCTGCAGCGGCCGCAGTGTCTGGAAATACCCTAGAATCAGTGTGGAGAAAGCGAAGAACTCGGCGGCAAGAAGCGCCAGCACGACAACTGTGTCCCATCGGTAGAGGTGGCCCGCGCTCGTGATTCCATCCCAGGTTTGCATCACGCGCCAGTATCCATAGCGCAGCGTGCTGAAGACGGAAAATGTCATCAGTAGCATGGTGACGGAGAGGGATCGCGAGGCGGTGTTCAACAGGATCGCAATGAAGACCAGCACCGCGCCAACTATGACCTGTTCCTTCCAGGTCAGCGGCACAACGAGCAGTGGGATGAGCGCAACCGCTCCCACCATCGCAAGCAAGCCTCGTATGACCAAACCGAAAACTGAACTCCGCTCGGATCGCGGATCCAATTCCCTCATGCAGCCACCTCAAACCCAGGGGCAAAACGCATGCGCGGATAACCGCGCCGCGTGCGTTAATCAAGTTTTAAATCTCGTCTCGCCTGGTGCCGTGCTCGCAGGCGTTCGTTTCAGGCAACTCTCGAATCGAGATCCCAGAGCAATGTGGGATGCACTGGTCATTGCGTCGAACGCGCAGCAGGTCGAACGGGCGTTAGATGGTCAATTGCTTTCTTTGCAGCCTTGAGATTTTGGTGCGCGTCCACACAATATGGTTGCTCTCATCCCGCTCCGTGCACGCGCCAGTCTCCTCGGCGTAAACCCAATGTTTTGAAGCAGCAATGATAATCGGTTTGAATAACCCTTTTCGCTGCATACCCAATATGTTGAAGCAGCAAAACATAGATGTTTCCGCATATGGAAACGCATGTGGAGCGAAACCGACGAATTTCCTTGACCGGCATCTAAATCTGAAATCCGGGACCGTCAAAAAGGATGAGATGCGATTGAAAATACTTGCGATTTTGTTACTTGCGGCCTTCGTCGGCGTGGACTGTCCTGCGCAAGATTGGAAGTCGCTCTGGAAGAGCTATACTGCAGGGTTCATGGACAACCAGGTGCGCGTGATCGACCACGACGCCGGCGACCGCACCACATCCGAAGGACAAGCGTACGGAATGTTCTTCGCACTTGTGGCTAATGATCGCTCCCGCTTTGATGGCCTGCTTCGCTGGACAGAGCAGAACCTGGCACAAAACGACCTGGCCAATCATCTGCCCGCCTGGCTTTGGGGCAAGGGTGCGAATAATCAATGGGGCGTGCTCGACAACAACTCCGCTTCCGACGCGGATATCTGGATGGCGTACACGCTCATGGAGGCGGGCAGTGCCTGGCATGTGCGGCAGTACACAAAACTTGGCCAGGCAATGACGCATCGGATTGCTTCAGAAGAAGTCGCGCAAGTGCCGGGTCTCGGCCTCACTGTCCTGCCCGGTCCGACAGGTTTTCACCAGGACGACTCGTACCGGCTCAACGCGAGCTACTTGCCTCTGCAACTTATTCTTCGCCTCGCATCTCTGGCGCCCGGAGGACCGTGGCAACAAATTGCGGCAACGATTCCAAATCTGGTGAGAGATTCCGCGCCGCACGGGTTCGCGAGCGATTGGATCGTGTTCAAATCGGGCGCAGGGCCCCAGCCATCGGCAACTGGCAGCTATGACGCGATTCGCGTCTACCTTTGGGCCGGTATGCTCGATGCATCGACTCCCCAGCGCTCCGCCATCCTGAAGTCGCTGTCTGGAATGCAGGACTATCTGCGCGCCAATGCTATTCCCCCCGCCAAGACGCGACCTGACGGAGGCATCGAGGATCCGAAAGGTCCGGTAGGATTCTCCGCGGCCCTTCTGCCTTATGCCGCGGCTCTGGGCGAGAATCAGGTTCAGGACCAGTTGATGGGGCAAGTTCGCTCCGGCTTCAATCCGCAAACCGGGCTGCTTGGCAACCCAGCCAAATACTACGACCAGAACCTTGCGCTGTTCGCTCTCGGTTGGACGGAGCGGCGATTCTGGTTCGACTCGCAGGGCGCACTCAAGTTGAGTTGGAAACGAGATTGATTGCGGACGCGACGTCAGGCTCGGAAAGAGACCATCCCAAAGCGATCACTGTGCGGAGTCGTCGGGCTCCTGCACTCATCGGAACCGATCCGCAGGCAACCTCGCAGTCCCGGGCGGATTTGTCGCCTTCCCGTCAGTAACTAATCGGTCAATTTGAGAGATTTGAGGGTGAGAGATTTGGGAGCAAGTCTGCAAGAATCGTACTGATATCTGCGTGTCCGTGGTTCTCGATATCTACTCACATTTGACTTCTATGCATCTCGATGTCGAGGATTCGAACATCCTCAGGACTTTCCGACGGGTCTTGATGCGAAATAGTCGTTGAGTCCAGCGGCGGTCTCCTTCAGGCCGCGGTCGAGGTTGGCATTCAGCGCACTTACCACGGCAGACATCTCCTTGCTTTCGACCGGCTCTGACTCGGAATAAGAATGAGACCAAACGACCTTGCCGGACTTTCGGTCATAGAGTTCAAACTCCATCGAGACCAGTCCGGTGATGCTCGCGCCGTCGACCTCCTCGAAGTCATAGAGCCGGCCCCGGACCAAATATTGTCCCTCCGACGAACTCCCAAGGCTCTCTACAGACATGTAATTCCCGGTGGATTTTAGCAAGTGAATCAACCTGATCTGCACCATTTCGACTGGCGGCTCGACCCACCGGCTGAACTCATACATGCCAATCTCATTGGCCCCAACGCGGTACGCAATCGGCGTTCCGCGAAGATACTCAGCACCACTGACTCGCGCGATCAGCAGAGACACCGATGGAGCGCCGGTTGAGTGGGTTGGCGCCATTGAGGACTGAATAGTGTAATAGTGGATGGGTTTCGAACTGCCACATCCGCACAGGATCAACGCGAACAGCGATAACACAACTGAACCGCTCGCTCGATTCATAACAAGGCTCCTTTGTCTAACCTCGAACTACGATCTGGGGCGCCATTTACTCTGACTCCCGTAAGCAATCATCGCCACAAAAGTTGGCACTGTTCACGCCAGGTCATCAACATTAATTCGCCGCATCGCCGGGTTTGCGATCCTTCAAATGCTCTCCACGGATGAGTACGGCAGGGTTGTTCTTCAGCGAATCCGTCAGTTGCCTGATGTTCTCAGTAGTCACGCGCAAGTTCTCCAGGGTCTGATCGAGATTGTCAGCGTTACTGGTAGCAGTGTTCTTAAGCTGCTCGGTCAGAATTGAAGCTGTAGCAAGTGTCTCCCGCAGTTCAATGACAATGTTGCGAATGTCCTCGTGGTTCTCGACGAGAATTGAATCGAGGTGGGTCAGGGTGCCGTTCGCCTGATTCATGGTGGTCTTAAGGTTGTCGAGTATAGGCGTGAGTTGCGCGGTGGCGTCCTGTACATTCGTAAGGCTCGCGGCAATCTTCGGCCGGCTGTCGGAAAGCATCGAGTTCAGGTTTTCAAGACTGGCTCCGACAGCTACGCGATTCTTGTCGTTCAGCAGATCGTTAACGCGGGTTTCAGTGGTTTGCAGCAAAACCAGATCCTGATTCAAATTCTGCAGAGCCTGATTGGCGACCGGCGTCAGGCTGCCAATCATTTCTCCAAGATCACTGAGCTCCATGGTCTCAGCGGACTTGAGTTCGCTGCCTGGAGCAGCAAGCGGGGCCCCTTTTGTGCCGGTCCCGATTTCAACGAAATTATCCGACAGCGCCCCGAGCGCCGCGATCGTCGCTATGCTGTCAGTCTTTACTGGAATATCCGGCTTTACCGTGAAGTCGATCTCGATTCGAGTCGAGTCTCCCGGGTCGACTCGGACAGCTTTGACTTTTCCTGCATCCATACCACCGTACCTGACCATCGCTCCAGGCAATAGGCCGCCGGCAGATTTGAAATAGGTGTGGTGCGCAACGCCTCCCGAAGAGAATGCCCCCGAGACAGCCAATACCGATCCGATCAGCAGGGCCGCCGCCGCCAATACGAAGATGCCCACTGCCGCTTCCTCACGCTTGCCCATCATATCTTCCTCATTATTCTCGGTAAGTCGGTGTTACTGACTTTTTGCGTTCTTACGATCCCCCATGAGCATCTGCAGATAGTCAAGTTCGTCGGTAACTTCCGGCTCCGGTACGCGGTCAAGAAACTGACGCACACGCGGATGAGTGTTCGCCATGAACTCCTCCTTTGTTCCCAGAGCCACGATATGACCTCGATCGACGTACACCATCCGGTCGGCAATAAGAAACGCGCTGGCGAGCTCGTGAGTCACCACCACTATCGTCATCGCGTAAGCCTTTTTGAGGTTCAGAATCAGTTCGTCAAGTCCAGCGGCAATAATCGGATCCAATCCCGCTGACGGCTCATCGAAAAACAGGATCTCCGGGTCCATAGCAAGTGCACGCGCTACCGCGGCACGTTTTTTCATTCCTCCGCTGAGCTCCGAAGGCATGAAATCTTCAAAGTTGCCGAGGCCTACCTGGCCGAGCTTGATGCGAACCATAATCCGGATAGTCGATTCTTTCAGGTCGGTATGTTCTCGCAGGGGTAACGCAACGTTTTCGCCAACTGTCATGGAACCGAACAGGGCAGAGCCTTGAAACGACATTCCCATCTTCTTTCGGATATCATCCATCTCACGCTCCGAGATGGCTGCGGTATTCACTCCCCCGATCCTGACCTCTCCCGAGGATGGTTTTTCTAAACCCACCAACGTCCGTAGGAGCGTGCTTTTTCCTGAGCCGGACCCGCCCAGGATCACCATTGTTTCTCCTCGTCGCACATCAAACGAAATGCCGTGCAGGATCTCGCGATCGCCATAACTGACGCGGAGATTCACTACCGAGATTGCTGCCTCTTGTGAGCTGCTGTCATTCATGGGGAGTAACTCCCAGGGTCGTGATCGTGAGATGCAATGTTACTCGAAACAATGGCCCGAATCCCGAGACTGCCGAAACAGAAAAAAGTCGAACTTACTGGGAAGCTAAGTTGGATTAATGAAGTAGAACAATGCCGTGAAAACCAAGTCGACCAGAATAACCAGAGCGATGGAAGTAACGACTGCGGAGGTGGTCGAGCGGCCAACTTCCTCGGCGCCTGCGCCTGTTGAGAACCCCTCTTTGCATCCGACAGCAGTAATGACTAATCCGAACAATGCACTTTTAATTAGGCCCGTATACATGTCGCGAAGGACGATTGAATCTCGTGTCGCCTGAAGGTAGGAGCCAATCGTGAAGCCGGCGCCTGAGACGCCGAAAGCGCCTCCGCCAACAATACCCATCATGTCTGCCCAGATGGTGAGGCATGGCACCATGACCAGCATTGCAAGAAATTTTGGAGCGACCAGAAAGGCAACCGGATCCAATGCCATGGTCCTCAGGGCATCCACTTCTTCGGTCACTTTTTTGGTGCCGATCTCGGCGGCGAAAGCGGAGCCCGATCGGCCAATTACGACGATTGCAGTAAGCAGGGGCCCGAGTTCTCGAAGGATGGAGACAGCCACGGCGCCGGCCAGAAATTGCATCGCGCCCAGGCGTCGCAGCTCATATGCGCTCTGCAGGGCCATGATGAGGCCAACAAAAAATAGAATCAACGAAACGATGGGGATGGCCTCGACACCCACTGCGAAAGCTTGGTGAACTGCCCTCTGTGGGCGTATCCGCTGACCATGAAAAGGAGCTACGAAGATGAGGTAGGCAGATCTGCCGGTGAGGGCCGCAAGGCCTCCGAGGTAGGCGCAGCCATCGATTGCCCACCCGCCGATCGCACTTGGTATCGTCTCAATTCTTCTTGTCATTTTCTTTCAATAAAGCTTCCGTTCAAGCTATGATTTAGCGATATTCCTTACGGCGGCTCTTAGTGAAGCGGCTTTGGCGGTCCTCTGGCTCAGGCTTCCAGAGCCTGCAATTCCGTTTCGCGGATTTCAAAAACTCCGGTCAATCGCGTGAGCTGCAATACGTAAAGAACGGCAGGAGTCAAACCAAAAAGGACGACTCTTTTCCGGGATTTCTGAGCGCCTTGGAGTACCTCCAACAGTGAGGCGATTCCAGAACTGTCGATGTACGTGACCTCGGTCAGATTGATGGCAAGACGCTCGGCGCCGTTGAGCGATTCCAACAGTGTCTTGCGCAATGCCGGCGAAGTGCCCATATCAATCTGTCCAACCACGTCCATAATCACCGCATTTGGTCCACTTCGAGCCGAAAAACTCAGGTGTCTCTCCATTTGCCTCCTTTACCGGCTCGGATCGAGAGCCTCTTCAGAGCGTGTTAAGTCTATGCGAAACAGGTAACTCAGGAAATCAGATCCGTGTTTAAAACAATGCCTTGATTACTCCCCCCCGGCGAGCGCCTTGGCGGCATGCAGACGCTTGATGAGCTTCAACTGGTTTCCCCCAGAGACTTGGTTGTACGTCACTTCATCCATCACGGTCCTGATCAAATGCGTCCCTCGACCGCACAGCGCAATATCGTCCATGGGCTGTGCGCAGATCCTTGCGGGATCAGGCGGCTCGCCCTGGTCGAGCAGTGTGAACTCCATCTGTCGGTCATTTACCGAGCACTCGAATTCGATCATATGGTCGTAACAACTCTTGTAGGCGTGTCGAATCACGTTGGCCAAGGCCTCGTCGATTGCCAAAGTAACGCCGATGCATTCCTCATTCGTCAAACCGCAGGTCCGAACCAACCCGTCTACCGTAGCGCGCACGACAGGCAGGAAGCGGGGATCACTCGGCATAAATAGTCTTAAATTGAAGTTCATTTACGTCGGGAATGATTCGGGAAAGACTGACCCCAATGAAAGCACGTTGTCCACTGCTCGTCAATTAAATAGATGGAAAGCCGGACAGTTCCCACGATCTGTCGCGATTGAGATGATGAGGCCCGGAGACAGCTTTCAGCATACGCGGTACGCGTTTAAAGCGGCACGCATTTTCGCTCAATTGCGATTCGACGCTGGCGCGCGTATTTGCCCGAGCTCGGCGGTATGGATGCCTCTTAAGTAGTTGTAAATAATGCTTATTAGAGCCAAGGGGCCGCGCTCACAGCGGGATTACCAGAAGTAGCTGGCTTCCATCTTCGGCGTTCCGGGTTCCCCGTCGATGATCTGCGTGCTCAGCACCACTTCCATATTCTTCTTGTCGCCCGCGGCTTTGGCGGCGCGCATCAATTGCGCCATATCTCCGGCGTCGGTGAGGAACTCTCCGGCGGCAATGGTGCCACCTCGGGCGAGGCCTGCGACGATTACGGTTAACTTGCCGGTGTTGGTATCGGTAAAACGAGCCACGATGGCATAGTCGCGATAGTTGTTGGTGGAGTCCTGTACAGCGTGTGAGACCATCCAGTTGGGCTGCTGCTGAGCCGCATTATCGACAATCCGGACCTCAGTCATGTCTGCATTGTTGGAGAAGTGATAGCGCAACGGGTTGGTCAATCTGAGAGTCCAGGCGTTATCAAAGGCCCCGATGAAGACCGCCGGCCCGGAACGCAGATCGTCCAGGCTGGTCACTGCTTCGCCACGGAGCTTGTACTTTTTCGCGTGGGACTGTAGCAAACCGGCGATTCTCACGATGGCGCTCAGATCGTCGATGGCAACTGTGGTGAGGTTGTCGGTCGGTCTGCTCATGGGCTTAAGCAGAACCTGCCGAGTGGGATCGACGGAATCCCGCAGGATTTGTCCAGAGGTTTCTGTCTGATCCGCGACGCAAATTAGAACAGGATCGCCAGTGGCGAACACTGGCTGCCAGAAGAACTCGGTTGCGGAGCGTGTGGCCTGCCTCCAGGCGTAATAGGCGCCAGTCGCAACGAGAGCTGCCAGCACCAGAACTGCCACCGGTGCGAACGGCCAGCGCCGGGGAACCGGCGCCGCGACCGGCTTGGCCGATGGATCTGCCGCGGCTACGTGTGCCACCGGATCAATCTCAGGCAGTCCAAATACGTTGCTCCCCTTTGGACTGTGGAATTGGGGAACATAGGCCCCCGAAGGCAGAGTGATGCGCAGCTCTTGGTTGTGGGCCGGCTCCTGGTAGTACTGGGCGACGCGCTTTCGAATCTCTGCTGCCGTCACCCTGACGATGGGATCGGCCGCCGTATCGTAATCGGCCTCCTTGCCGAAAATCTCGATTCCCAGGGTGCGTTCCTTGATGTCGTCGGCGTCCCCAGCCAAGGTGTGGTCCACCACAAAACGCAAAAAGTTTGGGAACCTCTTACTGTGACTGAAATAGGGGCTGGCCAGTAGCCGTTCGAGCTGTTCTTTGATTGCGTGTTGCGCGGCGGGGCCCAAAGTTTCCTTGTTGTTGCTCTCGAGCGCTGCGCCCATACAATTCTCCGGCTGAAAGTAGCGATTATAACCTCGGCTTGCATATGCTGTTTCGCGCCTCGAGGCCTGTATGCATAAGTACTTCAAAATCAATAATAGTTCACGGCGAAAGGTAAAGACTTTACCTCTCTTTTCGGTAAAGACCGTGCCTCACTGCCGTAAGGACCTTATCAACCGTTCGGATGACGTACCTAGAATGATTCCCGATTTACCCGAGCTCCATATTCTGATCTGTATCACGGAATTGTTCCTGAGTTTCAGGCAGAATTGGGAGCTGCGGTAATACCCAGTCACCCAGGACTTCCGGCCCGTGCGCCATAGTGCTCCATCAGGGTCCTGAACCGATTGGGAACAAACGACGGGAGGCTTCACATTGAATACCAAAACAAATTGGCTATTGAGATGGCCAACAAGATCTCTCTGGTACTGGAGTGGACTGGTAGTGCTGGTCAGCTTACTGGCTGGGGCCGCTCCCTGGAGCAACGCGCAAATCGCAACCACCACCGCAACCCTCTCCGGCGTCGTCGCTGACCCGTCGGGCGCCCTGGTGCCCGCAGCCACGGTTACGCTCACCAGTTCCGAGAAAGGCATCACGCGCCAGTTCATTACCGCAGCCGACGGTCGTTATTCCTTTATCCAACTGCCGCCGTCCACCTACGTCCTGTCTGTCAGCGCTAAGGGATTTGAGACTTACAAACAGGCTGGGATCGCTTTGAATCCGGCCGACACCGACACGCAGAATGTGGCGCTGGTGGTTGGGTCTGAGAACCAGTCGATTACCGTGACTGCGGATGCGTCTCAGCTCAACACCGATAACTCCAACGTCGCGACCAATCTCAGCGCCAGCACCATCGAAGAACTGCCGCTGAATACCCGCAACGTCTACGGCTTGGCCTCGCTCAACTCAGCGGTGAGCAACACCTCTGAGGGTCAGATGCTGCTGGGCGGCGGCACCAACACCACCGACGATGCCGACCAGGATATCTCGTTCATGAACTTCGCCGGCGGCTTCTTCGGCACCACCGGCTTTATGCTCGACGGCTCCTGGGATACCGATTCCGAATGGGGCGGCGTCATCTTTGTTCCTTCGGTTGATGCGGTCCAGGAGTTCAAAGTCCAGAACAACTCCTTCACCGCCCAATATGGATGGAGCACCGGCAACGTCGTCAACGTGGTCACCAAGTCCGGCACCAACACCTTCCATGGCGACGCCTGGGATTTTTACCAGAACCAGGATCTGAATGCCGTGCCGTACTTCTCAAACTCGAATCAGTCGCTTTCGCGCCAGGAAATCGGCGTGGCAGCCGGCGGCCCGCTTTACATTCCAAAGCTCTACCAGCAGCGCGAGAAGACCTTTATCTTCGGGCTTTACGAGCACCTGACCATCTCAACGCCTACTGTGGATACTTACACTGTGCCCGACTCGAAGTTCTTGAGCGGCGACTTCTCCGAGCTGCTTGGAACCTCATCATCGGGAAGTGACGCTTTGGGGCGCCCCATCTACGTGGGCCAGATCTATGATCCGCGCAGCGGCCACCAGGTCTATGCCGGCCAACCCGATACCAAGACTGCATCGAATCCCTATGGAACCGGGCTCACGGCTACCTCGAGCGGCTACATTCGCAATCCGATCCAGGGCAACGTTCTCAGTAACCTGGCGGGCTACGTTCCCGACACCGTCGGCGCAAAACTGCTGAGCTATTATCCGGGCTCCAAGGGTTCCGGCCTCACCAACAACCTGGTAGTAAGCGGTACGGCGCCCGCGCACTCCAATGAATACGATATGCGCGTCGACCACAACATCAACTCGACCTCGAACGCCTACTTCCACTACTCCTACAAGGAGGAGTTCAAGACCGGAGCCGCGGCCGACTGGGGCAGCGATCCTGCAGGTCCTGGCAACGCGCGTCCCAATAACCGCTGGGGCATGTGGGCAGGATATACAAAAATCTTCAGCCCCACCCTCACCATGAACCTCACTTCGGGCGTTCAGATGTGGCACGAAACCTCTGACAATCAGTCGTTCGGTTTCGATCCCACTACAATCGGGCTTCCGTCCTACCTCAAAGCCAACGATCCGTTGTTCCCTGAGGTCAACGTAGGCGGCGAGTCGCCGCTTGGTCCCGGAACCAATGATCAGCAGGCGGTTACCAATCATGGACCCATCGGCACCGTTTCGGCCGACTTTGTGAAGCTTGTCGGCCAGCACACGCTCAACTTCGGCTGGACGGGCGTTGAGCAGATCTTCGGCCAGCATCCGTACTACCAGGACGAACTCCAATTTACCGGCACCTATACTTCCGGCCCCAATCCGCTGAGCGGGTCGGGCGTCGCCAGCGGCAACGGCGTGGCCGAGATGCTTCTCGGCGTCATCGATCCCAACACTACAGCCGGCTATACCGACTCGCCGCTCGAGTCGAACCACCTCTTCGGTCAGTACCTCCAGGACGACTGGAGACCGACCAAGAGCCTTACATTCAATCTTGGGCTCCGGTACGAAATCCAGACTCCTTACACGTACCGACACAACGCCGGGTCCATCTTCAATCCCAACGTTCTGAACCCGATCAGCTATGCAGTCAACCAGCCGATTATGGGCGCGCTTCAGTTCCTGGGCCCCGGCAACCGTTACGTCTATAACCCCAACTGGACGAATATCGCTCCGCGGTTCGGCTTCTCGTATCAAGCAATCGACAGAGCGGTGATCCACGGCGGTTATGGAATCTTCTTCCCGGAGGCGGTCACCAGCTCAGGTGCTGCCGACCAGGATGGATTCTCCGCCGCGACTTATGCGAGCGCCAGCCTTGATGGCGGCATCACTCCCAACCCCAATATCAGCACCAGCAACCCCTGGGGCGGCAATTACGCACAGATCACCGGCAACGCCAACGGCGAATATCAACAGCTCGGCAACGGAGTCGGCGGCGTCTTCCGCAGCCGTCCTTCGCCATACGTCGAGCAGTGGGTGCTGGGTATTCAGTACGCCCTTACCCATAGCGACCAGCTCGATATCAACTACATCGGCAACCGCGGTGTGCGCATGATCGGCAACTACAATTCCAATCAGCTCAATCCGCAGTATCTGACTACGGGCTCGGCAGCGTTGAGCGCGCTGGTGGCCAATCCCCTTGGCACGGCTTTGACCAACCTGTCGGCCGGAGGAAAAATCGCAGTGAGTAGCTGCTCCGGCTACAGCCTCGATTCTGCATCAGTGCCCCAGGCAGCATTGCTCTCGCCCTATCCGCAATACTGCAACGGCGCAGTAAGCCAGCTAAACGCGCCTGTCGGCCAATCGCTCTACAACGCGCTGCAGGTCAATTACAACCATCGCTTCAGCAAGGGGCTCACGGCGCTGGTGTCGTACACCTACTCCAAGTTCCTCGACAACGTTGAAGGCAACAACGGCTGGTCGTACAACGGCCCCACCAACTGGGGAGTGACGCCTGAAAACAACTACAACCTGGCAGCCGACAAGAGCGTTGACGCGGGCGACATTCCGCAGGCGCTGGTGGCCAGCTACACCTATCAACTACCGGTCGGTCGCGGCAAGCAGTTCGGCTCCAGCATGGGCCGCGCGGCTGACGCTGTCGTCGGCGGGTGGGAGATCTCCGGCATTGCAACCTTCAAGCAGGGAATCCCGATCGGCGTCTTTGGCAACGACCAGCCGACTTGGGGTGGCAATCCAAGGCCTGATTTGATCGCCAATCCGAAACTCTCTCACCCCACCCCACACGAGTGGTTCAACACCGGGGCCTTCGCCTTCGCGCCTTACGGCAGCTTCGGCAACGTTCCTCGCTTCTTCTCCAACGTCCGCGGTCCGCATTACCAGGACTGGGACACCGCTCTTGAAAAGAACTGGAAGTTCGCCGATCGCATGAGAGCCCAGTTCCGCTTCGAGACATTCAACAGCTTCAACCATCCCAGCTTCTACTCGCCGGGCGCAGGCGCCAGCGCGTGGCAAGGCTGCGATCCCAATGGAGGCTCAGGCTGCTCAAGCAGCATGGGAACCATCACTCAAACCTTCGCGCCCAGAAATGTGCAATGGGCGGGAAAATTCTACTGGTAACGCACAACGTGAACGGTCTCCTCAGATTGCTGCTATTCGCCTTGCTGGCTGAATCCGCAATTGGATTCGGCCAGCAGGCGCTGGCCGCAAAGCCCATCCAGGTCGACGAGCAGGTGCTCGCCGAGTTCGTCGCCCAGGCTCAGCAGGCTCAGGCATCGGGCGATTACCGCCGAGCTGCCGAGGACTACAGGAAGGCAGTCGAGATGAGTCCCGAGACTCCTGAGCTGTGGGCCAATCTAGGTCTGATGCAGCATGAAACCGGTGATACCTCGGCGGCCATTCGCAGTTTTGGAGAGGCCAATCGCCGCAATCCTTCGCTCTACGTACCCAATCTGTTTCTTGGAGTCGACTACGCACATTCAGGGCAGCCAATGAAAGCGATTCCATTTCTCATCCGCGCCGAGAAGATGAACAAGACCGATCCGCAGGCTCCGCTTGCGCTCGGCCGCGCTTACGTTTCTGCCGGCCGCTTCACCGCCGCCGCGCAGGAACTGGAGCGGGCCATAGCTCTCGATCCAAAGCTCGGCCCCGCCTGGTTTACTGTGGGCATTGCCCGTCTCGACCAGGTCGAGGTCGACGCGCGAACCATGTCGGAGGAAGCCAGGACATCGCCTTTCTCCGGCGATCTCTACGCCGAGTCGCTCGAAAAGCAGTCGCGATTTGGCGAGGCAATCACTCTTTACAAATCCTTGCTTGGCACGCTGCCTCAGCCGCCATGCATCCGATCGGAACTGGGATTTGCCATGATCCGCGAGCATAACGCGCAGGGTGCATCCGATGCATTTGCTTCCGAACGTTCGATTCATCCTGGCTGCGCGCTTGCGATGCTTGGCGAGGCCAGGCTCGCGATTGACAAGGGTGACAACGATCGGGCATTTCAGACGTTGAGCGAGCTTTGGAACCGCGATCACGGTTACCTGTCAGCCAATGCTTCAGCGCTTCTCGAAGGCATGCCACAGCCGGAGTCGACAACCTTTGTCAACCAGATTGCGGCCGCTGACACCACCGAATTGCCCACGGCCGCGCGTGACGCCATGCTTGCCGCCTTCAACCAATCGGGCGTCGCAACACTCGATGTTTCGCCCGTCGAGCTCCCTGCCGCATCGCCTCAAGTCACGCCGGCTCGCACCGTAGACGAATATTACGCGGCGGGGCAGTTCGGATTCTGTGAGATGAAGCTTGAGTCGCTGGGCCCAAACCGCTCAACGCCGCGCAGTTTCGCCTGATGGCTGCCTGCGCATATTTCACCGGGGACAACCGCGCCGCATCCGCCGCTGCAACCGAACTCCGCACTCTCGAACCGCATTCGCTCGAAGCGCTTTACTGGTCGATTCGGGCAAACGAGCGCCTCGCCTTCCAATCTCTTGCTCGCTTCCAGCTGCTTGATCCCGATTCGGCGCGGAGCCACGTGCTGCTCGCCGACATCTATCAGCAGCTCGAGCGGTTCGACGACGCGCAGGCCGAGTGTGAAAAGGCGCTCGCCATCAAACCCAACGATCCGGCGGCAATGCTTGGACTTGCCTCGGCCTACCTCAGCAACCACAATCCCAAAAGTGCAATGGAAGTTGCCGGCAAGGCACTTGAGCAATCGCCCGACGATCCTGAGCTGAACCTCATCATGGGTGAGGCTTTCGAAAATCAGCGCGATTACGCCGCCGCCGAGCCGTATCTTTTCAGGAGCCTCAAGGCCAAACCGCAGATGATTCCGCGCATCCACGCACTCATCGGAAAGGCCTACGCCGAGACCGGCAAGCCCAAAGAGGCAATTAAGCAGTTAAAGCTCGGCGAATCGAGCGACGTCGACGGATCCATTCAATATTTGCTTGCCCGCCTCTACCGGCAGCTCGGCGATACCAAAGACGCCACCGAAGCTCTCAACCGGATGAAGCTCATCAAGCAGCAGCGCGAGGCGAACGGATTCAAGCGGGTCGAAGATCCCGATCTGTCTCCCGTTGAAGCCGTCGCGTCACAGGTCTCTACCCCTTAGCGGCGCCATCGCCAAGGTTCATCCCGCATATGCAGCGTACGTACCGAATCGATTACGGGAGTCATCATGCGCCTAATTCGCCTTTTTTCCGCTCTTTTTACGGTCATTTTCCTGGTGGTTGCAATGCGGGCGCAACAGCCCGCGGCAGAGGCCTCTGCGATTTCGCCGCTTCCCAATGGCGTTGAAGTCCGCGCGGGCGGTTTGCATGAACAAGTAACGGCTCTGCGCAACGATGTGCTGCGCGTCCGCGTCTGGCGCGGGGAAAACCCTCCTGAGGATGCGTCATGGGCCGTCCTGGCCGAGGCCCGCCACGCGTCGGTCGCGGTTACTCCGGCTAGCGGCATGGGCAACGCAGGCTTTCAAACCTCCGCGCTCACGGTCGCGATCGACCCCGCCACGCTCGAGCTCACAGTCCGCGATTCCGACGCCAATATCATCAGCCAGGATGCGCGCCCGGTGCGCTTCGACGGCGACGAGTTCCGCATTTCGAAATCGATGCCGCTCGACGAGCACTACTTCGGCCTCGGCGACAAGACCGGCCCACTCGACCGCCGCAACCAGGCCTTCACGCTCTGGAACACAGACGCTTACCGCTTCCAGGAGTCGACTGATCCGCTTTACAAGGCGATTCCGTATTTCATGACGTTTCGCGCCGGCCGCGCCGCCGGCGTGCTGCTCGACAACACCTGGCGCTCCAGCTTTGACTTCGGCAAGGAATTGCCCAACGCCTACTCTTTTGGCAGCCTTAACGGGCCGATTGACTACTACATCTTTTACGGACCCTCGCCAAAACAGGTAGTTGAGAATTACGCCTGGCTTACGGGCAAGCCGCCGCTTCCGCCTCTCTGGTCGCTCGGATTCCAGCAGTCACGCTACAGCTACGAGTCGCAGTCGCGCGTGCTCGAGATCGCCAAACGTCTTCGCGCCGATCGCATCCCGGCCGATGCCATCTATCTCGATATCGATTACCAGGATCACAACCGCCCCTTCACGGTGAATCACGCGACGTTTCCCGATCTGAAAGGGCTGATGGCCAAGCTCAAGGCAGAGGACTTTCATGCGGTGATGATCACCGACCTGCACATCGCCAACTACCCTGAGCCCACTTATCCGCCCTACGACACGGGTGTCGCCGGCGACAACTTCGTCAAGAATCCCAATGGCACCGTTTACTCCGGCAACGTGTGGCCGGGCCCCAGCCTCTTTCCCGACTTCACGCGCCAGCAAACCCGCGCCTGGTGGGGCACACTCTACCGCGAATTCAAACGCGACGGCGCCGACGGATTCTGGAATGACATGAACGAGCCTTCGGTATTCGACACGCCGACTTCCACCATGCCCGTAAACGTAATTCACCGCATCGACGAGCCCGGCTTTGTTTCACGCACCGCGACCCACGCCGAGATTCACAACGTCTACGGGATGGAAAACTCGCGCGCCACGTTCGACGGCTTGCTGGCGATCGACCCCAACTCGCGACCCTTCGTCCTCACCCGCGCCACCTACGCCGGCGGCCAGCGCTACGCTGCCACCTGGACCGGCGACAACTCGAGCACGTGGAACCATCTGCGCATGACCACTCCCATGATTGAGAACCTGGGTCTGAGTGGGTTCGCGTTCAGCGGCGCCGATGTAGGCGGCTACGCCGGCTCGCCCTCGATGGATCTGCTCACCCGCTGGATCGAGGTTGGAGCCTTTCAGCCTATCGACCGCGACCACACTGAGAAGGGCACGGCCGATCAGGAGCCATGGACTGGAGGTCCCGCGCAGGAAGCCATTCGCCGGCACTACATCGAGACCCGCTACGAACTGCTGCCTTACTTCTACACTCTGGCCGATGAGGCATCGCGCACCGGCCTGCCGCTGGTTCGTCCACTGTTTCTTGAGTTTCCTAATGCCGCGGCCGATGGCCACCCCATCGACCTTGACAACGGTGCAACCGAGTTCATGCTCGGCCCAGATTTGCTCGTCGCGCCCTCGCCGTATCCAGAAGAACCCGACGCATACCCGGTCGAGTTTCCGACTCCTCGATGGTATGACTTCTGGAGCGGTGAGCCGGTCAAGTTGCCGCCGCCTGACCCGCCAAGTCCCGGCGCGCCCGATCGCACGGTCAACTATTCCACCAGCGTTACACCGACGCTGGCCGATCTTCCGGTTTACGTGCGAGCCGGCGCCATCCTGCCCATGGAGCCGCTCGTCGAGAGCACCTCCGACACGCCCAATGGGCCGCTCACCCTGCGCATCTATACTGGCGACAAATGCGCGGGCGAGCTCTACCAGGACGACGGCAAGACCTACAACTTCCGCCAGGGAGCCTACCTGCGCATGAGCTTCAGCTGCCAGGTAACGAAAGGCGGTCTGCGGCTGACGATCGGCGCGCACCAAGGCTCGTATCCCGCGTGGTGGAAGGATATTCGCGCCGAGGTCTACGGCTGGTCGCCACAGAAGGGAACTGTCCTGGTCAACTCGAAGCCGGTTCAGCTCTCGCGGGAGGCCCACGGTTTCGTTTTCACGGTCGCCGACGACGGGAAGGGCGTTGAGGCCGTGGTCAAGTAGCGCCGTGTATGACAGCGTCGGCTTTGTCAATACTCTTTTTTCGTGTGTTTTTCGCAAAACATCGCAGGGATCTCCCGTGGCGAGGATTTGAGTGTCAAGGGCGCCGTTGTTTGGCGTTCATCTCGACCCTTGACACTCAAATCCTGGCCTTCACAATTGGCTTTGGGTTGAATCTCAGGTTCTTTCTGAGATTCGACCCATAATTGAAAACCGTCTTTCGTTTGCATCCACGACCCAAGCCCGTCACGTTGAATGAATCATTTTTCGATGGCAACCCAATTGGTTCCATCAGCCATGTATTCGGTTCGGTACCACTCCATGATTACTTTTTCAAACTCTCTCAAAGATCGAGAGAGACGGGGCGTCCAATCAACCTCTCGGCCCTAAAGGCCACGGCGCTACACGGACTGCCCCGCATGCGAACCGCGCTCCCTCACCTTGCTGTAGTCGTCGCCGGAGCGCAACATCCAATACAACCGAACCGCCAGTTTGTGCGCGATGGCCACCTTGGCCACCCCATGATGCTTGGTCATCGACAGCCGTACATACTGCCGGTGCCAGCTCGCATCGTACCTTTGCGCCGTGGTGGCTGCCTCCACCAGCAGCCAGCGCACCAGCGAGCTGCCCTGCTTGCTTACCTGGCCCAGGCGCCGGCTGTTGCCGCTGGACTCCTCCACCGGGATCAGGCCCAGATAGCTTCCCACCTGCTTGCCCCGCGGAAACCGTCTCCAGTCCCCGATGGTCAGCACATAGGCCAGAGAAACAATCGGCCCCACTCCCGGATGCGTCATCAGCAGACGTGCCTCCTGGTTGTCTTCCGCCGCCTCACTCACCGCCTTGTCCAACGGCTTGATGCGCTCGTCTAACTGGTCCAGCAAACTCAGCAGATCCGCTCGCCGATATGCGTACCAGCCTGGCAACGGCAGCCCCTCAATCTCGCCGCGGCGCTTGGGCGACCACACCCTGGAACTCAACAGCCCCTCGTTCTTGGCCATCGAGTCCAACTGGTTCTTGATCCGGGTGCGCATCCGCACCATGCGACAGCGATGGAGCAGCAGCTGCCGCACATGGTCGTTCTCCACCGAAGGCTGCCAGACAACCGGAAACCGATCCTCCACCAGCATGGTCAAAATGTGCCTGGCGTCCCGCTTGTCCGTCTTCTGCTTGCGAGGGCAGGCGGCCCGGATCGCCGTTGCATCGCCCAGCAAAAACTCGTAACCCAGTTCCTCCATAAGGTGCCGAAACCAGCGAAAGTTCCCCGTGGCCTCGGCGCCAATCCGAACCGGCCTGCCGGCTAGTTCCCGGTAAAACCGCTCCGCTTCTTGCGGATGACTCAAGCGGCGCTCGCCATACTCGCCCGTTTCCTGGTCGATAAAGGCGATCTGCTGAAACTGCGGATGAAAATCACATCCTATAATCATCATGCTCGGCTCCTTGTGCGCCGGTCAAACCGGCGAGGTGTAGTGAATGAAAGTTTCATACAGTGAAGGTTTAGCGAACCACACTGGCTCCGAGTCATGCGGAGTCGCTCGTGAGGGCGGCTGTGAAGCGTTGACAGGGGAAGGTGCGGGCCGGGTATTCAGCCGCGAAAAACTACTCCTTCGGGACGCCGACGCTCTAAGGAGCGGCGGAAGGCAATATCGGATGCGCCGCCATCGCGAGGCGCATTCGAGTCCCGCGCGGTCAGAGACCCCGAGCACGTATCGAAACATCTCGCACGGGAACCGGGAGGTCCCGCGTTCTCCCAGAGCGGATGATGCCCTGGGACGCATTGGGAAGTCTGAGGACGTACGCCGATGATGAACGAACGCGGGAAGTCGGACAGGCCCATAGTGTGCGCTGAGCAGCGCATTGTTCAGGAGGGTTGAAGTCCCTCTGGCGCTCAGATGAGGGGCGCCATATCCGAAAGCGGGAGTAATGACTCGCTGGCCGCAGAGCGAGTTTGGCACTGCGGAGGGCAGGGTGTCCATCGTGAGGTGGAATCCGAAGGGCATGAGGAGAAGTACCGGGCCGTAATCGATGGGGGCTGCCCCGCCGATGAACCGGTCGGCCAAAGGTGGGGCAAGGTCGAGCCTGCACTATGGAGGCGAAGGCGTTCTCATTCACCCACCGCACCAAGGTGTTTGCGGACGGCACGGTACGGAAGAACAGTGCGTGACCTCAGGAGGACTGGCAGGGTCTCCGGGTGGCACCGGAGTAAGCGGACCTATAAGCGCGAGCGAAATGGCGAGCGATGCGCTGTCAGTAGTCGGACGGCTGAAAAGTACCAGAAGCATGGTGAAAGCCATGTGACCGGGCAACCGGCGACAGAAATGGGCCGGGGAAGGCGGCCGACGAAGATGGCTGGGAAGAGAGAGAAGACCAGTGAGTAAGGGCGGGGAGGAGGATCAGTTCCATGAGTGAAAAACCCGTACATCCGCGACCGAGGAGACTGGTGGACTGGATCAACCCGGCAGGAGCAAAGAAGGTCCATTCATTAATCGACAAGGTATACAAGCGGAAGAACCTGGAGATGGCCTGGGAGAAGAGTGAAAGCCAACCGGGGCAGCGGAGGAGTCGATGGACAAACTCTGGAAGATTTCGCAGAGCAACTGGACGAGAACCTGGACCGGTTACAAAGCGAACTGAAGGAGGGGCTCTATCAACCGCAGCCCGTGAGGCAGGTGCAAATCCCAAAGCTGGGCAAACCGGGAGAGTATCGCGGGCTCGGCATTCCGACGATCTATGATCGGGTATGCCAGCAAGCGCTGCTCAATCGGCTGCAGCCGATCTTCGAGCCGGTATTCGATGAAGCCAACTACGGATACCGGCAAGGGCGATCGACGAAGGATGCCCTGCGCAAAGTATGGAAGGAGATCGACAGCGGCAGCGAGTGGATCGTGGATGCGGACCTGAAGGACTTCTTTGGGTCGGTGGATCACGAGAAACTTCTGACGCTGGTGGCCCAGCAGATAGCCGACGGCCGAGTGCTGCGCCTCATCGAGGCAATGCTCAAGGCGGGAAGCTATGGGAAAGGGCGACTCTTTCCGACCGAGCGCGGGACTCCTCAAGGCGGGGTAGCTTCACCCTTGCTCAGCAACATCCTCCTGACGCCGTTTGATCGGGAGATGCGGCACAAGGGATATCAGCTGACGAGGTATGCGGATGACTGGGTGGTCACCTGCAAGTCCGCGGCAGAGGCGCGAGCAGCCATCGATGCTGCTGGCCGCATCCTGAAACAACTGGGCGTGGAACTGCATCCGCAGAAGACGCGGATCGTTCATGTCCGATACGGCTTCGAGTTCCTCGGCTACAAGATCAAGCGTGGGAAGAGGCTCTATCTTCCTGCGGCTAAGATCCGTAGTCGGGTGCGCTCGGGTGGGCTGTATGCCTACCCGCGCGACAAATCGATCCGGCGTTTCAAGGATGAGGTGCGGCAGCGCACGAAGCGGCGCGTGCCTCTGGCGACCGAGCAGCTGATCGAAGCGCTGAACCCGCTCTTGCGAGGTTGGGGCGAGTACTACAAGCGTGCCCACGTCCGAAAGCTCTTCAACCAACTTGACCGATGGATCGTGCGACGCATCTGGTCGCATCGATTCAAGCGCTGGCGCAACTGTGGTTGGAAGCAACTGCCGGAGTCGGTGCTCTACGGCGAGTTTGGGCTGGTAAATCTGATCGGATTGATTCCTTCTCTTGCGTCCTCGGCTCGTTGAGTCTTCGTGAAAGCCGTGTGCGGGAAAACTGCATGCACGGTTTGGGCGGCGGACGGAGGCCAGCGCGCAAGCGGCGCCTCCTCCGACCCGACACCAGTGAAGTCCTCGAACAATATCGGGCAACCGATGGCGGAGGGGATAGAGGGAAGGGGTCTGACCAAGGGAAATCCGCAACAGCAAAACGCGCCCCGGACTCAGAGCCGGACAGACGCGCCCAGTGCGCTGGAGCGGATACGTCAGGCAGCAAGCAAGGATAAGGAGATGCGGTTCACCGCGCTTTTTCACCACATCTACGCCCCGGAAGCGTTGCGCACGGCCTATCTCTGCTTGAAGAGAGAAGCCGCGCCCGGCGTGGACGGCGAGACGTGGCGGCACTACGGCGAGGACCTTGAGAGCAACCTCCAGGACCTTTCCCATAGGCTGAAGCAGGGAGCGTACCGGGCCATGCCGGTGCGTAGGGTGTACATCCCCAAGGCCGACGGGCGGTTGCGACCGCTCGGAGTTACTGCTCTGGAGGATAAGATCGTCCAGCGCGCGGCGGTCGAGGTGATGAATGCTATCTACGAAACGGACTTCCTTGGATTTTCGTACGGGTTCCGTCCCAAGCGAAGCCAGCACAACGCGCTGGATGCGCTCTATACGGGACTGCTGACGAAGAAGGTGAACTGGGTGCTCGATCTGGACATACGCGGCTTCTTCGATGCGATTTCGCACGAGTGGCTTGTGAAGTTCATCGAGCATCGCATTGCGGACCGGCGCGTTGTGCGGCTCATCCAGAAATGGTTGAACGCGGGCGTGCTGGAGGATGGGATACGAACACGCAAGGAGGAAGGGACTCCCCAGGGCGGCAGTGCATCGCCGTTGCTGGCGAACATCTACCTCCATTACGCGTTCGATCTGTGGGCTCAGGCATGGCGTCAGAAGCAGGCTCACGGCGATGTAATCGTCGTGCGTTACGCGGACGACATCGTGGTTGGATTCCAGAACGAGGCGGATGCCAAGCAGTTTCTGGCGGAACTCACCGGGCGGTTTCGGAAGTTCAACTTGGAACTGCATCCCGACAAAACGCGGCTTTTCGAGTTCGGGCCGTTCGCGGCTCGGAACCGGAAGCGGCGCGGAAAAGGGAAACCGGAGACGTTTGATG
>CAVSYM010000008.1:0-145309 GCA_963732165.1 uncultured Acidobacteriaceae bacterium
ACCTTCAAGGCACGCGCCAGCTCGATCTCGCTGCCAGCGGCTCGTTCAACCTCAAACTGGTGAAACCCTCGATCCGGACCTGACCGCCAGCGGCACAACCACATTTCAGATCGAAGCTCAGGGCCGCTCCATCGCCCGGGCCTGCACGGTCGGATCGACCTCCAAAACGCTTCGCTCTCCCTCGAGGACGTGCCCAACGGGCTGAGCCAGGTCCATGGCACGCTTGAGTTCAATCAAAACCGGTGGAAGTGCGCTCGCTTACCGCAATGAGCGGCTGCGGCCTGTTCAGCGTCGGTGGTTACGCTCGCCTATCAGCGCGGCATCTACGCAAACCTCACAGTCACCGGCAAGAGATCCGCATCCGCTATCCTGAGGGCGTAAGCTCCCTGGCCGAGCCACATTGCGGCTCGAGGGCTCACAGTCAATCATGCGCTCTCGGCAACGTGCTCATTACGCGCTTCACCGCCAACGCGGACTCGACATTGCAGCGCTCGACAACAGGCCAATTCAGTCCCGGCCGTTACTTCGCCCGACGCCCCGTCCAACCACGTTCGCCTCGATGTCCATATCGTCTCTTCTCCGCAGCTCAACTTCCAGAACGCCTTCGCCAAGCTGGCCGGCGATGTCGATCTGCGCGTCCGCGGCACCATCGCCTCGCCATCCCTGCTCGGCCGCGTCAACATCACCCAGGGCAGCGCCATGATCGCCGGAACCCGCTACGAGCTTCAGCGCGGCGCCATCACTTTCACCAACCCGGTTCGCATTGAGCCCGTGATCGACCTCACCGCAACCGCTCACATCGAGGACTACGACATCACTCTCGGCCTGCTCGGACCGCCCGGCCGCCTCGCTGTCACCTATCGCAGCGACCCGCCTATGCCGGAGGCCGACGTGGTCTCGCTGCTCGCCCTCGGTCACACTTCAAACCAGGAACGCCTCTACACCCAGCAGCAGGAACAGGCCGTCTCCAGCGAGAGCACCGACGCCCTCCTCGGAGGAGCCCTGAACGCTACCGTCAGCAACCGCATCCAGAAACTTTTTGGCGCGGGCTCGGTCAAGGTTGACCCCAACTACCTCGGCCCCTTCGGCAACTCCACCTCGCGTATCACCGTGCAGGAACAGCTCGGGCGCAGCGTCACCCTCACCTACGCCACCGACGTCAACACCACCGGCCAGCAATTACTCCAGGCCGAAGTAGCCATCAATCGCCACGTCTCCCTGGTTGTAGCCCGCGATGAGTCGGGCGTCTTCTCCATGGTGGTCAAAGCCACCCGCCGCTATCGATAGATCGGATCAGGATCAGGTGCGTCCGCAAGACGTTCACGCCTCACCGGAAAGTCCCATAGGCCGCTTGCCGCCCGTTGCATTTAAGTAAACATCCCCCCAGGCGGGGATTTTTGTCCGGACTCGCCTACCTGCTCGGATTCGGTCGATATCAACTGATTTATATGCAGCTATATACGGTTATCTCCATCTCAACCCTCTCCGAGCTCTCCCGGTTTAGGAGTGGTTAATAGATAACTAATGGGTAACTAACCCGAATCCGCCTTCGTTGACACGATTGGGTAATTTTCTTAACTAGTAATTCACAATAGTATCGTTTACGTACTCAACTCCAAAAGCCGGAGAATCAAGTGAACAATCTCTTTCTAAGTCTCTATGCCCGCATCCAACAGCTACTCGACCGCGAAGACGGCCAGGATCTGGTCGAATATTCGCTTCTGGTTGCCCTGATTGCTCTCACTGCCGTTAGCGGCACCAGGGCGGTTGCTACGGCGGTCAACACCGTATTCAGCCATATCAGTACCACCCTTGCCTAGGAACAGTTCATCGTCCTCGAACCTTCACCGTTTTCAAACCCGTTCAACCGTAAATCTCCGACAGCTTCCCCGCATTCTGAAGCCAGGTCGGCAGCGCTCCTCGGTGGTGCGCTGCCCCTCCGCCGTTCTCGCCCGACTTCGCCGGATTCGTAGATGCACCCCAAATCCCTGTGCGGCCCCATTCGCTAACACCACAGCCAGCTTAACGAGTTAGTTACGGCTCGGCTTCAACTTTCGTTTACCAAGTCGCCACCTTTAGGCGATGGTACTTCGAGTAAGCAAATCCTAAACTGATTGCGTAGGAATGATTGCCGGAGGTGCCCGTTGAAAAAGCTCTTGGTGAACATCCATGTAAAGCTCTTCACCCTGTTGTATGGCGAAGAGGGCCAGGACCTGGTCGAAGTCGCCCTTCTCGTGTCGCTCGTGGCCGCCGCTATCACCGTTGGCGCGCACAAAGAAGCCACCGCAATCGGTAAGGTCTTCACCAACACCAAGAAGGCCCTCAAGTAGTTCGAGCGCCCTCGGCCAGCTTCTTGCCACCCTTCTTTCCCCGCAGGCGTATCCTTTTCACTGAAGTTCCACCATGCGTCTCTGGCTCAACCACACCGGCGAGGTCTCGCTGCGCGAGCAGTTGACCACGCAGATCGTTCTCGCCATTCTCGCCCGCGAAGTGCCGCCCGGCAATCGCCTGCCCAGCACACGAGAGCTCGCCCGCCGCTTCCAGATCCACTCCAACACCGCCAGCGCCGCGTACCGCCAACTCGAAAGCGAGGGCTGGGTCGAGTTCCGGCATGGCAGCGGCGTATTCGTTCGCAGCGCGCGCCCGACCGCCGCACTTACTCCCGAGTTCGCGCTCGATCAGCTCATCGCCGAGATGGCCGCCAAGGCGCGGCGCATCGGCGTCTCTGAATCGCTGCTGCGCACCCGCCTGCGCCGCTGGCTCAGCTTCGAGCCGCCCGCGCGCTGGCTGCTCCTTGAGCCCGACCCCGAGCTGCGCCGCCTTGTCCTCTTCGAAATGGAGCCCCAGCTCGCATTGCCCGTCACCGGCTGCTCGCCCGACGACTGCGCCAACACCGAACTCGCCAACCACGATATTTTGGACCGCTCTCTGCCCTGCGTCCTGCCCAGCAAAGCCGCGAATGTGCGCCGCCTGCTCCCCGCCGGAACCGAGCTCACCGTTCTCGAGATCCATCCGGTCGCGCCCGAGCTACAGTCGCATCTGGCGCGCTATCTGCCCGAGCACTCCAAAGAGCTGGTCGGCATCGCCTCGCGCTGGGCCGACTTTCAGCGCATCGCCCGCACCATGCTCATCGCTGCCGGCCTGCCGCCCGAGGGCCTGCTGGTTCGCGACGCCGCGCGCCCCGGCTGGAAGCGCGGACTCGAAGCAACGATCGGCGTAGTCTGCGATGCCGCAACCGCAGCAGAGCTGCCCAAAGGCTGCCACCCGCTCATCTTCACTCTGCTCGGCGAATCGGCGTTCAAACATCTACGACAAGTCGAAGCGGCGTTAACAGGCGCCCCGAGGTAAGGGAGCCGGCGCACAGTCAGACAGCCGGCAGCGTGGAGGGGATGTCACCAGGCTGTTGATTTCATTGGGAGCACAGTTAGACAGTTGCACAGCGGGTTTTTGTTGTTTTTGCATCGGTGCGGGTTGCAGCCTTGCCGATGTCGAAGATGGCGATATTTTTCATGTCTGTGGCGCAATCTTTCCTACTTAAGATTGTGCGCGGGAAGGCCATAATTACCTGCAAAAAAAGCGGTAGATTTCGCTGTCTTAATCAGCGGGCTAATTCCGCTGCACCTTGTGACACCTCGCAAACTGTCCTAATGCGGCGTCCCACGCTTTCCGTTCCTGCCTACGATGGCAGGTATGAAACGCCTTTGCCTCACACTCATCACTGTAAGTTGCTTATCCGGCGCATTGACCGCGCAGACGCTGCCCGACAGCCCGCAGCCCGCCGATTCAAGCAGCTCCGACTGGAATAACGTCGCCGGTCTCGGGCACGACGAAGAGATTGTGGTGAAAACCACGACCGGCCGATCGGAGCATTGTCTCTTCTCCGGCGCCATCGACACGACGCTCATCTGCGACCCCTACCTGAGCCGCGTCAATGGAGCCGAGTACCGCTTCTCGCGCAACGAAGTGGAACAGGTCCGCCTGAACCAGCAGCGCCGCAACCAGCGAATCGTGTTCTGGAGCCTGACCGCGGCAGGCTTCATCGCTGGAGTCTCCGGCCCTAGCTCCAGCTTCAACGGCACTCCACGCATCGTCTCCGGAGTCGCCTTCGGAGCCGCCGGCGCGCTCGTCGGAGCAGTCGTTTCTTTTCCCATCAGCATTCTCATTCCCGGCAAGCTCGTCTACCGGCGTAATGCGAACGCCACCCAGCTCACGTCATCTCAGCCCAAACATCATTTTTTGTTCCGGAGCGCGCAATGATCCGTAAATTTTTCCAATCCGCTCTTTGCATTTGCCTTGCGCCGCTGCTCGTCGCCCAGCAGACCGCCGCGACATCAACAACTGTGCGGCTTCTGAAAGGCACAGACATCCATCTCAAGCTCGACCAGGACGTCAGTTCGGCAACTGTTCATAAAGGTGACAATGTTCGCTACGTGGTCGCCGACGATTTGGTCGCTGACGGCGCAATCGTCATTCCCGCTGGAACTGCAGTTTATCGAAAGATCGTTTCCGCACAGCCTTCCAGACCCAACAAACCCTGCAATGACGCCAACAATGGCTCGTTCGAAATAGGCGATTCTATGTTTTTCTCGATCGATGGTCCGCAATTAAAGCTAACAACTGAGTCGCCGCAGATCCGCAAGCAAAATGCCATGCGACCTGGCGACAAAGTGCTCCTTGCGATCCTGGCTCCGCCGCAAATTGCGATCTGGATCGCAAGCGCAGCCGTCGTCGCACCATTCGAACTCGCCGCCGGTCTACACGACCACTTGCATAGTCCACCGCCGTGCCCGGCGAAAACGCACGAGATGGAGTGGAAGGCGAGCGAGACAAAGGTCGAGACCTACTACTTGGTTCGCAACTACACGGCGCACGCGAGCCTTACGCGCGCAAACCCTGGGCCAGGACCAGCGAAGGAGAGCCAGTAACGTGGAAGCCGCTTACGGCCGCGATTTGCCTCGTGGCTTCGTCGTTGCCGGAAGCGGGACAAGTTCACGCTGGTTCGGGATTCGAAAAACAACTGCAGTCATACATGTCGCGCTGCGACACCCAAAACCATAAAGATTCGGGCTGTCTGCAAGTCGTTGATTTTGCGTTCCACGGTCCGAATCTTTAGGGCAGATCCTTCGACACCGATTGGCGCTGAAGAGCGCCAATCGGGCTCAGGATGACAACAGTTCCATGCTGTGACCATTCAGCTCAGGACACCGCAGTATCCTGATTGTGTCCGATGCCCACCTTTGACAGCGCATTTCAGCCCCACCCCAACCGCTTGCCACGCTGGCTTCGCATCGTTGCTATTTCCGTCGCCAGCCTCGCGGCGGTTCTGGTTCTGGCCTTCGTTGGCTTCCTATTCTGGTTGCGCTCAGCCACCGTCGCAGCCCTGCCCGCGCTTGACGGCGACATGCATCTCCCGGGGCTCTCCGCGCCCGTCACCGTGAGCCGCGACGCCCACGGCGTGCCTCACATCGACGCCGCTACTCAAGACGACCTTTTCTTCGCGCAGGGTTACATTACGGCACAGGATCGCCTATGGCAGATGGACGCGTTCCGCCGCAACTCTCTTGGCGAACTGGCCGAGATCATGGGCCCATCGCTCGTCAAGCACGACGAGACCCAGCGCCTGCTGCTCATCGGCCCGGTGGCCGAGCGCCTTGCGGCGCACATGAGTCCCGACGACCGTCGCCGCATGGAAGACTATGCTCGCGGCGTCAATCTCTACATTGCCCAATGCGAGCGCAACAACACTCTGCCCATCGAGTTCCGCCTCCTCCACTACCAGCCCCGCCCCTGGACAGTTGTCGACTCTGCCAGCGTGATCTTAATGATGGTTGAAGAACTCGACACCCACGCCTGGGCCAAGTACGGCCGCATGCATGTCGCAGCCAAACTCAACAACCCGCAGCTAGAGTCAGACCTTTACCCGGTCGGCTCGTGGCGCGACCATCCACCCACAGGGGTTGACGTGGATCTGAGCGCTCCCCATCCCGAACTGCAGCAGCCCACCGGCGATGACGACGAGTCGATGGTGACAGCGGGCGCGTCTCCAGCAGGGGCTAAAGCCCCAATCATTTTGAAGGCTTTATTGGCCCGGCTAAAGCCGTGCCCTTGTTACAAAGCCTCCTTCGAATGTGCACGGGCGAGTTTTTCCGCAACCTGTAAAGCCCCGACTCATATTGCCAAGCTTATCGGCCCGGCTAAAGCCGTGCCCTTGTTACAAAGCTCCCCAATGCAAGTTTTTCCGCAGCCTGTTAACTCATGCCCTGACACGGCATGCTCTTCAAATGAGTCTTTTGCGGGCCAGCGAGGTACCAAATCTGAGACCTGGGAGGGACCTCAAGCGACTACCGTCACGTCTCTTCTTGAACTCCTCGGCCTGCCCACCTGCGACGGTTGCGCCTACGGCTCCAACAACTGGGTCATCGCCGGCAGCCACACCGCCAGCGGCAAGCCGCTTCTCGCAAACGATATGCACCTTGCCCCGTCGGTCCCCAACATCTGGTACATGGCCGATCTGCGCGCGCCCGGCTATCACGCCACCGGAGTCACCCTCCCCGGCGTGCCCTTCGTGGTGGCCGGCCACAACGACCACGTGGCATGGGGATTCACCGCGCTCATGGCCGACGTTCAGGACCTCTACATCGAAAAGCTCGACGGCCACAACAACTACCAGGGTATCGACGGCCAATGGCACCCGCTCGCAGTCGATCATGAAACCATTCACGTGCGCTTCAGCAAAGATGTGACGCTCGATGTGCAATCCACCGCTCACGGTCCGCTTATGAATCGTCTGCTCGCGCCCGGCGATCCGCCCATCGCGCTCAAGTGGACCATCTACGACCCCGCACTCAATTCAGTCCCGCTCTATGCCATGAACACCGCAGCAAGCTGGACCGACTTTTCTGCTGCGCTCGCGCAGTGGCCTTTCCCCGCGCAGAATCTCGTCTACAGTGACGATCAGGGCCATATCGCCTACCACGCCATCGGCCAACTGCCCATGCGTCCCGCCGGCCTGGTAAACGTGCCCATCGCCGACACCACGCATGAGTGGCAGGGCTACATCCCCTTCGACCAGATGCCGAATGCCTTCGATCCTCCTTCCGGCTTTCTGGCCACTGCCAATTCGCGCGTCACCACCGATCAATCGCCGAACCAAATCAGCGACGAGTGGATCGATCCATACCGCATCGAGCGCATCTACAAACTGCTTAACGGCCGCGACCACCTCACGCCCAAAGACATGCTGGACACGCAAACCGACATCTACAGCGAGGTGGACCAGGAGTTTGGCCAGCGCTTTGCCTACGCCATCGACCACACCTCCGGCTCCGATGGCAACGGCGATCCGCGAATGCGCCAGGCCGCCGACCTGATGCGCACCTGGGATGGCCGCCTCACCGTCGACTCAGCGGCCGCCTCCATTGTCACCCGGGCGCGCGAAGTAATCTGGCCTATGATTCTGGAGCCCAAGCTCGGCAAAACCATGTACGACTATCACTGGGAGGAGCGCAACTTTGCCCTCGAAGAAATCGTGATGCACGCCAAACCCGAGTGGCTGCCATCGAACTACAAAAGCTGGGACGCACTGCTCACGGCTGCAGTGCGCAAGGCCATCACTGACGGCCACGCGCCCGGCGACCTCTCGCGGTGGACCTACGGTAGCTGGCACACGATTGACATCGAGCACCCGCTCTCGCACTTCCTGCCCTTCCTTGGCAACAAGGCCGGCACCGGCCGGCAGCCAATAAGCGGCGACGTCGACACTGTGAAGCAGATCGGCTCAGACGTTGCGCCATCACAGCGCTTCACTATGGACTGGAGCAACATCGACGGGTCAACCGAGAACATTGTGCTCGGCGAAAGCGGCAACCCGCTCAGCCCGTACTTCCGCGACCAGTGGAGCGACTGGTACAACGGAACCACCTTCGCGCTGCCATTTACTTCGGGCGCGGTCGCAGTGCAGACCAGGCACACCTTGCGGCTGGAACCGTAAAGGCAGGGGCAGGGGTCAGGGAACAGGGAACAGGGAACAGGGAACAGATGGGAAACGTAAGCGGCAGAAATGGAAGATGAGAATAAAAGTATCCGGCTGTCCTGGGTCCCTCGCAATTGGGAGCCCGGGAGGGGGAATCTCAAGCGCCTCGTTGGCCCGCTGGTCATCCTCTTCGCCGCCTTCGTCGCCATCGTTCCTGAGCTCTTTCGCGGAGCATCCTGCGGCCACGACTTCGACGTCCACCTCGTCTCCTGGTTCGACTGCCTCAACGCGTGGCGTCATGGAATCGTCTATCCGCACTGGGCGCCCAGCCCCAACTACGGCGCCGGTGAGCCGCGCTTCGTCTACTACCCGCCGTTCACCTGGATACTCGGCGCAGCCCTGGCAACATTTCTGCCGTGGGGCGCGGTGCCGATCGTCCTCACCTGGCTTATCTACGCCGCCACCGGCCTCGCCACGCGCGCCCTCGCCCGTCTCGCGCTCGGCGACGCGCAATCCACCCTCGCCGGCTGCGTAGCCATCTACTCCGGCTACGCGCTCTTCACCGGTTACGAGCGCACCGCCTTCCCCGAATTCGCCGGCGGCTTCTGGCTCCCGCTTTTGATGCTGTATGAATTAAGGATCGGGGCGCCCCCGGTCCCTCGCACTTGGGGACCGGGGAGCGATGCCCAACCAACTATCGACGCCCCACCATCCCTCATGCGTTCCGCCTTCAACCGCTCCACTATCCCCTTAGCCATCGCCCTCGCAGGCGCCTGGCTCTCAAATCTCCCTCTCGGTGTCATCGCCGCATATCTGCTCGCCTCTCTCGCACTCATCGCCGCCATCGCAAACAAAAGTTGGGCTCCAATTCTTCGCGCCACTATCGGAGGCGCGCTCGGCCTAGGTCTCGCCGCATTCTACTGGCTCCCTGCCGCGCTCGAGCGCAACTGGGTCGACGTGAAGCAGGCCACGCAAGACCCCGGCTACAACTTCGAAAACAACTGGCTCTTCGTCCACAACGCCAATCCCGCGCTTGCGCTGCACGACGCCATCAATCACCAGGCCTCGTGGATTGCCGTCTCCATGCTCGCCGTCGCAATTGCCGCGCTCATCGTCGCGTGGCGTCGCGGCACACTGCCCTCGCCAACCGGCTCATTCCGCTGGTGGATTCCTCTCGCCGCCATCCCCTTCGAAGTGGCGTTTCTTTCCTTCCCTATCTCGCGCTTCGTGTGGAATGCGCTGCCTGAGATGCCCTTCCTTCAATACCCCTGGCGCTGGCTCGAAGCGGTCGAAGCACCCATGGCCATCTTCTTCGTCGCCGCAATCTGGCCGGCCGCCCGCCGTCTTCGCATCGCAGTTACTGCCCTCTGCGCGCTCGGCTTCATCGCCGTCCTCGTCTACGCCAACCACGATTACTTCCAGCCCTGCCACCCTGAAGACGCAGTGCCCGCAATGCTCGTGTCGTATCACCAGGGCGCGGGGTTCGATGGCATGTTTGAGTACTCGCCTCCCAGCTCCGACATCACCAATATCGCCCGCGGCTTGCCCGACGCCTGTCTCGTTTCCTATCCTGACACCGACCTCGGCAAGCCCGATCCCGACGACCCCTCCGCCAACCCGATCTGGGCTGCGGACCAAGGCTCCTGCACGGCGAGATTTTCTTTTACCGGCAAAGCATCTGGCCCGGGATCGCGCAACCCCGAACACCTCCGCCTCACCGGCAATGCACCTCAATCCGGATACCTCGTGCTTCGCCTGCTCGCTTTTCCCGCGTGGCTTGCCGAATTCAACGGCCAAACTCTAACCAACGACCGCGCCAACGCACTTCATACCCGCCCCGACGGCTTGATCGCGATTCCCGTTCAGCGCGGCCCCATCAACCTCAGCCTTGACTGGACCACCACACCCGACGTCATCCTCGGCCGCGTGGTCAGCGTCATTTCAATCGCGCTCGCCGCACTGCTTGCGTGGTTCGAACGCCGCCAGCAGTAGCGCCGCGCTCCAGCGCGGTCGTACCGCCGGCCTCCTGGCCGGAGTCCGCAACGATTGATTCGTATTTGTTGGGGTGGGAGACCGGCTGCAACGCTGATCTCCAGGCTCTTCCGCGATATTCCGCCACCATGTCAAATCGGCTGAGACTCGCCAACTTCATACAGGCGCAAATTTCGTTCCCCGATGCCGATGGCCGGCCACGCAGCGCGCCATGCCGCTATGTGAGCCGACTTGAAATGTTTGTCGAGCGCCTCACGATCGATCCAGCGTTCCTTTACATGAATCAGGCCGCGATCAAGAACATCCTCAGCATAGGAATACTCGAGGCATCCTTCCTCCGCTCTGCTGGCCTCGATCATTGAAGCCATACTTGGCCGCGCAGCGTCCATCAGACCCGCAGGAAGCCTCACTGTACCGACAATCAAAAGCATTCAATCTCTCCCATCTCCGAGCTTGTTGGCGATTATTTTCGTTCAATGCATATTTCAAACCCTACCCTGCGCCCACTGAACCCGCTGCGCATTCGTCTAAAATTAAAGATGATGCCAGTCGACGTACAATCTCTGCGGCAGCAAGGCGTTGAGCTAACCGATCGCGCGCTTGAGGAACTTATTCCGAGCGTCGATACCGTCCCTGCTTCCATTCACGGCGCCATGCGCCACTCCACCTTTGCGGGCGGCAAGCGCCTGCGCCCGCTGCTCGTGTACCAGGCCGCCGTCACCATTGCCGGATCGCTGCCCCGCGGCATCGAAAATCTTGGCGCGGCCATCGAGATGCTGCATACCTACTCGCTCATCCACGACGACCTGCCCGCCCTCGATAATGACGACCTGCGCCGCGGCAAGCCCACCTGCCACGTCGTTTTTGGTGAAGCCATCGCCATTCTCGCCGGCGACGCCTTGCAGACCCGTGCCTTTGAAGTGCTCTCAGGCCTCGTATGCCCGCCCGCCGCAACGGTCAAGATAATCGGCCTCGTGGCCAACGCCGTCGGCACTGTTGAGGGCATGATCAGCGGCCAGGTGCTCGACCTCGAAAGCGAACACCTCAAGCCCACGCCCGAGCTGGTCGAAGCCATTCATCGCGCCAAGACCGGCGCGCTCATTCGCGTCAGCGTGGTTGCAGGCGGAGTCTTCGCCGGCGCCAACGACGACGATGTTGCCCGCCTCGATCGCTTCGGCCGCAAAGCCGGCTTGGCCTTCCAGATCGTCGACGACGTGCTCGACATGACTGTCGACTCAGCGCACCTGGGCAAGACTGCAGGCAAGGATCAGGCCACTGAAAAAGCCACCTGGCCGGCCGTCTATGGCATCGAACAGAGCCGCCGCGACGCCCGGCAGCTCATCGACGAAGCCTTCGCTGCTTTGGAGCCCTATGGCGAGCGGGCCGAGGGCCTCAAATCCGTGGCTCGCTACCTGGTCGAGCGGAAGAACTGAAAAGCAGCTTTCAGCTGTCAGCTGTCAGCTGTCAGCCTTCAGCTTTTGCCGGGTCGAATGCAATGGAACACGCCCAATCAATCCGAGCGACGCGACCGTTCGCCGTCACCCTTGTCGCTGGGTTTCAGCTTTTCAAGGCGGCGTATCTTCTCTTTCTTTTCGAAAAGTGGAGAGTCTTTTCAACGTTACCTGGGCCGGGAAAAATCGACAGCAATGCGCTCTTCCGTGACTTGTTCGTCCTCTTCCTGCCAGCAGCAGCCATTTATTCGCTTGCAATCGGATGGGGCCTCTGGCGGATGCAGCGCTGGGCGCGCGAGCTGCTTATCGCCGCCATCATTAACTGCTGGATGATCGGCTCGGTCTCCTTCAATGGCCTCCTCTTTGGCGGGGGCGTTTTCTTGGATAATTTGGAGGTCAAGGTGCTCGTTTGCGTCTTGGTCCTCGACTTACTGATCTACGGCTGTCTGGCTTGGTATCCAGGCGTAGCCGAGGCCTTCGGCGAGCGCACCCTCTAGACCTGCCGCAGCTTAAGCTGAGAGCTGAAGGCTGAAAGCTGAGAGCTGTTTTGTTGACTGAAGACCAAATCCTCACCGCCCTCCGCGACTGCTTCGATCCCGAGGTCAAGCTTAACCTCGTCGATCTGGGCCTCATCTACGGCATCGAAACCGGCCCCGATCCCGACTCGACGCCGTCGTGGCCGCGCCAGTGGGTCAAGGTCACCATGTCGCTCACCACTCCGCACTGCCCTGCGAGCGGCCTGATCATCGAGCAGGTACACAACCGCCTTGCGGGCATCCAAGACATCTCAAAGGTGGAGTTGAATCTGGTGTGGGAGCCGAAGTGGACACCCCATCGCATCAGCGAAGCTGGGCGAAAGCAATTGGGATTGGAATGAGGCGAAGAACGGCGGGCGCCCTAAAAGCAACCGCGGATCCTTCACTTCGTTCAGGATGACAAGGCACTGATGCTGCCGTTTGCTACTTCCCCAGCATCGTGCGCAGCTTGGCGCCCTGAGCAGCGATCTCCTCGACCGTGCTCTGTACGCGTGTAAGAATCTCCTGGATCTCGGTAATGTACCCGGGCAGTGCATCCCAGCACGCCTGCACGGTCTCCTGCTGATCAAGCATCGCCAGCGCGGCTCCGGCGGCAGATACCGCCAGCCCGGCCTTGCGATTGCCCGTCACCAGCAGCAACCCGCCCGCCACCAGCGTTCCCGCCGCCGAGTAGAGCAGCCAGTCCTTCCCCCAATCGACGCCTTCGTTCGTCACCGGGGCCAGTTCGGGATCGTCTATAGATTGCGAGAGCTGAACAACCGTCATTCTTTTTCCTTTCGTTCCCGCGCGCCGAGCGCAAATATTCTACCCGGAACGGTCAATAGAGTATCACTCATTTCAGACGGCTCGCGCAGCTTTTCCACCGCACTGCAATTGCTTTTCATCGCGATGCGGCAAATGGGCCACAAGCGCCCAATCTGCGAATCCTAGTCCAGATCGAACTCGCGCAATGGCTTCACGTCGGGCGCGTCCTTGGCCTTGCGCAATGCCTCGGCAAACTTCTTTTCCAGCAAATCGTCCTTATTTTTCTCCGCATCGACGCTCTGCCGGAAGATCGATTCGGCGCGCTCATCCCGCTCCCGCATGGCCTTGGCCGCGGTCTCCAGGTCCTCAAACATCCGCTTGCGCGGTGCGGAAGTGTGCGACACCACCAGTCCCGTAGCGGCATCGACCTTCAGCATCGCCCCGCAGTCGGGGCACGCTACTTCAAACGTCTTGTCGTTGTTCTTTCCCATGGCCACTCAGAATTGTATGCGTTTCAAGCGGGATTTTCGAGGGCCGCCTGCTTTTCCCGGCGCCCGCGCGTCGCACCCTCAGATACTTGCTACTTGCCCTTTCTCTCTTGCACTCCGGGTGAACTCCGGTCATCATTGATGGTATTGTCATTGGTTTCAGAAGTATTGCGGGGCGTGGCAACTCTATAATTTTGCGGCACACTGCCCCCTGCCTGCTGAAACACCTTCAGAACGGCTTTGTCCTGACATCGGGTCCCAAAAATCATAGGTTATAAGCGAAGGCGCAATGCCCCCTGCTATCCATGACGCCTATCGATTCGATGAATTCGAATTGAGCCGGTCCCGGCGCACCCTGCTGCGTAACGGGCAGCTGGTATCGCTGCTGCCCAAAACATTTGAGGTCCTTTCCTACCTCGTTGAGAACCCCGGCCGAGTGGTCCCGAAAGAGGAATTGCTCAAGACCGCATGGCCTGAGTCGTTTGTCGAAGAAAACAATCTCACCCAGCACATCTCCCTGTTACGCAAAGCGCTCGGCGACCGTTCGGGATTCATCGTTACCATTCCCGGACGCGGCTACCAGTTCACCGCTGAAGTAACCTCAGGCGACGCGCCGGCAAAGCCCTCGCCCTCCGATAGCTCTGGCGAAGCGGCCGCAGGCGAAGCCCAGCCCGCCGATCAGGCCGCATCCGCGCTTCGCCTGGCAGTTTATGGCGTTCCGCTCTGGGTCAAGGTCACCGCAGCGGCAGTTGTGCTCTCCGCCGCCGCTCTGACCGGCTACTGGGGATATGCAACGTGGAAGTACGTCACCCACCCCCCGCAACTGCGCAAAGTCATCGTGGCCGACTTCCAGAATTCCACTGGAGACGCTACTTTCGACCACACCCTCAAGCAGGCGCTCGAAATCGATCTCGAACAGTCGCCCTACATTGACGTGATGAGCGAACGCGAAGCGGCCAACTCGCTCAAGCTCATGGGCCGGGGGCAGGGATCTGCGATCACGCCCGAGGTGGCCCGCGAGATCTGCGAGCGCTCCAACCGGCAGGTTATGCTTACCGGTTCCATCCTGCCTCTCGGGCGCGAATACCTGCTTACCGTTGAAGCCACCGATTGCAGCAATGGCAGCCAGATTGCCGGCGCAAAAGCTCAGGCCGGCGCCAAGGAACGCGTGCTTGCCGCCCTCGACACCGTGGCCGACAAGGTGCGCCGCGGACTGGGTGAAACGCCGCGCTTCATGGAGAACTACCAGGTGCCCATCATGCAGGCCACCACCGCCTCGCTTGATGCGCTGCGTTCCTACTCCATCGGCCAGTCAATGGACGCGCAGGGCAAGAGCGAAACCGAGGTGATTCCCTTTTACCAGCGCGCCGTGGAACTCGACCAGAATTTCGCCATGGCCTATGGCGCCATGGCCAACGAGTACTACAACCTGAGCGAGCCCTATCTTGCTTCGCAGTTTTACAAAAAGGCCTTCGACCTGAGCGGCCAGGTGAGCGCCAAAGAAAAACTGATCCTCGAAGCCCACTACTACTCCGAGGGCGAGCAGGACATGGAGCAGGGCATCAACACCTATCGGCAATGGACCGAGACTTACCCCAACGACTGGGTGCCGTGGATCGACCTCGCCAACGATTACACGCAGATCGGCCAGTATGGACCGGCCATTGCCTCTGGCCAGCAGGCCATCAAGCTCGAGCCCAGTCGCGCCATAAACTATAGCGTCCTGGCCCGCGCTCTCATGCGCGCCAATCGCTTCGACGAGGCCCGGTCCGTCGGCCAGCAGGCCGTCCAACGCCACATCGACTCATCGGGCCTGCACGCCTCACTCTACGAGATCGCGGCCATGAGCCACGACGCGAACGCCCTCGCGCAAGAGGCGCATTGGGCTGCCGCCCACAACAGCGGTTGGTACGGCTGGTACTTCCCCTTCCTCGAAGGCGTGTCCGCCGAGGGCGCGGGCAAACAGCACCTCGCCGAACAGCTCTTTCACAGTTCCTGGGAAGCGGCCCAGCGCGAGAATCTCGAAGAGGCAGCCAGCGACATCCTCATTTACCAGGCCTCCGCGGAGATGAGCGTCGGCCTGCCCGCGGCCGCGCGCATAACGCTCGCCATTACCCGGAACGCCGATCAAGATTCGCCCGATCTCGCCATGGTTCAGGCCCAGCTCGGGGATCTTGCTGCCGCCGACAAATTCATCGCGGCGCACGGTCCTGACAGCCACCCAGGAACGCTCATGGCCAACGTCGATCTGCCTGAGGTGCGCGCCCGGCTTGCGCTGGCCCGCGGTAACGCCCTCGAGGCCATTGCCGCCCTCGAGCCCACCGTCCCCTTCGAGATGGCCAGTTACACGGTGCCCAGCGAGCGCGCCGAAGCTTGGATAGCGGCCAATCGCCCCGACATGGCCCTCACCGAATACCACAAAATCCTCTCCAATCCGGGCGTCGATTCACTTTCGCCGCTCTATTCCCTCGCTCACCTCGGCATGGCGCGCGCCTGGTCGCGCCAGAACAAAATTCCCGAAAGCCGTGCCGAGTATGAACACTTCTTCGCCGCGTGGAAGGACGCCGACCTGGATCTGCCTGTTCTCAAAGAGGCCCACGCCGAATACGCCAAATTGAACAAGCCCGCGGTGTCTGGCGCGAAGTAGCGCCGCCAAAGAATGAGTACCCCACCCTGGGGACCCTGTGGCAACGACGTCTTTGTTCTTGTCGCCTGGCGCGATAGAACGAGTCTCATCTAACCCGTCTCAACCAGGCAGGAGAATGGGCGCCCTGCCCTCGCAAGTTCTTGATTTTGTCGCCGAGGTGGCGCGCAGTCAACGTGCGCGCTGCGCACGCTAACTCGCTAACGTCGCGCCAGGGACGCTAACCTGCTAACCCGCTGCCCAGTTCAACTACCGCTCATCCCGATGAGCAATCACGTAATCTTTGATGCGCTCGTACACTTCGCTGCTGACGACGCCGTACTCAACCAGGTCCTGCTTGGTCCGGTAGGGACGGTACTTCACAATCCGCGCCGCCCAGGTATGCGTCATGCCCGGCGCCTTCATCAACTCATCCACACTCGAATGGTTGAGGTCGATCCGCGCCTCCGGTGCCGGAGCACGCGTCGATGTTTTCGGCGCGCCATTGGTGTCACGATCTTGATTCTGTGCCATTCCAGCCAGGCATACCGCCAGCATCGCAGCCGCCAATGCCGTAATTCGCCATCCTGTATGCACCGATCCATTCTCCACTTGTTCGAGTACTGCCAGCAAGCGCATGTGTTCACCATCACTCAGACCTCAGCCGAGCGAATGCTAGCATCATCCATCCGTCACGTAAGCCGCGCGCCGAAGATTGCCGCCGCGACTGTTATGGAAAGAAGGCCTCACCATGTCGAATACCCGCCGTGAGTTTTTACAGTCCAGCGCCGCTCTCACCATCGGCATCGTGGGCACAGCAGCAACCTCCCTGGCTGCCCAGCCGGCCGCCTCAACTCCAGCGCCCCAAGCCCCCGCATCGCCAGCCACAGCGGCTCCCGTCCAGGTCCCAAAGATGAAGTTCGGCAATGCCGAAATCGGCCGCCTGGTTCTCGGCGTCAACCCCATGTACGGGTTCAGCCACTACAACAACAATTTCAGCGGCTCCATGCGCGAGTGGTACACACCCGAACGCGTCTGCGAGGTTCTCCATCGGGCCAGCAGTTACGGCATCAACGCCTTCAATTACGTTCACGTTGACCGCGCCCAGAGCGACTGGGAGCGGTTCCAGTCCGAGGGCGGCAACATGCACCTCATCATTCAAGTCATGGCGCGCGACGACGCGGCTTTCTTGGTACAGAAATTCAAGCCGCTCGCCCTGCAAAGGCGCGGCGAAGAGATCGACAAGGCCTTCCAGACCGGAACCATGGCCGCCGAACGCGATTGGTGCAAACGCGCCCGCGATCTGGGCGTGCTGGTCGGCGTTGGCACCCACAAGCCCGAGGTCATCGAGCTGGTCGAGGAGCAGGGTTGGGACATCGACTTCTACTCCGGTTGCGTCTACAACCGCACCCGCACTGAGGCTGAGTGGAAGCAGGCCCTCAACGGCGAAATCATGGAAATGCCCCATGACATCTACATGCAGAGCGATCCCGCGCGCATGTACAAAGTCATGCGCCAAACCTCGAAGACCTGCTTCGCCTTCAAGATTCTGGCCGCGGGACGCATCGACGGCGACGGCGTCGCACAAGCCTTCCGGACCGCGTTCTCCAGCATCAAGCCGCAAGATGGTGTGTACGTAGGCATGTTCCCCAGGGGTAAAGATGAGATCAAGGAAAATGCCGAACTCGTCAACAGCATTCTCACCGCCTCCTGATCCATTTGACACCTTCGCGGATTTACCTTAAGTTGTAAACAGATGCAGAGCCACCGCCATCACGGTCACCACCATCTTCATGGGACCCCCATGCCGGCGGACTGCCATGGCCTGAACTGAATCGGCCAGAGAGATCTCGAAAAAGAAACACCCAGCCCGCCGGCGACCAACGCAGGCGGGTTTTTTAGTGGGCAAAATTCAACTCAAAAGGAAAAAGCGTGGAACGCATTGATTTTGAAAAAATGGAGGGCCTCGTGCCAGGAATCGTGCAGGACGCGAAGACCGGCGAGGTCCTCATGTTGGGATTTCTCAATCCCTTGAGTTACTCGAAAACCCTCGAAACCGGCTTCGTCACTTTCTGGAGCCGCACTCGCCAAAAGTTGTGGATGAAGGGCGAAACCAGCGGCAATCGCCTCAAAATCGTCACCATCTCGACCGACTGCGACAACGACACGCTGCTCTTTCGCGTCGAGGTTGAAGGCGACGGCCTGGTCTGTCACGAAGGCGCCGTAAGCTGCTTTACGCGGCCCATCGAGATCGGTAAGGAGGCGGCGCGTGGCTGACAAACTTCGTCTCGGCATTCCCAAAGGCAGCCTGCAGGATGCAACCATCGCCCTCTTCAAACGCGCCGGCTGGAACATCTACGCCGACGGCCGTTCCTACTTCCCTTCCATCGACGACAAAGAGATCGAGTGCATGCTCATCCGCGCGCAGGAGATGGCGCGCTACGTCGATCACGGCGTACTCGACGCCGGACTCACCGGCATCGACTGGGTCGTCGAGAGCGGCCTCGATGTCGAGAGCGTAACCACCCTCACCTACGCCAAGCAGAGCCGCCGCAAGGTGCGCTGGGTGCTCGCCGTGCCCGAATCGAGTAGCTATGAGAAGGCCGAAGACCTCGAAGGTAAAATCATCGCCACCGAGCTCGTCGAAACCAGCAAGCGCTACTTCGCGTCGAAAGGCGTAGACGTCAAAGTCGAGTTCAGTTGGGGCGCAACCGAAGTCAAGCCACCCATGCTCGCCGACGCAATTGTGGAAGTCACCGAGACGGGCAGCTCGCTCAAGGCAAATCACCTCAAAATCATCGACACCGTGATGGAGAGCGAGACTCACCTGATTGCGAGCAAAGCCACGCTGGCAAACAATTGGAAGAAACAGAAGATCGACCAGATTGCCACCATGTTGCGCGGCGCCATCGACGCGCAATCGCAGGTGGGCCTCATGCTCAACGTCAAGCGCGCCGACCTCGATGCAGTACTGTCCGTGTTGCCCGCGTTGAATTCGCCTACCATCTCGCAACTCAGTAATTCGGAGTGGGTCGCGGTAAATACCATCGTGGAAGAAAGCGTGGCCCGCGACGTAATTCCGCGCCTGAAAGCCGCAGGCGGCGCAGGCATAGTCGAATACCCGCTCAACAAAGTTGTGCTGTAGAAGTAACGCCGGACTCCAGTACGAGGTTCCCAACGAATGATTTGTATTCGTTGGGGTGGTAGATCGGTTGTCGTACGGGTCCCCAGCCCCGTACCGCATTTCTCATCGAGGATCAGAATTTCAGGACGCCAAATGAAACTAATCCGAACCAAAGGTCGCGGCGCGCAGAATGCATGGGTAATCATCTCCGCGCTCGAAACCCGCGGCGGCGAATCGCTCCACAAAGTCACACCGGCCGTCGAGCGCATCGTTGCCGCCGTGCGCAAAAGCGGAGACCGCGCACTCTTCCGCTTTGCCGCCCAGTTCGACGGCTTGGCCGGCCCCTCGGCTCTGCGCGTTACAGCAGAAGAAATGTCGGCCGCGTGGAATGCACTTAACCCCGCGCTGCGCGATGCCATCACCACCGCCGCCGCGCAAATTCGCGAATTCGCCCAGTACCAATTGCCCGAATCGTTCAGCGCCTCAACCATCGACGGCCTTACAACCGGGCAGCTCGTTCGCCCGCTCGCCGCCGTTGGCTGCTACGTCCCCAGCGGCCGTCACCCCCTCCCTTCAACCTTGCTGATGACCGCCATCCCCGCGCAGGTAGCGGGTGTCGCGCGCATTGCAGTCGTCTCGCCCAAGCCCGCGCTCGAAACCCTCGCCGCAGCGCATCATCTCGGCATCACCGAGTTCTATCGACTCGGCGGTGCTCATGCGATTGCGGCCCTCGCCTACGGTACCGCGTCCATTCCCCGAGTCGATAAAATCGTCGGCCCCGGCAACCTCTACGTCACCGCAGCCAAAAAGCTCGTCGCCTTTGATTGCGCAATCGACATGCTCGCCGGCCCCACTGAGATCGTCGTCACCAGCGATCGCGGCCGAGCGGCGGATATCGCTTCCGACCTCGTCGCCCAGGCCGAACACGATCCAGAAGCTCTCGCCATCTTCATCACCACGCGCAACGATCTCGCCCGCGAAGTTATCGCCGAGACAAAGCTGCGCAGCCGCGCCAATCCCGTAGCTCGTGAGTCGCTCAGCCGCAACGGTCTTGTCATCGTCGCAACCTGCGCGGACGAAGCCCGCGCGCTCACCAATCGCATCGCTCCCGAGCATCTGACCGTTGACTCCGCCCGCGACCTCAAATGGGTTGAAAACGCCGGCTCGGTCTTCGTGGGCCGCTGGTCGGCGCAGCCCATGGGCGACTACATCAGCGGACCCAACCACACGCTGCCCACCGGCGCCATGGCGCGCGTGCGCGGTGGTCTCAGCGTCAACGACTTCGTCAAGCTCATCACCGTGCAGCAGTACTCGCGCGCCGGCGTCGCCGCGCTGGGACCAATGGCTGCGCTGCTCGCGGAAGCCGAAGGCCTCACCGCCCACGCCCAAGCCATCCGCACACGCCTCGCGAAAGGGAGCCGACGTGGCTGAACAAAGAGAAACGCCCGCCCCACCGCAGGTGGCGCCCCGCGCCCGCGTCCAGGCCATGAAGGAGTATCACCCTCCTCTCGGCTGCCGCGACGCCCTTCGCCTCGACTTCAATGAAAATACTTTTGAGTGCTCGCCCAAAGTGCGCGAGACGCTGATGCAAATCTCCGCAGGCTCCCTCACTCGATACCCCGAGCGCGAACCAGTCGAAGCAATAGCTGCGGCGCATCTCGGCCTCAAGCCACAGCAAGTCGCGCTCACCAACGGTGTGGATGAAGCCATCCACGTACTCTTCGAGGCATTTCTCGAAGCCGGCGACCAGCTTCTGCTCCCTGTCCCTACCTACACCATGTACGAGGTCTACGCCTCGGCAACCGATGCGTGCGCGGTCCCAGTGCAAGCCGCAGACGATCTCGCGTTCCCCTTCGAGCGCCTCCTCGCGGCCATCACTCCGCAGACAAAAGTGATCGCCATCGCAAACCCCAACAGCCCGTCAGGCTCTGCTGCCTCACGCGCGCAACTGCTCCAGCTCGCGCAACGCGCACCGCACGCGGTGCTCCTCGTTGACGAGGCTTACTATCATTTTCACGGCGAAACCGTAATAGACCTCGTTGGCACCGTCCCCAATCTCATCGTCGCGCGAACCTTCTCAAAAGCCTATGGCCTCGCCGGCCTTCGTCTCGGCCTCCTCGCCGGTCCAGTCGAGCTCATGCGCTGGATTCGCCGCGTCCTCTCGCCCTACAGCGTCAACTCCGTCGCGCTCGCCTGCCTGCCACCCGCTCTCAATGACACCGCGTATCTCGACTGGTATGCAAGTGAAGTGCTCGCGGCCCGCACTGACTTCGAAGCCGCAGTCGATGCCGCCAATGTTCGACGCTGGCCCAGCCGCGCCAATTTTGTTCTTGTAGATATCGGAGCCAAACACGCCGAGTTTGTCCGTCTGATGCGCAATGCCGGCGTTCTTGTGCGCGACCGCTCCAGCGACCCCGGCTGCGACGGCCGCGTTCGCATCACCGTCGGTACGCGCGAGCAAATGCAGCACGCCGCCGTCGCTCTCAATACCACGATGGCCACGCTGCGCTCGGGAGAAGAAGCCCAATGACCACTGCAAAGAAATCTAAGAAGCCGGGTGCCCCTGGTCTCGATTTTGAGACCAGGGATGGCGAGGACAAAAAGCTGCGCACCTCCACCGTCGTCCGCCATACCGCCGAGACGCAGATCGACCTCACGCTCACCATCGAGGGCCAGGGCTTATACACGGTCTCAACGGGCATCCGCTTCTTCGACCACATGCTTGAACTCTTTACGCGCCACGGTGCATTCGACCTCGACCTCGCCTGCAAAGGCGATCTTGACGTCGATCAGCACCACACCGTTGAAGACGTGGGTATCGCGCTCGGCGAAGCATTCGACCGCGCGCTAGGCGATAAGCGTGGCATTCTCCGCGCCGGTTACTTCCTCATGCCCATGGACGAAACTCTCGCCATCGCCGCCGTCGATCTCAGCGGGAGAGCCGCATTTGTTGTCGACACAAAAGTCCGCAAGCACCTTGTCGGCGACCTGCAAACCGAACTCGTGACCGACTTCTTCGAGGGCTTCGCTCGCGGAGCACGCGCCAACGTCCACGTAAAAACCATGTACGGCCGCTCCAATCACCACAAGATCGAAGCCATCTTCAAAGCCTTCGCGCGCGCACTCCGCGTCGCCTGTTCGCGCGACAAACAAATAGGCAAAATGCTGCCGTCAACAAAGGGATTGCTCTAGCAGCGTAAATGATCAACCCGCTTTGTATCAGGGCTCGACTTTAGTCGTGCCAAACAGAGCACAAAAAACATTTGGGCTTTAGCCCCTGAGGGAATGCAAAATTGGCACGATCGAATCGCACGGGGGCTTTCGCATGCGCGTAACAGTCATCGATTACAAAGCCGGTAACCTAACCTCGGTCCTCAAGACGCTGCACCATCTTGGCGCCGAGACTCAGGTGACCGACGGCGATCTTTCGCTGGTCGAGTCCGCGGAGCGCATCGTACTGCCGGGCGTGGGCCACTTCGCGGCCACACAGCGACTCGACGCAACCGGACTCACTGGCGCCATTCGCTCGGGCCTAGCACACGGAGTTCCCTTCCTCGGCATCTGCGTGGGCATGCAGTGGCTCTACGCGGGATCGGCCGAAGCGCCATCGCAGCCTGGCCTCGGCGTCTTTCCAGAAAAATGCACGCGCTTCCCCGAAGGCCATCAAAAAGTTCCGCACGTTGGCTGGAACTCGCTCGAACCGCGCCCCGGCTCGCGTTTGCTCGCCGGCGTCGAGCCCGGCGCGTACGTTTACTTCACGCATTCTTTCAAAGGTCCTGTCACCGAGGACACCGCTGCCGTCACGCACTACATTGAACCTTTCGCCGCAGCCGTCGAGCGCGGAAACATCTTCGGCGTCCAGTTCCACCCGGAAAAATCTGGCCCGACGGGGCTGAAGATTCTCAAGAACTTTCTTGCGCTTGGCGATAAGGAGGCGGCATGCTGACCAAGCGCATCATCGCCTGCCTCGACGTTCACGCCGGCCGCGTCGTCAAAGGCGTTCAATTCATCGATCTCGTCGACGCCGGCGATCCCGCAACGCAAGCCGCGCGCCATGCCCGCGAAGGCGCAGACGAAATCGTAATGCTCGACATCACCGCCACGCATGAAGGCCGCCAGACGCTGCTCGAAACCGTCCGCCGCACTGCAGCGGAGTTATTCATCCCCTTCTGCGTGGGTGGCGGCATCAAGTCGGCACGCGACGCCGAGCAGGTGTTTACCGCTGGCGCCGACAAGGTGAGCATCAACTCCGCCGCGCTCGCCAATCCCTCGCTCATCACCGCTATCGGCGCGAGCTTCGGCGCGCAGGCCGTAGTTGTCGCCATCGACGCGCGCCGCGATCCCAAAGCCGCCGACCCGGTTCGACACGCGCAAGTGTACGTGCAAGGAGGCCGCCGCCCTGTAGGTCGAACAGTCGTCGAGTGGGCTCGCGAGGCCGAGCAACGCGGCGCAGGAGAAATCCTTCTCACCTCAATGGACGCCGACGGCACTCGCGCCGGATTCGACTGCGAGCTCACCGCTGCCGTCTCGGAGTCGGTCAGTATTCCCGTCATCGCGTCGGGCGGCGCAGGCACCGTGGCTCACTTTGCCCAGGTATTCGCGCGCGGCAAAGCCGACGCTGCTCTTGCCGCAAGCATCTTCCACTTCGGCATCTCCACCTCGCGCTCGCTCAAGCGGGAACTCGAAAAATCCGGAGTCCCCGTGAGGCTCCCATGCTGATTCCTTCCATCGATCTTCTGGGTGGCCGTATCGTGCAGCTTGTGCAGGGCGAAAAACTTCGCCTGGCATTCGATGACTTCGAATACTGGATCGAGAAATTCTCAAAGTATCCGCTCGTCCAGCTCATCGACCTCGACGCCGCCATGCGCCAGGGTGAGAACTCAGCGCTCGTCGCCCAAATCGCAAAACGCCTGCCAGTGCAAGCCGGCGGTGGAATTCACACCATTGACCGTGCGCGACAGGTGCTCGAAGCTGGTGCGCAGCGCGTCATTCTCGGCTCGGCACTCTTTTCGCAACAGGGCAAAGTCAATGCCGCATTCGCCTCCGAACTCGCCGCCGCCATCGGCGCCCACCGCATCGTTGCCGGCATCGACACCAAAAACGGCCGCATCGCCGTCAAGGGCTGGAAGGCGCAAGTGGAACTGACACCCGACGATGCGATTCCGCAGATCGAGCCCCACGTCGCTGCCTTTCTCTATACGCATGTCGACGGCGAAGGGATGATGCAGGGCTTTCCCATTGCCGTTGCCGCTCGCCTTCGCAAGCTCACGTCGCGCCAACTCATCGTCGCCGGCGGCATTCGCAGTCAACAGGAAATCGATGATCTCGATGCACTTGGCGCAGACGCCGTCGTCGGCATGGCCGTCTACACCGACCAGATCGCCGTTTGATTGAATGCATTCTCGGATTCGTAGGCACCGGCTCGCGGCTCGTATCGGGTCCTTGTGGTCTCGTAACTTCAACCACGAAACCGGGGTGCCCCAGGTCTCGATTTTGAGACCTGGGAAAGCACGAATTTACGACGCTACTCGCGCATCTGCCCCACCGCTCTGCTGCTTTCAACGCGCGAGGCGCGCAACATCCGCGCAATCTGTTTCAGATGCAGTTGCACGGCATAGGCGCGCAGAATTTCCGCCTGCGAAAATCCCAATCCAGTTCCGCGCACCGCCTCCGCGCGCGCTTCAAGATCGGTAATATCCTGCTCGAGGCTATAGCCCTGCGGCGGTGTATCGAAACGCCATTTGTGAATGCAGTTCGCCACATGATTAAATCCGCTATGGATGTCGGCCGCAAGTTTTCCCAGTTCCGGTTCAAGCCGCTGCGCATATGCATCCTCGTGACTCTCCCTTACTGCAAGTTCGAGTGCAAGCAGCGCCTCAAACAGCGAGCGGCCGAATTGCGAAAGCATGTTCAGTCCCTCTGGCCAGCCCGCGCTCGAAGGCTCGTTGCGGCTCGCATCCAAAAGCTGATCGTTGCCCTGCCGCATGGCTTGCGCATCGTCGCGGAGCGACTGTAGATTCGCAGCCGGCGCCCCGCGAAAACCCTGGAGAATCGCTTCAAAAAATGCGCCCAGCAGCAAAAACTCCTGCGCCAGGCCGTCGCGCAACCTGATGCGCGCGCGATCGGGAACAACCAGCGTGGTAACCGCAAGCGCCACCACGATGCCCAGCAGCACCTCGATTACACGATCGAGCGCAAGGCTCCACTTCGCGCCCTCGTGGTGCACCAGCATCACAATTGTGACGGTGACACCCGCCAGCCGCGAGCTGTTCTTCAACTCCATTAGTCCGCAGGCAAGCATCGCCACCAGCAGGGCCAGCACATAACCCAGCCACAGTGGCTGCATCAGCGAGAAGGCAAACCCCACCACTGCGCCAATCGCCGTGCCTATGATGCGGTCGCGCGAGGCCGTCACCGTCGCGCCCACGTTCGACTGCAGAACGATGATCGCGCTGATCGATCCCCAGTAACCGTCGCGCACCCCAAACAGCTGTTGCCAGCCACCAGCTCAGCGCCGCTGCCAGCGTGGTCTTTGCTGCAAGCGTCAGCAGTCGCCGCCGCTCGAAGTTGAAGAATCCCTCGCCGCTATTTGGATGCATGCGCAGCTTGACCGCCAGTTGCTGCTGCGACCGGGTTTTGCGGGCCTTCAGGCGCATCGATTAAATCCGCTCATGGAATCGCTGCCACCTTTGAGAATACAATCAAGAGACTCGCCCGCTGGGCGCTCTTCCTCATGCTTCGAGTCGGATATCCCGCTTCAATTGCTCATCGAGTTTCTTCCGCGATTTCCCCAACGGAATCGAGCTCGTTCCCATCTCCGACAAGCTCGACCACGATGTCGAAATCGAGGTCTGGATTCCCGACCCTTATCACACCCGGGCCATGCGCGCGTGGCCGCGGCTACGCGGAGTGAAGCTCATCATTTCCATGCTCGCAGGCACTGAGTGGATACCACCCTTAGCCGGACCGAACGTCACAATCTGCAACGCCCACGGCGCGCACAACGTGGCTACGGCTGAGTGGGTCATCGCCGCAATCCTGGCCACGCTCAAGTACTTCCCGCTCTACCTCGACGTTCAGCGCTCGGAGGTTTGGAAACGGCGCTTCGAGGCCCCACCCCTCTACGCCGCTATCACCGGCGACGCCACACCTTTTCATCCTCCCGTCATGCTTGAGGAACTCGCCGGTAAGCGCGTTTTGCTGGTCGGCTACGGCGAAATCGGAAAAGAGATTGAGCAAATGCTCGCGCCTTTTCGTGTGGAGCTGACGCGCGTGGCCCGCAGTGCCCGCAACGAACCCAAGGTGCATCCGGCCGCTGAACTTGAGCGACTGATCCCCGATGCCGAAATCATCATCCTCATCGTTCCCGCAACCGATGAAACCCGCGGCCTCATTGGCCCTGCGCAATTCGCGCTCATGCGCCAGGGCGTGCTGCTGGTGAACGCAGCCCGCGGGCCGGTGGTCGATACCGATGCGCTGGTTGAATGCACTCAGGGCCGGAAAAATCCGCGCCGCCATCGACGTCACCGATCCCGAGCCGCTGCCTCAAGGTCACCCGCTTTGGAGTTGCCCTAACCTGCTCATCACACCTCACGTTGGAGCGGCGAGTCCGCAGATGGCGCCCAATGCATTGCGCGTCGCCGCAGAAGAACTGCGCCGCTACATCGACGGCGAACCGCTGCGCAACGTAGTGCAACAGGCTGTCTGAACTTGTGCCGCCCGCCGCCAGTCCCACCACCCCAGCACCGCGAGCCCCACCAGCACCAGGTACAAAAGCGCCGTCGGCCAAAGATCTTTGTAGATGTATTCGCCAATGTATACCAGGTCCACTACGATCCACAGCCACCAGTTCGCAATCTGCTTGCGCGCCTGCCACCAGCTCGCAACAAGAGAGTAACTGGCAAGCGTCGCATCCAGATGCGGCAGGGCAATCGTAACGTTCATTTGCGCGCCGAGAAAGAGCATCAAGCGACTCAGCAACACCGCTCCCACTGCGCCCGCGGCAATCGCGATCAGTGCGCTGCGCAAACCAAGCGGCGCCACGCGTACCTCGCCCTCTTCGCGCACGCCACGCCACCAATGCCACCATCCATATAGTGTGAAGGCGACAAAAAAGATCTGCAGCAGCGCATCGGAAAAAAGTCGCGCCTGGTAGAAGACGACAAGGTAGAGAAAGTCGGCCAGCAGCGTCACCGGCCAGCAGATGAGCAGCCGCTTCGTCGTAAGCCAGATGCCTAGCAGAGTGGCGATAAAGCCGGCAATCTCAATGGCGTGCTCGACCGTCCAGGCCCCGATCGCGTACAAGTTCATCGCGAGGCTCTCGCCCGCGTATCGGCCCACTGCGCAATCGCATCAAGCAGCCGTTCGCCGGCCCGCGAGTGGAACCACCGTGCATGACCAACCAGCCAACCGTTGTAGGCCATCGCAGCCTTCTCTTCGCTCTTGAGAATGCCGGCAAAATAATCCGCCTCAGACAGCGCGAACTCGGCATGGCACAGAGCTGTCATCGGCGCCAGCGCCGCGCGTTCTTCCGCCGTAAGCGGCCGTACTCGCTCGTAGCCCGAAAGCAGCGCCTCAAGATGATCGAGATGCACTGGTACCGCATCGGGCTCCTTGGGATTAGCAACCAGAACCAGCCACTCCACAATGTTGCGCTCAATCGCGTGCGCCAAATCGTGCACCGCGTTCGTCCGGTCCGCCAGCCCAAAATCGATAATCGCCGTCACGCGCGAGCCGTAGCCAGATTGCGCGCCGCCGTCGTTCCGCAACCGGCCCTCATCGCTCCACAACAAGTTTGAAGCGTGCAGATCGTTGTGCGTCCACAGCGGCGCGAGCTTCGGAAGCAGCGGCGCCAGCCGCGCATGGAAGGGCGACAACAGTTCCAGCGCCTGTGCCGCACATGCCCACACCCGCGCATTACCTGCGAGCGCAGGCCGCGCCGCAAGATACTTTTCCATCGTCGCCGCCGGGCTCACCGCCGCAAAAATCGTGAAGCTCGCCACTAGCCGCTGCACCTTCCTTCGCGGCGCGTCGAAACTCTCCGCCGCAATGTGCATCCGCGCCATCGCTTCTCCGGCTGCCTCCGCATGTTCCGCGCATCGGAACGGCGTCCACGACAGCGCCTCGCCGTACAAGTCAACTCCCGTCGCAGCTTCGTGCACTTCGTAAGTCCAGTCGCCCTACTCGATCGCCGTCTCATCCGCCGCATCGGCAAGCACCCGCGGAACCTTTGCTCCCCGCTCTCGCAGATGCTCAATGAACCTGTGCTCCTCAAGCAATCCCTCGCGATCGCGCACCGCACGCGCATGGCGCTTCACAAACACGCGTCCCGCAACCGTCTTCACAACGCCTGCCGCTGAAAGAGGCCGTGGGCTTTCAGTCAGAATTTCAATCGGCCCGGCCAGCCCCGCGAACCTCTCGAACAGACGGCGCAACTCGTCCAGCGTCAGCGACGGCCAGTCGGGCGCAACCAGCGATCCATCCATTCCGTGCGTCTTTCTCGTGCCGCTCACTTTTCTATTCTCTCGCTCCGCACTTTCGCCCACTTCAAGAATGACCGATGCGCCCGCCCTGGGTCGAGAACATTGCCCGAAATTCGATACACACAGGGCGCCATCTGCCACACTGAAACTGGCACCAGAATAGTCTCGCACCGAGGTCCCCATGTCCATCGCCGCCACGCCCGCACCGCCCTACTACGCCGTCATTTTCACCTCGCTGCGCACCGAGGGCGAAAATGACTACTCCGCCATGGCCGAAGCTATGGTTGCGCTCGCCGCCCGGCAGCCCGGCTTTCTCGGCATCGAATCGGCGCGCGAGGGCCTGGGCATCACCGTCTCCTACTGGGACTCTCTCGAATCCATTGCCGCTTGGAAGCAGAACTCCGCTCACCTCGTCGCCCAGCGCCGCGGCCGCGAAATCTGGTACCAGAGCTTCAAGGTCCGCATCTGCCGCGTTGAGCGCGACTACGACATGACGCATACTTAGGGCCTGTTCACACTACTGGGATGGCGGCGTTGCGAGCGAAAACCCGGTCAGACGCGGCCGAGCCCGAAGGCTGTGGCGGGTCCACCGTCGAGGGCGAGAACAAAGTATGACCGGATTTGCGCCGCAACCCGAAGGGACGGGGCCAGTTTTTCCGATTTCGTTGTCGTTCGTCGCTAGCATACTCCCGGTATGCGTCGCTCCTCTCTCCTAGAACTCGAAAAAACTGGCTCCCGTCGCCACCATCCCAGTAGTGTGAACAGGCCCTAGCTCATTTCCAGACATGATGGCAATCTGCTCTCTTACAATCTTCAATAGAAGCCCGGCGACGCACGCCTTGGCAAGGAGAGTCCGATAGCTGAAAGCTAAGAGCTGACAGCTGTTTTTATATGAAAGCCGAAATCATCGCCGTTGGGTCTGAGATGCTTACCCCGCATCGCCAAGATACCAACTCGCTATACGTTACAGAAAAGCTTAACCAGATCGGCATCGCCGCCGCCTTCAAAACCATCGTCGGCGACCGGCGGCGTGACCTGGTCAACGTCATCCGCACCGCTCTCGGCCGCGTCGACATCGTAATCATCATGGGCGGCCTCGGTCCAACTGAAGATGACCTGACCCGCGAAGCTGCGGCCGAAGCGCTCTCGCTCGCGCTGCGCCGCGACGCCACGCAGGTTGCTGCGCTGCATGCCCGCGCTGCATCGTGGCGCATCTCCATGCCACCCAACAATCTTAAGCAGGCCGACGTGCTTGACGGCGCAACCCTGCTGCCCAACCCCAACGGCAGTGCGCCTGGGCAATTCATCGATACGGTCTTCGCCGGCTATCGCAAGCTCATCTTCCTCATCCCCGGTCCTCCGCACGAGTGCAAGCCGCTCTTCGACGCCGAGTGCCTGCCGCGCCTGCGCGAGGCTGTACCGCTGCGCGCCATCGCCACGCGCACGCTCAAGGCGGCCATGATTGCCGAGTCGCAAGCCGACAAGCTGCTGGCGCCCATTTACTCCACATTTCCCGATGTGCACACCACCATCCTCGCCCACGCCGGCGATATCCAACTCACGCTCCAGTGCGCCAAGCCCACGCTTGAAGAAGCGCAGGCGCGCGTAGATGAGCTGGCCGGCAAGCTCGAGGAGCCGCTCGAAGACTGGCTTTATTCCTCCGACGGCGAAACCCTCGAGCAGATCGTGCTCTATTATCTCGGCCTGCGACAATCCACGCTCGCCGTGGCCGAAAGCTGCACCGGTGGCATGATCGCCGAGCGCATCACATCGGTCCCCGGCAGCTCGCGCTCGTTTCTCGGCGGGGTGGTTGTTTACTCTAATGACCTCAAAATCGGACTCGCCGGTGTCCGGGCCGAGCTCATCGCCCAGCACGGAGCCGTCTCAGACGAAGTGGCGCGCGCCCTCGCCGAAGGCGTCCGCCGCCGCACCGGCGCATCCATCGGACTGGGAATTACCGGCATCGCCGGACCTACCGGAGGCACGCCTACCAAGCCCGTCGGCCTCGTGTACATTGCCGTCACCGACGGCCAACGGACCGACTCAATGGATCGCACCTTCCGTGGCGACCGCCAGCGCATCCGCGAATGGGCCACCCAGCAAGCGCTGGACATGGTCCGCAAGCGACTTATGTAAAGGTCCGCATCTCGCCCACGCACGCACTTCATAATTTCATCCCCAATTCGCTCCGCTGTAATCACACCCCTGCGCGCCGTCCCCCAATAATTCTCTGCGGGTCGAATTCCCCAATCCAATGCGAATCGAAAGGAGTCTGCCCATGTCCAGCGAGGCAGCCCAACATCACACCCAGGCAGCGGAGCATCACGAACACGCTGCACGCCATCACCATGAAGCCGCCAAGCATCACAATGACGGCAACCACGAAGCCGCCGCGCATCACGCTCACCTTGCCCAGGCTCACCTTCTTCACGCCGCCGAGCACGCCACCAAACACCACCTCGAAGCGCACGGTGAAGAATAAGCCCAGTATCCAAGTGGGGCCGCGCGGTTTCCCTCCCGGCCCCACGTCCATAGCCCGCGCCAACGGGCTCTCCGCCCGCAAGAACCGCACTCCCGGTGCAACCACTCCCGAGGTCGGGCGCATCACACGCTCTGATTCACGAGGGAACGATCAGTGCACAAACTCTTCAAAAACCTCCCCACGTTGGCGCTTTCCGCAGCGCTCGCTGCTCCGATTCTGTTTTCAGGCTGTGCCGTCCACGCGCGCGTCTACGACCCCTACTATCACGACTATCACGATTGGAACGGCGAAACGGTCTACTACAACCAATGGGAAACCGAAACCCATCGCCAGCACCAAGACTTTAACAAGCGCAGCAAGGATGACCAGAAACAGTATTGGGACTGGCGTCACAGCCACGAACAGCACTGAGCAGCGTGCCGGATGCCGGGTGCCCCAGGTCCCGATTTTGGGACCTGGGAGGCCTGGGTTCCTTGGTCTCCGTAAAATTCGGAAGCCCTTACTCGACCCACTCCGCGCCGCAAACCCTCATCCCCGCCACCGGCAGCGCGTAGAAATACGTCTCCGCTTCGCTTCCGTCTGCTAGCCTGATCGCCTCTCGCACGTACTCCAGTGGCACTCCCTCGAAGCGGTCAAGTTCTGCCAGCTTCTCTTCGCTCACGAGATACAGCTCGCCGCGAATCGCCATTCCGGCCTGCTCGTTCCCTGCCCGCACCAGCCCCGGATACGATCCGCAGTTGACCAGCAGGTACCCCGGCTCCGTCCACGCCTCACCCGCAAACTCGGCCTCGCACATCGCGCCGTGATTGCGGCATCCGCGCTTGAGCGTTCCATAGACAAAGAGTGTAACCATGCCGGGCATGTGCTTTGGTTATCGCAGATTTCGCATTCTACGGCCAGGCGAAGTTATGCGAAGCGCTACCCTACCGTCTCCGCCGGCTTCTCGATCGCCTGCCCTGCGTCGGCGGCGGGCAATGTGCTCACGCCGGGAGCCTGAACCCGTGCCAGCGGCAGCGTGAAGTGGAACGAAGCGCCATTGCCAAGCTCGCTTTCGGCCCAAACGCGGCCGCCGTGAGCCTGCACAATATGCTTCACAATCGCCAGCCCCAGTCCAGTGCCGCCGCTTTCGCGCGACCGCGCCTTGTCCACGCGGTAAAACCGCTGGAAGATGCGTTCGATGTGCTCCGAGGGAATCCCCGGACCGAAATCCTGCACCGTAAACTGCACTTCCGATCCCAGCTCTCGCGCCCCCACGCGAATCCGCTTGCCTTCTTTCGCATACTTGATCGAGTTCTCAATCAGGTTGCCGAACACCTGGTTCATGGCATCGGGATCGGCCATCACCATCACGTCGGGTGCGCCTGCCGGCTGCAGTTTGACGCCTGAGTCTCCCACAATGCCCGCCAGCGATTCAATCGCATCGTCCACCAGCACCTTGGCGCGCGCCGGCTGCAGGCTCAACTTGTAATCCGGGCTCTCCACGCTCGCCAGCGCCAGCAGATCTTCGGTGAGCCGGTTCATCCGCGTTGCGTTCTTCAGAATCACGCCCAGAAACTCGCGCGTTGTTTCGGGGTTCGGCGCAGGATCCTCGATCAACGTTTCTACGTAACCCTGAATCGACGTGAGCGGCGTGCGCAGCTCATGGCTTACATTGGCCACGAATTCTCGGTGCGATGTCTGCGCGGCTTCAATTGAAGTCACGTCGTGCAGCACCACCAGCGCGCCGCCCGAAGGCAGCGGCGCCGCATTTACTTCGAAGATGCGGCCCGGCGCCAGCAGGCTCGCGCGTCCGATGCACAGTTCGCGCCGCTCCAGCGTCTTGCGCACGCAGCCCAACAGCTCAGGGTCGCGAGTAGAGTGCACCAGCGGCTTGCCGGGCCGAATCTGCGATCCCAGGATCCGCTGCATCACCGCATTCGTCCAGCGCACGTAACCCTCGGCAGTGATTGCCACCACGGCCTCCTGCATCGAGTCGAGCATCACCGCCAGCTCGTGGCGCCCGCTCTCGAGTTCGGCAAAGTCCTTGCCCAGCCGTTCGGCCGTCAGGTTCAGCGCCTCTTCCATCGGCGCCAGCTCGTCTTTGCGGTTGCGTTCCAGCCGTGCCGTCAGGTCTCCGGCGGCGATCCTCCGCGCAAAGTCCATCACACTCTGCAGGCGCCCCGAGATCCGCAGCGAAACCCACGCCGCCACCAGTAGCGCCACGCCAAGCGCAATCAATCCTGACCAGAACGCTTCGCGTCCCAGCGCGCGCAGGCTCACTTCTGCCGAGTGCACAACAAAGCGGTGAAACACAAACTCCATCACCACCGTGTGAATCGCAAGCAGAATGAAGAAAAGCCCGAGCAGTTTGATGAAAACTTTTGAGGTCATGGGTAAAAAAAGCTCTCAGCTCTTAGATATCAGCTACCAGCGATTCGTGCCGAACCGAACGCCCGTCAGCTTTAACTTTCACCATTGCTTCCGGCCCCCGCATCGCCGCCTACTCGAAAAACAAGCTGAGAGCTGAAAGCTCGTTCTAGTCGGTCTTCGGCAGCTCGAACCGGTAACCCGCGCCCCGAACGGTCTTTAAATAGCGCGGGTTTTCAGGGTCGATCTCGATCTTCTCACGGATGCGGCGAACATATACGTCCACCGACCGCGGAGTAACGAAGCGCGCATCGCCCCAAACCGCGTCGAGCAGATGGTCGCGGCTGAATACCCTGCCCGGGTGCCGCGCCAGGTAGTCGAGCAGCCTGAACTCTGTGGCCGTAGTGGTCGTCAACTCGCCGCGCACCTTCAGTTGCATCGCGCTCGCATCGATAATGACTTCTTCAAAGCTGATGACCGAGGGCGAGGTGGGTCGCTCAAACCGGCGCAGCACCGCCTTGACACGCGCCACCAGCTCGCGGGTCGAGAACGGCTTGATGATGTAATCGTCGGCGCCCAGTTCCAGACCCAGCACGCGATCGTTCTCGCTCGCTCGCGCCGTCAAAAAAATGATTGGGACGGTCGAGAGTCCGTTGTGATTCCGCAGCCGGCGGCAAACATCGAGGCCGTCGCCGCCGGGAACCATGATGTCGAGAAGAAACAGAGCGGGCGACGAACGCTCGGCGTCGGGAATCAGATTTGCGGGAGTGTGAAACAGGCGTGCTTCAAATCCCGCCGCCTGGAGATGATGCTGTACCAGCCTTGCGATGTCGGTGTCGTCTTCCAGAACAAATACGCTTTGACTCAAAACGGTCAGCCCTCGTCCCGGCAGCGGTTCAGGTGTCTCAAATTCAGGGCCGCCGGAAACCATTTACAGATTAATGCAGCAGGGCAAATGGAATGCAAACGTTTGATGAATTTGGGACCGCCTGGCGACTCTGCGAAGACGGCGGCAAGTTTCACCAAACGCGCCGCAACTGGCTTTATTTTCACTTGACTGCGACAGGCGGTCTCTGCCAAACTTCGTCCACACTTCAGGGCGGCAAGGCTTCCGGCGCAGGCGGGCCTCCAGGCGGACGCAGGGGTCGGAAAGACGGCTTGAGAAATGCCCGCGCGCGATAGCGTTTGTGTATCTCACCGGATAACGAATGAACAGGAGGAGAGATGAAAAAGTATTTCGCTGAACTCGTCGGCACCTTCATTCTGGTGCTCTTCGGATGCGGAACCGCAGTGATTGCGGGCGATAAAGTGGGAATTCTGGGCATAGCCTTCGCCTTCGGGCTCTCCCTGGTGGGTGCCGCGTATGGCATTGGCGCCATTTCCGGCTGCCATATCAACCCGGCTGTAAGCCTGGGCGTGTGGACGGCCGGGCGAATGAAACTGGCCGACATGATTGGCTATTGGGCGGGCCAATGCCTCGGCGCCATACTAGCGGCCTGGGTGCTTCTGGTAATCGCATCCGGCACTGCCGGATACAGTATTGCGACGAATGGGCTTGGTCAGGATGGATGGGGCCCCGGCTATCAGGGAGAGTATGGCATTGCCTCCGCCATCGTCTTCGAATTTGTGGCCACGCTGATCTTCGTCATCGTCATTCTTGGCTCGACTCATGGCAAGGCGCCCAACGGATTCGGTGGCCTCGCCATCGGCATCACACTCGTGGCCATTCACATCTTCGGAATTCACATTACCGGCGTGAGCGTCAACCCCGCACGCAGCCTCGGACCGGCGCTCCTTGTCGGCGGAAAGGCGATGGCGCAACTCTGGCTATTTCTGCTTGTTCCCTGCTTGGGCGGACTCGCCGCGGGGCTGCTCTTCCGGACCAAAGCCCTGGAACCGGATTAGGTTTTCGAAGGAATCGTCTCGTACAAACCATGGGTGCCCCATCCTTCCACGGCATCATCGTGGAAGGGTGGGAAGCCACGAACCTCAACTGGCCCATCTCAATCACCCACGAAAATGGGTGCCCCAGAGCCTGTCCTGAGCAAAGTCGAAGGATTTGGATTTTCAGACGTGGGAAAGCACGAACTCAAGACTCCATACACGCGGTCAATGAGTTATCAGCATCTGATTTTCTCTGCAACCACAGAAGCTGGAAAGTCTTCCGCGCCAACCGCCGGTTGATCGCCGGTCGCCACCACCCGCCGCTCCGCATCGTGGTTCTGCTCTGTCGAACTCGGCCGGCTTGTTTCTGAAGATTTGGCCTCCGAGACTTGCCCTGGAAGTTTGCCTCGCCTTCCACGCCTGCGCACCTCGCGCAGCGCAACCAGGAACAAAACCGTGAATGTCACTGCCAGCAGAACCACCGCGGTGATTCCATGCAGTTGTTCAAGCGGCTGCCCAACGTCTTCGCCCACGTCACGCACCAGCAATGCCAACCCCACAAACACAAAAACAATATGGGTACAAAACACCTGCAGCGATGCCTTGCCCAGCGTGAGAAACGGCTCGATAGCCAGAACCTTCACCAGGTGCCGGCGCAGCCAATACGCCACAATCGAAAACGCAATCAGGTTGATCACCCGCAGTGGCCCGATCTGCCACTTATCAAGCTGCAAGCCAAGCGCCTGCTGAGTCAGGTGGGGCCCCAGCCATCCCCACCTTATGCCGATAAAGAACACGCAAAGTGCGCAGCAGGTCGCCGCCAGCCAGCCAGGAGGATCGCTAAACGTCTCGCGGCGCGTCGCCGATCGCGCACCCACCCACAGTCCAACTATCCAGACTGCCTGCCACGCAAACAGATTGAACGCGCCTGTCTCCTGCAACGGAATGCGCAAATGTGTCAATTGCACAACCCAGTTGTGCACCAGGTCTCGCAGGCCGAACTGGGCCAGCACCCACACGCAGCCGCTCGCCGCCAATATCTTCTTCCAGCCAAATCGCAACGCCGCCGACAACAGCATCGGTGTGAAGAACAAAAACGTCACGTACATCGGCAGAATGTCGAGCAGCGGCGGGCAATAGAGCAGCAGTACCGAGCCAACGATCGCCACAAACGGATGCGCAAGATAAAAATCGAGCAGATTGCTGATGGCCGCCTTGTGTGTGGTCATCGCAAACGCCGCGGCTACCGTGAATAACAGCGCCAGCATCGCCAGGTGATAGCCGTAGATCTGGAGCGACCGTTTCCACAACCGCGTGCGCACTTCCGTAGAATCCCGGAACGTCTCCCGTATGTATAACCGCCCCACCAGCAATGCGGAAACGAATACAAATCCCTCCGCCGAAGATACAAATCCAATTGGGGAATTCACGAAATCGCTGAATCGCGTAGGCAAGTGCGTGAGCGTCATCCACACCAGGAAGAGCCCGCGCATGGCGTCGAGTTCGGGTCGGCGATCGAGGCGGGGAAGAAACTTCATATAAGCGCCGAGCGGGAATCTCCGTCAACTCATTAGACGCTTGCCGCGCTCTCCGGTTGTACGCTCTCACAACCGCCTGAATTCAAAGCAGAATCACTCGCTGAAAAAGCTCAAGGCTAATTCGCCTATTCTTGAAACTTTATCGAACGTCCTCACGCGATTGCCACAAACCTCAGTCGCACATAATCCGCAGTCCAGTTGCCGTCATCATCGCTTAGCGTATGCGCCAGCAACTCTTCGGATTCGCGCAATACTGCCTCCCGCGCAGATTCAGGAAGCGAGTCCAAAACGCCCTTGCGAAATGTCTCGAGCCATCCACGCATCCCGCTCTCCGGCATCGGCGTGGGCCGCGGTATCAACTCCATCTTCCTCACTCTGAATCCGTGCTTCTCAAGTCTGCGCCGGTACGACTCCGGACTCGGAAAGTAATTCACACCTTCCTCACGGTCCCGCAATCCATGCCGCTCAAGCACCGCGAACAACGCCGTGCGAATGGCCGCAATGTTACCGTGCCCGCCCATCTCGGCCACAAATCGCCCGCGCTTACGCAGTACCCGATGCACCTCGGCCATCATCTCGTCCTGCCCGCGCACCCAGTGCAGCACCGCATTCGAAAACACTGCGTCGAATTCCGAATCCCCAAATGGCAGCTTCTCAGCCTGCGCAACCGTCGACCCCACGCCGCGCGACCGGGCCGCAGCAACCATTTCGGGCGACGCATCCACGCCGCTCACCACTGCGCCTTTCGCTGCGATGCGCGCCGTCAACTGCCCATCGCCGCAACCCAGATCGAGAATCCGCTCACCCTTCTTCGGCCTCAGCCACTCCAACACTCCACCAGCAAGCTGATGCACAAACGCGCCATTCCGCTCGTATGCCTTGGGATCCCAGGTCTGCGCCATAATGAAAGACCCTCCGCATCAAGTGTGCGCAATTCCACCGGCATAACGCAAAGTTATTCTATTTTGTGATTTGATAAGCGCTGCCTATGACTGCTCGGATCCTAAAAAACTGCTCAGACCAAAGAATCGCATTCAGGCTCGCTTACATCGACTGCACCGGCACCAGCGTCAGGTCGTCAACCAGCCCAACCTCTTTCTGCACAAACGGCTCGCCATACTTCACACCGGCCAGCAGTCCGTAATGCCGAGCCTCGGCAAAGGTGCGCTCGCGAATCTCTCCTTCGGGTACAAACAATCCGCTCCCCGCCTGCTGATTCGCATACTGCGAACGGTACGCCATCAGCGCCCGATGCCGCTGCTCGATGAACGGAGTAATGTCCACAACAAAACTCGGCCGAACGTCGGCGTACAGGCTTGCATACACAATTTTGAAAGGCCGATGCGGCTCCCCGCCTGCATCCACCTTCTTCAATCCAGCCAGAAAGCAAGCCTCATATCCCAGAGTCGCCACAATCGCGTGGTCAGGATGCCGCGCCTGCCAGTAGGGCAGAATCACCACGCGGGGCCGCAACTGGCGCAGCACGCGGGCAATCGCGATGCGATTCTCAAGATTGTTTTCGATCGCGCCGTCGGGAAAACTGAGCGCCTGGCGCCAGCCCACGCCCAGGATCTGCGCGGCTTCTTCGGCCTCGCGCGCACGCTCTTCGGCGGTCCCGCGCGTTCCTGCTTCACCCTGGGTAAGATCGAGAATCGCGGTGCGCAAACCGCGCGATGTCATCCGCAGCAGCGTCCCGCCGCAGGTCTGTTCCACGTCGTCGCGATGCGCCGCAATGGCCAGAACATCGGCGCGAAACTCGGCAGCTTCGGCAGGCATAGCTCGGCCCTGCTTAGTAGACGGTGTTATTGGTGTCGGTCACGGCATCCATATAGGCCACGTCGTACGCCGTCCCGGTCACCGTCACATACTGATTGTCGATCGAAGTACCATCGACAGTGGAGTAAATGTAAACCTGGCCACCGATTGCCGCGTAAATCTTGTGCAGGCCAGTCAGCGCCGCAATGCCGGTAGCGTCGCCAAGATACGGCTCAAGCAAGGTCACCGATTGCGTGGAGGTGTTGTACATCGTCAGGCAGCCGTAGCCGGTGGTGGAGTCGGTTGCGTAACGCACGCCATTGGTACATCCGCTCATCGCGATCCACAGGGTGTTGTCGTCGGCCTCGATCATGCGGCTGGTCGAGCCCGGCTGCCCGTCGCTGATGGCCACTGGCGTAGTCGCCGTGTTGTTTGCCAGATTGACCACCGTCAAATGTCCGCCAAACAGGGTCAGCCCATTCACAGTCTGCGGCTGCTGGCCCTCCACGTACATCGTGGACGAGTCGACCAGGGCGTTGCTGGCGCCGCCCGGAATCGCAACCGTGGTCATTGGCGAGTCAGTAATCTTGGTGTTCGTGCATGCCCCATTGCAGGGCAGCAATCCCGAATTCTTTCCCAGCGTAAATATCAGCGGCGCAACCGGCAGCACCGAATACGACGATGCAACGCCGCCGCACTCCGGCCCGCAGTTAAGCACATAGGCCGTGCTGCCGTCGGACGACCACACTGCCTTCACTGGCCGATCGAACTTCAGCGGCTGGCCATAATATGTCCCGGTCGCGTCCAGCGCATCGGGGCTTTGCACCTGAAAGAGGCACCAGGTCGGTGCATTCTGCGGCTCGCAGTCCACCGCTGCCTTGGGCCAGGTCGAAGCACCGCCGGAATAAGAAGTTCCCTGCTGCGCAGTCAGTTGCACCGGATAGTATGCGTAATCGGAGTTTTGCACAAATGCGAGCGCCGCCGAACCGCCGGGATTCACGCTCACCCGATACACGCCGGGCAGGCTCAACTGGGCTGAACTGCCACCCCCCTGGTTTATAACCGTAAGAATATGCGCCTGCTGGTTGGCGGCAATCACATACGATCCATTCCGGGTTTCAAAAATGCTGGATGAAAGACCGCTGAGCCCCGACGCCGAACCTGCAGCCTTTTCGGTTTGATAGTTGATAAACGCAAGAGAACCGTCTCCCGACCCGTAAACTGCGCCCCGCTGCTCTTCTGGCATGTTTTGAATCGAGATGGGCAGCGCGCCCCCGTAGCCCCCAACCGAGAAGTTGGCCGGCTTACCGTTATACGCGCTGCGGATGTCGTAATAACCATCTACGATCACCAGCGTCCCCTTGGCCAGTGCCGACGGATTCTCGACCGCGATCATAACGCGATGGGTCAGGCCGCTAGGCGGTAACACGCGACCCGCAAAATATGAAGTGCTGCCACAACCTGCCAGCGCGGTCGCTATTGCCACAGCTGCAATCGCGCTTATAACAAGACTTCTCTTCTTCAAAACCCTCTACCTCGATCCAGCAATTCCAGAGTCACCATGCCCTTGAGGCGAGAATCGCCTGCGGGGCGCGTTCCCCTGCGGGACGGCCGCCGGGGATATGGCAGGCAATCCTGGAATTGCCCTGAAAGAGCGGAACATATCCGCTTTAAAGCTATGCTCAACGGCCTCAGACCCGCTGCGTGCGGGCCTAAAACCTTGAGGCCCAAACTAGTTTCAAGCCAGGCGTTGACCTTCGAAGTATAACAAAGCACACCCCGCCACGGCGCGCCGCGCGGCCTGCGTCCACCCCGCCGACGGCACACGAGGGCGCACGCCAAACACTCCATTGCGTTAGCATGGGAACTGCATGAGACCCTTCAGCGAAATCTTTGCTGACCGTCCGCTGCTGGCCGACGGCGCCATGGGCACACTGCTCAATTCGCGGGGCATTTTCATCAACCGCTGTTACGACGAATTGAACCTGTCGAACCCCGCGCTCATACTCTCCGTACACGAAGAGTATCTGCAGGCCGGCGCCGAAATTGTTGAAACCAACACCTTCGGCGCAAACCGGTTCAGGCTCACCCGCCACGGCATAGGCGACAAGGTTCGCGACATCAATGCGGCGGGAGTGCATCTTGCTCGCCAGGCCGTCGAACACCTGCGCGCGAAGCAGGCCGGCGAGGCATGGGTGGCCGGGTCGGTCGGACCGCTGGGCGTGCGGCTTGAGCCGTTGGGAAAAACCGGGCTCGACGAAGCACGCGCCGCCTTTGCCGAGCAGATGGGCGTGCTGGCCGGTAACGATCGACACAACGGCGAAAGATCCGGCGTCGACCTGCTGATTATTGAAACCATGCCGGCTCTGAACGAGGCGCACCAGGCTCTCAAAGCCGCTCGCGAGGTTGCACCCGATTTGCCCGCGCTGGTCATGGTGACCGTCGACGAGGAAGGCAACTGCCTCGACGGCTCTTCGCCCGCACATGCCGCGGCGCTGCTCAGCGAATGGGGAGCAAGCGCAATCGGCGTCAACTGCTCCACCGGACCAACTAACGTGCTCACCGCCATCGAAGCCATGCGCGGCGCCACTAAGTTGCCTCTCGCCGCCATGCCCAATGCCGGCCTGCCCCGCGCCGTTGAAGGCCGCAATATCTACCTCTGCTCGCCCGAATACATGGCCAGCTTTGCGCGCAAGGCAATCGCGGCCGGCGCGCAGATGGTGGGCGGATGCTGCGGAACCACTCCCAACCACATTCGAGCCATGCGTTCGGCCATGCGCGCCCTCGACACCCAGACACGCATCGAGGTCGACGGCGCCGCGCCCGCGGCTGAAACCGAAACGCCGCCGGCTCCGCTTGCCGAACGCTCGCGCATTGGTTCGCTGCTTGCGGCCAAATCGTTCCTCACCCTGGTTGACATCGCGCCGCCCAAGGGCATCGATTGCAGCAGCGAGGTTGAAGGCGCTGCCTTCCTGGCCAACCTCGGCGTGCACGCCATCATCGTCGGCAACACGCCGCGCTCCTCGGCCCGCATGAGCGCGCAAAGCCTGTGCATCCAGATCCAGCAGCACACCGGAATTGAGACGATTCTTCACTACACCTGCCGCGACCGCAATCTAATTTCCATCCAGTCAGATCTGCTGGGGGCGTCGTCCATCGGCTTGCGCAACATTCTCTGCCTCACCGGAGACCCGCCCAGGCTGGGAAATTATCCTGACGCAACTCAAGTCTTTGACGTTGACTCCATCGGTCTGGTCAACATCGTCAAAGGGCTGAATCACGGGCTCGATATTGGTTCGAATGCCATCGGCGCCAGCACCAACTTCACCATCGCGGTCGCCGCCAATCCCGGCGCGCCCGACATCGAGAACGAGCTGAGCCGGTTCCGCTACAAGGTTGAGGCCGGCGCCGAGTACGCCATCACCCAGCCCGTCTTCGATCCGCGCCTCCTGGAATCGTTCTTAGACCGAATCAAGGACCATCGCATCTCGGTCATCGCCGGCATATGGCCGCTCACCAGCCTGCGCAACGCCGAGTTCATGAAGAACGATCTGCGCGTCTCAATGCCTGAAGAAATCATGTTGCGCATGGCCCAGGCTGACTCGCCCGAGGCCGCCAGCCGCGAAGGCATCAGGATAGCGCAGGAGATGCTTGAGGCCGTGCGCCCCCTGGTTGACGGAGTACAGGTGAGTGCGCCATTCGGCCGGTATGTGGCTGCCGCCGAAGTCATCGGCAGCGTGTTGCCGCCAGGCGCGCTGTAAAAAGTGGCGCCGGGCTCCAGCCCGGCCGTAGCTCGAATAACCGACCCGCGTCTCCGGCAAGCGGACCATCGTCCCGGAGGGACGAACCGAGAATAGCCCAGAGCGGAGTCGCCGTGGCGACGGAACCCTGGGAATGCAAAATCAAATACCGATACCGCCCCGTAGGGCAGGTACGAACCCGGCGCATGGTTTAAGCTCGCATCATCGCTGCGACCACTACTGATAAAATTCCTGCCAGCACCAAAACCGGAGCCGCAATGCCCTCATTCGAAGAATCGCTCAAAAAGCTCGAAACCATCGTCGATCAACTGGAAAAGGGCGACCTGGCGCTCGAAGAGTCTCTCAAGCTCTTTGAAGAGGGCGTCGGCTTGTCGGCCGCGTGCAAGAAAGAACTAGACGAGGCTGAGGGCAAGGTGCAGATGCTGGTCAAGCAGCGCGACGGCTCGTTCAAATCCGAACCCTTCCTCACCGAAAAGCCATTTTGATCTCCTGATCGAGAAACCCGGGGTTCCCAGGCTTCTACTTGCGGTTGAGGGAACGTCCCGTCTGTCCCCAGGTTTCCCAGGTTTCGGGTTTCGGGTTTCGGGTTTCGAGGTTTCGGGTTTCGAGGTTTCCCGAACGGCCGCTCCTCAAGCGGAAAATACCCCGAGCAACTGCGCCGCATTCGCTTCAAGGACCCCGACTCGGGCAAGACGCTGCTCTTCCTCACCAACAACACCGCTTTGCCTGCGTCGACCATCGCCGCACTCTACAAAAGCCGCTGGCAGATCGAACTGTTCTTCAAATGGATCAAGCAACACCTGCGAATCAAGCGATTTCTCGCCACTACTGAAAACGCCGTAAAAACCCAGATATGGTGCGCCATCGCCACCTATGTGCTGATCGCCATCATCAAGAAAGAACTTAAACTCGACGCCTCGCTCTACACTTGTCTGCAGATCCTGTCCGTCTACGTCTTCGAGAAAACCCGCATATCACACGCATTGCAACAATCCATCGTCCCAACTGACCTGAGTCGCCCCTCTAACCAACTGATCCTATTCGACATCTAACCGGACAGTAGTGATCATGCCCCCCTATTCCCCTCTATTCCCCACTTTGCGGATCTTGCCGCTCTTGCGCTTGTGACGGGGTCTTTTGTTTGAACCCTACGGCGCCCGGGCGATGATGTACCGGAAAACCGCGCTGAGGCGGACCGTCCCGTCGACCTTCACGTATGGTCGGAGGGCGGCTTCGTGGGCGCGGGTCACGGTGTCCTCGTTGGTCCGGTCGGCCGCTGACCTGGCTGAACCCGCAGAGTTCAAGCCCCGTACCGCCGTTGCGAGACTCGGGTAGCTCCACTCCGTATTGACATCCCCAACCTCAAAAGGAGCCACGAGACCGCCGTCCTTTACGAAGCGGCGCAGCCCTCCCTCCTGCGTAAGCGCATCGGCCTGCGGTGAGGTGGTCCGAGATCCTGCGAGAAGTGGCGCGAGTGCGGCAACGACGGCTGCAGCGTCACCCGCCTCGTGGCGTCCCCAGATGACAACGACGACCGGGGCGCCCCTCTTGGCAGCACGTCCGGCGGCCGAGAGCGCGGCAACGGGGTTCGTCGCAAACTGGTAGGCGTTGAAGCCCGTCACGGCGTCAAAGGATTCCCCCGGAAACGGAAGGTCTTCGAGATCGCCGACGCGGAAGTCTGCGCTCGGCGCTCTTTCCCGCGCGATAGCGAGCAGCGCGTCTGATGCGTCGATGCCAGACACGAGAAGCCCGCGCGCGCTTGCCATAGATGCGAACATTCCGGCCCCGCATCCCACATCGAGAAGAGACTGTCCCGGGTTGAGTGCAAGTTTGGCTAGGATGGTGCGATAGGCGGCCGACATCTGACATTCCTGGACGTCCGCCCAGTCGCGTGCCCGCCACCCCCAGAGCCGTCCATTTGCCAGCGCGGTCACCATGAGCCAGGGTAGACCGACGCGTGCGCCTGGCCTGCCAGGTGCGCGAATAGCGCGATCACGAATCCCGGCTGCGGATGCCCGGCCTCGCGAAACAGATTCGGGTAGCGCTTGGTCACGTCGACCTCGCCGCTCTCGCCATCAAAGCCGCGGATTTGTGTTGCGTTCATCGGGCTACTCCCTTTGGGGTGTGCACAAAACTATCCACGCGGCCAGTGCGTCCCATCCTGAGTACATCCTCACTCCCATCGCCACTATTTTCATGCTTGCAAGTTTCTTAGTTCGTTCGAGAAGGTGGCGGGCACGCTAGTACCGCGACTTCGTGATTTCGTAATTGCGCCCATGAATCTGGGTGCCCCAGGTCCCTCGCTTTTGGGGACCTGGGAAATCACGAAACCACGCGGTCGCCGTACTAGTAAGGTGTTCAGACTCTTGCAACTAACTTGGCGAGCGCATCTCCGCTCCACTCAACAATCTCCGGCGGGCCCTCGTTATAATTGCTATAGCGAATCCACGTTGGCCGCACGCGCACATAAGTAATGTGCTCCCACTTCAAACGCTCGCGCCCATCAGGAAATTGTTTGAAGTAAATCTCCTCCTGCACGCGTTTGAGTTCTGCTCCACTCGGAATATCCGCAATTCCCTCATACTGAACCGTCCGCTCGTCATGACTGCCGCTCACGTATCCACCCGCCGCGCCAAACACCACCGCAACTCGCCCGTCGCGCTGCACATTCCGGAACTTCCGCGAATTATCTACCGTATCAAACACAAGCTCCAGCTGATCGCTGGCCGCCACGCCCAATATCGCCGCTTGCGGCGCGCCATCCGGCGAAATTGTCGCCGTCGTCACCAGCGGTACGCTTCTCATGAACGTCAACAACTCGTGTCGTTGAATCACTGGTTTTTACCTACGCCAGCGCCTCGAAATCAGCGTCCCGCCTTTGTGTTCGTGGAGCGCCATCCACGCGGCTAGCGCTGCTTTCTTCTGGTCCTGCGTCCATGGCGAACCGAGGCTCTTTCCTGCATTCGCGATTTGTTTCATTACCGCCGCAGCCGACCTTCCCAGCGAGGTGTTCGCCACGTTCTCGATCTCGCGCTCCCACACTCGCAATACGCTCAACCTTAGCACTTCACACGCCAAGCAGATCGCGTTGCGAAAAAACTCCCCTTCCGCGAGGGTAATAGGGAGGGTAATAACGGGTAATAACGGGACATGATACCCGTTCCCCAACAAAGCCAAACTGATCAAGTTCGTGCAATCCCTGGTCTTGGACAACAACATACGAGCGCGGACTGCATGAATTCCAGGCCCCAAAGCGAAATCGGGGCACTCCTCATTGTGTGCGAGAGTCGAAGTCCCAAAATTCGAGCCTCTCACGGTTATCGAGAAGTGGGCCACCCGCCTTGACCTCCCGTGTATAGAGCCCGCCTCACGTCGCCCCGCTTCGTCAAATCGTGGATTTCAATTTCTGGCGAGCCACGCTCCGGAGGGAGATTATGACCTCATCAGGGGTGAGTTCGACTATCACTGTCGGGTACAATTGCGGATACTCTTTAGCCAACCTTTCGATCCACCTCGACGCTATCAAATTCGCCGCGCCACGCTGTTGTTCGATGTTTCCCCCGTAGGAGATTAGACTCTGATGATTCATTTGATATTGAATTGTTGCTCCGTCCCTTCCGGCCGCAAGCTGCGCTTCCACTTTGGTTGGGTCGTAAACACTCTTCCTGAAGAGCATCTCCCTTAACTTCACGAAGCCTTCTGCTTGGAGGGCTTCGAGCCCTTCACGATCGATTTCCTCGAAGATGTAACTCATTGGCTCTCCTTTTTGAGAGGTACTTTACGATCCGGCGTTAAACCTCGCTTGCGGATATCGACGTGTGGGTCGCCGTGTTGAGGATTGGTATGCACGTTGTAGGAGCGACGATTCTTGGCATCGAAATGCGTATCAGCCCCTTCCCGACTGCTCTTTGCTGGTCCAAATTTACTCTCAAGGGCGGCGTTCGCCTCACTGGCGGTCCTGCTTCCGAAGTAGGACCCGGGCGTTTTCAACCCCCCCGCTCTTCTCACCGGCGGCTCCCGCACCCTCGGAGAAGTAAGAAATAGGAGAAATAGAAATAGGGAGAAATAGGGGACATGGAGAAATAGGGGACATGATACCTATTCCCCTATTCCCAGCGAGCCTCTCGCTTCGCTAACCCCGCTAACTCCGCCAGCGCCGCTGCATTTGCCGAGAATTTCGCACCTTTGCGCTACCGTGAGTTCAGCACACGCTCCAGGCTCCTCGCTCCGCGAGGTGCTGCAGCGTTTCGGACGCACCAAATGGCCCAAAATGTCGCCCGTAAGTCGTTATTCTTGACTATTATGCGAAGCAAGCCTTTGCTAATCAGCGGCTTACAGCAAAAGGTAAAAGGTTGAAACTACTGATCCTAAAACACTTAAATCCGAAAAGGGGGTATATATGGGGGGGGTGCAAATCTGAGAGACAATTGCTTCCCCCGCGAGACCGTTTCAAAAAGATATTCTCGACCGCCGGCGGCAGCGGGAAACACGCGGACATGATACCTATTCCCCAGCAAAGCCTGATCAGATTCGCCCCAGGTCTCAGAATCGTTACCCGCGGCACCCACTTCTTACACGGTCAGCCCCGGCCGTTCCCTCAGCCACCTCTTCATCTCTTCTGAAATATGATCGAGCTGCTTCAGATTGAAGATCGGTCCTCGCGGCTGTCCTTCCATTTTCATCGCGTCGGCAACCATGAGATCCGCATCTCCGTGCACAACCAGCGCATCGGCGAATGGCGCTGCCCGATAATACGACGGCTTCCCCGCACCCGCGCGCGGATCGCCCTGCACCAGCAGGCAGACGTCGGCACTCACATGACTCGTGACGCGGTTCGACTCGAAAATGAGGTTTGCTCCGCGGCCAATGCGCGGCCAGAACTCGTCCAGTGCATCGGCAAGATCGGGTTCCCGCGGCACGGTTAGAAGAAACGCCCGCTCGGCGCCCGCGGCAAGGTATCGGCCTGTGTCGGTATCTGACCCCGCAGATTTTTCTTCGTAAATCGGCGCCAGCCCTTCGTGCGCCTCGCTCGTGATTTTGACAGCGGTCCAGCGAAACCGATCGAGCGCAGCGATCAGCCCGCACACCAGCGTCGTCTTGCCTACGCCTTTTGCGCTTCCCCCAACAATGACGATGGCCATAACACCTGCCGCAACCGCCTGTAATCCCGGCCTTCTTTTTGAGCCGCGCCTTTGCAGGCAATTTCTACCGGATTTGCTACTCTTGACTTATCAAGCTTCTGGCCGCCTTCCTGAAGCCATAAACCATTGATTCGAAGGAACCTGTCATAAAAGGTATGCGCCTTCAGGATCTTACGATCAGCGGGTGCCGTTATACGCCTCAAAACAATCAGGGTAATAACGGAGTCCTTAAGGGATATATATCCCGGGGGTCGAGCATCTCTTCGAAACGCGGCATCGCTCAACTCCAAAACGAGAAATGCACCGCATTCGAAGAACTTAACTGTGGAGTTAGAATCCGGATTCCTCGCCGCCTGAACCCGGCTCGGTTCTGGCCAGCCTGGCCAGGGCAGCCTGTTCGCGCAAGACCTGCCTGAGCGGTCGTGCCGGCGTGCCGTAAAGCACCTGGCCGTCGCCGTTACCCTTCACGGTTTTACCGTTGAAGACACCGGCCTGGCCGCCCAGCACCACTCCCGGACCCACATGGGCGTGGTCGCCGATGCCCACCTGCCCGGCGAGCACCGCGCCCTTGCCCACGGTGGACGAGCCGGAAATTCCGGTCAGCGCGACAATGATCACGTCTTCGCCGATGTCGCAGTTGTGGCCGATGTGAACCAGGTTGTCGATCTTCGTGCCCCGCCGGATGCGCGTTTCCAAAAGCGCCCCGCGGTCGACGGTGGAGTTGGCGCCGATCTCCACGTCGTCCTCAATTACCAGCTTTCCCTGCTGCGGGAACTGCGTGTACTCGCCGGTCAGCGGATCGCGCACGTAGCCGAAGCCGTCGGCGCCCAGCACCGCGCCCGCGTGAATAATGACGCGATCGCCTACGGTTGTGCCGCGATAAAGCACCGCGTTGGGAAAGATGCGGCAGTTGGCGCCAATCGCGACGCCGACGCCGACGACCGCGCCCGAGCCGACCCGCGTGCCGCTGCCGATCCTCGCGTTGTCGCCAATAACAGCATGCGGAGAGACGGTGACGTTGGAACCGAACTTGACCTGCGTGCCTACCACCGCGCTGGGATGAACGCCCAACGCCAGGCTCGGCGTAAACAGCAGCCTGGCGGCGCGCGCAAACCACAACCGCGGCTCGCCGCACTCGATGATCTCAACCCGCGATCCGTTCGCTTCCAGCGGCGCCGCATCCCGATTCAGAACCACTGCCGTAGCGGCGCTCTTCAATGCCGCCCGGACGGTCAATTCGTCGGTGGCAAATACCAGGTCGAATGTCGTGGCCTTGTCGACCGATGCCACCGACAAAACCTCGGTTTCTTCGCTGCCATTGACCAGGCGACCGCCCAGCTTTTGTATCAATTCGCCGAGTGTCATCGCATTACTCCTCGCACGGGCTACCCGCCTCTGATTCCGGCGCAAACTCGGACTTCTTTGAGATCCGGGTCTGCTCCATCGACAGACAAGGCAGAAACCAACAGAGAACGCAGAAATGTCGCATCAGGCCTGCGGGATGAGTATAAGGAATAATTCGCATGGCTTGCGCTTTATTTCTTTGGCTGAGGCATTGTGCATCTGCACCGGCAATGCTTTTGCCGGGAAATCAGGATATTCCGTAGAGCCCCGCTTCGCCCGGCGGGCGCGTCTTCCAGCGGCGGTGAATCCAGAGCCACTGGTCGGGGTAGCGGCGAATCCAGCTCTCAATGGCGTCGTTGCAGAGTTGTGTTCCGTTCACGATGTCGTCGCTTGTCGACTCAGTTCGGGGAATCTCGATCTGGGGCCCGAAGCGCAGTACATACCGCTTTTCCGCATCCTCCCACACCATGAACCCCGGCAGGACCGCGGCGCCGGTTTTGCGTGCGACATGGGCCAGCCCGGTTGCGGTACATGCAGGAATACCGAAGAAGTTTACGAAGACGCCCTGAGGCGGAGTCATGTTCGTATCCATCAGGATTCCCACCGTCCCGCCCTCGTGCATGGCAGTCAGCAACCCGCGCCCGAAGTCGTCCTTGGGCAGCACGAAGTTGCCGTGCAGGCAGCGGATGCGGTTCACGTAGGCGTCGAGCTTACGGTTATCGAGTCGCCGGATCACCATTCCCATGGGGTGGCCCATGAGCGAGTGGTAAAAGCTGGAAACTTCCCACGCGCCTAGATGACCGGTGATCACCAGCACGCCCTTTCCGCGGGCTTGCGCCGCCTGGTAATGTTCCAGCCCCTCGGTGCGCATCCAGTTGCGGTTGTTTTCAGGTGTGTAGCGGGTCATGCGGCAGAACTCGACGAGCTGCCAGCCAAGATGAATGTAGACCCGGCGCAGAATTTTGCCCTTTGTTTTGGAAGAAAGCTCGGGCAAAGCCAGCTTTAAATTCGTCTCTCCGACGCGACGCAGCCGGCCGAAGAGCCAGTAGACTGCGAAGGCCAAGCCGCCGGCCCACAGCCGGGCCAGACGCCGCGGAAGGACGCCCAGCGCGCGCGCCACGGCCACAACCAGCCAGTACTCAATGTTCTCCCGCATCGGTGAAGGCAACTCTCAGTTTACGCCCCTCGATGCTGGCCCTAATCTGAGACGGAGCCTCAGAGTGCCGGGTGTTCTTTGCACAATTGAGTCAACAGGCTGGGGAAAACGGAGTCACGTGTGAAAAGGCAAAGGCTGGTACGTGCTATCCCCGGGACACACATTCATCGAGCCGGGTTGAGGCGAGCCGGTTGAGGTTCGTGCTATCCCGCCCAAGCAACAAAAGCAACCACGTTGCTTGGATGGGACACCCATTTTCGTGCTGACGACTTATCACTGACCACTGACCAACGTCTTCTACCGGTTCTTCGCCTCAATGAAGTCGTGCGCAACGTCGCGGACAAAGTCGACTGCGCCGGGAGGCACGGGCACATTGCCGCGCAGAACGTTCTGAAAGTTTTCCGGCGCACCGTAGTAGATCTCCGTGTCATCTTTGTTCTGGCTCACGCTGGTGCCGTCGAGGTCGATGCCGGCAAACAGGCCCTTGTTGCGGGAGTAGCTGAGCAGTTCGGCGTTCATCTTCCAGTCAGTGGAGGCCTGGCCGGCGCGGCCCACCGGGCCCGCAGCAGCCGAAGCGTCGCCGCCGATTTTGAACTTGTTCTTCAATAGATCCTGAAAGCCACGGTCATTCACGGCCACCAGAATAAGGTCGGTTGACTGGCCGCCGATCTGGAAGCCAAACGAACCGCCCGCCATGCGGATGAAGACCGGTGCGCTCCATCCGTGGCCGGTGCGGCAGGTTACCACGCCCTGCCCGTACTGCGCGCCGAATACGAACGCGCCCTTCACCAGGCCTGGCACCACCGCAACGCAAGTGGCGGAGTGCAGAATATCCATGGGAATCGTACGGTCCTGCGCGGACATGATCTGGTCCAGAACCACCTTCGCCGAATCGATGCGAGCCTGAAGATCGTCGCGCGACGAAGCGGCGAACAACGGCGTGCTGAGCAAAGCGCAAAGGCAAACTGCCAAAAATCTCTTTTTCATTTCGATTTCCTTTCCGCTCCGGCCGGGGATTTAGCGCCGAAGGGGTGATTGCTTGTCAATTATCTGCTTGCAGAGCCCGGCTTACAGATTGTGGATCGCAGGCGCCGGCTGCCTTCTGCTGTCAGGAAAAGGAGTAATGACGCGGCGGTACTGTGCGTCCATGCGGCCTCATGATCGATTCAATCGAACCGGCCTTGATTCATTCCAACACGACACAGCTGGGATTCGTCCACCATTCTCTTATCAATTCGGATGCCTGTGGCGCTCTGTCTGTTGGTTTTCTCCTCACGCAAAAAACTCGGGCAGTGGTGCCAGGCGGGCATATGCGGGCCTTTGCACGCGGCTGCGCCATGGCCTTTTTCGCTTCAAACCAGGCGTTTACTAAGTATTTTTGCGGATAATCGCTTCCGGGTGACTCGGCGAACAAAAAAATAGGAGTTCACAGGCCTCATGGAATCATGGTGCCTGGGAACTCCTTTCCCCAGATCTGCGTTGTTTCTGTAAACATCATTGTGGAAAACCAAAGGAATACACAAGAGTACTTAAGGCCAATGCCATTTAGTAACCATGGGATTTACTATTTAGTTATTAGACTTGCGCTTCTCCCCCTGCTTCGGAGAGGCAGCCTGGCTTTCCCCCGTCAGCAGCGACCGGTTGAGCGCCGACATAGAAAGCTTGATGCGGTTGTCGGCGCCCGTCTTCTTCATAAGCCTGCCGACGTATGCCTTGACGGTCCGCTCCTCGATTCCCAGCTCCGCGGCGATCTCGCGGTTGGAGCGGGCTAACAGGATCCGCTCCAGCACCTGCTGCTCACGGGCAGTCAGCCGGGGAGCGGCGTTGTTGGTCATGCCGGCATCCGGAATATTCAGCAAGCGGTCGATGAGCCGCGAGAGCAGCTTGCGCGGCGCCCAGATTGAACCGGAAGTTACAACATTGACCGCCCGGCGCACCACCTCGGGGTCGGCGGTGAGATCGAGATAGGCGCGGGCTCCGGCCACAATCGAGCTGAGCACCAGTTCTTCGTCGCCTTCAGGGCCAATCACGATGAGCCGCAGCATCGGGCGCAGTCTGCGGACCGATTCCAGCACCTCAAGTCCACCCAGGGAAGCATGAAGATCGAAGACGAGATAACCCAGGCTCTTATCTGCAAGCAAATCGGGCAAGGTGCCCACAATAGGCATTAGCTGGGGCTGCCCCTGCTCGGCCGGCAGATCGAAGATGCTGGCAAGCCCAGCCATCCGGATGGGCTCAACCGCCACCACCCCGATCCGGATCAGGTCGATTTTGGGATTTTTCGACATCTTCGCGCCCCCACGCGGACGTTTCATAGGGAGCCGCACCCGTGCGAGGCGTATCGGAAATCCGCCACCGTCACACGTATCCTGTCTTCCGCGCTTATCACTCAGGTCGATCGGCCACCGACGCGCGCCATCAGAGTTTGGGCAGAACTATTCCCTGCTGCTTCTGATACTTACCTTTGCGATCGGCATAACTGACTTCGCAGGTCTCGTCGGATTGGAAAAACAGAATTTGGCACAGCCCCTCGTTGGCGTACACCCTGGCCGGTAGCGGCGTGGTGTTCGAGATCTCGAGCGTCACGAACCCCTCCCACTCCGGTTCAAACGGCGTTACGTTCACAATAATTCCGCAACGCGCATAGGTTGACTTGCCAACGCAGATGGTTAAAACGTCTCTGGGGATACGAAAGTATTCGACTGAACGCGCCAGGGCAAACGAATTGGGTGGAATTATTACCGACCCGGCCTGAACGCTGACGAAAGACCGCTCGTCAAAAGCCTTGGGGTCGATTATGGCGCTGTTCACATTAGTAAATATTTTGAACTCGTCTGACACCCGCAGATCGTAACCGTACGACGAGAGACCGTAAGAGATAACTCCGGCCGCCACCTGCTTTTCGCTGAAAGGCTCGATCATGCGGTGGTTAATAGCCTGTTCCCTGATCCAATGGTCGCTCTTGATCGACATTCATCTCCCATGCGAGGGAGTCATTCCCCCCGTCGGAACCCCTGCGGATGTTCCAACTTGCTGATTCATCTTACGAAAGCAGCGGTGAAATCACAACGTCAGTTCGGTCGGCGCCCTGTGGAATAAAGGGCTGGAACTGGAGCGAGCTGCGTCTGCGCACGCGGGTTGCGGCCGATGGCCCCTTCTTAACTTCCACAATTGCGTGCAAAATCTGTAATATGACCGATGTAGGTCGTGGTAGAGTCAATACCAGTTCTGGCCAGTCGCTGTCGAGAACTGGCGGAACACGAGGTCACGAAAGCCACTCTGAGCCCAGCGGACGATTGACGGGGACAGTACCCTTGCTGGCGTTCAGCGTCTGAAGGTAAAGGCTTTGGGAAGATTTTTCTGATTTTTGAAAACGCAAGAGCGAGGGAACTCCATTGATCAAGCAGGACATCGTTCATCAGGTGATTGAGCGCACCGGCTTGCCGCGCACCAAGGCTGAGGCAGCGGTGGATACGGTCTTCGAAGGGTTGAAACAGGCTCTGGCGGCGGGAGAGCGCATTGAACTGCGCGGCTTTGGCGTGTTCAGCGTCCGCGCCCGCAAAACCGGCATCGGCCGCAATCCCCGCACCGGCACCGAGGTCAGCATTGCCCCCGGCAAGGCCGTGCGCTTCAAGCCCGGCAAAGAACTCCACAGCCTGGAGTCCTGAACCGCAGCTGCTTCGGGTGCCGCGCACTTCTTATCCGGCCATCTGCCCCGTTCTTTCGCATATTCAGCGAAAGCCGGAGACTCTCGCCCGGGCGGCGGAGTCCAATCACAAACGGCGAATAACTCCGATCATGCCCGATAACAGCTGCTCCATACTCGCCATCCGCTGCCGGGGATTCTCGTCGTTAAGGTAGGAAATCACGAATTCACGCGGTAGATCTTCCATCAGTGCACGAGTCACGCGCACCGATACACCGTTTCCCGTAGGGAGGCAAGGAATTTAGCCCGGGACGCAGTCCTGGGTAGGCCAATCAACAAGATTCGGAGCCCCGTAGGGGCGCCGCGATTAAGCAAATCCGACTCAACGCGCCATCCCGGATGAATTCGATCACACACGAAAAACGATTGCCCCATGACCCGCATTCCCCAAACGAGTGATTCTTGCTCGCTGGGGCAGGTGTCTTTTTTTGCAGACATGGGATAGCACGAACCCCGACCGACCCGTCTCAACAAAGCACGAAAGTGTGTGCCCGACGCCTCGAATGCACTCCTAGTTCTTTGACCGCGTGATCTTGTGCTTTCCCACCCTTTCCGCGATGGAACTGCGGAAAGGATGGGGCACCCACATTGGTGCAAATTTAAGCGGTCAGAGACCTAGTTCCATTAACGTGAGTGCCCTGATAATCACGCTTGGATTGTGTGCTAATTCCGAGGGGGCAGTCGGCGGCAATTTCGTTTATTGCGAAGTAACAGACGGGTGGCCGACAATTCGCTTAAAGATCGTTTGGTAGGAGCTTCAGGACGCTGACGATTAAGTGTTGTTAATCAAACGACCTTCCCGACGCATCCAGAAGCAACACCCAGTCGCCATCTCCATCCTCATCGTGCACCTTTCGCGGAGGCATGAAGCGCTTCAGTCCCGCGTTGGCGATCAACCCTCCGGGAACGACGGTGTAACTCCCGTTTACTGGATCGAACCAGGCGGCGGCCGCCGGCCCCTTGAGTCGCGCCATATCGACCGTAATCTCGCGCGGAGTAGGCATGTAAGCAACCAATACGGCCCCGTCTTCGCTTCTGGCGGCCGTGCAGAAGTCGACGTTATTTCCGCGATCCTCCGGGCCTCCGGGATTCCCAAATCCCGCCGTCACTATCGTGTGATTCTGATCGGGAACAAGATTCTGCCATGGCAGCGACGAAAAGAAACTGCGCCAGATCATGAGCTGTGTCACGCCTGTGGTATCCACATAGTCCTTCCACCCCGGAAGAAACTCGTCGGTGTAGACATTGCCATAAAGCTGGCCCGTACCTCCACTCAGCATCGTCCAGTATTCCTGGCGCCGCAATACTGACGGCGTGCCATAAACATCGGGATTGTTGTCAGCAAACTCGTAGTGCCCTTCCAGCAGGTACGTGGGCATCGCGGGCGTTTGATTGTAGCTGTGCCACAACTGGAAATAAGTCGGCTGATATGCATATGCACCGTTCAGCGAAATAAGCTGCGCCCATGCCGAATCGTCCGCCGAGGAGCTCTTGCCCACATGCAACTCCACGGATTGCATTTGATCGGGTGCAACCGACCGGATTCCCTTAGCGACCGCGAGCACAACCGCGTCATCTGCGGCTTCCTTCCAGCGGCCGAAATCGTTGCCGCTCAGCCAAACCAGGTTTTCGAGATGTCCATAGCGCCGACCAAGGTATTGTCCATAAGCGAATGCCCCGGCGGCTCCATTGTTGCGCAAAGTAGGTAGCCATTGCCCAGTCTCGATGGGGTCCAAAAACACCAGCATGCCGCGCTCCGTTGCCAGGTTCAGCATCAGATCCACCCGCGCGAAATAAGTCTCATTCGGTTTCGAAAGGTCGTAGTGTGCCGTATCCTTCTCGCCTCCCAGATAACCAGTAAATGGCAATATGCCATCCAACGTGCCTCCATCATTCCGGCTCGCATGGTAGTACGGACCTGCCGTGAGGATGTTGATCCAAAGCGAGTTAAATCCATGGGCAGCTCGATCCTCCATATACTGCGCTGCGTCTGCTGGGGTAAGTCTCGTAATCAGCGTTTGCGGAACATCGCCAACAATCAAGAACGGCACATTGTTCTTGTCGACGAGGTAGCGGCGGTTCGTGCTCAGCTTAAGGGGATAGATATCCGAGGCCTTGTTTGCCGCGATGACGGCCCGGCCTATCGTAAGTCGTCCGAAGTCCATTAGCGCAATTAGCAGTCCAGCCGACGATAGGAGACCAACTACGATTCGGCGCGAATCGAAACGCTTCCTTGCAGTCAAAGCGGTACTTAGAGCTTGTTTCAACGTCATTGCCTCGGCGTGTACACCCTCGTTATGCAACTCATTCAGCCGCTTCGACATTATCGCCCAAAAGAGTCATAGCTGATGGTTGACCGGCAAACAGGAAGTAACCCCGAAAATGGGGTAATGTCTGGATGGCTGACGCTAGCGGAAGTTGCCCGGGGCCCGTCCATCGCTATCTTGCAGCAATGTTTTGGACGAAAACGCCCTTGCGGTCTCATTCCAGGGCTGAGATCTACTCTGCAGTCGGCATGTGCACGTACATCGATTGGATTCCAACGCGTCCTGGGCCAGTGAAGCGGTTCCACACCAGGTTGCCAGCGCTTGCGAACAGTCCAGTTGTCAGCTTCTGGAACTGCGTTTCCATCTGCACCGTGGAATCCTTGTACACCCAACCGCCCGGCTCGATGTCGATCTGCTCTCCGGCACCCAGGGCGACTTCAAAGACGTTCCCGTAGCCGTGCACCCATACGATACCGTCGCCATCGAAGGCATGGAAATGATCGATAAAGAACCCAGTGCCGCCCAGCAGCATATTCGATACGCCTTTGACGCGAGTAAATGAATAGTCGACGCTGCCTGTAGCGGCGAGGAATTGATGCTCGCGCATGTCTACGCCGTCGCCGCGATTGAGATGAATGGCGAAGATATGGCCCGCGCCATCGCGACTGAAGCCGATGTGACCGGGACCGCTGGCCTCGGTGAGGAAGACGGGCATTCCGGACAGGACCCGCTTGAGGGCGCCCTTCAGAGGCCTGATGCCTATTCGGGCACCAAGGTCCTTCCAGAGAAGAATGTAGTGCTCGAAGTAAACGGGCATACCGCTGAGTTCGAGATGAAGAACGGGAACGAGTTCGCCATCGATATGATAAGTGACTCCGGCAAACGTCTCGGCATGAGCAGCGGTCGCTTTTAGAGCGGGGATAGGCATTTCGCCTCCAATTTGAACTAGAAGATGAATTGCAACTAATGATGCACGTGAAAACGCAGTCGCGCAAGTGATCTGAAGGATAGCGTGTCGATCAGCCATTGGAGAGCGCCTTTTCGGTGTAAACCCCGGTTAACCGGCAATCGTGAAGTAGCTAAAAAACTGGGTTCGTTCCCAATTGGCGACCTCCCGCTGTTCTCACAGGGCCAGCTCGACGACATCGCATGGCGGCTCAACCTACGGCCAAGAAAAACTCTGGGATGGAAAGCTCCCGCGGAACTGTTCCTCCCTGAAGGCGCATTCGACTTCGTTCAACACTGGTCAGCTAAAATCACACCTGTTGCACTTGGAACTTGAATCCGCCAACCTGCTTCGGGAGGGGATACCCCTCGGTGGGATACAAGCCGGTCCCACTCAAGCCCCGCTTGCCTTCGCTGCTCCCGTGAAGGATACGAGTTAATCCTCCGGCTGCCGGAGCCGACGTTCGGCAACCGCAACACCAACGCGGAGAAAAGACTGATTCGCTGACCGGGTGACTAGCCTGAATTTCGCATGGCCTCTCGCCCTTCCTCTGAGAAATGCTGCTATCTGCCCTCGCATCTCGCAGTCAAGGCTCACCTCTTCAAAATAGAAATCAACTCACTGCCCTTCAGCCATTTGCAACCGTCACCCGTCTGCATGTTTTATCTGCCGATTCGCTATGCTCGAATACAGGTGACACGACCGGGCTACACCTTCTTTGCCAGCGGTCTGAGATATGCTCATCCAGTACTGTGTTCTGAAGTTCCTTGATTTCACGAGGTTGAGTTCCAAGTTCCTCAAAGGAGGGCGCTTAGGGAAGACCCGTGCCCGCAACTCGTTTCAATTTATGAGTTTGTAGAAACCCACCCGGGGGGCGGCGGGGGGAGGGGGTACCAGGCCAGGGCTGCCCGTCTCGACAGCAGGACAGCGCCTCCCAGATATTACATCCATGAGAAATGCCGACGAGCTGACTCGCTTACATCAACCTCTGCGGATCAACATCCACCATCACGTTGCGGCGCGGAATTTCGGCTTTCTCTGCATGAGCCATCAGACCCCGAAGAGTTGCGTTGAGCACTTTGCGCGAAGACGCCTTCAAAATCAGGTGGAAGCGATAGACGCCCTTGATGCGCGCGATCGGCGCCGTGCACGGCCCCAGCACTCTCACCCCTCCGCTGTTCTGCTTTTGGAGATATTTGCCCAGCTCGGCGGCCCATCCGGCAGCGACTTCGAGTTTTGGCGATCGCACCAGCACGTTGGCCAGCGCGCCGAAAGGCGGATAGTGCATCCAGCGCCGGTACTTGAGCTCGCGTTCGGCAAACTTTGCGTAGTCGTTGGAAGTAGCCGCCAGAATTGCGTAGTGATCGGGATAGTAAGTTTGCACCACCACCCGCCCCGGTAGCTCGCCGCGGCCGGCCCGGCCGCTCACCTGCGAGATGAGCTGGAAGACCCGCTCCGCCGCGCGAAAATCGGGCATCGATAGCGCGTGATCGCAGCCCACCACGCCCACCAGCGTGATGCCGTGAATGTCGTGCCCTTTGGCGATCATCTGCGTGCCCACCAGCAGGTTGATTTCGCCTGAGTGCAAACGGGCCAGCAGCCGCTCGAGATCGTACCGGCCGCGCACCGTGTCGCGGTCCATGCGGCCGATGCGCGCGCCGGGAAAGATTTCCTGCAGGCGCTCTTCGCCCTGCTGCGAGCCCGCTCCGAGGAAATACAAATGCTCGCTCTCGCACTTCGGGCATCGCGCCGGCACAGTGCGTTTAAAACCGCAGTAGTGGCACTCCAGCCGCTGACCTTCGCGGGCCAAACCGTCTTCGTCAGAGGGCTTGTGATGCGTGAGTGCAATCGCACAGTTCTGGCAATCGAGCTTTTCTCCACAGGCGCGGCAGATCACGGCGAAGGAGTAGCCGCGGCGGTTGAGCAGCACCAACGTCTGCTCGCCGCGCTCGAGCGCAGCCTTGGTTTGCTCGATGAGCGCGCGAGAGAAAAGTTGTTCATGTCCCGTCTGCTTGAATTCGGTTCGCATATCGACGAGTTCGACCTCGGGCAGCGCGCGGTTCATCACGCGCTCGCGCAAATCGATGCGCGTGTATTTGCCTTGCGCCGCGTTGTGCCAGCTCTCAAGCGACGGAGTCGCCGAGCCCAGCACCGCAACTGCGCCGGCGCTTTTGGCGCGTACCAAAGCAACGTCGCGCGCGTTGTATCGCGGTGTCTCCTCCTGCTTATAGCTCTGATCGTGCTCCTCGTCGACGAGAATGAGACCCAGGTTCGGCGCGGGCGCAAAGATCGCCGAGCGCGTACCAACCACAACCGGCGCATCGCCGCGACGGATGCGCCTCCACTGCTCGCTCCGCTCCTCTGGCGTGAGAGCCGAATGCAACAACGCCACCTTTTGACCGAAGGCGCGGTCGAGCAGCCCGGCCATCTGCGGCGTCAGCCCGATTTCGGGCACCAGAAGAATTGACGAAAAGCCGCTCTCGAGCGCCTGTTGCATCGCGGCGAGATAAACGGCTGTTTTACCTGAACCAGTCACTCCAAAAAGTAAAAAGGCATGGAATGCCCCGAGCGCGGCATTCACCGCGTCGAGGGCCTGCTGCTGCGCGCCGTTCAATTCGATCGCAGCATCGGATGCAGGCGTCAGACCGCCCAAATGGAAAACCGCCGGACGCTCTTCGATGCGCACCAGCTCACGCCGCACCAGCGTCTGCAGAGTTGACGACGGCAGATCTTTTTTCCTCAGGTCGGCAAGCGACATCTCTCCATCACAGGCCGCCAGTTCGGCCAGAATTCCCTGCTGCTTCTCAGTGAGCTTGGGCAACCGCGCCTCGGGAATTAAAACCGCAAAGCGCTCCATGCGCCGGGCATCGCGCTCAACCGCGGCCGTCTCGCGCGCAATCCACTTTTTTCTCACCAGACTCGAAAGCGCAGGAAGTGAAACTGCGGAAGCAGTGCGCAGCGTGGACACCTTCACCGGCTCGCCATCGCTCAGGCGCTTCAGAACGCGGAACTGTATCTCCTGCTCTTCGGCTTTACGCTTCGGGTGCCCCTCCTGAGCGAAGCGGAGCGGAGTCGAAGGACCTGCTTCTTGAATCAGGTTGCGGCCAGGATGGGTGGAATCTTCGCCATCACGCGAGTCCTCCGCGCGCTCTCCCTCCATCATCGTCGCCAGCGCATCGCGGCCCGCGTCGGTGATGCGGTAATAAACCGTGCGCTGCACTTCGGCCATCAGCGGAAGCATTCCTCGCAGCACCTCACCCAGCGGAGCGAGATAATACCCCGCGATCCACTCGGCCAGTTCCAGCAGCTGGTCGCTAACGATAGGCTCATCGTCGAGCACCGCCTCAAGGTACCGCGTCTCGAAATCCCCCTCAGGCTTTACGTCGAGTGCGGTCACCACGCCGATCAGTTTCTCATTCTTGAAGGGTGCGATGACGCGCACACCTCGCAATGGAACTTGCCCATCGCGCACCGCATAGGTAAACGTGCGATCGAGCGGCACCGGCAACGCGACTTCGCAGAAAACAGACATGGGAGACAAGTCTCAGTTTAGGGGATAAGACATGGGCGTGCCGCTGACTCCCGATGGGTCGGCCGATGCGGCTCCGGGAATTACGGCTGCGGCGTAGAGGTCGCGGGCTGGGCTGGAGCGGGCGCAGTAGTTTGCGGCAGAAGATTCTGTGCCGGCTCTGTGGGCGTGCTCATTGAATTGGGATTCCCCGATTGAGTGATGAGCTTTGAGAACCCGGCCGGCAGAGCATCCTGGCTTCGCGCGGCGACCATGATCGGGTCCCAGCCGTCGGGCGAGCCGTGGTAGGCGGTGTACTTTTTGTTGCAATAGTCGATGGCGGCTTCGGCAGCGGGCTGGTTCTGGCTCCTTTGCGCGATGGCGATGGCGCGGGCGCAGTACCAGAATCCGTTCGCATCAGCCGGCCTCGACTCAAGATCGGCGATGGAAAGCTGCCAGAGGCTTTGCAGGTCGGTGCTGTCAATGGCGACGGCCCGGGCCAGGGTTTCGCGGGCTTTGGCCACGTCGTTCTGGCTGAGCGCGCAGGTTCCCGCGCCGCCGTTGAAAATTGCCGTCATGCTGTTGCGCAGCCCGGCGAATTGCGCTTCGCTCATGCCGGCGGGCACTTGCCATAACGGCAACTGGTTGAGGCCACTGGTTGAGAACTGGCAGATTTCGTTCATCTGTCCGGCATCCACGTGATCCGATTGCGCGGCCTTGGCGCGATCGAGCGAAACCACAATCGCCATGGCGCGGATGTTAGCTGGCTCCGCGACCAGCAGACGACGGGCGGCGTCGGCAACCTGGTCGCTGTTGCCTGCTTGCTGCCATGCGGCCAGCGCCTCAGTAAGCGCCTGGCCCACGGCCACGCTGCGCGGATACTTTTGCGCGAAGGCCTCAAGCGCGGTCGCGCGCTGTGCCGGGTCGCCGATCTTGACCGCCGAAGCGTAGGCCTCGTACTCGGCGTGATTCTTGATGGCCTTCTTGGCAGGCTCTTCTGCAGGTTGCTGCGGAGAGGTTGACTGAGGGGCGAGTTGCGCCGATTGCGCGGTCGGCGCCTGCGTGGCCGGAGATTGCGCTACAAGTGAAGGGGAGGCCACGAGAACAACAGAAAACAGCGCAGCAGAGAGACGTTGTTGCGAATTGAATCTCGAACTCATTTCTTCACCAATTGGCCTGCCGTTGCTGGAGTCACAATCCCAGCTTTGCCCACATCGCGTCCACCTTGGCCTTGGTGGAGCGATCCATCTCGATCATCGTGGGCCACGGCCGCTCGAATCCCTCGGCCCTCCACTTGCGCGTTGCGTCCACGCCCATTTTCGAACCGTAGTTGGGGAGTCGTGAGGCGTGGTCGAGCGAATCAACCGGCCCCAGCGTGAACTGGATATCGCGCTCGGGATCGATGTTGTTGGCCACGCGCAAAACCACTTCGCCCATGTCCTGCACATCGCAATCCTCATCCACCACGATGATGCACTTGGTGAACATGGCCTGCCCAAGCGACCAGATGGCATTCATCACTTTGCGCGCGTGACCGGGATAACTTTTCCTGATCGACACGATCATGAGGTTGTGGAACACGGCCTCGACAGGCAGGTTGATGTCGACCAGCTCGGGGATAGTCATCTTCATCGCCGGCAAAAAAATCCGTTCCACGGCCTTGCCCATCCACGCGTCTTCCATTGGCGGCTTGCCCACGATGGTTGCCGCGTAAATGGGGTCTTTGCGATGGGTGATGCAGGTGAGATGGAAGACCGGGTATTCATCCTGCAAGGTGTAGAAGCCGGTGTGGTCGCCGAACGGGCCTTCGGGGCGCAACTCCCCGAGTTCAACGTAGCCTTCGAGGACAATTTCAGCGTGTGCGGGCACTTCGAGATCGACGGTCTCGCACTTGACGATCTCTACTGGCTTGCCGCGGAGGAAGCCCGCAATCATGAACTCCTCAACCTCAGGCGGCGCAGGAACGATCGCGGAGAACGTCGTCGCGGGATCGGTGCCTATCGCGACGGCTACCTCGAGACGCGAGCCCTTCAGATTTCCGAGCGAAACCTGCGGCAATCCGCCGATGGAGCCGTCGGGAACGCTGACCGCGCCGCCAGCCGATTCAGCCATCATCGCAACCCTTGCAGGGAGCGGACTTTCGGACGAGCTCTTCGCCGCAGCTTCCCGCAGGGCGTTTCGATAGTGCTCCGCCGCAACCTTCTGTCGCTGCCAGTGCATGCCGGTGGTCTGCCCGTCGTACACCTGCATGCGATACATGCCGATGTTGCGCTTGCCATTGCGAGGGTCTTTGGTGTGTACGCATGGCAGCGTAATAAAGCGGCCGCCGTCGTGCGGCCAGCACTTGAGAATCGGGAAATAGTTGAGATCGAACTTCTCGCGCCGAATCATTTCTTTGCATGGCGCGTCTTTGGCGCTCACGGTTTTGGGAAAAATATTTGCCAGCTCGGCCAGCTGGGGCAGCATCTTCAGCTTGTCGAAGAGGCCGCCCGACGGAGGCTTCGCATTCATCAAGCCGTGAATGCGCTGGGCGATCTCGTCAATATTCTCAACACCCAACGCGAGCGCCATGCGACGCTCAGAACCGAACTGGTTGATGAGAACCTTGTGGCCGAGATGCCCCGTGACGTTTTCAAACAGCAGCGCCGGCCCGCCGGGAGCGTACTTTCCCTCCAGCGAAGGATCTCCGTTTTTGACACCTGCCCCCTGTCCCCTGCCCCCTGTCTTTGACACCCGGTCGGTGATTTCGGTAATTTCGAGTTCTGGCGAAACCTCCTCACGGATGCGCTTCAACTCGCCGTGCTTTTCGAGGGCTTTGATCCATTCGCGCAGATCGTCGTAAGCCAAGGGTGCGCTCCATCCGGTGGTGACCGGTACTCAACTATGGTAAGCCAGTGGGCGGAGGCGGAGAACGGAGAATCCCTACCAGTGATCACCGGTCGTTATTTCTTACTCACGCGTCCCTCCGTCACGTTGCATGTCGCGCGCGGTTGTGCGATGCTCGCGGTAATCAAGGAGACAAATCCATGACCGACTCCCCCAAGGTGAAATGCCATCCCTACTTCAAACACAGGAAGCCCCGCGGCGCCAAGCCCGCGGAAGGTGGAAAAATTCTGGCGACCAACCCGGACATCTCGTGGACGGTGCCGAGCCTGTGCGCGGCCTACAACTGGCCCACCGGCCTGGCGGGCGGCGGCGTTATCGCCATCGTCGAACTGGGCGGCGGATGGGTCCAGTCCGACATGACGGCCTACTTTCAGTCCATAGGCCAGCCGGTTCCGTCAATCACCGATGTTTCGGTGGATGGAACCCAGAACACGCCCAACCAGCCGGGCAACGCAGGTGAAGCGGACTACGAGGTCGCGCTCGATATTCAGGTGTCCGGCGCAAGCTACTACGTGGCCACGGGCCAGGCCGCAACGATTCGCGTTTACTGGTCACAGGACATCGGGACTGCTATCGCGAAGGCCGCCTCTGACGGATGCGACGTGTGCAGCATCTCGTGGGGCGCCGACGAAGCAGAATGGGGTACGAGCGCAGCCGAGGCGCTTGAACAGTCGGCGGAGACGGCCACGGCAGGCGGCTTGGCAATCTTTGGAGCGGCCGGCGACAACGATTCGAGCGACGGGGGACCGACGCCGGCGAACGTGGATTGCCCCTCTTCGTGTCCGCACGTAGTGGGCTGCGGCGGCACCAGCAAAACGACAACCAGCGAGACGGTGTGGAACGACAACCCTGGCCAGACCAACGGCGAAGGAACCGGCGGCGGCTACTCGACAATCTTTCCGGTCGAGAGCTGGCAGATCGGCGCGCCTCCGGCGCCGGCGAATACGCAGTACGGCAGGGGACGCATGGTGCCCGATGTGTCTGCCGACGCCGATCCTGATACCGGCTACAACGTCTATGTGCACGGATCGGCGACGGTGCTGGGCGGCACCAGCGCAGTTGCGCCGCTCTACTCAGGCTTGTTTGCGGCCTTCGGCAAAAAGCTCGGCTTTGTGACGCCCACGCTCTGGCAAAACCAGACGGCATTCAACGACATTACGGTTGGAAGCAACGGCCTGTATTCGGCAGCCGTCGGGCCCGACGCCTGCAGCGGCATCGGCTCGCCTATCGGGACAAAGATTGCGGCATTGTTTGTGAACCCTTAGGCGCTTACTTCGCGGGTTGAACCGAAACGACCATCGGATTCACGGGCGGAATCGCGTCCATAGGAAAGCCGAGGCGCTTCCACTCGTCGAAGCCTCCGCGCAGCGGGCGCACGCGCTCGATGCCCAGCTTGTGCAGGGTGAGAGCGGTCTTGGCGGCCGTAGCCTCACTGGGACAGGTGCAATAAAGCACGATGTCGCGGTCGCGCGGAATCTCGCCATGCCGCTGGGCGAGCACGTCGGGCGCAAAGTGCTGGGCGCCGGGCAAAGTAAATGGGTCAGTCATCAGTTCGAGAGGATGGCGCAGGTCGACGATGTAGACCTTTTCGCCGGCCTCGAGCTGGCGCCTCAGTTCCTCGGGTTCCAGGCGCAAACTGGCAAGCTGTTTGAGCACCATCTTGCGCCGCCACAACCTGACCAGGAGAAAACCTGCAATGCCCAGAACCAGCAGTCCACCCGAGAAGCGCCCTGCCCAATTGAGCAGGCTGGGGTTGCGCCTGAGCAGATCACCGAAGAAGCGCCCGATCAGCAGGATCGTCATGACCCACAGCGAGCCACCAATGGCGTCAAAAAACAGGAACGCGCCATATCGCATCCCATTTTGCCCGGCAACAGGTGGGGCCAGCGTGGCCAGCGCGGGCACAAATTTGGCGAACATCAGCATTACGCCGCGGCGGCTGCTGAATGACTCCTGGGTGCGCCGCACGCAGGTCGTGGGTTCAAGAGAGAGCTTGCACAGAATCCGCAACACGAAGTGACCGTAGCGCCTTCCGATAAAGAACCACACCGAGTCGGCAATCATGCAAGCCACAAGCCCGGCAAAAAACGCGAGCGTAAAACTGAGCTGGCCATCCACAGTGAGCGCGCCCGCGGCCAGCAGTACCGGTGTGGCCGGTAATGGAATGCCAAGCTGCTCGATGAGAACCCAGGCAAACAGCAGCAGGTAGCCGTAGACGATAAGGATGTGCGTCGGTAATGCCATCGCGTGCCCTGAGTTCGAAGAACGTGGGGAAGTTGAACAATTGCCAGCGGTAGGACGTCGGCAGACTGCCCTCATGTTATCCGATGCTGAAGAAATCGATTCGGTGCAAGGGATTATGCCGGCTCTAAACCCTCCGCGTCCGGATCACCTGTTCGATTGCCCAGTCGGTCCAGGCGGCCTGGGTAGCGGGGCAAACCAACCGCTCAGGATCGCCGGCCAGCACCGCATCTACGAAGTTCTCGATGAGCGGGTAATGGAGATTCTTGTGCCGCGGAAGCATTTCAACCACCGTACCCATCTGCGTGGTGAGGCGCAGCTCGGGGCCGTTCAGCGGGTCGAGGCCAATCTCGCCTTCAGTGCCGATCACGCGGAACTGGTCGCGTGCGATGTGCGAGTTCCAGCGCACGTCAACCACGCCGTGCACGCCGCCGGCAAACCTCATCAGCACGGTAGCGGAGTCCTCCACCGCCAGCTTGTGCATCGCATTCGACATCATTCCGGTAGCCGATTCGGCCCTTCCGAAAAGAAAGTTCATGGCGTCGATGCGGTGCGAAGCAATATCGAAGAGCGGGCCGCCGCCAGCCAGCGCAGGATCGCGCAGCCAGGCGCGCTCGTCACTCTCAAGCCAGCCGTGGCAGTTGCCCTCGGCGAGCACAGGCTGGCCGATTGCGCCCTCGGCAATTAGCTGCTTCGCACGCAGGAGCTTGGGATAGAGCCGCCGGTAATACGAAACGCCAAAGACCCGGCCGCTGGCCACGCCTTCGGCAACCATACGCTCGGCCTGGGAGTAGTGCATCGCCATCGGCTTCTCGCAAAGTACGTGCTTGCCGGCGCGGAGTGCGGCGATCGCGGCACCGGCGTGCATGGCAACCGGCAGAGCAATATAGAGCGCATCTACCTCGAGATCGGCGACGGCCTCTTCGACCGAGCCAAAGGCGCGAGCGCCCGGGTACGCCGCTGCCTTGGCCGCATCGCGGGTGACAAAGCCGTACATGGCGCTGCGCAGCTCAGTTTGAATGGCAGGAATCACACGCCTTCGCGCAATATCGCCGATGCCGACAAGAACCCAGTTCAGTTTCTTCATTCCGCGTCAAGAATAATGCCGAAGGCAAGGGTGCGGCGAGCGGCTCACACCGAACTGCACGCACAGCTCAGCCCTACTCTGCTAATCTCGCTCGTACTCAAACACAAAGCGAAGCTTCTCGTCCATCACACCGCTCGTTTTCCAGGGCATGGGTCCGTTCTACGTCCTCACGCCCAAGGTTGCAGTGTCAGGTATGTCCCCGGTCCATACCCGTACCCCACCGTACCACCCCCCCTATCCCCCCGCCGCCCCCCCCGGGGGTTCCTGCAAGGTGGCGATTCCAGGACGGTTGCGGGCGCGGATCTAAGCTAACACCGCTGCTTTGAAGAACTTAAAAGCAAAACTCGTGAAACGAAGGAACTTGCAAAGAAGCTGGATGGTTGTAACTAAAGACTGCTGCCGAAGATGGCGTAACCCAACCGAATCACCTGCATTCAAGCTTAGCGAATCGGTTGAATAAATCAGCAAACGGACGGCTGTCGCAAGTGGCTTAGGAGCAGTGAGTTGAAGGATTTCTTGAAAGGGTTGGCTTGACCGATTGATAGAGGGCCTGGAAGCTGCATTTCCAATACTACATTTGTAATCGCGATTCTTGGCGGAAGAAATGCAGGGACCGGGGCTGAATGCCGCGACATTTCGCCCTTAATCAGGGGGTTAAACAGGCTGCGGAAAAACTCATTGAGTGGAGTGAAGTTCCCGAAAAACCATGCCTCAGGGGTTAAAACCCCGACTCGTTTTATGCGGCTTATTGGCACGGATAAATCCGTGCCCTTTCAAAACAGTGGCTCCTATGGAGTTCTTCCGCAGCCTGTAAAGCCGAGCTCATTCTTGTTGGCTTTATCGGCCCGGCTAAAGCCGTGCCCTTGTTACAAAGCGCCTGGACGCGAGTTTTTCCGCAAACTGTGAATTCGTGTCCTGGTTACAAAGCTTTCTGGCTTGTGCCTCGGCGAGTTTTTCCGCAACCTGTGTAGTAGCAAGAGCATGTGCGAGAGGCCGTGAGACATGAGGCTAGCGTCCGCCTGGAGTTCCCCCGGTTGTTGACTGCGCTTCCTGGCTCTTGGCGGCGAAATAGTTGCGGTCCCACAGATTGCGGTAGAACTCGCCGGTCAGCTCGGCAGCGCGCGGCCCGAAGGTTGCGCGGCCGCCCTCAAGGAAGAAGACTGTGACCAGGCTGCCCTGCGGAGAATCGGAGAACGAGGCAAACCAGCCGAAGCGCGTGCCTTCGTTCGAGCAGGTTCCGGTTTTGCCAAAGACCGGCAGCTCGTTGAAGTTGGTGCGGAGGCTGCGCGCGGTGCCGTATTCCACTGCGCCGGCCATGCCGTCTTCAAGTTCGGGCACGTATTTTGCAATGTCGAGGGTGCGCTTGATGCGGGGCTCAAAGTTGGCAATCTCATCAGGCGTGGTGGGGTGCTGCAGATAGTAGAGGGTGCCGCCGTTGGCGAGGGCTGCGACATATGCCCCGAGTTGCAGCGGTGTGACCGAGACGCCCTGTCCAAAGCTGCACATGCGGCCCACGCCGCCGTCAGTCTCGGGAATGGGTTGATCGGGATAGGCGCCGAGCTGCTCGTCGGGAATGTTGTACCCCGCCAGCTCGCCGAGGCCGAACATGGTGGCATAGTGGCGGACGCGCTCAAAGCCAAGCTCGCGGCCCAACTCCTCAAAGTAAAGGTTATTGCTCTTGGCCAGCGCCTGCGTCATGTTCATGCGGAAGCCGGGCAACTGCACCATGGTGTCGGCGGTAACCAGCCCCTCGGAGAGCGCAGCCATTGCCACCGTAATCTTGATGGTGGAGCAGGGCTCGGCGCCTGGAGAGAGTGCGAGCTTCTGGTTCACCATGGCCAGGATGCGGCCATTTGCGGGGTTGATGACCACCGCGGTTCCGTTCATGTCGCCCAGCGCGTCAATCGCGGCCTGGCGCACTACCGGATCTTCACCCGTTGTGACGTCTTCGGCAAAGATGTTGCCATCGGCAAAGGAACTGGCCGTGAAGCGCTCGTAATAGCGATGGCGTCGAATGGTGAGGGACGCACGGCGAAGGTGTGCGCCGCCGGTGGAATGAACCCTGGTGTAATGAGAAGCGGGATGAACGGCGGAAGCGTGGGCCCTGGCGTGCGCGATTGGTGATTTAACTCCGGCAGTCGCGTGATGGATAGCGGCGTGATGCGTCTGATGGAGATGCGCCTCGGTCCTGGTGTGGTGAACTTTTTGAGGAGCATCGAGGGCGACCGCGCCCGCCGCAAACGCAACCAATGCCAAACCAGCTACCCACTCGCAAGAAGATCTCATCCAGCCAACGCCCCTCAACTCTTGGATTTTGTGCTGCGCCCGTACTTACGGCATTTTCTGAGATACTGTGTCATCTCTAGCCTCAATTCAAGGTCGCTGCTCCCTGTTGGTCGCATCGACTTGGCTGTTGCGGCTTCGGGATACACCTTCTCAGAAAATGCAATAGAGCGATGCGCACACATATTTCTTCGGCCAAATTGCGGAGTAACGATCATTCCACAGAATCGCCGGTCTTGCGACTTGATTGTCAGGCCTGACGGCACTTCGTATCAGGATAGAACAAAATCACCTGACACGAACCTGGCGTGCCTGAATGGTCAAGACTTTCTGGTGCTTTCAATTACTATACCGGCACGCGTCCCATTTTGGAACTAGTAGGTCCAGATTTATTAGACGCGATAAGAACCGCATTTGCTGTGAGCTAAAACACCTAATATGCTTAGAACCGCAGCCGGCGCAGGAAGGCCGGAACATCGAGATCCCGCTGCGGCTGCTCCTGGGTTTCATCGAAGGGCGACTGCCCGGCGCCTGCGTCGGCCTCCTCAACCGCCCGGCTGGCGACCGCATGTACTTCGGGCGCGGGCCCAACCGTCGCCGGTTCCGGAGCCGAATTGGGCTGGCTGTCGAATTCTTGAAAGCTCGAACCCGCGGGTGCGCGATTTTCATCTTCAACTGGGGTTTCATGAGCGATTTTCGTCGCCGCCGACACAGTCACCGTAGTGGCAACCGGGGGAACAGCCGAAGAGTAGAAAAACGCGTCGTCGGCGCCGGCGTCCTCATCCTCGCTCATAAAGCGCGGAGGCGCGGGCGCTTTTACCGGCTCGGCGCTGGCCGGTCCGGCTTTGGCCGTTTTGGCCGCCGGCTCAGCTTCGATTGCCGTCTTCTGCGGCTTATCTCCCTCGCGCAACCAGTTGTCGGGCGCCATTACCGGCACTGAAACCACGGGAGTCTCCTCAACGCTCAGCATGCGGGCGCGGCGCTCGGGCATCTGGTCGCGGAATCCGGTGGCGATCACGGTAATCTTGACATCGTCTCCCATCTTCTCGTCGAGCACGGCGCCAAAGATAATGTTGGCGTCTTCGTGGGCTGCGGACTCGATGAGCGACGAAGCCTCGTTTACCTCGGAGAGTTTGAGCGTGCTTGAGCCGGTGATGTTGATGAGGATGCCGCGCGCGCCGTCGATTGCACCAGCGTCGAGCAGCGGCGAGGCCATGGCAGCCTGCGCGGCTTCGACCGCGCGAGTGTTGCCCGAACGAACGGCCGTGCCCATCACCGCGTGACCCATGCCGGCCATGGTGGTCTTCACATCGGCGAAGTCGCGGTTGATGATGCCGGGGATGGTGATGATGTCGCTGATGCCCTGCACGCCCTGGCGCAGCACGTCGTCGGCAACGCGGAAACTCTCAAAGAAGCCGGCGTCCTTGGCTACGGCGAGCAGTTTTTCGTTGGGGATGACGATCATGGTGTCGACGCTCTCGAGGAGCTCCTTCAATCCCCGCTCGGCCTGCTGCAGGCGGCGCTTGCCTTCAAAGGCGAAGGGGCGCGTAACCACGGCCACGGTGAGAATGCCCATCTCGCTGGCGAGCGATGCGATAACTGGCGCAGCGCCGGTGCCGGTGCCTCCGCCGAGGCCCGCAGTGACGAAGACCATGTCCGCGCCCTCGAGAGCTTCAATGATTTTTTCCGAGTCCTCGAGAGCCGCCTTGCGTCCGACGTCGGGGTTGGAGCCTGCGCCAAGGCCTGCGGTGAGGCGCACGCCGAGCTGCAGCTTGACGGCGGCCTGCGAGAGTTTGAGCGCCTGCACGTCGGTGTTAGCGGCGATAAACTCAACACCCTCCATGTGCGCCTGGATCATGCGGTTGACTGCGTTGCCGCCTCCGCCACCCACGCCGATTACCTTGATCTTTGCCCCGCGCGGCATCTCTTCGTGGAAGGTGATCCTCATCTCTCCGGCTTCGTTTTTCGGCAGTTCCATCTTCACTCCTTTAGCTTCCAGCTGCTAGCTCCTAGCTTCTAGCTCGTTCCCGAGGTGCGCGTTCTGGCTGCGCACCAACGATCTATTTCACTTCGCCAAATTCCGTTTGTGCTCGAAGCTCTTAGCTAGAAGCTAGTGGCTAGAAGCTAGAAGCTGTCATTCAAAAACTTGCTGCGAACATGCTGCGCAACCTGGCGCGCAAACTGCTATCTTCCTGGGCACGGGAGTTCCTTGTGCGATGCGCGTACATCAGCATCCCGATGGCCACCGAGAAACTTGGATGGGCAAGCTCGCCCGGCATATGCGATAGCCGCACCGGCATTCCGGTTCGCGCCGGCACCCTGAGCTGGCTCTCGGTCACATCGAGCAGGCCTGGCAAGAGCGCGCCTCCTCCGGTGAGCACGCAACCGGCGCCCAGGGCATCCACCACGCCGCCGTGACGCAGGCTCTCCTTAACAAAGTAGAACAATTCCCGCGCCCGCGGCTCCAGAATCTCGGCGATCATGCGCAACGGCAACCGTTGCGGATGGGGATTTGCAATCTCGATCTCGGCCATCTGCGGGACCGCCGTCACCACGCAGTTGCCGAACTGGCGCTTCAGTTCCTCGGCCTGAGCGACCGGCATCTGCAGGCCGATGGCAAGATCGTTGGTGAAATGCGCGCCGCCGATGGGCACCGAAGCCGTATGCGCAACCGCGCCCTCGAAAAACACAACCAGGTCGCTGGAGTGCGCGCCGATATTGAGCAGGCAGACGCCCAACTCGCGTTCGTCAGAGGAGAGCGTGCACTCCGCCGCGGCAATCGATTCGAGAATCGCCTCGGTAACTTCAAGCCCGGCGCGATTGGCGCAGGTGATGGTGCTTTGCAGCGCGCTGCCGGAACAAGTGGCGATGTGCAGGTCGACTTCAAGCCGCGAGCCTACCATGCCGACAGGATCGAAGATGCCGGGTTGATCGTCGAGGATGAACTGGCGCGGCAGCAGGTGAAGAATCTCGCGGTCGGGAGGCCGCTCCACGGCGCGCGCGCGCTCCACGGCAGCACGCACATCTTCACGGGTAATCTCGCGGCTGCGGTTGCTCAGCTGGAAGCCGCCGTTGGTGTTCAGGCCGCGAATATGCGGTCCGCCCACGCCCACCACACACTCATCGATGTTGATTCGCGCAACGCGCTCAGCCTGCTCGTTGGCCGCGCGCACGGTCTTGGCCGCAAGCGCAAGCTCGGCGATGAGGCCCTTGCGCATGCCCTGCGACTCAACCGCGCCATGACCGCAATAACGCAGCGACGACTCATTGATTTCTGCCGCCACAACACGCGTCTGCGCGCTGCCCACGTCCAGAACCACGATCAGATTGTTCTGTTTCTGAGCCATTGGGTCGTCTATCCCCGGAACCGGACATCGGCCGGCGGCAGGTTGTTTGAGTCATTATGCGCGGTATGGTGCTGCTCCGCGCGCTTCTTTTTATCGTGTTCGGCTTTTCCGCGTTGGGCGTGTGATTTAGTTTGAGCGCTGGCGGCGGGCTTCTTCCCCGGCTGCGGTTTTGCATCGGCCGCCGGCGTTCCGGCCGCAGGCTTGCCGTCAACTGTTGGCTGTCCGCTTCCGGCCGGCTGTGTTCCGCTGGCGCCAGGCTCAGGCTGCGAGGCCTGCTTCCCTGAGGCCATTTGCAGCACCACCTGCTGGTCGTAGCGCAAATCGACCGCGGCCAGGTTGGGATATTGGCGGCGCCACTCGGCAATATGCGCCTTGTAGCGCTGATATCGCTCCACAAAGCGATCCTGGCCGAAGTGCGCGAGAATGTCGGTTCCCTGCTCAGGCATGAGGACGCGCGCATCTTCAGGGTCAGTGAGGTCAATCTCGGAAATCTGCTGCGAAAACCGCTGGCCGCCGGAGTCGAGTTCGCTCATTAATCGGCCATATACAGCCATGCGCGCTCTGCGCGACGCAGCCGGATCGCCGGGATCGATGCCCGTGATAACCGGGAACGAATAATGATGCTGGGCCATGGCCGCGGCCGGCATTGAAAGCAATACGCCGTTGGCATCCACCAGGCCGATCTGCTCGCCCACGCGCGTAAACGCCACCGGCTGGCGCTCCACAAGCGACACGCGAATTTGATCGGGGAGCACGCGCATGACCGTGGCGCGCTCCACCCAGGGAATCTGTTCAAGCTGCTTGCGGCGTTCGCTGAGCGGGACAAAAAAGATGTTGCGCCCGATATCTTCGCCGAAGATGGGCAGCATATCGGCGCGGCTCACCTGCGTCAATCCGGTTGCCTGGATGTTGGCGGCGCCGGCGATGCGGAAGCGCGCATCGCGCTCGAGATAAGTCCGCAGAGTGAGGCCCAGATAGGTAAAGCCGCCCAAAACGGCCAGCGCTCCGCAAAGAAGAAAGATGCGGCCCGTTTTACTGGCCGGGCGCCACCACTTGCCGCGTGGCGCAGTGCGCGCCGAGGGGCGCAGCTCATCGTCGCGGCCGGAATCCTCCATCTCGAGCGGCATGCCCGGAGTGCCACGGCGGATTCGTCCAGCCACGGGCACACCTTCCTGCATGCGCCGGACGCGGGCCACCGCGGGCGCTTCATCCTCCCACAAGAGAGGGCGATTTGTGTCTCTCTGATTCGTCACGCCTGAGCAATGGTCGTGAGAGTCGCCAACCTTCAATATAGCTCGTAGTGAATTGGCAATTTTCCGCAACAGAAGCGGGGGAACCCGAGGTGATACGGGGAAAGCAGGGACTATGGGGCTGAGGGACTGAAGTGTGTGCGTGAGAACTCGGTGCGAGGTCAAAGGGATTGCCTGGAAAGTGCCCGCGGCTAAAGCCGCCTCGATATTTTGCGCTTAATTCAGCAGCCTGAAGGCCTCTGCTGCTCCCTCCACTTTCCACGCGGAAAGCGTGCGAGAGGAAATTCTCACGCAGTCACTGAGGCCCGCCGTCCAACTCCAGCGCGGCCAGAATCTGTGGCGCGAGCTGGCTTACGCTGCCCGCTCCGAGGGTCAGGATGAGATCACCATCCTGCGCGGCGGTGGCGACGGCATCCGCGGCCGCGGCAAAATCTGGAGCGAACTCAACGCGCGGGCTCCCGGTTTCGATTTTGATGCGCTCGGCGAGCCGCTCTGCCGTTACACCTTGAATGGGCTCTTCGCTGGCCGCATAAATCGGAAGCACAAACACGGCGTCGGCCGGGCTGAACGCCCCCGAGAACTCATCCAGAAGGTCAAGAGTCCGCGAGTACCGGTGCGGCTGAAAGACGACCAGAATCCGTCGATAGCCGCACTCGCGCGCAGCAGCCAGCGTGGCGCGAATCTCAGTGGGGTGGTGGCCGTAATCGTCGATCACGGTGACGCCGCGCGCCGCGCCGCGAAGCTGAAAGCGCCGGTCTACGCCGCGGAAGTGGTTGAGGCCCTCGGCAATTTTTTCGGGAGCAATTTCAAGCTGGCGCGCGATCGCTACTGCGGCCGTCGCATTCAAAACATTGTGACGCCCCGGAACATGTAATTCGAAAGGCCCCAGCGGAACTGAACCCGTATGCACCATGAACCGCGAGAGCGAGCTTGACTGCCCCGAAACCGATTCGATGCGTTGCCCCGCATCCAGAATCTCGAGCCGGAAATCGGCATCGCTCGAAAGCCCGTAGGTAAACACGCGACGGCGCACCCGCGGCAGAATGGCTTTGAGCTGAGCGTTGTCAATGCAGGCGACGATCGCGCCGTAGAACGGCACGCGATCCATGAAATCGACAAAGGCGCGCTCCACGTCGGCCATGTCGTGATAGCAGTCCATATGTTCGCGGTCGAGATTCGTCACCACCGCAAGAATGGGCGAGAGTTTGAGAAAGGAGCGGTCGCTCTCGTCGGCCTCCGCAACCAGGTACTGCGTGGTTCCCAGGCGCGCGTTTGAGCCGAGCGCGTCAACGCGGCCACCCACAACCACGGTTGGATCGAGACCGCCGGCGGTAAGCACCGAAGCCACCATTGAAGTGGTGGTGGTTTTGCCGTGCATGCCGGCAATCGCGATGCCGTACTTGAGCCGCATGAGCTCGGCCAGCATCTCGGCGCGCGGAATTACGGGAATTTTAAGGGCGTGCGCCTCAAGCACCTCGGGATTTTTGAGCGCCACCGCAGAGCTGGTGACCACAACCGTTGCGCCGGCGACATTTTCGGCGGCGTGGCCTTCGTAGATGGTGGCGCCAAGCTGACCGAGCCGGTCAGTCACAGCGCTGCGCTTGAGGTCGGAACCGGAGACCTTCATGCCCAGGCTCAGCAGGATCTCGGCGATGCCGCTCATGCCGATTCCGCCGATGCCTACAAAGTGTGCGTGCTGCGAGGTCGCGAACATGGAAGGTTGAAGGTTAAGGGTAACAGGAGGGACCAGGCACTAAGGGCTAGGGACTAGGGGCTAGGGGCTGTGAACTAGGGACTAGGGGCTTTCACTGTCTGACTGCCCACTTTGCGCTTTCGACTGTTTCAGCCCCGTCGTTGCCGGCAGTCGCGCATATCGGGCAAAGCTAAAAGCGCCTCAAGCGCGGCCACACTTGCCTCACGCCGCATCTGCCGCGTCTTTTTGTACCAGTCGTCAAACAATGCCACTGCGACTGCGGCCAGCAGGAGCGCTGCGAAGTACGCGACGCATTCTCCGGCGTAACTATTCACCATCCAGCTGCCAATCAAATCCAAACAGTGCGCCATGCTTCATTCCCTGCCTTCCCCACTCGACATTTATCGGCAGAGAGCGGTCACCCCTTCAACCTCTGATGCTTTTTTCGGCGCCGAAGAGCGCAACTTTCGCTCGCAAATAAACACCATTCCGTGCGAAAGTTGCGCAGATTTATTTTTGCGATCGGGGCGCAACCTTTCACTGCAACTCCTGTTCAATCAGGCATAACCGGCGGCGCGGGAAGCAGCAAGAACCAAGCTTCAAGGCGCGAGGAAGCCGGGTCATCCAACGACAGGTCCTGGTCGTTGGGGTGGTAAGCCGGAACGGCTAAAAGAAGTTCAAGCCGGCTGGAAGGGAGCAGTTATGAAAAACATGTTGAAGAAGGTGGTTCTCGGCGCAGCGCTGATAGCCGGAACTCTGGGATTGGGCGCGACTCAGGCGAAGGCGGCTGTTCGAATCGTAGTGGGTGGACCGGTTGCTTATGTTCCCCCTTGCCCCGGACCGGGATATTTCTGGACTGCCGGATACTATAACGCCGGCGTTTGGGTTCCGGGCTTCTGGCGTTTTCGTGGACCCGGCGTGGGTGTCGGCTTCGTAGCTCATCGCGACTTCCGCGGGCCGTACTACTACCACCCCGACCGTTTCCATCCGGACCGTCGCTCCGGCCCCGCACCGTACCGCAGATAACTGTCTCTCGATTGAGCTGGATTCAGCGGCCTTCAGGAAAACAGCCTGAAGGCCGCTTTTTCGTGCTCCGTTTCTCCCGCCGGAGCGTCATATCAGGTGTATTGTCGATGCAGGAGTCGAGACCCAGAGGCGGGCTCGGAAGTCTCGCTGGAATTGCAGCTGTAATTGCGTGAGGCGCAAGGGCTTCGGTGGTTCAAGAGGTGGGACGGACGATGGCTCCGGGACCGCAACTTAATTGCAAAAGATTGGTTAAACAGTATGAAGGCCGGCAAAAGGCAAGTGATTGAAGCCGGAGGTGCTGAGCAGAAAGTTCCGGACCGCAGGCGGTATAGCCGACCAGTCCGGTGGCGGCAGCACAGGGAGGGTTTTATGCGGAGCATCCGCTTTAGTTTGCTTGCAATGGTCGCAACAGTTCTGATGGTTCCCCTGGCAGCAACAGCTCATGCCCAGGTTGGAGTGGGCGTTGGAGTTGGCCCGGCGGTGGTAGCCGCCCCGGATGCCGATTATGGTCCCCCGGATTGCGAATGGGGCTATTACTCCTATTACCCGTACTCATGCGCGCCTTACGGCTACTACGGTCCGAGCTGGTTTAATGGCGGCGTCTTCATCGGCGTCGGTCCGTGGTACGGCTGGGGCTGGGGTGGACGCGGATGGGGTCGCGGCTACTACGGTGGACGCGGATTCTACGGCGGGCGTGGCTACTATGGCGGACGCGCAGCTTACGGCGGTCGCGGCGTTTATGGCGGACGTGGCGCTTACGGTGGCGGAGCCTATGCGAACCGCGGAGCCTACGGTGGCCGGCCTGGTTATGGCGGCGTAGCTCGCGGATACGCTGGCGGGGCTCGCGGCTACGCAGGTGGCGGCACTCGCGGATATGCCGGCGGATCGCGTGGGTTTAGCGGCGGTGCAGCCGGCGGCTTCCACGGTGGTGGTGGCGGTGGCTTCCACGGCGGTGGCGGTGGTGGCGGATTCCACGGCGGCGGCGGTGGTGGCGGATTCCACGGCGGCGGCGGTGGTGGTCACGGTGGCGGCGGTGGTCGCAGGTAATTCGTTAGTCCGGGCGATTTGGACTCGCCCTTCAGATGAAAGCCCGCTTGCTTCGGCAAGCGGGCTTATTGTTTATGGGGGAAGGAAAGGAATGGCCGCGCCTGGATGCTGCTCGATCGGTAACTTCTGCCCGGGCGGCGATCCGATCGGAACCAGACCAATGCACATCTGGGCGGCAGGTCCTCACGTTGCGGCAAACTCCACCCCAAGTACGGTGATGTCGTCCTCCTGTCCAAACGCCTGGGCCTGTTCCACAATCGCTGCCGCATGTTGGTTGCTGATAGCCCGTGCACGGTCGAACCCAAAGAGCTCCTTCGCCTGATTCGTTGCCTCCACCACCCCATCCGTCATAAAGGTTAGCCTTTCACCTGGCCGCAGCGTAAACGTCTGGAAGCCATATTCGGCTTCCTGGGCAATTCCCAGCGGCAGCGAACCTTCCAGTTCCAACTCCGTGCCGTTGAGGTATGGCGGAAAGTGTCCGGCGTTGGCAATCCGCATCCGCCCCTCGGGGCCGATCTCCGCCGCCAGGCACGTTGCGAAATGCCCGCCCGACCGCCCAATCAAGTTCCGGTTCAGCGACGCGAGGATTAGCGCCGGGTCGAAGCTGTGTTCGGCTTGGTTGCGAATCGCGCCCACCAGTACCGCTACCAGCATCGCCGCGCTCACCCCTTTACCCGACACATCCCCAATCACCACCAGCAGCGTTCCATCAGGCCTCGACAGCGTCTGGAAAAAGTCCCCTCCCACCGTCTGCGCCGGGCGATATTCCGACTCGACACTGAAGAACTTCGACTCAATCGTCGCCGGAACCAGCACCCGTTGCTGCAATTGCTTCGCTTGCTCCAGGTCCTGGTCGATGACCTGCCGCGCCAATTGCTCACGCACCTGCGTCCGCACAAAGCGTCGCAGAGCCAGCACACAGATCACCAGCACCATCAGCGTCGAAGAGACACTCGCAATACTGATGCCGATGCCCATGGGAAAGAACTCATAAGGAATATCGAAGGCTGCTAAAAGGTAAGGTCCGAAGCTCGCAAGCTCGAGCAGCAGGATAGGGAGCACGGCTGCCAGCGCCTCAGTGCGGTCGCGGCGAAAACCGTCCACAAGGATGAGGAGGAGAAGAACGCCCTCCGCTGCCAAGAATAGAACGGATGTGGAGTTGAACCGGTGCAGCCAAGCTTGCGGCACCAGGCTGAGGCCGAAAAGCGGCGATTGTGCGCAGAACGTAGCCAGCATCTGTGCCGCTGCCAGCAGCCATGCGGCGCGCGGAATCCAGCGCTCGTCATGCAGCCCGAACCAATGCCACCAGAACATTACCCACCAGGGAAGCACAAGCGGGTTAAGCAGGACGACCAGCAAAAGATTGCTGGCAGCAATTGTCAGCGCAATGGACAGCCCAGCAAGCGCCCCTACAAAGATGCGGACGATGGAACTCGTCAATGCCAGAAAGAGCCACAGATAAGTGCGATCGCGCCTGTTCTGCAACCACGCCCACAGCGTCAGCGGCGCCGCCAGCAGAAAGAAAAGCGCCCTCAGGATGTCGCCGAACCAGCTATGCAGGTTAGCGTCATTTTCTGTCGCCTGCAGCAGGTGCACAGTTGAGGCTAGCCCCAATGCCGGCGGCTGATGCATGCCTCCAACGTCGGGATCGGTAAATCGCGTTGAGGGCGACATATAAAAGCGCACTGCCAACTCCGTCTCTCCATCTGGCCCCGACGAATCCAGCGGGAAGGAGGCTGGCAATGACGCATAAAATGTTACGTGATCTGGGGAGAAGCGGCCGAACTGCCCGACGTAACGCCCGTTGGCGTAGACCTGATAGGCGTCATCGAAATCCTCAGGCATCTTCAGCCAAAGCGGTTGACCCGGATCGGTTACGCGTACCCGCAGCCGGTACCAGGCATAGCCGCTTAGGTTCGGATAGCCGCGCCGCGTCCAGCCGGGCACGAAGCCGGCTGTTCCCCGTACCAGATCAAACGACCCCGACTTCTGGGCCAGGCTCATTAGCGCCCATTGCGAGTCGTCAAAACCTGGCTCTGCCCAAACCGGCGCGCCGTTGGCCCACGGAGAGTCGCCTGGCTGGAACCTCCATGGACCGGTGAGCACCACCACCGAATTCCCAAGCGTGATCACCTGCACGGGAGAATTGGGTGCCGATGGGGAAGCTTTCGCCGTGATTGCGGGCTGTGGCACAGCCAATGGGGAAACGGGCAGCACCGCTAAAAGTACCAACCTATCTTCTTCATGCCAGTGAGGGTAACACTGGGCGCGCGCAGTCACTGGGCTAATTTCAGACTGCTGCGTGCGGCGTAGGCTAAATCGCACGCGCCCCCTCGGCGTTTCGGCGACTTCTCTGTCCCTGCCACGCCCTCTGGGCACGCTCCCCTGGCGGCGCGACAATCGAAAAAGCGAACCTCCCAACCTTCAAATCAATCCCACAAACGCATGCCATTCAGGAACGCAGCGGCTTCTGAGATTTCGCCAACCGAGCACTGCGAACACTCCAAGCGCATTTTGCGCATTCGCTAAACAAGAGCCTTGCCTGCTCCACTGCCCGCTGACTCGCTTGTTCGCCGGCCCGCTACCCCGCCAGCTCCGCCAGCATCTCAGCAATGCGCTCGGCCGCGCGGGGATGCGCCTGGCGGCATGCCGCTTCTCCCATGGCCGCCAATCGCTCCGGCGAGTTGAGCAGCTCCACCATCGTCGAAAGCAGTTTCCCGGGCGATTCGAGTTCGCTCTCCTGCAACATCACGGCCGCGCCTGACTCCACCATCACCTCGGCGTTGCGGCGCTGGTGCTGGTCGGCAGCAGCGGCAAACGGCACCAGCAGCGCCGGCTTTCCGGCGGCGGCCAGCTCGGCCACGGTGGATGCACCGCTGCGCGCCATCACCAGGTGCGCTTCGGCGAATCGGTTTGGCATGTCATTGATGAAGGGCAGGACCTGCCAGCGCGTTCGATCAGCGCCGCTTGCTTCATACGCGGCCTGGGTGGTTTCTCCGTTGCGCACTCCGCTCTGATGCAAAACGGTGAGACCGGGAACCGTGTCGAGGAGTTCAGCAATAATCTTAGGCAGATTTTCGTTGAAAATCCGTGCTCCCTGTGAGCCGCCAAAAACCAGCAAATGGGGAACCGGACCGGCGGGCGGGTGAAGATGAAAGAACTCGGGCCGCACCGGGATTCCGGTTACCTCGCACTGGCGAAACCAACGCTGAGCCGAAGCAAAATTCACGGCCGCAACCCGCACCCGTTTGCCCACCAGCCGGTTGGCGAAACCCGGCATCGCGTTGGGCTCAAAGACCATGGTTGGAACCTTCAACTGCAGGGCCGCGGCCATGGCGGGGCCCGACGCGTAGCCTCCCACGCCGAGCACGGCGCCGGGCTGGAAGTCGCGGATGAGATGACGGCATTCGAAGATGTTTTGGGGCAGTTGAAAGAGTGTGCGAATCCGGGTCGCGATGGAGACATTCTTGAGGGGGCCGACGTCGATGGTGCGGAGCCTGAACCCGGCCTCGGGCACAAGCCGGAATTCCATGCCTCGATTGGTGCCGACGAAGAGCACTTCGGCGCCGTGCCGATCGACAAGCTCACGCGCCACCGCAAGCGCTGGAATAATATGACCTCCGGTTCCACCACCGGCAATCAAGATACGCAACTGTGCCAATTCTGCCTTTCAAAAGCTTCGAGCAAGGGGGAAATCTCTTTGCTCTTCCGATCGGCAGAGAGCCCTGAATGACAACTGAAACGTCTTCAGTGTGAACCCCGATGTTTAGATAAAGGTTAACACGCCTGCGATGCCTGTTTGTCAATGACGGAGGGACGATACCGACGCTCCGAAGGACCCTCCTCAATCAGACAGACGGCTGGTTATTCCACTTTTCTGGTGATGTTCAAAAGAATGCCGATGCTGGCAAGAGTGCAGAAAACCGAGGTCCCGCCCGAGGAGATGAGCGGCAGAGGGATGCCCTTGGTGGGAACCATTGAAAGCACGACGCTGATGTTGAAGAAGGCCTGCAGCAGAATTGCGGTGGAGATGCCGAAAGCGACCATGCGCGAAAATGGGTCGCGCGAACGGAACGCGGCGCGCAAACCGCGAATGCCGAAGATCACAAACAGCAGAAGGATGGTGATGGCGCCGATAAAGCCAAGCTCTTCGCCAATATTGGCGAAGATGAAATCGGTTGAAGCCTCAGGAAGGTAGAAGAGTTTCTGCATGCCCTCCATGTAGCCGCGACCGGTCAGGCCGCCGGTGCCGACGGCAATCAGCGACTGGTTGATGTGGAATCCTGCGCCCTGCGGATCGGCCTCGGGATTCATGAAAGTGAGAATTCGCTTCCAGCGCCAGGCTACGAAATAAAGCAGCGGAGCGACGCCCAGCACCATTGCCGTCAGGCCGCCGGCTACGTACTTCCACTCCAGGCCGGCCAGCACCAGCATCATGCCGGTAACGCCGGCAAGCACCAGCGCGGTGCCAAGGTCGGGCTGACGAACCACCAGCAGAATAAACAGCAGCGGAATCAACGCTGCCGGCAGCAAGGTTTCTTTCCACTTGTGCATGGAGTCGAGCCGCTTGTGCAGAAACCACGCAAGAAAAAGCACCAGCACCGGCTTGGTTATCTCAGAAGGCTGGAAAGTGAAAAAGCTTCCGAAGCGAATCCAGCGATGGGTGTTATGCGAACCGGGGACGAAAAAGACCATCACCAGCAGAAGCGTGGTAACGCACAGGGCCGGATAGATGAAGCGCGGCGATTTGTATCGGCTGGCGTCGATGTTCATGAGCAGTACCATCGCCAGCACGCCCGCCAATGCCCAGCCGGCCTGGCGGCCCACATACATGTAAGGCGAGTTGTATCGCGCCTGCGCCACAACAGCCGAGGCCGAAAACACCATCACCAACCCCACCACTACAAGCAGGAGAGTGGTGAAGAACAGCCATTTGTCGACGCCTACAAGCTTTGCCATGGTTTTCCGCTCCGCATCCGGCTGACAAGATCTTTGAATACCCGGCCGCGTTGTTCATAGTTTTCAAACTGGTCGAAGCTGGAGCAAGCCGGCGCCAGCAAAACCACTTCGCCCGGATGCGCCGCCGCAGCCGCGCGCGCAACGGCGATGTCCAGCGTCTCGCAGGAGTGGATAGAAACCACGCCGCGCAGTTGCGACTCGATTTTTTCGGCCGCAGTTCCGATGGTGTAAACGGCGCGCACTCGCTCGCGCAGCAATTGCGAGAGCGTGGTGTAATCGGAACCTTTGTCTTTGCCGCCCAGAATGAGATGAATGCCACTCGAGAATGCCGCTATAGCCTTCGCAGTCGCGTCAACGTTGGTGGCTTTCGAGTCGTTGAAATACTCCACTCCGTGCAGCGTGGCCACGTACTCAAGACGGTGCTCAACGGCTTGGAACTTTTCAATCGCCCGGGCGATGGAATCTGCGGGAACGCCGGCGAGCCTGGCGGCGGTGGCCGCGGCCAGCACATTTTCAACATTGTGCTCGCCCTTGAGCGGGATTTTGGAATGCGGCATTACCCGCTCAATCCCAGCACCGGGAGCGGCGCGGTAAACCACGTATCCGTCGGCGACCCAGGAGCCCTGTCGTACCGGATGCTCGATTGAAAACCAGTAGACTTTCGCAATGGATCGCGCCGCAGCCTCGGCAGCACGCGGATTATCGGCATTCAGAACCACAAAGTCGCTCTCGTCCTGCGCGGCAAAGATGCGCTCCTTGGCGCGCGCATAGGCCTCAAAGCTGCCGTGGCGATCGAGATGGTCGGGCGTGATGTTGAGAATGACCGCGATCTTCGGGCGGAACTCCTCGGTGCTTTCGAGCTGAAAGCTTGAAACCTCGAGCACCGACCAGGTGTCGTCTGTGCTCTCGTCGATGAGGCTCACCACCGGCACTCCGATGTTGCCGCCTACCAGCGTGCGAAGTCCGCCCTCTTTGAGAATTTCGCCGGCAATCGCCGTGGTAGTTGTTTTACCGTTGGAGCCAGTGATGGCCAGAATGCTGCCCTTGAGGAATCGCGCGGCTAACTCAAGTTCGCCGATCACCGGCCGGCCGAAGCTGCGCGCCTGCACGAGCTCGGGCGTACTGAGCGGGACGCCGGGACTGACCACGATCAAATCCTGGCGGCGGAAGGTCAGCAGACCATGGCCCCCCGCTTCAACCATGATGCCTTCGTCGAGCAGCGCCGGGATCTCCTTAGCCAGCGATTCGGCGCTGCGGACGTCGGAGACCGTAACCTGCGCGCCCTGGTGGCGCAAAAACAAAGCCGCCGCCAGCCCGGACTTGCCGAGTCCCACAACCAGCACCTTCTTGCCCTTGAGTTCCATCATCTCTTTCTATCCCAATCGCTGCCCCGGCGACGTTGTCGATTCATGGTGCAGAATCTATCTGGCTTCGCGGCCGGAACAAACAATCGAATTCTACCGCCGAAACTGTATCCACCGTGTGATATCCAACCGGCGTAATCTGGGCGGGAACAAACCCCGCATCATCCATAAACCTGATCGCTTCGTGGAACTGCCAAACTCCCTCATAGGTGTGAATGATGGGCAATTCCAGCAGGATTCCCGCGACCCGCGGCAATGTCTGCCGCCCACCTTCCATCACCTGTCGTTCGTAGCCCTGGGTGTCGACCTTCAACAGAATCTTCCCTTGCATTCCAGCCACAACATCGTCGAGAGTGCGAATTGAAATCTCCTCGATATGATCCACTGCCATGCGTTTGTCGTGTAAGCTACCGGCGTTGGTCGAATCCAAAATCGAACTAAAGACAGAGAGCTCAGAGACGTTCAGCCTGGCCACTCCCGAAACCGCCCCTAAACCGCATTGGTAGACATCCCAGTTGCCGTCCCCTGCAGCCGCCCTCGATAGAACTTGAAATGCAGAAGAAATCGGTTCAAATGAAACGATCCTGCCCCGATATCCGCTTTCGCGCAACCATTTTCCGAACTGGCCAACGTTCGCTCCCACATCGATCACCACGTCAATTCCGCGGTCCTCGATGAAATCAAAGATATCCCGGACTCTTCGCCTGCCGAGCTTGAGAAGTCCAAGACGCTTGTAAATCGCCCTTTCGACGCGGTTCATTTTATCCAGTCTTTTATCGCCTCTGATCCCCCTGCCCCTGATCCATTGTGCACCGCAGGGCGCGAGGTGCGGGCAGCGTTACCGCAATTTCAGCGTAGTGAGTGCAAACAGTGCAAACACCAGCGCGGCGATCCAGAAGCGGACAATCACCTTGGATTCGCTCCAGCCTATCTGCTCAAAATGGTGGTGCAGCGGCGCCATTTTGAAGATGCGCTTTTTGCGCAGCTTGTAGCTGCCCACCTGCAAGATGACTGAGAGCGCTTCAAGAATGAACACGCCGCCGATGAAGGGAAGCAGCAGTTCCTGGCGAATAATGAGCGCCACGGTCCCGATAGCTCCGCCCAGCGCCAGCGACCCCACGTCGCCCATAAAAATTTCAGCCGGGTGCGCGTTGTACCACAGGAAGCCAATCGAAGCGCCAACCATTGAGCCGCAGAAAACTGTGAGCTCACCTACCTGGGGCATGTGCTGGAGTTCGAGATAGTCGGCAAACACTACGTTGCCGCTCACGTACGTAAGCACTGCGAGCGCGCCCGCGGCAATGATGGTGCAGCCGATGGCCAGGCCGTCGAGACCGTCGGTAAGGTTGACGGCGTTTGAAGTGCCGACCAGCCACAGCACCACCCACAACACAAACGGTGCAAAGGCCAACAGGCCCAAATACGGCAGCGTGGCCGGCCAGTGGTGCCAGAGCAGATCGGGATGCCAGATCTTGATGAAGGGAATGCTTGGCCGCGTAGAAAACATCCTGAACTGGGTCAGCGTGACCAGCGCCGCGGCGACTAAACCGCCGGCGATTCCCTGCCAGAGCAGCTTGGCGCGCGGGGTGAGCCCCAGGCTGCGCCGCTGCACGACTTTGATGTAATCGTCGGCAAAGCCGATGGCCGCGTAGGCAAGCGTTGAAAACACCGTGACCCATACGAACGGATTTGAAGGATCGGACCAAAGCACGGTGGGCAGCAGAATGGCGATGCAGATCAGGACGCCGCCCATGGTGGGAGTGCCGGTTTTTTTCAGATGCGACTGCGGACCGTCGTCGCGGACGAACTGGCCGATCTGAAACTCGCGCAGCTTTTGAATAACCCAGGGGCCGAGGAAGAGAGCGATGAGCAGTGCGGTGAGCGAGGCGAAGGCAGTGCGAAGCGTGAGGTAACGGAAGATCCGGAACGGGTGAAAGAACGGAAACAGCTTTTCGTAAAGCAGCCAGTAAAGCAAGAAGCCTCCCCGAAGCCGGAGAAATGCGGGATTAGGTTGATTTTACAAGGGGCAGAGCTGCGATCGAGAGATTTGCGCCCGCATGGAACCTGTCTCATTATCCTGCCTCGATTGAACAAGGCTTGACAGGTCGCCGAAAAACTCCATCAATTCGGTCGCATTGAAAGAGCACAAGTTTACGAGCGCCGATGCACCGCCTCCCGGAGGGAGGCAACGAGTTTAGCCCAGGACAAGTTCGCGTGAGCGAACGCAGTCCTGGGAAGCCGCATCAAAAGCAGCCGCAGCCCCGGGGGGCGGCACGAATCGGCAGGCATTCCGCTTAAGCCACCGAAGCCCGGAGCGAGAAGAAGCCATCGCGTCATTCAATCGAGCATAAAGGACCATCAAGGCTCCCCCTGAAGGACAATTCTCTTAATCGATTCGACCTTTGCCGCAATCTGTTTCGCCGAGCCGCGGACTATTCAACCGGCTTGAAATCGAAATACGCAAGATTCATCTGCCCCTCAGCGACGATGTGAACGGTAATCACATTCCGGCCGCGCCGGAGCTTCACTCTTGCAAGGTGCGGCGCCACGTTCCAGTGGTGCCATTGCCGCCACGCCACCGGATCCTTCGCATCGTAGGTCGATTCAATCGTCAGCGGTCCGGTGGCGCCCTCGCCGTTTACATCCATCGCAATCTCGCCCCCGCGATTCGATGTATAGAGCAAGTCGGCTGCGTACCAGCCCGTCTTCTTCACATCCACCGTGACGTTGAACCACTCGCCCGGCACGGTCCAACCGACATACAGTAAATTGGCCGGTGGAGTCACTCGGTCATACTCGGTGTCGTCGATCTGCGGGTCTTTGTCGAACTTGGTGTAGCTCGTGTCCACGCCTTCGTTCATCCTGAACTCGTTCAGATAGCTACCATCCGCCGGATTCAGCGCGCCGCTGCCGTTGTTCTTTGCATCGGAGTCGTGATACGCCACTCCCTCGCCGCCGCGATCGTAGTACGCGCAATAAATTTTGCCGGGAATCGCCTGCGCCCCGCCTGCGTGCCGCGCATCTTCATACGGCGTTCCCCTGTACTGAGCCAGGAACGCCGCCCCGGTTTGCTTCGGGGTTCCCTGCCCGGCAGCACCTGCGATCGCCGCAACCACAATGCCGGCAACAAAACTTGCTTTCAATATCGTCATCACACTTCCTTGCGAGGCAAAATCCGCGCCGGTCCCGGCATCGAGTTTTGCGACGCACCAGAGTACCGCATAAAACAATCGTTTGTCTACTCACCAATCTAGCACGCGAATTCCGCGCGGGTGCCCAATACTAAACGCGCTTTTCGCATTTAGGGTGGGAACGCAAGAACCTCATCCAACCCTTCTCAAGCGGGCACGAAATCCTAATCCGACTTTCTCAACCAGGCCCAAACCGTTCGAGCGCCCATCCCATCACCACGTTAGCCGCATCAACGACACCGATTCCAGCGGCAGGCTGTCAGCAATCTCAACCTTGCTGTCGCGTACGTCGATCCACCGCGGTGAGCCGAGGGTCTGAAGCTGCCCCGACGCTTTGAGCTGTGCGTACTGCTCATCGGTCGGGTGCTGCGGCGAGCCCATTGCCTGCCACGCCGTGTACGCATTGCTGTGCGTGTCATCGATTCTGAATCGTTCTAGCAGCGCCCGATGAACGCCGGCCGGAATTCCCTTCATCGCAATCGTCGCCGGCGCTGGCAGCAAAGGCTGCATCGCGTCGCGATAGTTCCAAACCAGCACAGTGGCTGAGTTCGCCTCGCGTGTGGCCAGTGCGTCAACGTCGGGAGCCTCGCGCACGCCAGTGTTTACCAGCATGTCGAGCGGCACCGCGCCGCTGCTGGTCGCACTCACACGTTCGCCGGCCATCAGACCCAGCATGCGAAATAAATTAAGAATCGGCTTGTCGATGCCGTTGGTTGCCAGGTCGCGAAAGCCCTCAAAGTAATCGTGATCTTCAAACTCGAATGACCAGCTCAGCATCGAAATCAGGTTGATGCCATGCCGGTTCTGCAAGTCGAGCAGACCCTTGAATGCGGTCGCAGTGTATGCCGGATAGAGAGTGCCATTGCGATAGTTATTAGCCGGGTTATTGCGCGCCGAACACGCTGCGCAGCCCTCCGGATCGGCCTCACTCAAAATAATCGGCAAGTGCTTGAACTGCGGGTACGACGCGACGATTGCAAATCCGCGGTCGACATCGGTGAGTTCGTGATTGAGCCCCATGGTGACAGTGCCCTCGTGAAAGTGAGGCGCGCCCTTGGCGTGGAAAGAAATGAAGTCGAGGGGCACCTTGCCGCCGGTGGCGGCGCTGCGCCCCGATTGCACGTGATCGAGAAAGTCGCGCAGAAACTTCGCTGCTCTCTCGCCGCCGGGGCCGGTGGTAGCCGGGCCGCCTACGCTCGCGCCGGGCAACGCCGCGCGCACGCCGGCCACCGCGTAGTCGTAGAGCTTGAAGTAATCGTCTTCAGTGGAGTGCCAGTAGTCGATGTCGGGCTCGTTCCACACCTCGAAGTTCCACGTCAGGACTTTGTCGCGGCCATAGCGCTCCACAAGGTGCGCGGTCAGCACGCGGACCAGTTCTTCCCAGCGCTTCAAATCCTTTGGCGGGTTATTCGACGCGCCGGAAATAGTCGAACCCGGAAAGTGCACCTGGTACGGCTGGTGGCGATTGGGCAGCGTGGCGGCCAGGTCTTTGGGCATAAAACCCAGCTCCACCAGGGGCCGCACGCCCGCGTCGCGCCATGTGTCGAAGATGCTGTCAATGATGGTGAAGTCGTAGTGCGGCTTGCCGTCGGCGTCTTCAGTGTAGATGTTTGTCGAACTGAACTTGAGCTCGGCTTTTCCGTCGCCCGAGGTAAGCAGATGATGCACACGGATATGAATCGGGACCGGGCTAAGATCGTGCAACTCGTTCAGCAGTTCGCGCCCGCGCGGCATGGTGGTGTAGTCGCTTCGTCGTAGCCGAACCACGCATAGATGGGTGCAAAGGGACCGATACGAGCGTTGAGATCGACGTTGATCTCAACTGGCTGCGGGGATGCTGGCGCGGGATTGTTTTGCGCGACAGTCAGAGGGGAGATCGCGCCGAAAAGAAGCACGCCAAAAACCAGAACCGATGAGAAGCGCCGTGTCGTCACGAAAGAACTTTAGCAGAGCGGGCAACCGAGCTATCGCATGCGGGGAGCAAGTGAGCTGGGTACCCATCCTTGACGCGTCTTTGTTCTTGCGCGAAGGGCCACTAGTTCTTTGACCGCGTGATTTTGTGCTTTCCCACCCTTTCCGCGATGGAACTGCGGAAAGGATGGGGCACCCACATTAACGCAAATTTAAGCGGTCAGAGGCCTAATATTGTGGACGGGTCGAAGTCGTCGGGGAGTTGAATAGTAACCAGATACTTCGGCATGAGTTCTCCTTTATCTTGTGATGATCTTTGGGTATCAGTCATTGGGGCGGGCCGTTTGCCCTGCCTTCATTATCACGACGAACGGCTTGACTGGAATTCTACAAGTCGTCCAAGAAATTTTGCCTCGTCCGGAAAGTGACCCACTCTCCGCGAATAAGCGGCGATGAATGGGCGCAGACTTACCCATTTGCGAAGCACGGACTGATGGCATGATCGGTGCGTGGTCCACCTGCCTGCTGATTCTGTTGAATTTATTCGATTGACAACGCATTTTCCAGCGCCCGCATCTGAGCATGAAGTTCGGGAAGTCGCCGGGGGCAACAAGAAGGAGGAAATGCAAATGCGATCAATCAGAAACCTCACAGGCGCACTGGCGGTTGCAAGTATGGTTTCGTTGACCTATGCCGCGGTGCCATCGGCTGCTGGAGAGACGATGAACAGTCCTCAAATCTCATCCGCCGTGCCGCAGGATCAAGCGGCACCACCCAAGCAGGACGAATCGAAACCGAAAAATGAAACGAAAGACGCGAAAGCTCCCAAGGCTGGCAAACAGCAGCAGCAAATGGCTCCCAAGCAGCAGGAGAAACAAGGGCAGAAGGAAAAGAGTCAGGCCGCAAGTAACCACCGTCGTGTTTCTGACAATGACTTCAAGGCCCACTTCGGTCGACCGCACACGTTCACAGTGAGGACGGTCGTTACGACTACGCGAGTGGTTCCTAATCAAACCCAGTTTGTTTACGGTGGGTACTCATTTATCTTTCTGGAGCCCTGGCCGGCAGGCTGGGCGCTGACCGACGATTGCTACATCGACTATATCGGCGATGAATATGTCCTGATCGATGAGGCGCATCCTGGCATGCAGATCAACTTGTCGATCGTGGGATGAACTGTTCCATTTGGGACTGTTGCTCGAAAGCCGAGAAAGTCGTTCCGAACCTCTGATGAGACATCAGACAAGAATGCCCCGGATGATAACCGGGGCATTCGTTGTTTCGGCGCTGCTTGTTGATTCGACGGGCTCAAGCATCTTGCCTGATTTTCGGTATCTGCTTCAGCTTTTCTGAAAGCAAATCTTGTTCCCGCCTATTTTCAGTCATTGCGATTGCGCGCTGAATTTCTTCGCGAGCTTCGGTGAATCTGCCAAGTGTTATCAGCAGGTCTCCTGGAACGCTGGGCACTCCTGGGCAAGTTCCTCGGCAATGCCGATGTCGCGGGTGACGTGGGCAATGCCGGCGATGAGCCGCGTGGACTCAATCTTCCACACGGCCTCGATAGTCCTTTGAATGTCGCCCGTTTTGCGAATGTCCGGGTTTTGAGTTTCGCTCATGCCTGAATGTCGCTCATGAATTTCGAGCAGCCGTGTTCTTGAGGTCCTCGAAGCCTTCGGCGGCTTTCTGCACTTCTGCGGGGAAATCGGCCATCTCCTGAATCTGGCGCACTTCAATGATTCCGTTGTTGTCCATCGGTGCTCGCCTGGCCCATTCGATGGCTTCTTCACGCGAACGCACCTGAATGATCCAATAGCCTCCGATACCTTCTTTGGCCTCAGCGAACGGTCCATCGGTAACCGTTGCTTTGCCGTCTTTGTATGAAACACGTGAGGCAGTCGAAGGGGGAAGAAGCCCATCGAGCGCGAGCAATACGCCAGCTTTCTGCAGGTTTTTGTTGTACTCCATCATTTTGGCCACCGCATCGGCGCTGGGGGCTGCGTCCGGGGGCGCCGTTTCATATCCTTTGGGGATCACTAACATCATGAATCGCATTGTTATCTCTCCTGGTCGTCGATTGCAGCCAATTTGGATGTTCCATTAATACGACGAGATGTTGGGCCGATTTCTACCAGTAACCCGCATTTCTCACGGATGGGATAACTGTCACGTACTGTGCCGTGCTGTGCGGGGGGTACGCGAGTACCCCCACCCCTACCCCCGCCACCCCCCAGGGGGTTTCTGCAAGCTCGTGATTTCAGGATCGTTGCCGGCACGGATCTTCTATAAATGGACTCCTTTCAAGAATATAAGCCTCAACCTACTAAAACTAAAGGACTTCGAACGGAACTGAATGAGCATGACTGCGGACTGTTGCCTAAGAAGGCGTAACACGGTCGAATCACCTGCATTCAAGCTTAGCGAATCGGCGGAGAAAACAAGCAAACGAACGGCTGCCGCAAGTGGCTGAAGAACAGTGAGTTGAACGATCGTTTAAAGGGGGTGGGGTTGACTGAGAGGTGGGCCGATCACCAGCATTTCTCAGAGCAAGTGCGCGAGGCGCACGAGAAGTGCACAGACGTTTCGGTGACGTGTTTCCGGTGGCCACCTCAATTCAACGCTAACCCAGCTTAGCAGGCTCGGGCGAGTATGAAATGGGATTGCCAAGGTACGCGAGAGATCGGCGCAACCATCTTCGACTGAATCGGACCTGCTATTCAGTCGGCGATCAGTCAGTTGTGTATCTAATTTCGAGGCGGCGAATTCTCACACAGGAATAGGCCAGCACCACAGAAATGAATATGAGGAGGCCGAGGACGGCTACCCAGGCCGGGACAGGTTCGGTCTGCACCGTCAACAGCGCAAACAAGCCGTCGCCTGGGACATTGATCGGCATGAGGTGACGCAGATAAGAAGCCACACTGATCTTCTGCAGCAGCGAAGGCATGACCGGGTTGATGGCCTCCCAACCCAGGAAAAGCAGGGCGGCCGGCATGGGATTGCGAAACATCATGCTCAGGAGAAGGAAGACGGCTCCATATCCGAGGCAGGCCAGGACGACGATTAGAAGGTATGCCTCGAGCTGGCCGAGGCCTGGTCCGTGAAAGACATAATCTTGTCCCGCCGCGCCGTATTCGGCATACATCAGGGTAAAGTTGGCGAGAATCGCGGTTCCAAAAAGAAAAACCGCGCTGATGGATCCGGCGACAAACTTGGCCAGTAGAAGGACCTCGCGGCGCACCGGCGCCAGAAGATAGAAGTGCAGACTGCGCTCGACCATCTCTCCGCGAATAAGACGCGAAAAGATTCCCAGGCAACCGAAGAACACGCCGAGACGGATGTAATAGAACTGCACAACGCCGGCCAGCACGACAGTATCGTCGCTGAGCCGGAAGACGGGATGCCTGTCGATCAGCAGGTGGATGAGAATGATGACGGTTGGCACAAAGGCGAGTAAATAGATCCAGGTTGCCTTCCAGGAGAACAGGTTTCTCCGGATCTCGATAAGCACCAGCCGCCGGGCTTGCATCCACCACAATGCCCAGGGCTGCTCCCGAATAGACTGCGCAAAGGCGCCGGCTCTTTCAGTCATCACGAGGCACTCCCGTCTGAACCGATGAGGTACTGGTAGATGGCGCGAGTATCGTCGTCTGCGGGCGCAACCGCATCAATTTTCACCAGACCCTCGATGGCAATCGAATTGAGTAGCCGGTAGAACTCATCGATATTGCCGGTGCGAAGAAAGACGCCCTTTCCATCGGCATGAAGTCTTGCTTCGACGCAATGGTTGAGGGAGAACATGCGGGAGGCAAGCAGCTCAGGATGGTCGCAGCGTATGAGCACCTGCATGGGCTTGTCGCGCACTTCTTCTCGCACCTGGTGGATGTTGCCCTCGGCCACCAGGTAGCCGCCGGTGATGAGCACTACGCGATCGGATATTCTGTCCACTTCGTCGAGGATGTGGCTGGAGATGACCAGGTGCATTCCCTGGCGGCTGAGTTCCTCAAACAGCGCAAGCGATTCTGCGCGGGCCATGGGGTCAAGCCCGTTGAGGGGCTCATCGAGAACCAGCACCCGGGGGTGGTGCGCGATGGCCTGGGCAAGCCGGATTTTCTGGCGCATACCTTTGCTGTAACCGGCGATGCGCCGGCTTGCCGCGTCCGCGAGCCGCACGCGATCGATGGCTTCGCGAGCCAGCCGCGACGCGTCCACTTTGCTCATTCCGTGGAGCAGCAGGCTGTCCATCAAGAAATCCCAGCCGGTCAAGCCGCGCGGAAAGGAATCGAACTGGGCGCAGTAGCCAACCTCGCGAAAGAAGCTGGTGGCATCACCCGGCGTCAGGCCGAGCACCGAGACTTGTCCACTTGAGGGCTGCACCAGGCCGGTCATGAGGTTCATCAGCGTAGTTTTGCCTGAACCGTTGGGACCCACAAGAGTGGTGACTCCGGGAGGAATGCTGAGCGACACGCGATTGACGCCCAGAACTTCTCCGTAGAACTTCGACACGTCATCAAAAACGATGCGATCGCTCATCGAAGTCATCCTCTGACCACCTCGCGAGCGCGGATGCGCGCATTGAGCATGAACATGCAGATGAAGCAGATGAAAACCAGCACCGCGGCAATGGCTGTATTGGGAATTTCTCTGCCAAATCGAATCGCGTCAGGCACTCCCATCAATCGCTGCCAGAGTTGCGACATCATGACCGGCAGGTTGAGCAACAGGCCCCACTTGGTGCGCAGAATTGCACTGACCACGCCGCCGACGCCGGCGGGAATAAGCACCACTGCGAAGATGCAGCCGGTTGCCACCATTCGCCATTTGACCCACGACGACAGGGCCAGGCCGAGGATAGAGAGAAGCGCGATCCAGAGTGCTGACCCGGCAAGCAACCCGACCGCTACGCGGAGATTGGCGCCAAACCACGGCTGCGGCGACGTGTAACCCTGGTAAGCGAAGAGCAGGAGTGCTGGGATCCAGGTGACGAGGGAGAGGCACGAGAACAGAGCGATGAATTTCCCCAGCACGTACCCAAAGCGCGAGATGGGATGGCTGAGCAGGATGGGCAGGGCGTTATCGGCGAGGTCGAACGACACCAGGCGGGGCGCGACCCAGGCCGCGAGAACCAGCGCAAGCCAGCACTGAGAGGTGAGCACCTTCAGGAAGAACGAGGCGTCGATGTCAAGGTGCGCAGAGCCTCCGCGAAAGACGAGCGCCCTGGCAATGGGATTGTTAACGAGATAGATGATGACCAGGTAGACGACGATGGGAATCATGGAAGCAATGAACAGAGCCCATGTGATTTTGGACGACCACGCCTCAGCAAGTGCGTAGCGCGCCAGCACACCGATGCGCGACGGCAGCGAGGTGACAGGGCCGGTGTAGGCGCGATACTCGTGCTTAAATACGGACAAGTTCCCCCCTTGCCGGTTCGCTCTCCATGGCGCGCAGAAAGATGTCTTCAAGTGAATCGCGCCGGCGATTGATGCGCCGGATCTCGACGTTGTTTTCGGATGCGAGGACATATACGTCGCGAGCTTCGATGGTGTCGGGCATGACGAGCTTGACCCGCCCGCCAGGGAAGGATGCGCACTCGCAGCCCAGCCCGCGCAGGCGTTCGCAGAACCCGGTGGTGGAACCCACGGTTTCCATTTCGATAAAGTTGCGATTCGATCGGCGCTCTTCCTCGATGTTGCGCAACGCTGCCACACGGCCCTGTTTCAAGATCAGCACCTCATCGCAGGTCTCATCGATATCGCGGAGCAAGTGTGAAGAGATGAGCAAACGAATGCTGCCCTCTTTGCGAATCTCCTGAATGGTCTGAATCATTCGCTGGCGGGCCATGGGATCGAGGCCGTTGGTAGGTTCGTCGAGGATGAGAAGGCGCGGGCCGTGAGCGAGCGCCTGGGCCAGCTTGATGAGCTGTTTCATGCCCAGCGAGTAAGTGCTGATTTTGCGGTAGCGAACCTCGCCCAGGCCAACGTAGAACAGCGCTTCGTGCGCGCGTTCCAGGGCTTCGCTCCGAGGCAACCCAGCCAGCTCCGCCATGAAACGGACGAAGCGGACCCCATTCATGTTGCCGATGAACGAATCGCTCTCAGGCATGTAACCAATGCCCTGGCGAATGCGAGCGCGTTCGCGGCGGGTATCGAGCCCGAAGACGCGGGCCGAGCCGCGGACGGGCTCGTGAAAGCCAAGCAGAGTATTGATAAGGGTGGATTTTCCGGCGCCGTTGGGGCCAAGCAGGCCGATGGCGTTGCCGCGCAACTCGCCGGTGAGCCCGTCAAGGACGGTTCGCCCGCCGAGTCGCACTTCAAGGCCATCAAGCTCAATCATTCCCACACTATTTAACTACGGCTGGGCCGGCTGACTTGTTCCGTGAATCCCAGACTTGTTTCGTGAATCCAGGACCGCGCCCAGGGTGAGGAAATCGAATCCAAAGAGGCGGCTGTCGCTGGCGGCCTCAATGCGGCTGTCCTTGCCCCACGCGCAAGCCACGGTCGGCCTGGAGTCGGCGGCCAGCTTGCGGATTGCGTTAGCCGAATCGCCATTGAATTGAGAAAGCAGCGGCGTCAGCACCGGGCTCAGGTTCTGATACACAACCGCGGAGTAGTTCTCATTTTCATCGCGGGGAAGCAGTGCGCGAAACGCCGCCGATTGACCGAGCGAGTTCCCGCTCGAGTGAATCTGGAGCGCGTCCATCAACAGGGCGCGCTGCGGCGCCACGATCATAAAGCCGTCGTCAAACGTATAGTTCGCCACCACGTTACCGGTGGTAAGGTCGTGAATCGCGTAATAGCGCTGCGATCCAACGGCACTCGGCTCGATGGCGATGGTATGCGCCTTGGTCCCCTGCGTCTGGCTGTTCACGGCCTGCACGATTCGCTCTAGAGTATTCTCCATCTGATTCGGGTCGTTGACTTCAATCACGACTTTCCATGAAGGAGTGGGCAGAACCGGACCATCGAGCGCGATCAGAAAGTCGCCGCCGAGGTTGGCCATCAGGTCGTCGCGGACGTTGATCTGGAGCCTGGCATCGATTTCGTCCCAACTTTGACTGGAGCCCTTGGACTGTGAAGCCATCTGAACGATGTCGTCGGCGATGGCAGCCGGATCCTTGGAGAGTGCCGCTACCACAACGGCGGCATTCGGGCTCACAAAAGTCAGCGACCCGATGGGCGCAGGAGTTGCAAGCCAGGAAGCCACCCGCTGCCGCGTACCTGAAAACTGCAGGTTCAGGTGATTCTGCGGCACGCCGTTGGTTTCGCGATGCTCGGCAATCAGGTATTCGAGGCCGCCTATGCCACTGTTTTCGAGGGCTTGTTCGCGGTGCGAATCCTGAGTACCGGTGTTCATTTTGTTTTGCAACATGGCATGGAGGTCGGCGGCAAGAATAATGCCGGCGCCGCGCTGGTAAGATGCGGTAATCTGCTTGCCGAAGCCGCTCGCGGCGAATCCGCTGGCGCCCGCGTTCAACTGTGCGTTGAACTGTTTGAGGGTCGCGACGCTGTTGGAGAACACCACTTCGTGCTCGCGCACCAGCGCATAACCTCTATGGACTGCGGCGGTGTCGGCCGCCGCTGCCAGCGCGGCCTCATCGAGGATGACAAGTCCGCCTGTTGCGCTGGAGAATTGCTGGTTCAGTTCGGCATCCAACCCGCTGCGCTCGACCTGGGCAAGAACAGCGATTCCGGGTTGATTCCCTTGTCCGATTCCCGCGATAACAATCTCGTCGCCGAGATACTGGCTCACGTCATGAATCTTTTCCACGAGCGAATTCAGGTCCTGGCTATTACCCTTCTTGCCGCGCGCCCACCACTGCTGCAACTCGGGGCTTTGGCTCAACTGGTCCTGAAAGATGGCGTTCGCCTGGCTCAAGTAGTCGCCCAGATTGGGAATGCTGATATAGAGCAAAGTGCCGTTCGGCATGCGCGGCAGAAGATCGCTGCTGTAACGCGATTGGGGAAACGGAATCTGTGCAATGAGATGCTGCACGTTGGCCAGTTGCGCCATGAGCCCGATGTACTTTTCGCGATCGGAACTCCAGGCGAACTCCTGATCGAGCGGCTCGGGAGCGAGATTGTTGCTGGTCGCCATCTGCTCACCAGGATGGAGCAACGCATGCATGCCGGCGTGTGCCACATCCACCGATCCCTGCAACACCGCAACGCGCGACCCTTTGATGCCCGAGTTGACAGAGAAGAGCGTTCCGGTAACGGCCAGGCGGCAATCCAGCGTCTTCACATACAGATGTCCGGAGGTGCGGTGCGCAGCCGTGACAATCAGCCCGCCCTCATCGAGCCCGACAGTGGTGTTCCGCCCGCGTGCGCTTACGTCCAGCGTGCTGCGCTGATTCACTTCGACAATCGAGCCGTCTGCGAGGCGAAGAACGGCGCGCGAGTCGCCCGCGGTTCGCATTCGGTCGCCCTCAACCAGTTTTGCGCCAGGGGTTAGCCGCGTATTTCCAGGTCCTGAGATCAGGTAGGCGGAGCCATTAATCGATTCGACTTCTGCGCGCACTCCCGGAGGTACCTGCCAGTAGGCTTTGTAGACAAAGATCGCGGTGGTCAACAGCGCGCACGATAGCACTGCTGCCCATCCCCATGCATGAGGATGCCTCGGCGGCGTGGACCGAACGCTTTCCCGGGACACGACGCGAGGCCGCGCCCAGTCGACTACCGCGTCTACTCCGCCTTCGCGGAAATGCCGCAGGCACAGGCCGCACTCGCCGAGATGCGCCTGCACCAGGAGTCTCCGAGCTTCAGAGAGAGTGCCGGCGCGATAAGAGTCCAGTAGCTGCCGCACGTCGTCGCAGTTCCTGATCGCTCCGGAGAAGCCCTCGTGATTGATTTGAATGCCCAGTCGCAGTGCAGCCTTGGCGGTGGAGGCGGTAATGGCATGCGTGTCCGGCACATCGGCCTGTAGCGCGCGCGTAGCTCGATCCAGGATGGATTCCTCTTCCGGTCTCATTGTTTCCCCCGTTGTAACTCGGTCAGTCGTTTCTTCAGTTTCGATCGCGCCTGGTGCAGAGTCACCGCAACAACGGCTGACGACGTGCCCATCAACTTTGCGACTTCGCGGTTTTCCAGCTCTTCAAGGTAGCGCAGCGCAAACATCTCGGCGGCGCGCGGCGCCAGCTCGCCGATCGCCTGGCGTAAATGACCGCCCAGCTCACGGCTCGAAATCGTGGTCTCAGGCGACGCACCTGGCTCGGTCGACTCCATGGCGGCAGCGCTCTCCAGCGGTTCAGTGCCCGCAGCCTTGCGGCGCCGCAACAGGTCAAGAGCGCCATTGATGGCGGCGCGGTACAGATAACTTCCCGCATTTGCCATGGCTGCCGCGTCACCGGAACTGAGGCGCAGAAAAACCCCCTGCGCAACATCTTCCGCATCGGCCATATTCCCGGCGATGCGATATGCCGACATCAGCACGCGCCGGTAGTGCTCCGCGAACAGTGGCGAGAGGCGGTCGTTGTGTCCCTCTGCGGGAATGATTGCGGCGGCTGCGCTCACGGAACCACTTTCTTGACTCTTCATGAGGATGACGCTCCAGCAGCACAATTATTAATCGCGCCAATGCAAATTACGGCAAGATATTGTTCGATGTTCCACGGCCGGAGAAGGTAAGAGAGGCATTCACCATGGTTCCACCCCCTGTCTCTTGATAACCCGGCATGGCGGATGATGAGGGTGACCGTAACAAGAACGGCACCCGGGAAGAAACAAAACCGGCTGCCTGCAACTTGGGCTTCGTGGCATCCCACCCCAATGTTTCATCCATCGCGGGTCGGAGATGCCGGTGAAGGACTGTCACGAGCTACCTGCAAACCATTCCCAGTCCGCTCGAAGCGGTCGAAATGTCACGGCCCGACGACTTAGGGAGCGCTGTGTTCCGATACAACCACTCGATTAATTGAAGCATCCATAGCCTTCGTAATGCTAGATCCAAGAACTCTATAAAAAGCAAGACAGACTGATGAATAGCGAAAATTACACTTTGTTTTCAAGGGGCTAGACCCTTGGGACGGTTGTATCCACCTTAGAAACTCTCATCAGATTCTTTCGAACACTTCCTTTGAACCCGGAATTTCTCCGATTTCAAAGTTGAGCGATATGCGTACGCTTGGTTTGCTCTGCGTCATTGGAGGCTCCGACGTATGATTCGCGCAAATGATTCTGAGGAGAAGGCCTGCGGACCGGGAATGGATTGGTTTGCTGTCTCGAAGTGGGTGCTGCTTTTCGTGTTGGCGGGCTCGGTATTTCAACTTTACGCCCAGCAAAATACCGGGCTCACCGGAACGGTAACCGATTCTTCGGGTGCGGCCGTTGCCGGCGCTCAGGTCACGTTTACAAACGAAGCGACCGGAATCAGGGCGGAGTTTGCAACTTCGTCGGTGGGTTTGTACACGGCCACCCTGCCGGCCGGGACCTATGACATTACGGTCGAGGCGAGAGGATTCAAGAAGTATGTCGCGACTCACGTGGTTGTCGAAATCGGAGCGACGGCAACCTTCAACATCAATCTTGCTGTCGGCGCGAGCACCCAGACTGTGCGGGTGTCTTCGGAGGGGGCGCTTGAGCTGAATACGACCAACCCGCAGCTTGACTCGATGCTGCCTACGTCTGAAGTGACTGACTTGCCGATCGAAATCAACGGCAACATGCGCCAGATCACCAGCTTTGCCACGCTGGCGCCGGGCGTGAGGAACGGTCAATATGGCAGCGTTGTAGTTGAAGGCGGCGCTAACGGCCAAATCAACGCCGCCGGCAATTATTACAATGGCCTGCAGATTGATACGGCCTCTGACATCAACTCGGACCCGCCCTATGAGATGGTGGACCAGTTCCGCGTCATCCGCAATCTGTTTTCCGCCCGGTACGGCATGGTGCAGGGCGCGGTCGATTACAACATGCGTGAGGGCACCAACAAGCTGCACGGCGACGCGTTCATGATCGACCGCAACAGCGCCTTTGACTCGGACGGCTTTTTCCCCACCAACTTCAATTCCGCAGGCCAGCCCATCCCACCGAAGGATGTGGAAACAGATTGGGGAGGCACGGTCGGCGGCCCGGTTGTTCTGCCCAAGGTCTATAACGGCCATAACAAGACCTTTTTCCTGGCCAGCTTCGACATCTACAGCAAGAACCAGGGCATCACCACAACCGGCGCGGTTCCCACTCCGGCTGAGAAGTCAGGGTGATTTCAGCAACTTTGTCGACTCCAACGACAATCTGATTCCCATTTACGACCCGACCGACTGGACAACAGTTCATGGGTTGCGCCGGCAACCAGCCGAACGTGATCTGCCCCAACCGCATCGACCCGCTCTCGGCCACGCTGCTGCAATACATTCCCAACCCAAATACGACGGGAACAAACTACGGACTGCAGGACAACATGAACCCGGTGATCAAATCGGTTCCGTTCCAGACGCAGGCCTCGGGTATCACGCTCAATCACCAGCTTTCACAGAGCCAGAACGTTGGCTTTACGTGGTGGCGCAACCACTACTACGTGGTGCAGGAGGAGGACGCTCCGATCGTGCCCAACACCAACCCCGCTCAGCGGTGAGCAGTCGGGCGTCGACAACGCTAACGTCTGGCTGGCGAATTATTCCAAGATCATATCGCCCCAACCTGGTGATGACGGCCGGATTATCGGCGCAGAACAAGATGCAGAACTACGTTGACGACAACACCCACGTGAGCTTTGCCGGCGTGGTGGGCAGCGACACCATGCCGTACATCAGCTTCAGCGGCCAGGAACGCGCCCACGGGGTGGGGCAACAGCAACAGCGATCTCATCCAGTATTACGTGGATAACATTGGCTGGAACCTGTTCAACAACTGGACTGTGGAACAAGGGCCGCCACACATTAAACATCGGCGGGGAGTTCCACCACTATTGGGCGTACACCCTCAGCAATTACAGCAGCGGCCACTTCGTCTTCAGCCAGGCTGAGACGTCTATTCCAGATACCACCAATCCGAACTTCTCCCTGTATGGCAGCTCGCTTTGCCAGCTTCCTGCTGGGCTTGCCCGATTCCGCCAGCCGCTACAGCGAAAACCAAAACGGCTTTCAACACGAATGCTTTCGCCGCGTACATCCAGGACGACATCAAGCTCACACAACAAGCTGACGCTGAACGCCGGCCTGCGATATGACCTGATGTTGCCTTACACCATGGCCCAGAACAATAACGTGTTTCTAACGCCGCTGCTACCGCCGAATCCGGCGGCCGGCAACCTGCCCGGCGCGGCCACCGAATATGGCAACTGCGCGGGCTGCGCGGGCTACAACCGGATCGCCATACACGATCTGAACTTTGGTCCGCGCGTGGGCTTCGCCTACAACATCGACAAGAACACCGTAGTTCAGGCCGGATATACCATTACCTTCCTCGGCTACAACGACGCTTACGGGCAGGGCGAAGGCGAGAAGCGGTCCCAACAACATGGCCGGACTGCTGGGGGGCAGCTTCACGGTGAACTCAACCGGCGGCTTTGCGTCTGCCTACGGCCAGTGGACCAACCCCGCCACGGGGGCAGGCAACCCGATTCCGGCAGTTACGCCGACACCTTTCAGCCCGGGACTGGGTGTAGCGCAGACCATCTACTATCTCGACTACGCTCACAACGGCGGGGCTCCCATGCTGCAAATGTGGACGTTGAGCGTCCAGCGTCAGATTCCCTGGCATACGATGCTGACTTTCGACTATACCGGGAACCGGGTCACCCACCTGTCGGGCTTCAACATCAACCCCATCGAACAGCCCAACCCGTCGGTGTTGCAGTTTGGGTCGCTGCTGACTGACAATATCACCTCCCCGGCAGCGGCGGCGGCCGGCTTTACCGCTCCTTTTCCGACCTTCGCCACGGAGTTCGGCGGCGGCGCCACCGTCTACCAGACGCTCAAGCCATTACCGCAGTACTCCAACGTAGCGCGGGCCTACGATCAGTCGGCGACCACGTATTTCAGCGCCTTCCAGGTGCAAGCCGACAAGCATCTGACAAACAATCTCAACTTCCTGGCAAACATCGAACTGCCCAGGCTATACGACAACATGGACACACCGGTGAACAAGTACAACCCGGCACCTGAATGGGCCGAAGACAGCACCGGCTCATTCGAAAGCAAGTTTGCCGGCACTTACGAGCTTCCGTTTGGACCAGGCCAGCACTGGCTCAATTCCGGCCGGACCGGCAACTATCTGGGCGGCTGGGAGATTGCCGCCATCCTCACTTACAACAACTCCCAGCCACTGGCGATTACGCAGAGTGGAGAGAGCTTCATCAACGGTACCAACCGCCCCAATTTCAACCCCTATGTCCGGATGTGGTCGGGCAACTACGGCGCGATTCCAGCTTTCTTCGAAGGCAAGGCGGCAACCGCACCGACGCTGTTCAGCACCAGCGCCTGGAGCAATACCGGCAGCCAGTACGTGCTGGGCAACGCCAAGCGCGCCTACAACCCGGTGCGCGGCCCGTGGTACCCGGTGGAGGATCTTGGCGCGAAGAAGATGTTCCGCTTTACCGAGAGCCTCTCGCTCACGCTGCGCATGGATTACTTCAACGCGTTCAACCGCACCCAGGCGCCGTTCCCGACCACCAACATCAACGCCTCGAACTTCGGACAGGTCACCACCAAATTCTCTGGCGGCAATCGCGAAGGACAGGCCCAGGCCACCTTCAACTTCTAACCGAACCGGTGGCGCAGGACCTCCGGGTCGCGCCAACCGCACTTTACTTTGCAAACAGTTTTAGATCGATGCTGTCGGCCATGGCTTTGTAACCCGCATCGTTGGGGTGCAGGTGGTCGCCGGAGTCGTATGCCCGGTTAAATTTTGTCGGATTCGCCGGGTCCTGCGTGATTTTGTCGAAGTCCACCACGCCGTCAAAGACGCCGCTGGTTCTCATCCAGTTGTTCACTGCTTCGCGAATCTGCTCGCCTTTATCCGAAGAGTATCCAGCGCCGCCGTATGGCGTGATGGTTGCTGCGTAGGCCTTAATTCCATGTTCATGCGCGGCGTCGGCAAGCTGTTGCAATCCAAATTCAAGGTCTGCTGCCGTGATGTTGTCTTCAGGCGCGAGATACCTTGACGCCAGGCGGCCAATATCGTTGATGCTGTCGAGCACGATCAAGTACTTCACGCCATCCTGCGCGAGGATGTCGCGATCGATACGCGCAACTGCGCTGGGCCCCGCCCCCTGATTCAGCACGCGATTGCCGCTGATGCCCTGGTTGAGCACCGCAACATTCTCGAGCCCGTGTTCCTGCTTGAGCCGCGCGGCGAGAAAATCGGGCCAGCGGTGGTTGGCGTCGGGAGTCGAAAGAGCGCCGTCAGTGATTGAGTCGCCCACGGTCACGATGGCGCGTGAGTCATCAACCGCGGGCACGTCGACGCCGTCGAGAAAGTACCAGGAGCTGAACTTGGTGGCATCGTTCAAAGTCGGGGCGCTGGATTGATCGCCGTCAACCTGATAGTTGGTCTGCAGGCCCAGCTGATGATAGGTCTCTGCGCGCATTACCTGGTTGGGAAGAAAGAAGCTGATGGCAAGGTCAGAGAGCGGAGCGACGGCCAGCGGTACCGGGTCGGAAAACATTTCGGCGCCCGGCGCAAGGCGAATGCTGGAAGCGCCACCGAAGGTGACCGCGTGGTCGGAGCCTTCCTTGATGGAGGCTTCGCCGGCGCTCACGGCAACATGCACGTCGGAGATGGCTAATGAATCCTTGCCGTAGGCATTGGTGAGCCGGATGCGCACCTGTTCGCCGCCATTGGATATGTGAACGATCTGGCGTAGCGTTGTGAGGGCGAAAGGCCGCATCGAGTTGTTCTCCGCCTCCATGGGGGATGCCGCCCAGGTTCCCACCCAGGCAGGTTTCCGAGCGCCCTGAGCAGCACAAACGGTTCCCGCGGCCACGGCCGCAACCAAAGCAATCGCACTCAACCAGCGTTTCAGCATCGTCTTCGTTACCCTCCAGGATTCGAATCGATTTCCAGCGCAAACGGAGTCTATCACGCAGGCTACGCGAAAAGTTCACCATGAGGTGCGGCCGATTGACTCGCCGCTATCCGCTTTGCGAGACTCAGCCCATGGGATACAGCGGCAAGATTGAATACGCAGAACAACGCAAGATCCGCGAGCATAACACAACGCTTTACCGCATGTGCCACCTGCCTATCTGGATATGGGTTTTCTTTCTCGCGCCCGGACCGCTTACGTTCAGCCTGTTTGCGCACGGCTTCAGCTTGGGGAATACCATCTGGCTTTCGATCGTGCTGGTCGGCGTGGCTATTGCCGGCTACTACGCGCAGTTGCCCGGCGTTGAGCATCGGCCGTACATTCTGCGCTTCGACGAAGACAAGCCCAACCCGCTCTATCGCCGCATCTGTTACACCTTTGCCTGGAACGCGGTGCTCAACTTCGCGCTGCTTAACATGGCGGGACTGTTGATCGCCGTCGTTACCGGCACGTGGATGCTAAAGCAGATTTACCTCTACGCCTACTCGCCGCTTTGCGCGGTGATTCTGTTCTTCGGGCTCATCGGCAAGTTGCCGCGCGTGGGCTCGTCAACCAAGCGCGAGGGCATTGAGCGGCGTTACTTTTATGGTTCGGTCTGGGCCGTCACGATTGCACAGACGGTTCTGCTGATTCTGTGGAAGGCACTGCCCGAGACGCGAATGGGCTCGCTGGTGAAGCTGGCTGTGTTTGTGGGGGTGCTGGCGATTGTGGGGTTTGCCGCGTCGCGTGGAGTACTGCCGCGCACAAGGCCGATTCTGCCGGGCGAGACCATGGTGTCGGACTAGAATCCGCTGTCTGAATCTTAGACGCGGATTCTCATACTTGCCTCAATCCATAATGCTTGATGTCGAACCACTCCCAGTATCGCCGTTCTTGTTTGACGCTTTCGAGGTCCCGACCGATTGCGAGCGCCAGCGCCTTGATGATCTCAATGCACACCCAGACGAAGTAGGCGATGAAAAAATTGACGAATGGATCCACGTTGTACATGAAGTTGTGTATGAGGCTGAACATGGTTCCTCTTGCGTGCTGCGGGCTATGACCTGCTGAGGGAATTGGATTTGAGCAAACGACGAGCAGACGGCAAGGGGTCCGGGTACTGTCTTTAGGATTGAGTGGAACTATTTGCGAGCTCTCCTGGGGGAGGCAGCGCAACCCGTTGACCTTTATCTGGCGATTGCCTATCTAAAGTCCGTGACCAAAGACACGCCTCCCTGTGACAACGCTATCCATTCGCGAGTCACTTGCCGACAATTTCTGTGTTGTCGACATTCCCGCTCCGGCTGGACGGGATGATGCCTTTCACTGCTGCAAGGGGCCGATTGCGGGATCCCATCGGATTCGATGGCGTCGCCTGAGTGATCTAAATCACATTTCACCTTGCCGCGCGGGCGGTATAAGGTAGTTGCCATGTGCCTCGCTATTCCCGGCCGCGTTGACGAAATTGTGAATGAGGGCGACCTGCGCATCGGCCGCGTGAACTTTGGCGGCATTGTGAAACGGGTGTGCCTGGACTACGTCCCTGACATTGAAGTGGGCGATTATGCCATTGTCCACGTTGGGTTTGCTATTTCAAAGCTCGACGCAGAAACGGCAGAAAAGACCCTCGAAGTCTTCCGCAAGATGGGCATGCTGGAAGAAGAGCTGGCCAGCGAGGATGAGGCCTTTGCGCGGGCGGCATCAGGGCCGCAATCGGCATGTCCCGACGGTAGCTGCGAGAGCGAGTCAGCAAGTCAGCAAGTCGGCGAGTCGGCGGGTAAACGGGTAAGTTGAAGTTTTTGGTTTCCCACCCTAAACGCAAAGAGCGCGTTTAGGATGGGGCACCCGGCACCCGGCGCAAAAACAAAAGCGTGCCAAGGATGGGGCACCCCGGGGTTGATGGAAGGGCGCAGCACCTGACGATGAAATATCTGACCGAGTTCCGGAACGGCGAGATCGCGCAGCGAATTGCGCGCGAGATTCACGCTGCAACCACGCGCCCGTGGAAGATCATGGAGGTTTGCGGCGGGCAGACGCATTCGATTATCAAAAATGGAATTGACCAGATGCTGCCTGCTGGAGTGGAGATGGTGCACGGTCCAGGCTGCCCGGTCTGCGTCACTCCGCTTGAACTTATCGATAAGGCACTGGCCATTGCCGCGCAACCGGGCGTTATCTTCTGCTCGTTTGGTGACATGCTGCGGGTGCCGGGAACGGATCGCGACCTGTTCCAGGTAAAGGGCGCGGGCGGCGATGTGCGGGTGGTGTATTCGCCTCTCGACGCTGTTGAACTCGCGCAAAAGAATCCCGAGAAGCAAGTTGTATTCTTCGGCGTCGGGTTTGAGACCACCGCGCCGGCCAACGCCATGAGCGTGCACCTGGCCAAGCGCCGCGGCATCAAGAATTTTTCGGTGCTGGTTTCGCATGTGCTGGTGCCGCCGGCCATCGAGGCTATTCTCAGCTCGCCGGGAACCGAAATCGACGGATTTCTCGCTGCCGGGCATGTGTGCAGCGTGATGGGCTATTGGGAGTATCCGCCGCTTGCCGAGCGATTCAAGGTGCCGATTGTCGTTACAGGATTTGAGCCGCTCGATCTGCTCGATGGAATCCGGCGCACCGTGCTGCAGCTCGAGGCTGGGAAGCACGAGGTTGAGAACGCGTACGAGCGCGTGGTGACTTATGAAGGCAATAAGCCTGCGCAAAAGCTGCTGAATGAAGTTTTTGAAGTGACCGATCGCGCCTGGCGTGGGATTGGAGTGATCCCCAAGAGCGGCTGGCGGCTGAACGCGGATTATCGAGAGTTCGATGCCGAGCATCGCTTCCAGATCACTGGAATACATACGCAGGAGTCGCCCCTCTGTCATTCCGGCGATGTGCTGCGCGGGGTGATCAAGCCGGCCGCCTGCCCGGCCTTCGGCAAGGAATGCACGCCGCGTCATCCGCTGGGCGCGACGATGGTTTCAAGCGAAGGCGCGTGCGCGGCTTACTTCAACTATGGGCGGTTTTTGTCGGCAGATGAGCTGGCGGGTGCGGGCTCGGCGCTTTCGGAGGCGGCTCATGGATAGGTTGAATAGTCTTGAATCAGTGGACGAATTTGCTCGTGCCGAAGACGCGCCCTTAAATGCGGGGGCTTTAGCCTCTACGAGTGGCAGTTCCGTATCACGCGACAAACGTCAAGACATGAATCACCTAAAACATCCCTCAGGGGCTAAAGCCCGAATGCTTATCTGCCGCGTTTGCGGCACGACTGAAGTCGTGCCCTGTTACAAAGCTTTGCTCAATCTGGTTGTTGCCAAGTCCGAGCCGACCGCCCATCGACATTCAATCGTTAAAGGGATTTGCAATGTCTGAGCAGACGCCAGACTTTTCGAACTGGAGTTGCCCGCTTCCGCTGGCCGATTATCCCACCATCGTCATGGGTCACGGAGGTGGCGGCAAGCTGGGCAACGAGCTGGTCGAGCATCTGTTTCTTCCCGCGTTCCGCAATCCGGCGCTTGAGAACCTGGGCGATGCTGCGTTGCTGGATGTTGGGGGCGGGCGCATCGCAATCAGCACAGATTCTTTTGTTGTGCAGCCGCTGTTTTTTCCCGGCGGATCAATCGGCGAACTTGCGGTCAACGGCACGGTCAATGATCTGGCGGTCAGCGGGGCGATTCCGAAATTCCTCACCGCAGGTTTCATTCTCGAAGAAGGATTTCCGTTGGCGCAGCTCGCGGCAATTGTGGACGCAATGGCAAAGGCCGCGGCAGCTTCCGGCGTGAAGATTGTTACCGGCGACACCAAGGTGGTGGAGCGCGGCCACGGTGACGGGTGCTACATCAACACTGCGGGTGTAGGTCTGCTGCGCGAGGGGATTGCGGTCGGTCCGCATTGCGCGCAGCCGGGAGACGTGGTGCTGGTGTCGGGGACGATCGGCGACCACGGCATGGCGATTATGAGTGTGCGCGAGGGCCTGGAATTCGAGAGCCAGATTCGTTCGGACTGCGCGGCGCTGAATGGTCTGATTAGCGATGTGCTGGATACAGTGGGCGGTTCAGTTCACGCCATGCGCGACCCCACGCGTGGCGGCCTGGCCTCAACGCTCAATGAGATTGCTGGGTCTTCGGGCGTCGGCATTGAGATTGATGAGACCGTGATGCCGGTGCGGCCTGAAGTGCAGTCGGCATGCGAGCTGCTGGGGCTCGATCCTGTGTACGTGGCGAATGAAGGCAAGGTAGTGATCTTTATTGCGCCGGGTGCAGCCGATCGCGCTCTGGAGATTTTGCGCGCCCATCCGCTGGGCCGCGATGCCGCGCGGATCGGCCACGTGACCGCGGAACATAAACGCATGCTGGTTGCGCGCACGGCGATGGGCGCAAATCGCGTGATTCCCACGCAGATTGGCGAGCAGCTGCCGAGGATTTGCTAGGGGGTCTGCCGCTGGCGGCATGGACGCCGCCAGTACAGCCGGGCTGGAGAGGCTGCGGAGAAACTCATCGGGTGGAGTGAAGTTCCCGAAAAGCCATCCCGCAGGGGTCAAAACCCCGTCTCTTTATTGCCCTTATCGGCGGTCAGGGCTAAGAGCCCTGACCTATCAGTCGCGCCCTGACACTTCGTGCCCATAAGCCGAGTTTTTCCGCAGCCTGTAAAGCCCTCACTCGTTTGGCGAGCTTTATCGGCACGAGTAAACTCGTGCCCTAATAAGAAACAAAACCGGCTGCTTGCAACCTGGGCTTCGTGGCATCCCACCCATCGAGCAAAAGACGCTCGATGGATGGGGCACAGTTTCATCTCCCTGCGGGTCGGAGACACCGGTGGCGGACTAGAAAGAAACAAAACCGACTGCTTGCAACTTGGGCTTCGCGGCATCCCACCCATCGGACACGAACAAAGACGTCCGATGGATGGGGCACAGTTTCATCCCCCTGCGGGTCGGTAACGCCGGTGAAGGACTAGAAAGAAACAAAACCGACTGCTTGCAACTTGGGCTTCGCGGCATCCCACCCATCGGACACGAACAAAGACGTCCGATGGATGGGGCACAGTTTCATCCCCTGCGGGTCGGTAACGCCGGTGAAGGACTGCTACAAGACCTATCCGAATTGAGTTATTCCGCAGCCTGTAAAGTCATGCCCTGTTACAAGGCTTTGCCTCGGATACAGCAACTCAGAAATCGGTCTAGATGGCTGACTGGTGGAACAATGGACTCTGCCGATCCGGAGGGTTTGCCAATAAATAACTTCCAGCGGTGCGGCCACACATCCGGACCCGTAAAACCGGCCGCAACGTGACCACCTATGGAGTGCAGAAATTGTTCGCAACGATTGAGTGGGGTCCGGCGACGCTGCTCAAATATACGTAATCTCCTTGCTTGGATATTTCACCGAAGCCGCTGGCTGAAACAGATGCACAAGTACTCCACACTAATTTGCTGTCAACAAATACTGAAGCCGAATTGCTATCAACCGGCACACCATATCTTCCTGACATGGAGACAGGTGCGTCGACGTTGGCGGCGAACTCGCCCGAAACCAGACTCCATGAAGCTTTGACTGTTCCCTGCGGGAGAGGAACAGTCGCGGACGCATAGGAAAGGTTGCCAACGTGTGGAATGAAGTGGAACTGCACCGAGGTCGAGAGTTCCGGGCCGATTCCGCCCACATACTGCGTCAAGGCGCCGGTCGGGCCGGTCGACCAGCCGTGCGCAAGACTCGTCAAACTGCCGCTGTAATTGAAGGTTCCGTCCTGAAGGTAACCCTCCCAGAAGGTGCTGCACGTGCCCAACGGATTTGTAAGCATGTAGCCCCACTCGAGCTGGATTAAATCAAGCGCGTTTCGATCTTCGCCTGCGGCGAAGTGCGCGAATACTTCCATCGAACCGGGAAATGGGACAATTTTGCCGGGGAGTTCCGGAGCTAAGGCGCCAAAGCTATTCCAGCGACTTCTCAGATTTGAGGAGATTCTCGAGCATTGCGCCTGGGATTCGGGAATCCCAAACCAGAGCGCAAGGGCATTTCCATCCTGCGGGTAAAGCGAACTGCCGGGAACGTCCATGTACATGCCGGCAGCGTCGTTCCAGAGCTTGGATTGGATCGCCACACGCAGACGGGACGCCTGCATGTCATACTGCGCTGCCAACGCAGAGTCTCCCTCCACGGTGGCAAGGAAACTCGTCCCTTGCAGCACGTGATACAAGAGAGCGTTGGCTGAGATTTCTTCGCCGCCCGAGGATTTTCTTCCCCAGTCCGCGGTTAAGTTCACTGACATTAACCCATCTGCGTCGACTTTGGCCGAAGAAAACTGGATCGCACGCTGTATTTGCGACCAGTGCGCGAGCAACCAGGCCCGATCCCCTGAATAGAGGTAATAGTCGACAACGGCGTCCAGCGTCCAAAGATGATAGGTATCGGAGGTTGTTCCATCGCTTGCTTCGGGGCCCACATACGGGAGTCCTCCAGCAGAGTCCTGCTGGGAAAAGAGAGTATCCAGATCGTTTTTTATCGAGAGCGTATCGCCCGTGGATACGTAGGCTGTGAGCGCCGAGACACCGAGATCGCCCGGCCATACGAGACGGTCCCGTTTCGCACCATCGATGAGGATGGTGGAACCCGAGCCGCTTAATCCATCATTCAGCCAACCTGAAGCGGGCGGGGGCCAAACCCGGCCTTGCTGTGGATCGATGGTGTCCAGCTGCACGGTGTAGGCTCCGGCATACCAGATGCGGTTGAGTGCAACGTTACTGGAGTCGAATGAGCCCTCATATGCGCGCAAATCCGGGAGCGCCGGCGCGGCCGTAAACTGCAGACTGACGCCGGTCAACTCAACCCAGCCGCCAGTGGTCAGCCCTACCGTCAGATAGCGGAATCCGCCGCGTAATTTAGCTGCCGGCGCCACGTACACTCCATGCGGTGTTACGTTCACAGGCAAAGATCCGTCTGCTCCATTGCCGCCACTGGACTGGTCGCTGGCAAGCCCCATGTGGAGCCAAGATTCGCTGAACGCCATCGCAAGCGACTGTGACCCGTTGTTCGCATTTCCAAACTGCAAAGAGACGATGCCGCCGACTTCCTTGCCGAAGTCAAAAACCAGATAGCTCCCTTGTCCTCGTAACACGGCCGCTCCACCGCTTAGGACAGCATTCGGCGACATGACCTGGCCGTGGGTTTCGACTACCGTAACTGGCGTGAGAGTCCGGGAGGATGGTGACAGGTTGTAGTCGGAATTCTCCACGCAGGGATGAGGAAGGGTCGCAGAGCATCCCATCAGCGTTAGTAGCGTTGCCGTTGCTACTACATTTGCAATTACGCAGAAGGTAGGATGCATTCGGAAATTATAGCGTTCCGTTGAGTTGGAGGCCGGATCAACCGAAATTGCGGGCTTTGGATGTATCGCCGGCTAACCTTGAATGACTCATCGGTAAACGCTCCGCGCACCACCGGAGTGGATGACGCTGCTTTTTTGTCGGGACTGCCCATGGCGGGATTTTTGTGCACGCGGCGACAGCATAAGAATGTATTCGATGGCGATTTGACGTTGTAGCGAGTGGCTGGGTTGGATGTATTCGGGATCCATAACCACATACGCCCAGCGGCTAGAGCATTTTCAGGGTTGGTGTATCCGGGCAGGGGCTAAAAGCCCTCACTCATTTTGGGCGTCTTATCGGCACGACTAAAGTCGTGCCCTGTTACAAAACCTATCCGAATTGAGTTTTTCCGCAGCCTGTGAGGCCGTGCCCTTGTTGCGAAACCCCATTCAATCAGGATTCGGCAGACAGTACCCGGTCCCGAGCGCCTTACCGCAGCAAATCTTCGAGCGTGGCGCTGAGGTCCGTTTTCTCGTCGCGGTATTTTACGATGACGGCGGCGTACAGGCTGAGCCCCCACTCCTGCGCTTTGCCTTTGGTTACCGCGCGCGAACCGGGTACCACTACCGCGTTTTCAGGGACGATGAGGGGCGCATCGGCGGAGGCGCGCAGAACCTCACCGTTTACCAGGTCGAAGACCGGAGTGCCGCGAGTGAGAATCGTTCCCGCCGCAAGCACTGCGCCTTTGCGGACGATGGTGCCCTCATATACGCCGGTGTTGCCGCCCACCAGCACATCGTCTTCAATAACCACCGGGCTGGCGTTGACCGGCTCGAGCACGCCGCCAATCTGTGCGGCCGCGCTCAAGTGCACGTGCTTGCCGATCTGCGCGCAGGAACCAACCAGTGCGTGCGAATCAACCATGGTGCCCTCGTCAACATACGCGCCAGCATTGATGTACATGGGCGGCGTGCATACCACGCCCCGCGCTATGTAGGCGCCAGCGCGGATTGACGACCCGCCTGTAACCACGCGAACTCCATCGTCGGCGGTAAAATGGCGAACAGGAAAAGTGTGCTTGTCGACGAACGAGAGGGCTCCGGAGGAGATTTCGCTCATGGCTCCCAGCCGGAAGCCGAGCAGGATTCCCTGCTTGACCCAGGCGTTTACGCGCCAGCCCGTGGGCGCGGAGGGGTCCGGCTCGGCAGCACGCACTTCGCCGCGTTCGATGGCGTCGCGCAAGGCCAGAAATACCGCCATCGCCCGATCATCTCCGATCGCGGCCGGTCCGGCGGCAAAGTACCGCTCAATCGGTCCCTTCAAATCGCTGATTTTCATCGCAATCCGAGTCTATCAACTGAAGCAGCTTTCAGCTCTCAACTATCAGCTATCAGCTCGACCGAAGAGGGATCGGCTCCGGAGAAAAACACTGGCGTCCTGGCGGCAGGATTTGAGCGGGGGGAGGCAGAGTTCAGTTGCTCATGCCGAATTCGGAGGCGGCATTCGCGCGCTTTGTTTTGCGGGACGGAAAGGTCTTGAGGCGAAAGACATTATTGCCTGAAGGAATCATCGCCAGCGCGACCGGTTCCTCGCCTGGCCTCCAATTAAAGTTCTTCGATTCGAGCCATGCGCACAGGCGCGGATCGGAAATCTCGGAGTGGCCGTTCCAGAATCCGGGACTGAGGCCGCAGCGGATCAAGAGATGATCGAGTTCCAAGTCAATGCTTTCGGTCCGCTTTGGAAAATACCGTCTTACAACATTGTCGCCCACAGAGACGCCGGTACATGCGCGCCCCTTGCATTGCGTTCTGACCAGCATATGTACCATCCGATAAGTGCAAATGATTGTTGAATAAATCTAGTCTAGGAACCCTTCGGCACAAGAGCGCGACTCACGAATCTGAAATCGACATTGGCCGTGCTGAAACGGGTACGCGAGTAACCCTCGGCCCAATACGGGAAACGGCTTCGGTCCATATGCGATACTCGAAACGGCATGTATAAAAGGATCGTCCTTAAGCTCTCAGGAGAGGCGCTGGCTGGCGAGCGCGGCTTTGGCCTCGACAAGGAACGGGTTGCCCAGATCACCGGCGAAATTGCCGAGGTTCACGCCCTGGGCGTCGAAATCGGCGTGGTGGTGGGCGGCGGCAATATTTTTCGCGGCGTGGCCGATCAGGCCAAGCAGATGGACCGGGTGAGCGCCGACAACATGGGCATGCTGTCGACGGTCATCAATGCGATAGCGCTGCAGGATGCGCTCGAGCATCGGGAAGTGCAGTGCCGGGTGATGAGCGCCGTATTCATGAACCAGCTGGCCGAGCCCTACATCCGGCGCCGCGCCACCCGGCACCTTGAAAAAGGCCGGGTAGTCATCTTCGCGGCCGGCATCGGGAACCCATTTTTCTCTTCAGATACGGCTGCCAGCCTGCGCGCCATGGAGATAAAAGCCGACGTGCTGCTGAAGGCCACCAAGGTGGAGGGCGTATACAACGCCGATCCGGTGCTGGTGAAGGATGCGGTGAAGTACGACGAGATCAGCTATATGGAGATTCTGCGCCTTGGCCTGAAGGTGATGGACCTGACCGCAGTGAGCCTGTGCAAGGACAACAACCTGCCCATGATCATCTTCAACATGAACGAGCCGGGGAACATCCGCCGGGTGGTGATGGGTGAAAAGGTAGGCTCGCTGGTGACGGCGTAAGAGTAGCTATCAGCTGTCAGCTCTCAGCTTTTAGCTTTTGCGTGCCGCTGCAGTCGTCGCTGAAACCACGAAGCTTAGGGGCGGTTATACAATTCTTCCCGCCTTCCCTTCGCCGGGCCGGGTTAAGGCGCATCTGCAAATCCCGGCACGAAACGAGCTGAAAGCTGATAGCTAAAAGCTGAAAGCTGCCCTTCGGAGTCGTCTAACAGCACGTGGAGATGCGCAAGCCAGCACGATTGAACGCCCTCACCGGCTTGCGTTGCTTTGCAGCCATCAACATCGTTTTCTTCCACTTCTCCAATCCCAAGTGGTTCGGCTTTCTGGCGCCGGTGGTGAATGCGGGCTACGCTTCGGTCAGCTTTTTCATTCTTCTATCCGGCTATGTAATGGCCTATAACTACGCGGCCAAGGCGAGGACCGGCGAGCTTGATACTTTGCGGTTCTATGAGGCGCGCTTCACGCGGCTTTATCCCATCTACCTTCTGAGCTTATTGCTGGCGTGGCAGGTGGTTCCTCTCGAATACAGCGCCCATACCCATGCCATGTTCTGGACCGGCATGGTGCTTTCGCCGCTGCTGCTGCAGGGATGGATTCCCGCGATTGCCACGTTTTTGAATACGCCGGCCTGGACGATGTCGGCCGAGTCGTTCTATTACCTGATCTTTCCGTGGATGGCGAAGTGGAAACGGCCCGAGGGTGAAAAAGTCGGACGGCACCTCGGCAAGATGTTGGGTGTCTGGATGCTGGGGCTGGTGCCGGGCACGCTCTACATTATCTTCAATCCCGACGGAATTCCGCACCCGGATCGGTGGAGCTGGGGCCCGTGGCTGCAGGCGCTCAAATATACGCCGCTGCCGCATCTCGCGAGCTTTACTTTCGGCGTACTGCTGGCATCTTTGGACGAAATCATCGGACGGTCGGGCCGCCTGCGACTGATGCTTGGCGTCTTCGGGTTTGTAGCAACATTCACGCTGCTCAATTTCGCCGCGTACGTGCCCTATGCTCTGCTTCACGATGGCTTGCTGATGCCGCTGTTTGGCTGCATCATTCTTGGGCTGGCGGGCAATAACTGGCTTGCCACTGGGTTTGGATGGCGTCCGCTGGTTTTTATCGGCGAATCGAGCTACTGCCTCTACCTGCTTCACTTCAACTTGTGGAACATGATCCACAACTCGCATATTCTCGATCGGCTGCACCTGGCGCGGTTTGACCCGTGGATCAGCTACGTATTGCTGATTGCGATGGCGCTATGTGCGCTGCATTTTGTTGAGAAGCCGGCGCAGAGACAGTTGCGGAAGTGGATTGGGGTTTGGCGGTAAAAACAGTGGTCAGGGGTCAGGGTTAAATCCTCCGCCCACCTAAGCACTGTCATCCCGAGCGTAGTCGAGGGATCTGCAGTTGCCTTTGCCGTTGCCCTTGCCGTTGGTGTTGTCTTTGCCCCTGCTGTTGCCTTTACGTCCGCATCCGGTCGGTTGCACGCCGAAAGTCGGCCGGCTCCACGTCGCACCAATCCTTGCTCAAGTCCACCCAGGCAGGGTTCATGCGCTCGATGAGTGCAATCTTCTTCTCGCGTCGCCACGCTTTCAATTGCTTTTCGCGAGTGATCGCCCTGGTCACGTCCTGATGGCTTTCAAACCAGACCAGGCGGTCGCAGTTGTAAGTCGCGGTAAAGCCCTCGTGCTCTTTCCATTTATGGTCGAAGACACGCTTAAGCAGGTTGCCGGTGACGCCGATGTAGAGTGTGCGGCTTCGGCTGGCCACAATGTAGGTGAAATAACTTCCCTCGTGCACTCAGCGAACCGTAGCCGCCCTCCTCAAAGCGGCCTCCAAGTCGTTCTTGTTGACCGGTCCTTCCCAGTAGTTCCGAATCCTACTGTTACGGTCGATTAGGACCACAGCCGGTATTCCCCTCACTTTGTACAGGTCTGATGCTAAGAAGTCCGAGTCGGTGAGCGTTTGAAAACTTCGTTGATGTTGCGAGAGCCATTTCTTATCGTGCTCTGGCTGATCGAAGGAAATGCCCCACACAATTAAATCGCCTCTGTGCTCTTCTGCCATCTGCTGAATCAGCGGCATTTCGAGGAGGCATGGTCCGCACGAGGTGGACCAGAAGTCGAGTAAAAGCATCTTCCCGTCCGGTTTGCCGATCTCGACTTCCCTGCCGTCGAGATCAGCAAGTTTAAAGGCTGGCGCACGCTTCCCTTGCCACCCCCGCCGAGTCGACAGGGCGGGTTGATTCATCTGATCGAGCAACCACTTTGGTGCGGGACGATGAAACCGGACGGTATCGAGCGTAATCGTCCAGAGGGCTTCGGGGTCTGTCTGGAGCCGTCCCGGAGGGCCGACCGTGACCTTCTTCAAGGCGAGGTGCTTGTCAGAGCAGATCGAATACTTCACGATAGGGCGTTCGGTGCCGTCTGGTAGCGGACTATACTGCACCTCAAGTACGGGGCAAGCCACAAGGCCACCGTTAAGGGGCAATTGCTCCGACCCGATCTCCTTCACCGAAGTCGCATTGTCAGCGATTTCGCTCCAGCCCCCCATGACTGCGAAAGGCATGAAGAATGGCTTCGGTTTCTCGTCAACACCAGCGCCAGTTTTTGTGAAGTCATATGGACCGCTTAGCAATACTCCAGGAGAAGCTGGAGCATTGGGAGTCTCAAGCGGGACTGGCGCGGCGACAATTTTGATTGAGAATCCCATCCGCCAGGAAGAGCCTTTTGGCTGTCCCCATCCCATGCCATCGATTTCGAAGCCCGTAGGATTCTTGTAGGCGTCTTCCGCGGAACGGAGAAGTTCTTGCGGCGTTTGCGCGTAGACGCTAATCGATGTAATCAGCAGCAATAACCAAGGCGTACGCATTGACGATCCCCCATGCCTTCGCTACAGCGATCGGTTCAAAATTACAGCGACCAAGCCGGAAGAGAATCGTAGCCCAGGTTTCGCGGCCACTGACGTGACGCGAAATACAACAGCGACAACAACTGCAGATCCCTCGGCTACGCTCGGGATGACATTGCCATTTGGTTAAAGCGTTGCTGCTTTCTTACTTCTCTTCAGCAAACGCCACAAAGCTGTGCGGTGGAACCTCGATCTGGAAGGTTGTGCGGGGGGTGGTTGGCCGGCCGCGCCATAGGGCTACCGGAGAGCCATCGACCTCGGCGCCGCTGGTAAGGTCGCGGATGCGCGCGAGCGTGCCTTCGGCGGTGACCGTGGCTTTGACCGGTTCGTCGCGGAATGACTCCACGACAAATGTGTTGTTGTCGTAGGCCATGAGGCTCACCTTGCCGGGTGCATCGATGGAGACGGGAAAGTCGCCCATTACATAGCGGCGGATCTGCGCCAGCACCGGCTGCGGGAGCAGATAAAGGTCGTTGAAGTTCTCAGGAATGGTGAGCACATAAAACGTTCCCTTGGAGTAGCGATCCATGAGCACTATGGGAGCGCCGCGGCCGTTGGCGGTACCGCGAACAACGGGCCACGCATCGTTGGTCATGAAGCCGATCTCGGGCATCAACACCTGTGGAGTGGTGCCAAGATTGGCTCCGGCGCCAGCGCCGAATGCTCCCCAGTAGCGATCGACATTCAGCACGTTGCCGGTGGGGTGAATCTCGGCGATCTGCTCGATGCCGTGACCTTGGAGGGCCTGTAAGAGTCCGGAGGTGATGACCACGTTACCACCCTGCTGAAGATGTGCTTTGATCTTGGCGACAATTGCGGGATCGTATTTGGCGGACTCGGTGAGCAGGACGGTGTTTGCGGCGGTGGGAAACGACGGCTCAAGATCGATGGGAATACCGATCATGCCGAGGTAGTTTTGGAGGAAGTCTTCGCCATATGACTGGTACGGCTTGTAACTGGCGATGCCGATTGGGTTGCCCAATTTGGGGATAACCTTGTTTACGGAATTGAGCGCGTATCCCGCGACGGTGCCCCAGGACGCAGGCTCGGTTGAGCCGGAATCGGCGTGCCATTTTTCGAGGCCGGATGCGGTGAAGGTGGTGTCAAGGCTGCTCCAGGGGCGCGTGCCGAGGGGCGCGGGGCGTGTAAGGTTGCTCCACTCAAAGAGCATGATCTCGGGCACTTTGGCCAGCATCGTGTCCCACAACTGTTCTGCGTAGCGGTCGGCGTAGCGAACGTCGAAGGTGTCGACCCATCCGCCACCGTTGCGGCCCGGCGCCACGTTATCGAAGTAGCGAATAATTTCGTAGCTCTCATATTGCTGCAGGTGCTGGTCGGTAATTTCACCGTCGCGCGTTTCAGTGCCGGTGTAGATGCCATCGAAGATCTTCGGCTCCACGGCGAGATCGTAGCCGTCGGCTTGGAAGTGCTCATACCAGTTGGGGAACTTGATGATGACTTTCACTTTGGGATTGACTGATTTTGCCGCGCCATAAACCAGGTCACGGGCGACCTCATCCATCAGCTTTAGGCGGAAGGCGCTCCAGGATTGCGTACCCTTGGCGGAGATGTCGGAGTCACGCTTGGTGTTGTCGAAGAAGAAGTCGTCGAGCATGATTTCGTCGAAGTGGCGAGCGGTTACTTCGGCAACGTTTTTCACATAGGCGCGCTGTTTGGGATCGGTGTAGGTGAAGCTGACGAACTGACCTCCGGCAGCCTCGGGGCCGGCCATATCGCCGCCGGCGGCATAGGCGATGCCTCCGGCCGTCTCAACGCCATGGGCCTTGAAGAAGGCTTTCACGGTGTCGAGCAGCGCGCCGTCGGCCAGCGTACCGCCGCGGTAGCTCTCGATGTAAACCTTGTCGACGTGAACCTGGCTCGAGATCTGGTTCCACGCCTTCTCAAGGTACGCGGGATCCTTCATCCGCTCCACATCGGAAACCGCGATATAGACGGCGACTTTGAAGGCAGGGTGTGCAGGGGCGGGGTGAAGAGTGGCGGCGCTGGGCGCCGGTGACTGCGCGACAGAGAAGACTGAAGTAGCCAGGATGATTGAAAGCAGAACGGAAATGCGACGCAAGACGATCTCCTCTTTCGATGGTGGATGCGGGGTGAAGCGAAGCGAGACGATTTCGTTTGAAGTCGAAACAAAGCTTTCGTCAGACCGTGCTTAAATCCGCGCAGACAAGTATATGCGTCCAGGCATGGACCGAGGGAAGGCAATGTGAGATTTGCAGGCGAGCGGGGAGCAGCGGGGGCTGAACAGCGAACGACCGGCGGATGGCGGGTCGATGAGGGAAGGACCAGTTGGCTGAGGGATATTCTACTTTTGTCATGTTGACGGCAAGTAGGCCGAAATAGCCATTGGTGCTTCCATTGGAGCCCGTTAAACAGCGTGGTCCTGGACTTTGTGCTCGAGTCAGTGGTGACGGCGGTTATTTTTCCTGTGGCTGCCGATCCCGTTTGGGAGAGTGCGTGTTTTTGCATTGTCCGGGCCGTTTGACATGACGCCTGGAGGTTGTGTTGGCCAAGGATAGGAAGAAAAAGAAGGCGCATGGGCTGGTGGCAGCACCGGTGATGGAACCGAACGCGGCCGGGGTGGACATTGGAGCAACTGAGATTTACATCGCCGTTCCCGCGGATCGGGATACGCAACCAGTACGGCGGTTCGCGGCATTTACCGAGGACTTGAAAGCGGCTGCGGACTGGCTTGAACGCTGCCGAATCGAGACGGTGGCCATGGAGTCGACCGGGGTGTACTGGATTCCGTTATTTCAGATTCTGGAAGCGCGTGGGATGAAGGTGTGCCTGGTCAACGCCCGGCACGTGAAGAACGTGCCGGGGCGCAAAACGGACGTGAGCGATTGTCAGTGGCTGCAGTATTTGCACGCGGTGGGACTGTTGCGGGCCAGTTTCCGGCCGTCGGGGCAGGTGTGCGCGGTGCGGTCGCTGATGCGCTACCGGGAGAGTCTGGTGGGGCTGGCGGCGGTGCATCTGCAGCACATGCAGAAGGCGCTGGATCAGATGAACCTGCAACTGCACCATGTCATCAGCGATCTGAGCGGGACGACCGGGATGGCGATTCTGGATGCGATTCTGGGCGGAGAGCGCAACCCGCTGAAGCTGGCCCAGTTGCGCGACCCGCGCATCAAGGCCAGCGCGGAGACGATCGCCAAGTCGCTGGTCGGAGACTACCGTCGGGAACATCTGTTTACGCTTCGCCAGTCGGTGACCGCGTATCGGAGCTACCAGCAACTGCTGGCCTGCTGCGATGTGGAGATCGAGCAGATGCTGGGCGAATTCCCGGACGGCGCCGGGCCGGATACAGCTGTACTGGCTGATCCAAAAGACCGGCACAGGCCGCGGCGCAATGAGATGAAGTTCGACCTGCGCGGTCATCTGTATCGCATCTTCGGGGTGGATCTGACCGAAGTTCCCGGCCTCAATGCGCTGACCGCCCATACGTTGTTGACCGAAGTGGGTCCTGACCTGTCGGCGTTCCCCAATGTGGGAGCCTTCGCTTCGTGGATGGGGCTATGCCCGGACAACCGCGTAAGCGGCGGCAAAGTGCTCAGTTCGCACACCCGCAAGGTGAGCAACCGCGTGGCAAGGGCGCTGCGCATGGCCGCGCAGTCGCTGTTCCGCAGCCAGTCGTGGCTAGGCCAATACTATCGCCGCATGCGTGCCAAACTGGGAGCGCCCAAGGCCATCACCGCCTCGGCTCACAAACTGGCTCGCATCGTCTTCCACATGCTTACCAACCGGCACGCCTACGATGAAACGGTCTTCGCACAGCAGGAAATACAAAACCAACACAGGCTCCAACAAAAGCTCATGCAGCAGGCAAAAAAATACGGCTTCCAACTTATCCCAATCACACAAAACTAGATGTGGTCCTTGGGAGGCTGCGGAAAAACTCATTCGGTGGAGTGAAGTTTCAGAAAAACCATCCCACAGGGGTTAAAACCCCACCTCTTTGTTGCCCATTTCGGCACGACTGAACAGGCTGCGGAAAAACCCGTTGAACGAAGCAATTTCGTCAAAGTCGACGCAGCAGGGGCTAAAGCCCCAATCATTTTGAAGGCCTTATTGGCCCGGCTAAAGCCGTGCCCTTGTTACAAAGCCTGCTTCGAATGTGCCTGGGCGAGTTTTTCCGCAACCTGTGAAATCGCGCCCTGTTACAGAACCTCGTCCCGGCGAGTTTTTCCGCAACCTGTGAAATCGCGCCCTGTTACAGAACCTCGTCCCGGCGAGTTTTTCCGCAGCCTGTGAGGCCCCGATCTCCTTAGAGGATAGGCACCCGGCTGCGAACTACATTTGGAACTGCGCAAACAAGTATAAGCGCGGGAGCTGGAAAAGAACGCTCCCTCGGTGAATTGAAGGCTTAGGTATCCCAGGTCCCCAAATGCGAGGGACCTGGGGCACCCAGTGTATGAAGTGCGAGTTTGTCGCATAGAACTAAAAGGCCCGGCTGCGAGCGCCGGGCCTGATCGTGATTCGTGGGTCGTGATTTTTTATGGGGCGGTTGTCTGCTGGGCGTGGTTGCCATGCGGAACGGCGGCTATCGCGGTCGGGCCTTCTCCGGTGGGATAGGGTGTGGCCAACGTGGATTCAAGCACGCCGGTGTTGGGATTAAGCCGGAACCCTGAAATCGAATCACCCAGATGGTTGGCAGTGTAGACGTAGCGGCCGAGCGAGGGGTCAAGCGTAATGGCGACCGGCTGCGAGTCGGTCCCGTTGCTTGTTGAGCCGGTAGTGGCGAGCGCGGCCGATGGCGTGCCGGTAGGCAACGAGATACTGTAGGCGGAAACCGTAGAGTCGAGCGCGTTGGTTACGTAAATGTACAAGGCGCGCGGATCGACAACCACTGAGCCCGGTTCGTTGCCGGTCTTGAAGGGGCCGTTGACCATAAAGTCGAGCTGGCCGGTGCTTTGCACGGTGTAGCCGATCAGTTCGTTGGAGGCAAAGTCAGTAACGTAGACGAAGCGGTTAGTGGCATCGACAGCCATGCCGCTGGGCTTGACACCCGATTCATACGGACTGTCGGTGGTAGCTTTGAGCGCACCGCCCGACCCTACGGTAAAGCCGAAGACCCAGCCCGGGTTGGCATTGCTGGTTACGCACGAGGGGCAGCCGGGGCTATAGGCGGAAGAATCGTAGACGGCTGCATAGACCGCGCTGCTATTCGGCAGACCCACGATGGCGGTGGGCACCAGCGTATCGGACGGGTTGCTGGGGAGCGAGAACGTTTCCGTGGCCGTCGGCGAACCGATAGTCCCACTGCTCAACGAATATACAGTGAGGGTAGCCGAGGTGGTTCCGGAAAGAACGTAGAGGTAAGTGCCGGCCGCGTTGACGGCAATGGCAACCGGAGGCTGGGACGTGGCGAGCGAGTCTTTCTGCGCCAAGGTGCCGTCGGAAGCGATGGCGAAGTGAATAACGGCGTTGCTTGCCTCATTGGCGACATAGAGATTGGCATAAGTTGGGTCCACAGCCAGGGCGATGGGGGAATTGCCGCCCGAAGAAACCGCCGGATGTGCGACGCGCAGGGCTCCAGTTTCCGCATCGGCCGCGTAGGAATAAATCTGGCCGGAATTGCCGCTTGAAGACCCCCCTGAGGTCGTCACGTAGACGTAATCGATGGTGACAATATTGCAGGCGGTCAGCCAGGTGGCCATGACGAGGCCGATTAGAGAGACCAGGAAAAGCTGGCTCAGTTTACTCAACTTCATGCGCTTCCTTCGTCGCGGGCTCGCGTTTACTAAAAAAGCCCATTGAAAACTCGGTTTCAGTTTGCCTACAGGCTATTGTAAAAGCCGCCTGCGGAGATTATCCAGCGATGCCGGCCGGTTGACGGCGCGGTGAATCCTGTGTCCATTACTTCGCGATTCCCCCTCCGGTACCGTTGTGCGGAATGGCTGCGACAGCGGTTGGGTTGGTGCTGGCCGAATAGGGTGAGAACTGCGAGTCGAGAAGCGTTCCAGCCGTTGTGCTCAGCTCAAAGCCATTGACGGAGTTGCCGAGAAAATTCGCGGTGAATAAAAAGTGCTCGGTTGAAGGATCGATTCCGATGGCGACCGGATCGCTGCCGACGGTGTAGGTTCCCAGATTGGTGAGAACGCCGCTGCTGATTGAATAGGCCGAGACCGTGCCATCGAGCGCATTGGTGACGTACGCGTATGGGTAAACGGGATCGACCACCACGGCGCTGGGCTGATTGCCGGCCGCAAACGGGCTGCCGCTAATCGCCGTAAGTCCTCCGCCTGAGCCGATTGTGAACCCTAGTACATCGGCGTTGGCAGAATCGGTGACATAGAGATAAGTGCTTGAAGCATCGCTGGCGACGCCGGTGGGCTGGGTACCGGCAGCGAAAGGCGAACCGGGGATAGACGAGAGCGCGCCGCCGGAGCCAACCGAGAAGCCGTAAAGATAACCCAGGTGGGGGCTCACAGTGGAATCGTAGGCGGTAACGAACACGTAGGCGCCGGACGCAACAACGTTGACTGCAGTAGGCACGACGATGTCGGAGCTGCCGGAAATCGTGAGTGGCCAATAAGGCGCGCTGATTGCGCTGTTGGCGACGGGTGTTCCGAGCGTGATTGGATTCGAGCCCGAAGCCGGATTGATGGGATACACGGCGATGGAGCCGGAGCAGGGATCGGCGTCAGAGCAGACGGGCAGAGGCTGATAAAGGTCGACGACAAAGAGGTTCGACTTGGAGGTGGCGATGGCCAGCGGGAAGATGCCCGGCGTATTGACCGTGTTGAAGGGATAAAGTTTACCGTCGGTGCCGATTACGAACTGGACGATGTTGTTATCGTCCTCGTTGACCACGAATAAATTCTGGTTGTCGGCTGAAGTTGCCTCGGCCACGGGGAGACGGCCGGCCGAAGGAAAGGGCGAGGCAGGAATCTGCCGCATTTTGCCGGACTCGGAATTGATCTCGAAGACATCGATCAAGCCGTAGTTGTTCGCTCCCGAGGCTTTTGAGCTGGCGACGTAGACGAAGTCCACAGTGAGGGTTTGAGTAAGCTGGGTGCAGCCGGTCACAAGCGTTGCTGCCAACAGGCAGGCCGCGGCTGCAACCACAAGAGCGGCGCCAGAGTTCATGAGTCCTTTGCGGTTCGGTGCAGGGAGGCATTTACTTCCACCCCACGAACGAAGACCTGTGGGTGGGGACCCGGGCGGTGAAAGAGCCGCGTGGCCCTGCGGTTCCGCGGGATGGCAACTCTGGTCCCGCTCAAGTTGGCTCGATTTATTGAACTTCATGCGCATCTTTCGTCAAAGGGCCACAACCGCCGACCCATCAATATCGGTTTGAAATCGAATCTCGGAGTCGACAGCATCCGGCGCCGGAATTCCGAAGAGTCCCCGCCCGCTTGCAGATTCCCTTGAGCCCGACGCTCCGGGTGAATGATGCGGCCGGAAGCAGAGACTCCGGCCGCAGATTGCTGCAACGCTGGCGGCGAGCGACGCGGCATTATCCGGTGCGCCCATCCACCAGGCACCAGGTGGCGGGTCCTTTGAGGGCATAGGAACTGGCGACTCGCATGTCATCGAGCTCGCCCGAGTTCGGGTCAAGCACCCGGCCGGTAATGGTCGAATCGTAGTAATTCGCTTCGTAAACAAATTGGTTCGACGGGTCTTCGACAATGCACTGCGGACCCGAGCCCGAGCCGAATGGCTCGCCGGCGATAAAGCTGAGCTGGTAGGCAGGCGTTGTGGTAATAAAGTAACCTGCGATGCCGCTCTCAGGGTTGTTATTTCCGGTGACGTTGTTGCCCTGGTTTGCGACGTAGAGGTATTTGCCTTTCGACTCGACCATCAACCAGGTGGGATTGGACAGCGTCGGGTCGTCGGGGATGATGCCGCTGGTATCGGATTGCAAAGCGCCATTTGTACCCAGCGTGTAGGGAATGATCTGGCTCCCAGAGGTGACCGCGTTGGTGTTGAAAGTGATGGTAATGGGCTCATTGTCGAGCACGTAGTAGACGCTGCCCGCTCCCACGATGGCGGTGGCGTAATTGACCAGGCCATTCGACTCAGAGGAGTAGGGGTCGGTCAGCGGCTGGGCGCCGTTCTGGCTCAACAACAGCTGGCCGCCTGAGTTCGAGTAGGTGTACGGATAGATCGAGTCGCCGGTCGAGGGAGTTCCGCTCATGGTGAGCATGAATCCCTGGGCCAGGATGAAATCGATGGGGTTGGAGGGAACCGGGAAGTAGGAAAGCGGGCAACTGGTGGACCCGCCCGGGCAGTTGGCCTGGGTGACCTGCGCGTTCAAGATCGTACTGAGGCGTCCGGTGGTCTGGTTAATCTGGAAGACGGTGATGTCGCCACAGACAGTCTCTGTGCCGCCCAGCGCCTTATCGCAGTTCGGATTCGGATTGGACGTCGAAGCCGGAGTTTTGCCGTCCTGCCCGAGCGAATCGTGATCGAGGGCGAAGACGTAGCTGCCGGTAGGATCGACCAGGAGGCGGAAGGGGTTTAGGCCCTGCGTGTAGAAGGTCTCCTGCGGAGATAGAATGCCGTTTCCGCCTACCGCAAACTCGGTGATGTTGGCGTTCTGGCAAGGATCGGCGGAGGTGCAATCGCCGTTGCCTTCGGCGTTGGTGCCGCGATTGAGGACATAAATGAACCGGCTTCCCAGGGTGAGGACGGCGCGAACCGGATTGGACCCGCCCGAGGAAACGGGCAGCCCATTGATGTTGGCCAGCCTGCCGGTGTTGTGATCGATCTTGAAGCCAGTGATGATGCCGTTGTTGCCCGACTGGGCCGTCTCAGTACCCGTAACATACAAGAAACCGACGGTATAACTTCTAATGCAAGACGAAACACCGAAAATGATGCCCGTGGAAAGGGCGCACATCAGGAGTGTCTTGCCGAATTTCGTAAACTTCATGCGAATCCTTCATCCTGGTCCGGCGATAGCCGCCAAGTTTGATCGTTCCCGAGCAGCGCTGGGTTGGGACGGGTCCCTGCTGCATTGTAAAAGCCAAGGGCAGGTTGTGCCTAGTTTCGCACACCAAGCCATGCATTTACGGCATTTTCTGAGATACAGTGTCCCTTCCTGCGTTGATTGAAGGTCGCTGCTCCCTGTTGGTCGCATCGACTTGACTGTCGCGGCTTCGAGCTACACCTTCCCAGGAAACGCGACCGCGATTCAGACTTGATATCCGGGCCCGAATGCCGCAATCGGGTAGTCTGCACCGCGTGCCACCAAGTCATCTCTGGGAATCGATCGCAGTTTTGACGGCTGCAATCCAGCAAAGGTCAACGCAGCCGGTCAAAAAATCGCTGGGCAAAGGCATGGGATTCAGGGGCCTGGCTGGTTGCGGAAAAAATTGCTGTGTCCGGTGAGACGCCTGAAAAACATACCCCGTGGTTAAAGTGTCCGCGTGAGAACTCAGGCCGTTTGGATGGGTGGCAGCCCAAAGGCCCGCGGCTGAAGCCGGCTCCATAGTTTGCGCTTTATTCAGCAGCCCGAAGGCTGCTGCTCCCTCCCGATTTGCATGTGGTTAAAACCCCTCCTCATTTTATTTGGCTTATTGGCACGGATAAATCCGTGCCCTTTCAAAACAGCGGCTTGTGGCTGATTGGCACGGATAAATCCGTGCCCTTTCAAAACAGCGGGTTCTACGAAGCTTCTCCGCGAACTGTTACGCCCGGTTTTTCCGCAACCTCGAGAACTCTCAAGACCCTTTCTCCATCCAAATCGATCCTGAGGTCAGGTGCGGGGGTCTCACCATACCCGGCAGGAGCTGGCCGGGTACATCGGGGTTCCTTTGCTGCAGCTGAAGGCTTTACCGAATTCGTCGAAATTCTGCACGCTGCCGTTGACGCGCCAGCGGCCAGGAGAGTGGGAATCAGTGAGCGCGGATTGGCGCGCCACCGCATCGGTATCGTTCTCGCACCATACCTGTGCAAAGCCGATGAAGTAGCGCTGCGCCTCAGTGAATCCATCGATCTTCTCGTCGACGGTCTCGCCTTCCTGTTTCAAAACGTCTTCGAGAGCCATAAAAGCGACCCGCAGACCGCCGTTGTCAGCGGTGTTTTCGCCCAGGGTGAGGTGGCCGTTGAGGTGCTGCGCGGGGGTGTCACCTTTCGCCGGAGCAGCCTCAAAACCGCTGTACTCGTCGGCCACGCACTCGGTTCGCGCCGCGAAGGCTTTTCGATCTTCGGGTGTCTGCCACTCGCGCAGGTTGCCGCTGCCATCGTATTTTGAGCCCTCATCGTCGAATCCGTGGGTCATCTCGTGGCCTATCACCACGCCGATACCGCCGAAATTCACGGCCGGATCGGCGTTGGGATCGAAGAACGGCGGCTGCAGAATGCCGGCGGGGAAATTGATGTCGTTGAAGCTCGGGCTGTAATAGGCATTCACCGTGGGCGGAGTCATGCCCCACTCCTTCTCATCAACGGGCTTGCCCAGTTTGGCGAAACGGTAATTGCGCTCGTAGGTGGCAGCGTGCTGCACGTTGCCGATCAGATCAGCGCGACCGACCTTGATGCTCGAGTAGTCGCGCCAACGATCGGGGTAACCGATCTTGTTGCGGTACATCGCCAGTTTCTGTTCGGCTGCTTTCTTGGTTTCATCGCTCATCCAGGGAAGTTGGTCGATGTCGATGGCGAGTTCTTTCTCAAGTTCCGCAACCAGCTTGTCCATGCTGCTCTTGGCCGATGGGGGAAAGTTTTCTTTCACCCACTCCTGGCCCACGGCCTCGCCCAGTGCGCGATCGGTCATTGAGGTGCATTGCTTCCAGCGCGCCTCAGGCTCCAGCTGGCCTGAGAGCGTGTGGCCGAAGAACGCGAAATTCTCATCGTAGAAGGCCTGGGGCAGATCCTGGGCGAGTCCATGCATCGACTGCCAGCGCAGATAGCTCTTCCAGCTGCTGAGGGGCTCGCCGGCAATCAGCTTGTTCATTCCGCTGAAGTAGTAGGGAGTGGAGACATTCAGCGTGTCAAAATGGCCGATGCCAACATCCTTGAAGTATCCGCTCCAATCGAAGAGCGGGGCCAGCTTTTCAAAATCGGCGATCGTGTAGATGTGGTAGCGGATTTCAGGATTGCGCATCTCGGTGCGGCTGGTCTCCGCATTGGCCATTGCCGTTTCTATCTCGATCACCGCGCCGGCTTCCTTTGCCGCTTCATCGGGTGTGTCGCCGGCCAACGTGAACATCTTTTTCACGTGTTCGAGATACTGGGCGCGGATGGCCTGAAAGCGCTTGGAGTCGACGATGTAGTAATCGCGATCGGGCAATGAGATTCCGCCCTGGGCGATCTGCGCAATCTGCCTGGTCGAATCCTTTTCGTCCTGCTCCACACCAAAGCGGAAGAACCCGTCCGGGGTTCCCTGGTTACTGAGCTCCGCAAGCAGCGCTGCCAGACCGTTTGCATCGTTGAGGCCGTCAATTTGTGCCCAGATGGCCTTAACCGGGGCGAAACCCAGCTTATCGATGGTGGATGTGTCCATGCACGCTGCGTAGTAGTCGCCGTATTGTTTCTGCAAAGCGTCGGTGGGGTTCTTTGCGGCTGCGTCCAGATCTTTCCACAGCAGGTAACGGTTCCGCTCTCTCAGCACGGAGAATGAGCGCGCCCACCGCACCTGGTCGCCGGGCACGGGATTGTTCTTCATCCAATTGCCGCAGGCGTACTGGTAAAAGTCAGTGCAGGGATCGGCGGACAGGTCCATGGCCGACGCGTCAAAGCTCTTAATGGCCGGCGGCTCCTGTGGCAGCGAGGTTGTGTCCTGCTGGATGACGGGCGTCTGCGCAACAGCGGCCACCGCGGCTGCGACGAGCGCTGGAAGGAAAAGGTGACAGATTTTCATTGAAGGCCCCTCTGAAGTGGATTTCCGTACTTGCTGGGAGGTGCGGCAAGGCACGGCGGGAGTATTGGCCTCTTCACTGTGATCGAACCGCCGCGATTGCGGACCGGTCTGGCAGGCCAATCCTGATTGAAAATCAGCCTACCACATGGGAAAAGTTATTTAGAAAGTACCTGCGGCACACCAGCCACTTTGCCCCGCGCCGGCTACAACTGCAAACCAATCAGAAGCAGCAAAAAAGCCGCCGTCAGGGCTGCAACGCGCACGCGGTGGCGAGCGTCCCAGCGCTTGTGCAGCCGATGCGCCATCTCCAGCGAAAGATCCTCTACCGGCCGAGCCAGCCGATTGTTGATTGGCACGAGGAAAAGCAATGACTGGACAACGATCGCAGCCCAGATTCCGGCTGCGGCTACCAATGGCCAAACGGCCGTCTGCATGCGGAGAACCACGGCCTGAACGACGAGGAGCACGAAGTTGCCCGCGTACCAGAAGGGCATGACCGCGCCAAGTTTCTGGGCAAAGAGGCGAACGGCGTGGGACCGGGCGGGTTCCTCGAGTTTCCACAGGATTGGGTTGATGAAAGCCCACACGGCGAGCTCCGCGCCGATCATGAGGCCGACCGATATGACTGTCGCGCCGCTTAGAAAGTAGTTCATCGCATTCTCCTACACATCGGACGCGGCAGACGGATATACTGACTCAAATGATGGTACTGACAAAGTTGTCAGTTGAACTTTCATGGGACGGGGAGCCGCGATTCAACCATGCCTGTTTCGAAAAAAGAAATCTCCGAGTGCCCGATCGACGCCATGCTGTCGGTGATCGACGGACGCTGGAAGGGGACGATCCTGTGGCGATTGTCGGAGGGGCCGATGCGGACCAGCGAATTGCGCCGCAGTATCCCAGGCATTACGGAACGCATGCTGATACGCCACCTTCAGGAACTGGTGCGCGACGGGATACTGGTGCGGCGCCAGGCAAGAGGTCTGCCGCCATGCGTCTGGTATTCGATTTCGGAATACGGCCTGACCCTGGGCCCGGTACTTGAATCAATCTGCACCTGGGGCAGAAAGCATATCAAGCTCAAGCATGACGGTAAAATCCCGGCATCGAGAACAAAGGACTGATGGCAACTGCAGTTCTCTTTCTGTTCTTTACAGGCCGCCCCGACCCCTGCCACACTGTTACGTGGACACCCAGACCGTCGTCATCCTCGATTTCGGGTCGCAGTACACCCAGCTCATCGCCCGGCGCATCCGCGAGCTTAACGTCTTCTCCGTCGTACTTCCCTGCACCGCCCCGATGGCTGAAATCAATGCTTTGAAGCCGGTCGGCATCGTGCTCTCCGGCGGGCCTTCGAGCGTTTACGATCACGACGCGCCGGTCGCAGACCCAGCCGTACTCAAAATCGGCGTGCCCGTCCTGGGAGTGTGTTACGGTCTGCACTTCATCGTGCATCACCTGGGCGGCAAAGTGCGCTCGGCGCTCAAGCGGGAATATGGCCATGCCGAGGTCACAATAGAAGACCGCTCAACGCAGTTGTTTCGCGGGCTGCCCGAGAGCATGCACGTCTGGATGAGCCACGGCGACGAGGCGCTGGAACTGCCGCATGGCTTCCATCGGACGGCCGTCACTTCCAACGCTCTGGCCGGCATTGCCAACGAACATAAGCGCATCTGGGCCGTGCAGTTTCATCCCGAGGTGCACCACACGCCGCTGGGGCCGCAGCTCCTCAAGAATTTCGTGCTCGACATTTGCGGCGCGCGCGGCGACTGGACGCCGGCGCACTTTATCGAGAGCACCGTGGAGCAGATTCGAGAGAAGGTGGGCAGCGGGCATGTAATCTGCGGGCTCTCGGGCGGAGTGGATTCGTCGGTGGCCGCGGTGCTGGTGCACAAGGCAATCGGCGACCAGCTCACTTGTATCTTTGTGAACAACGGCGTGCTGCGCAAGCACGAATTCGAGAGCGTGCAGCGCAATTTGCGCGGCAAGCTCGGCCTCAACATTGTTGGCGTGAACGCGAGCGCGCGCTTTCTTGAGAGACTGGCCGGGGTTACCGAGCCGGAGATCAAGCGCAAGCGCATCGGCGCGGAGTTCATCGCAGTGTTTGAAGACGAGGCCAACCGCATCGCGCGCCAGACCGGCGGCGTGGACTGGCTGGTGCAGGGTACGCTTTACCCCGACGTGATCGAGAGCTCGAGCGTAAAGGGGCCGAGCCAGACCATCAAGAGCCACCACAACGTGGGCGGATTGCCGGAGCGCATGAAGCTGAAGCTCATTGAGCCGTTGCGCGATCTGTTTAAAGATGAGGTGCGGCGCATTGGCCGCGATCTCGGGATGCCCGAGGAGATTCTGGCGCGCCAGCCGTTCCCGGGGCCGGGCTTGGCGGTGCGCATCCTCGGAGAAGTGACGCCCGAACGCGTGGCGCTGCTGCAGGAGGCCGACGAGATTGTGGTGGGCGAGATCAAGGCGGCCGGTCTCTACAACAAGGTGTGGCAAAGCTTCGCCGTGCTGCTGCCGGTAATGAGCGTGGGCGTGATGGGCGACCAGCGCACCTATGCGTATACCGCGGGCGTCCGCGCCGTGCACTCCGAGGACGGCATGACTGCCGATTGGGCCGAGCTGCCGGCGGAGCTTCTCAAGCGCATTTCGAACCGCATAGTGAATGAGGTGCGCGGCATCAACCGCGTGGTCTACGACATTACGTCAAAGCCGCCGGGGACGATTGAGTGGGAATAGGTGGCCGCTGAAAAGCGAAGTGTCTGCGGTGCTTTCCGAGCTGATTTGAATCGTCTTTCTGGAGTGAAGCAGCGAATCGAAAGACCCACGCGATTGTTGCGTATTCTTCTTGGAATCCCGTTGTGGATAATCTATGATCCCCTCACCAGGCGCGAAGCAAAAGCCCTAAATGGTGAAAGTCATGTTCAAACCGGGGCGGCCAGTGCCGGTGAGGAGCCATTCACATGGGTTTCAATGACATGCTGGGAAGAGCTGGAAATGCGGTCGGAAATCTTACTAACTCGGCAAGCGATGCGGTCAGCAAGCTTCTGGACGAATTCAACGCCGCGCTGCCCACAATGAAGGCCCTGGGATTCAGCGTGGAAGACATTCAGGTGGGCATGGGACTGCTGCCCGAGGTCAACGTAAAACTTACTGCCTCCGCCGACAATGTGGATGTGAAGGCACTCGATGGAATCATCGCGAAAAAGAGCGAGCAGAAGACGCTGGTGGCCGTGCTGAAGACTTTGCAAACGGCTTACAACGTGAGGGATCAGTTAGGCGATCTGGGGTTGAAGGGTGTTGAGATCGATCTCACGCTTGGTCTTCCACCCAAGGTTTCCATCGCCTTCATGAAGCGCGCGGCTGTCTCTGCTTCGTCCCCGGCCGCGGTTCCGGTTTAAGGTTCTGTGTCGTCTGATGAAGCTGCCAGGCATATCATTTCGGCCAGTAAGCGATCGATAACTGGTGTAATTGGCCGCATTTGGAAATCGCGATCGGTCCTGCCTGGCGCTGGTCTCAGCGAGCGGCGCTACAGCGTGGACCACGAATAGGATTTGGGGGCAAGCCAAGCTGGGCGTTCCGATCAAGACTCTCCGTTGAGACTGGAGCAGGTCACGGCTTAACAGGCTGCGGAAAAACCCGTTGAGTGGAGCGAAGTTCCCGAAAAACCATCCCGCAGGGGTTAAAACCCCACTTCTTTATTGCCCTTATCGGCACGACTGAACAGGCTGCGGAAAAACTCATTGAACGATGCATTTTCGTCATAGTTGATGCGGCAGGGGCTGAAGCCCGCCGTCATTTAGCGAGCTTTATCGGCACGACTGAAGTCGTGCCCTGATACAAAACCGTGTCCCATTGAGTTTTTCCGCAACCTGTGAAGTCGTGCCCTGACACTTCGTGCCCACAAGCCGGGTTTTTTCGCAGCCTGTTAATCCGCGTTGATTGCGGCCGGAACGCCAGACACTATGTCACCGCGACAACGCTGGCGTTGGCGAAGCCGGTCTGGCGCGTGTCAGCCAGCCATAACCAAGCGTTCCGGCAAAGATGAGCCCGAGCATGGCCAGCCAGGCAAGGCCGGCCATATTCTTCACTTGCTCTTCGCGCATTTCAACTTCGCGCAGCGAGCGCCCGGCCAGCACGAAGCCTGGCTGCGCGCCATCCACGCGTTCGACCACCGCGGCCACGCGAACTCCGCGCGTGCTGCCCAGTATCGGCTGCCAGCTCACACGCTCTTCTCCATGCTGCCGGACATAATTAAATACGCCTGTGGGTGGGGTTGGGGTTTGCCCGCCAAGCTGTGCGGTTGAGCCCAGCGGCCGGCCCTGGTCGTCGTACACGATCAGAAAAGGCGCCAGACTCCGGCTCATATCCACAAGACCGTTACCGCTGTGCAGCAACGCACCCTGCCGCAAGCCATCGGTCACGCCGTACTGGCTCAGGGTTGCGGCCAAATCGGTGGCCATCTGAATCTGCGGATCGTTCGCGCCATTCCGCAACAGCTGCTGGGGAATGGCGTATAACGCCAGCGCCAGGATGGTGGCAATGGCGGCGAGGACAAGGCCGTTGAACAGAAGCACAGGGCGGAAGCAGGATTCACGCAGCATTCGCAGATACTCCTTGCACAATGAAGCGATGTAGTCTTTGGCGGCATTAGAGAGAAATGCGCGGCGATCGAGCGATGGGTCGGCCAGGGCGTCGGAAAAGGCCTGCCTCATCGGCTCGGCATAGGACTCGCGAAAGCCGGCGGGATAGAGGCGCACGGCGCACGCGTACAGCCTCTCGGCGCGAGGGCGAGCAGGATCGGGAGGGGTCATGAGCGGCCTCCATGGGCAAGCAGCCCTGCTTTGCGGGCAGAGACGATCGCAGAATTGAGACGGTCCAGTTCCGCGGCCAGAGCAGTGCAGCCCTTGTCTCTTATCCGGTAGTAGCGCCGCCGTTCATCATCGGTCATGCCCGTCTCTTCCACCATGCCGTCTCGGATCAGCCGGTCAAGCGTGCCATACAGCGTGCCCGGGCCCATCGGCACGCTGCCGCCCTGGGGCGTGCGCGCCTGTTTCATAATCGCGTAGCCATGCTTGTCGCCGTCGGCCAGCGCCAGCAGCACGGCAAATACTGCGGGGGATAGGGGAACCGGACGAGGAGCCGTATTCATCATGACGGCATCATATATCCGCTTCGGATATATCCGCAAGAGAAATATCTTGAAAAACCGCTATTGCCCTTCGGGCTCACTTCGCGGCTCTCAGCCGAACGGTTTAAGCGCCATCCGCGCGTCTTTCCGGTAAGAAACAAAACGGGATTTGCCGATGGTTGGCCTTTGCGGTCTCCAACCCATCGAGCAAAAAACGCTCGATGGATGCGGCACGGTTTCATCTGCCGTGGGTCGGAGACCTGGGTGGCGGACTAAATCGAATTCGCCGCGGCCGAGCCTGACTCACTTGCCGGCTGCGCCTCCGAGGGCCGCGACCTGCGCCTGCAACGCCTGCAGCCGCTCGATCAACTCGTTGTGCTGCTTTTCCGCGGGCGATGGCTCGAAGGCTTCGACGTAGAATGTGCCGTTTGGTTCCAGCTCGCATCGCCTCACTTCATGCAGGTGCTCGAATCCCTGCTTGTGAATCACTGAGAGCAGTTCATCGCGGGTGAGCGACTCCTTTTCAAGCGCGCGTTCGTCGATCTTGCCGTTGCTGATCAGGACCGTCGAGCTTCCCTCAAGCGTGTGGGTCAGCCGTCTCGACCGGAATAGCAGCCTTACCACCAGCCAGTTGATAGCGAGCAGACTGAAGGCACCGATGACGCCGCCAGTTACCGAGTTGTCGTCGCCGATGATGGCGTTCTGCACGGTGTTGGACAGCGAAAGCAGAACCACCAGGTCGAACGGGTTCAACTGTGCCAGTTCGCGCTTGCCAAAGAGCCTGAGCAGCACCACCAGCACCAGGTAGACGATGACTGGACGAAGCAGCTTTTCGGCGACGGAAAGCGGGAGATGGAACATGTTTTCGAAGAGCACTGAATGCATCATGGAAACGAGAATAGCGGCCCCGCGGCTGAGGCGCCAGGTGGATGCGAGCGGGATTGGTGGGAAGGCCTCTGGAATTTGGATCGTGGTTTTGCGGTGGATCGGCTTCGGTCGGGGCATCCGATTTCGCAACCTGCCTCTGCTAAAGTGGAGTTTCAGATTGAGGGCCGGCTTAATCCCAAACCTTGTACGATTCCGAGACGCATTAACGGTGTTCAGATACTACCGTTGTAGATGGTTCATCACCGAAGAGAAGGACAAATGCCCGGGGCTGAAGGCCGCCCAGATTGGCGGGCTTTCCGGGGTTTGAAGCGGTTGCGGAAAAGTCATTGATCGGAGCAGAACTCGCGAAAGCATCCCTCAGGGGCTAAAGCCCCGGATTCAATTTGCCGGCTCTATTGGCACGAGTAAACTCGTGCCCTTTCAAAACAGCGGGTTCCGTTGAGTTTCTCCGCAGCTTCAGAAACCCCTGGGTTCCCTCCGAATCGGACAATTTGCACCGGTGGAATTAACGACAGTAACGGTCGATATCATGTCAGCCTCGTCGCAAACCAACATTCATCAGCTGGCTCCCTTCCGCATCGATCCGTGGATTTCGGAGCGCCCGTGGGGATTTGACGACCTGCGTCCGTGGTTTGATATCGTGGCCGGCGGCGCGCCGATCGGCGAAGTCTGGCTCACCGGCGACAAATCGCTAGTGGCTACGGGTCCGCATGCAGGTAAAACGCTCGAGGCCCTTTTTGCCGAAGAGCACGAATCGCTTCTCGGCCCTGAAGCTCCCTCGACCGCATCGCCGCTGCTTATCAAGGTGATCTTTGCGAGGGAAAAGCTCAGCGTGCAGGTGCACCCCGACGACGCGATGGCGCAGAAGTACGGTGATCCGCGCGGAAAGACCGAATGCTGGTACGCGCTCTCGGCCGAAGCCGGCGCCGCGGTTGCCCTGGGCCTTAAGCCCGGCACCACTCTGGCGCAGATCGAAAAAGAGATCCACGACGGCACGCTCGAATCGAGCCTCAATGTTGTGCCTGTCGAAACCGGCGACCTGATCTTTGTGGATGCGGGAACCGTGCACGCCATCTGGCCAGGCGCGGTTCTGCTTGAGACGCAGCAGAACTGCGACATCACCTATCGCATGTTCGACTACGGCCGCCCGCGCGAGCTGCATATTGAAAAATCTCTCGAGGCGCTGAAGTTTGAAACGCGCGCGGGAAAGATCAAGTCAAAGGAGTGGGTCGATCGCACCGTTTTGATCGACGTGGATTATTTTCGCGTGGAGCGGGTTCCCGTTTTCAGTATCCGAACCAGCGAGAACCTGAGCTGGCCCACCGAAAGAAGCTGTCTGCAGTATTTATTCGCTGCCGGAGGCTCGGGGCGACTCGTCTCGGAGGAATTTGCGCCGTTAGATTTGGCCACAAGATCCATTGTTTGCGTCCCCGCCGCCTCGCCCCAATTTGTGCTTGAAGACCGGGGCGATCTCGACCTGATCCGCATTACGCCCAACTGGCCGGAACTGGCACACAACGGGCCGGAACTCGCGCAATGAACGCTCCCGGCTGGCGCGCATCGGTGGTCGAGTACATTCGCTGCGAGGCGCAGCCGAAGGATAAATACGGCCACCAGCCACGGCTCTATGCGCTGGCATGCAAGATCGGCGACGGCGAAGGCATTGCCTACGATGACGACGTGGTGTTTGCCGCCGCGTGGATGCACGACCTGGGCGTCTTCCTCGGCCATCGACCTCATGATCCCGAAGCGCTCGCCCGCTGGGACCATGTGCCCTACACCACGGCCCGCGCGCGCGAGCTGCTTGCGGAGTGGGGATTTCCCTCAGAAAAGCTGGATGCGGTCGCCGCAGCCATAGCGACTCATCAGCCCCACCAAACCCCATTGGAGATCGAGGCAATACTGGTGCGCGATGCCGATATTCTTGAGCAGCTTGGCGCGGTAGGCGCGTTACGCGCGTTCGTAAAGGTAGGCAGAGACACGCGTTACGAAAGTTTTTCGTCGGTCTTACCTTTGTTAAGGCGTGTTCTGAAAGATATGCCACCGCAATTGCATCTAACTTCTTCGAGACTTCTGGCTGCTCCCCGGGTTCAAGCATTACGCGACTTCCTGGTCGCAATCGAATCGGAGGCCGGGAAGTTGCTTTTTTAGAACCCGTACTTCCCTGTTGCTCGAAGCGGTTCTGAATCAAAGAGTTAGAAATGGACCCCGCGGCCGATCGAGGCGGAGCGGCCGCACGACTAGACGCGGAGCGCAACAAATACCAAATATTTGCCTTGGATCTCAATCCCCCGGGCCCTCAATCGACCACCTTGAAACAGGGGAAGGCCGGGAACGGGCCTATAGACGAACCTTCTGCATGCGGCTTCTGCCGCGATGGAAGGGATATTTCGGATCCATAGGAGACGCTCAATGAAAACAAAGAAGTTGTCCTGGATGCTCTCGTTGGTGTTGATGGCTTGTTTCGCCACCCCAGGTACGGTTTTTGCCCAGGTTGCCCCCGAAGCGTACCAGGGCGAGTTTCCCTTCGCAATCGGCGCCGGCGCGTCGAATTTCAACATGGATTGGAATAAGGCCCGCATGGAAGGATTCACGGTCTGGGGCCAGTGGCGGCCCCGTCCATCCGGTGTGCTTGCGGGACTGGGCTTAGACGCCGAAGTCAGAGACATCGAGTGGGGGCGCCCCGGTGACGTGCCGGTTAATCTCAAGGAAACCACCGGAGCCGGCGGCCCGATGTTCACGATCCGTGCTTTCCATAGGTTGCAGCCGTACGGCAAGTTCTTGATTGGGCTCGGAAGTATCGACTTCCGCAGCCCCAGTCCCTACTACACCCACGACACGCGCAACGTCTATGCGCCCGGAGGCGGATTCGAGTTCCGCTTACACCGTGAGCTCTGGGTGCGCGCCGATTATGAATACCAGTTCTGGCCCCAACTCTTCGGCAGGACAAGGACCTTGGATCCCCAGGGGTTCACGCTCGGATTCAACTACGACTTCAGGCCTGTCTGGCATTAATGCCGCAGTTTTGATCCCTTTGAAGCTTTTTGCGATTGATTTAACATCGTAGATGCGTCTAAGTCATGCGAGACGTCGTTTAAGCGCTTCGGGTTCAAGCAACAGGCGATTTCATGGCCACGCTCGAACACGGGCCAGGTGACTTTGCCGGATCAACTTTTGATTGGTTTACCGCAAGTAGGTAAGTTCGTTGATTGCAATTCTCTGGGTCCGCTTTTTGTAACGGGCGTCAGACCCGTCGCGGTCCTCAACCAAAAACCGGTAATTTGCCTTGGATTTCGACCACGAGATCGAATTTCCCCTTTCCGGATCTCGCGGCAATAGAGAAGAATCTTCAAGTCCATAGGAGTCACACAATGAGGTTGTCCAGGATACTTTCAACGACAATTTTGGCGGCGGTTTCTTTCGTTGCCGCAATCCCGGCAATTTCTCAAACCGCTCCGGCTGCATATCAGGGAACGCTGCCCTTTACCATCGGCGGCGGCGCCTCGAACCTCAACGTTGACTGGGGCAAGAACCGCATGTTCGGCTATTCGATCTGGGGTGACTGGCATCCTGGATCTCTTCCCAGGCTCCTTGAGGGATTCGGCCTTGAGGTAGAAGCCCGGGACCTTGACTTCGGCCGCAACGCCGGACTGCCGGCGGACTTCAGGCAAGACACCGTGGGCGGGGGACCGATTTATACTTATCGCCGGTTTGCCAGGTTCAGGCCCTACGGCAAGATTTTGATTGACTACGGCAGGTTCAATACCGCGAGCAGCCTGGGAGTATTAACCGACAGAGTTTATGCTCCCGCGTTTGGATTCGAGTATCACGCGATCCAGCGCCTGTGGGTGCGCGCCGACTACGAGTACCAGGATTGGCCTAACCTGTTAAATGACGGCAAGAATCTCGATCCTCAGGGATTTACGCTTGGCTTGAGCTATGACTTCCGCAGTATCCGCTTTTTCCGTTGAGCCACTTTCCGCTTTCCAAGCCCAGGGACCGCATACCGCGGTCCGCGAACTGGCCGGAACTTTTTCTTTGCTGCCGGGTTTGCTTCCATGACGGCTCAAGGAATTTACCGTCTAATCAATCGAGCCGGAATCAGCTATTTAGACCTGGGTTTCGCGCGTTGACACTTTTCTCGGGCGCCGGAATCTAAAGGTCTGGCAGAGGAGAGATGAAGACAATGATTCGTCCGACGCTGAAGAAAGTTTTGCTGCATAGCCTGGCGTGGTCGACGCTGGCGGTATTTTCAGTTGCCGCGGCAATTGCGCAGGAGGGTGGCCCAGCCGCCCCGGCCGTTGGCCCGCGCACCGACGGCCAGATTGAAATGGATGTTGTGCAAGCCCTGGATGCTTCGCAGGCGCTCAAGAACGATCTGATTACAGCCGCGACGATTCAGAGCCAGGTCACGCTTTCAGGCACAGTATCCAGCCTTGCCGAGAGCGAGCTGGCTGCTTCAATTGCCGGCCACGTGAACGGCGTGAGCAAAGTAAACAACAACCTGAAGATCGGCAACCCGCAGGAAGCCACCGACGCTTCGGCGCCGGCGCCGGATGACGAGATGCCCGCGGGCGGCAACAACCAGGGCGCTGCGCCGCCGGCCGAGCAGGGACAGCCTGCCGATCAGGGACAGCCTCCGGTCGGCAGCAATCAGCCCGCTCCAGACCAGGGTCAGGCTGCGCCGCCTCCTCCGCCGCAGTACCCGGCTTATCCGCCGGCCCGCCCACCGTATTATGCGCAGCGGCCTCCCGCGCCTCCGGCGCCATCGTATGAGTACGCCAAGGGTCCTGTAACGCTGCCTGAAGGGACATTGATCGAGGTGCGCACTGCTGAAGAGGTCGACACCAAGCACGCGACGGACGGAACGCCAGTCCAGTTCACGGTGATCCGCGACGTGACGCTCGGCGGCGTATTGGCTATACCGCGCGGTGCAACGCTGCATGGCGTGGTCACCGACGTCAAGAAGGCCGGTTCCGGTTCGCTGGGCGGCAGCTCCGAACTGGCACTGACGCTCAACTCGCTCGACCTGGGCGGACAGAACTATCCGCTAACTGCGAATGCGTTCAAGGTCAAGGGCCCGAACAAGGCCGGCAGAACGGTAGGCAGCGCTTTTGGCGGAGCCCTTCTGGGCGCGGTAATCGGCGGCATCGCCGGGCGCGGTGAAGGAGCGGCCATCGGCGCAGGAGCCGGAGCGGTAGCGGGCACGGCAGCCTCAGCGGCAACACCCGGCCCCAATGTCTGGATTCCGGCGGAGGCGCTGGTCACGTTCCATCTGAGTGCGCCGCTGACGGTGCAACCCGTAACCCCGCAGGAAGCAACTCGCCTGGCGCAGGGTTTATATCCCGGCGGACCGAGCCTCTATCGCCGGTATCCCTATGGATATGGGCCGGGAGGTTATGTGGCTTATCCCTATTACGCTTATCCGCCGGTGTACTATCGCCCATACTACATGGTGGGCGGTGCGTACTACTGGCATTGATCTCACCGTAAGGAGTTCAGTCCCAACACCTCAGCATGGGAATGCTGAATGGGCGCCCAAAAGGGGCGCCCATTTTTTATGGTGCGCCCGGCAGGGCGCACTCACTTGGGGGTGGAAGTCCCCTACACACCCGGCAAGGGGAAGTGTTAGCCAAACGGCAAGGGTGTCCATCGCGAGGTGGAATCTGAAGGAAGCTGTAGGCAAAGCGCTGCTCTGACGAACAGCCAGCGGATAGAGGCGACGCAGTGGGGTGAGCAGGCCATTAGATGCAAAGCCCAATACTTGCACGGAATGCTGCGGCGTAGATCCGACAGAGATAAGCGTGAAGGTGAGTGCGTAATACCCGGGGAGGTCTGGCGGTTTGCCCTTGGGCTACCGGCATCGAGAGGTGCTGGGATGAATCGCCAGAAGTCAGCAGCGGCCATAGTAGTTCCGCGTGAGCGGGATGAAGGGCCAAACGTGAAGTACGGGAGTAGGAGAGCAGACCTCGATGCAGGACGAAGAAGCAGAAGCGCACGCGAGTGCGGCCAGATCGGAGGCGGATGGGCGGAACCTGTCCGGGGCCGGTCTTGGTGCTGAGTCGGGCACGGCGGCTGTTGGGATGCCGAAACCGGAGGCATCACGGCTGATGGAAGCCGTGGTGGAACGCAGCAACCTGTTCCGGGCCTACGAGCGCGTGGTGCAGAACGAAGGAGCGCCGGGAGTCGATGGACTTTCGGTCTCGGAGTTCAAGCCATGGCTTCAACGGCACTGGGTACGGGTGCGACAGGACCTGTTGACGGGTGTGTATCAACCGGCGGCGGTGCGCAAGGTGGAGATACCCAAGCCGCAAGGCGGGGTTCGCACTCTGGGCATCCCGACGGTGTTGGACCGTCTGATTCAACAGTCGCTCAATCAGGTACTGCAACCGCTGTTCGATCCGGAGTTTTCCAAGTCGAGCTACGGCTTCCGACCCGGACGCAACGCACACCAGGCCGTTCAGGCGGCGCGGGGCTACGTTGCGGAAGGCAAGCGATGGGTCGTGGACCTTGACCTGGAAAAGTTCTTCGACCGGGTGAATCACGACGTGCTCATGGCACGCGTGGCGCGCAAGGTGGAGGGCGAACGGGTGTTGAAGCTGATCCGGCGCTACCTGGAGGCGGGTCTGATGGAAGGCGGGATAACGAGTATACGCACGGAAGGCACACCGCAAGGCGGCCCGCTGTCTCCCCTGCTGTCGAATATCCTGCTGGACGATCTGGACCGCGAACTGGAGCGGCGCAGGTTGAGCTTCTGCCGCTATGCGGACGACTGTAATATCTACGTCGGCAGCAGGCGGGCAGGGGAGCGGGTGATGCAAGTGGTCACGGCGTTTCTGGAGCGGCGACTGAAGTTGAAGGTCAATGCGTCCAAGAGCGCGGTGGCGCGACCGTGGGAGCGGAAGTTCCTTGGCTACAGCATGACGTGGCACCAGAAACCGAAGCTGAAGATCGCGCAACAAAGCCGCGAGCGGCTGGCGGAGAAAATCCGCAAGACGATGCGGGAGGCACGCGGTGGAAGCCCGAAACGGGCCATCGAGCGGCTCAATCCCATTTTGCGGGGATGGGTCGTGTACTTCCGGCTTACCGAAGTCAAAGGTGTGCTGGAAGACCTCGACGGATGGATCAGGCGCAAGCTGCGGGCTCTGCTCTGGCGGCAATGGAAGCGCACTTACACACGGGCGAAGAACCTGAGGCGAGCGGGGCTGGGGGAAGTGCGAGCGTGGCAATCGGCCACCAACGGGCATGGTCCGTGGTGGAACAGCGGCGCCTCGCACATGAATGCCGCCTACCCGAAGTCCTGGTTCGACCGTATGGGGCTGGTTTCGTTGCTGGAAACTCGGCAACGCTTCCCGTCTACTTCATGAACCGCCGGATGCCGAACGGCACGTCCGGTGGTGTGGGAGGACGGCGGGAGTGATCCCGCCTCCTACCCGATCCACGCGGAAGACTCAGTCGACGAGCAGCGCGATCTCGGCGAACTGAACGCTGAACGAACTGCCGGGAAGTTCGAAAACCGTACCGGGCGTGAGCTGACCGCCAAGGAAACGATAGTAAAGCAGCTTGGTCGGTTCGATGAGCCAGATCGCGGCGATTCCCATGCGCTCGTAATCGGATAGCTTCTCAAGCATGCGGGTCATGGTGTCTTCAGGCGAGAGGATTTCAAAGACGGCGACGGGCGGATGCGTGATGATTTGCTCGCGAGGAGCGGCGCGGCTGAGGAGGGTGACGTCTGGGACGCGGAAATTCTCCGGGGCAACCTGGACACGCAACTCCGTGCGCGCTTTGACACCGAGTTCAAATCCCTGAGCGTTAAAGAACTCCGCCAAAATCGTCTGCCAAGTCGAATGATCGTACTCGCCCACGTGCCGTTCCTCCAGGACGCCGCGGACGAACTCGCAGTCGGGGTCGGTCACGGTCCGCAGATACTCTTCAACGGAGATGAGGGTACCGCTCGCGGCCATCGATTGGCCTCCGTGAAAACGATTGTACGCCGAAAGCAGCCAATCAGCCGCTAGAGGGAACACCAGCAACCGAATATTTGAGCATCAACACGCCGCTTGGCAGCGCCTTGCTCTGGTTAAGTTTGAGCCCCACGCGAGCGCCCTCCGGCAGCAGCGGAATTCCTGAGCCCAGCATCACAGGAATCACGGTCAACTCGACCGAATCGACGAGGCCCGCGTCGAGCAGGCTGCGGAAGAGCACTCCTCCACCGAAGAGCCAGATGTCTTTGCCCGCTTCGGCCTTGAGCGCCGCAACCGCTTCGGCCACGCCGCTGCTCAGGATTGTTACATCTTCGTGCAGCGCGGGGTCGAGCGTGGTGGACGCGACGACAATCCTGATTCCCATCTTCTTCAACATCGGCTTCTGCGACTGCGCGAGTTCGTAGGTGAGCCGGCCCATCAGGAACGTATCGAACTGGCCATAGATTGCCGCGAAGTCGATGGCCGGATCGTGAACGATCCAGTCCAACTCTCCAATCGGTCCGGCAATAAAGCCGTCGAGGCTGGCGGCAACGGAGTAGACGAGGCGGCGCACGGTGAACAGAATACTTCAGCCGGCGATGGACATCCCACCCTGCTCCGATCATGCCAGGGAAATGACCCCTGATTTTGCCTCCGCAGGCAACCTTCTTCGCCCTTTTACGGTCATATCAGATGGGATTCCCTCAGTAGTCCGTCGATGCAACGAGCGATGCTCCGATCGGAGGCTTTGAATGACCACCCTCAGGTACGTCAGCACCGTTATCGCCGCGGCTGTTTCTGTAAGTTTCAGCCTCGCGGCCCAGCAACCATCGGCGGCGGGACCTTCGACCCCCGAAACCATCCGGCAGTCTCTGTTTGTCGATACCAAGTCGGGGCAGCCGGTGACCGATCTCGACCAGAAAGACTTCACGGTGCTCGATAACAAGACCGCAAGGCCAATCACTTCGTTCAAAAAGCTGGACCCTGCCGGGGAACCGGTGAACGTGATCCTGCTGCTCGATGCCGTGAATACTCCGTACAGCACCGTAGCTTATGCGCGCGGAGAGATGGAAAAGTTCCTCAAACTGAATGGGGGACGGTTGGCGAACCCCACGGCGATTGCGGTGCTCACCGACCGGGGCGGCCAGATCAGTAAAGGGTTCACGACGGACGGCGTTGCGCTCAGTAATGCGTTGGATCACTTCACAATTGGGCTGCGCAATATCACGCGTACCACGGATTGGAGCGGGCCAGAGCGATTGGAACTCTGTGTCAAGACTCTGCACCAGCTGATAGCGGCCCTTGCGCCGATACCGGGGCGCAAGATGATGATCTGGATCTCGCCGGGATGGCCTCTGGTTTCAGGGCCCAAAGTTTATCTGGATACACGGCAGGCGCAGCAGCTCTTCAGCGAGGTCGTAAACATGTCGACGCGTTTGCGGGATTCCCGCATCACGATGTATGACGTGAACCCAATTGGGGTTGGGGAGTCGCTCTGGCGAGCCGATCTCTATCAGTCCTATATGAAGGGGGTTGCAAAATTCGACAAGGTGGACCAGGGGGATTTAGCGATCCAGGTGCTGGCGGTGCAAAGCGGGGGCATGGCGATTGAGTCCGACAGCGACGTGTCGGGAATGATTCAGAAATGCCTGAACGATGCGAAGTCGTGGTACGAGATCGCTTTCGATCCGCTGCCCGCCGACGGGCAAAACCAGTACCACCACACGGAGGTCAAGGTGGATCGGCCCGGCGTAGTGGTGCGAACGCGCGATGGGTACTACGCGAATCCGGTGGCGATTGCGGCGCGTTGACGAGACTGTTTTGCGTACAATTCCTCACCTCGCGCGCATAATCCTTGTATGTGGAGTCCATCTGGAGACCAACAGGCCCCGGCGCTCAACCCCTCGATCGCTGTCATTACTCACTTAAGGGTAGACGGCTGTTAACTGGAAATATAACCCCCCCACCCCCTCCCCGGGGTGACCACAAAGGCAGTAGCTTTGTAATGTATTAAATATCAATAAATCAATAGCTTATATAAAATGTAACAGCATAAATCGTGTTACATTTGCCTGATCCGCGACGCAGTTTTTTATCTGATATGGTGCACTTCGCGGGTCATTTTCGCGTTTGGCGCTGCTCTCGAATCACGCTGAAGTCTTCGCATGTTGCTGACTTGTGCGACATCCCGTTGACTTAACTTGCAGGCGGCGCTGGAACGACACCAAGCTGCTGCATCAGCCCGAATGTGTCCATGAGGATCCGGCTGTCTGCCATTTTGCCATGTTCGAGCCGGTCAATGACCACGCCTCTGACCTCAACGCTGTTTCCAGTGGCGGGAATTCCGAGGAATGCGCCGCGATGTGTGCCGGTCCACACGAATCGAGTCACAACCTTTTCCCCTTCAGCTACCATTTCGTTTACAACCCAGTGCATATCGGGGAACGCCGACCTGAGAGCGTGAATGACTGTCTTCAGGCCTTCTCTTCCCTGTTCCTGCCCCGGAAGAGGATCGAGCTCCACGAAATCTTCTTTCACCAGATCGTTGGCGCGTTCCAGCCTGCCTTGGTTGATGACATCTTCGAGAAATGCCTGAATCACGCCTTTGTTCGTACTGGACATCCGTGCGTTCTCCGTCTTGAAAATCAGCCTTCTTCGGCTTCTCTCAGCTTGGCGATCACGGTGAAGTCTTCGAGCGTGGTTACGTCGCCCTTGATCTCGCCGTGCGTGGCCAGGTCGCGCAAAAGGCGGCGCATGATTTTGCCGCTGCGGGTTTTGGGCAGGGCCTCGGTAAAGCGGATGTCGTCAGGCCGCGCCAGCGCGCCAATCTCTTTGGTGACCCACTTGCGCAGCTCGTCTTTGAGCGCGTCGCTGGGCGGATTGCCGTGCTCGAGAGTGACGAACGCAGAAATGGCCTGGCCTTTTAGATCGTCGGGCCGGCCAACGACCGCAGCTTCGGCAACTTTGGGGTGCGCGACCAGCGCCGATTCCACTTCCATGGTTCCCAGGCGGTGGCCGCTCACGTTGATTACGTCGTCAACGCGGCCCATGAGCCAGAAATAGCCGTCGGCGTCCTGGCGCGCGCCG
>CAVSYM010000009.1:0-334966 GCA_963732165.1 uncultured Acidobacteriaceae bacterium
CTTGAGGTGGCTTGCCAGGTTCCGGGCGATGAAGGCGGGCGTATCCTCGGCCAGGAAGACGTAGCCAGTGACCTGACCCAGGATATCGACCGGAATCTCCTTCAGCGCATGGCGACGAACCAGAATGAAGAGGGGATATCGAGCCCGCGGTTGCGCATGAAGGTGACGAAGGAGCCAACGCCGCCGGACTGCTTCCCGTGCCCCATTCCAGCAGGATGCAGCCGATCAACGCATCCGTTCGCACCGCCAACTCGCCGCTCTCGATGCTTTGCGCTTCGATTACCTGGAAGCCGAGATGTTGGATCTCTCGGCAGATCTGACCCAGGCGCTGGCCTTCCAGGGTATCGGCGCCCAAGAGCCGGCGAGCAAATGAGAAACTGAAACATCCTGTCGTAAAGCATCGCCCTTCTCCACCTCTCGCTGGCCTAGCTCCGGCTTGCGAAACGGCTCGGCCAGGACCGCCCCGTGGGGAACGGCCGGTGCTTTCGACGTCGATCAGCTGATGGTGACGATCCCTTTCGCGAACAGGACGCGGCCACGATCGCGACGATGACGAGAAGGATTGCCGCCGCCAGCTCGATGCGCGTGAACGCGGCCTTGCCTGGATTGCGCTCCCGCTGGGCATACCAGAAGACCGGCAGGCCGATGGCGAAGACGATCGTCGACATCAGCAGAAACTGCGGCCCGGCCGCATAGAGAAGCCAAGCCGAATACAGCGTACCCAGAATTCCCGTCCACATGGCCATGCCCCGGGTTTCCGAGGCACTCGTCTGTGTATCCGGTCTTGCTGGCATATAGCCAAAGGAAAGCCGTGCTCGCGAGATAGGGCGGCAGGCTCGTAACGCCCGTGATCGAGATCAGCCATATCCAGGCGTTCTGGGCAAACAGCACGACGAACATAGTGATCTGCATCACGATGCTCGACATCCAGAGGGAGGGAGCGGCTGCGTGATGACGGTTCTCCAGCGCGAGGAACTTGGGAAAGACGCCCCCTTTCGCGCCTTCGTAAGGCAGTTCCGCGACCAGGATGGTCCAGGCCAGCCAGCAGAACAGAACTGAGAAGAGGACGGAAAAGTTAACGAAGATGGCGCCCCAATGGCCAACCAGCGCCTGCAGGACATAAGCTGACGAAGGATTGCCGAGGCCGGCCAAATCTTTCTGGTGCATGACCCCGAATGGCAACGCCGAGAGCAGGAAATAGAGGACCGTGCAAACCGCCAAGCCGACGAATGTCGCCATGCCCACTTGCGGCGGATCCTGGGCGCGGTCGGACACGACGACCGCGGCCTCGATCCCGAGGAACACCCAAAGGGTGACGAGCATGGTGCTCTTCACCTGGGTCAGGACGCTTCCCAGATGCTGCTGCTGGCCCCAGACGTCGAAGGGAATTGCCCCTTGCGACGAAAAGAGCCATGACGACCAGGACGACGCAGATGGTGATGACATTGACGAAACTCGAGAGAACATTCAAACCCACAGCCCGTTTCACGCCGGAGAGCACGGTGAAATGCATGGTCCAAATCAGGACTGAGCCTCCAATGATCGAGGGCCAGTTCTTTCCGTCGTCAAAGACCGGGAAGAAGTAGCCGAGCATCTGCATGACCAGCACGGCGAAGGCGACATTGCCGAAGGCCGAACTCAACCAGTAGCCCCAGGCCATCTCGAAGCCCGCAAGCGGGCCGAACCCCTCTTGCGCGTATCTATAGATCCCCGCCTTCAGATCCGGCCGCTTGTCGGCCAGGATGCGAAAGGCGTTCGAGAGAAAGAACATGCCGACAAGCGTGATGATCCAGGCGATCATCACGGCGCCCAGCCCCGCGCCGCTGGCCATATTCTGCGGCAGATTGAAGGCGCCGCCGCCGATCATCGAACCGACGACGACGCCGGTAAGAGGAACAGGCCAAGCTTCCTGCTTTCGGGTTTTGCCGCCGGGGATGCCTTGGGTTGCGGTGCCGGCTTAGCGATCGGAACGCCTATCGACTGGTCCATGTCTGTTTCCTTCGTTGTTCATCTTCACCCCGTCAAGGTTGCCTACGGCCGCTTGCGGCCGGCCTCACGGGGTCGGCTGGGACGGGATTGTGCCGTGAATCGCAATTCGTGCTTTGCGCTGGATCAAAGACCTTGCGGCGGGCGATCTTCCGCGGGCAGGAAGAAGTGGTGGGCATGGCAATCCGCCAGCTAGGATGATCCCGGTGATCGTTAAATCGGAACCTTGTTTCCCACACCGCGCCTGTTCAGATTAAGGAAGAAGTCAATGCCGGCCGGAGACATGGGCCGAAGGGAACATCGACGGCGCCACGCGCCAGTCTTTGCCAGGAAGGGAACAGCGATGCAGGCACGTGACCTGATGACGACCGATGTGACCGTGGTGCCGCCGGATATGCCCGCGCGCAAGATCGCCATGATCCTGCTCGACAGCGGCATCAGCGCCGTGCCGGTGGTTGACGCCGCCGGCGCGCCCATCGGCATGGTCAGCGAAGGCGATCTCATGGGCCGCCGGGAGGACGCGCGGGGCCAGCGCCGCGAATGGTGGTGACCTTGCTGGCCGAAGGCGAAGCCTTAAACCCCGAATTCCTCGCCCATCTTCGCTCCATCGAATTGACCGCGAAGGACGTGATGAGCGCCCCGGTGGTGACCGTCAGCAAAATCGACCGAGGCCGCGAGATCGCCGAGCTGCTGTCCAGCTATCGGATCAAGCGTGTGCCCGTGGTCCGGGACGGCAAGATCGTCGGCATCGTCAGCCGGGCCGATCTGGTGCGGGGCCAGACGGGCTTCCTCGGCCGCGCCAGACCGCCACGGCCGGCCACGAAGCGGCGCCTCGAGGCTGCAGCGCCTCAGCGCTGCCGCGCGCCCACGCCGCGGGCGACGCGGCCGCGGCGGGCGAGTTCTCAGCCGAGGGCTTCCGTGATCTGACTCTGGGCTTTCAGCATGAACGGATCGAACGCCAGCGGGCGCAAGCGCACACTGCCGCCGAGGAACGCAGCCGGCGGATACGGGAGCTCATCGACCATCACGTCGTCGACAGCAATTGGCAGTCCCTGCTGCACGGTGCGCGTGTCGCCGCCGAGCATGGCGAGAAGGATTTCCTTCTGCTGCGATTCCCGGCCAGCCTCTGCGCCGATGGCGGCCGGGCGATCAACGCGCCTGAGCCCGACTGGCCCCAGAGCCTGCGCGGCGAGGCGGCCGAGATCTATCTCCGCTGGGAACGGGAGCTGAAGCCTCGGGGATTCCACCTTGCCGCCAGGGTCCTCGACTTCCCCGGGGGCTTCCCGGGCGATATCGGGCTGGTATTGTCCTGGGGTTGAGAGTGAGGGCACCAGCACTGCAGCGCCAAGCAGCTCGCCATGCTTCAAGCGTGAAAGAGCTACATTGGCGTCCGCCAGGGCGAAGGCCTCGGTATGGGTGCGAATCGGCATCTGCGCGGCCAGTGCCAGGAACTCCTCGGCGTCGGCGCGCGTCAGGTTGGCGACCGAGCGCAGGATTCTTTCCTGCCAGAGGATCCGATAGGGAAAGCTCGGAATATCGCTCATATGGATGCCGGCGCAGATGACGGTGCCGCCCTTGTCCGTCGCCTGCAAAGCGGCGGGGATCAGCTCGCCCACCGGCGCGAAGATGAGAGCCGCGTCCAGCAAGGCCGGCGGCATTTCTGGCGAGCTGCCCGCCCAGTCGCAGCCGAGTTCAACGGCGAAGCGCTGGGCCGCGAGATCGGAGGGCCGGGTGAACGCGAACACCCGCCGGCCCTGCTGCTTGGCGACCTGGGCGATGATGTGAGCGGCGGCACCGAAGCCGTAGAGGCCCAGGGTCTTGGCTTCCCCCGCCATGCGCAAGGCCCGGTAGCCGATCAGGCCGGCGCAGAGCAGCGGGGCAGCCTCAACGTTGCCGTAGCGTTCCGGCAAAGCGAAGCAATAGCGCTCATCGGCCAAGGTCAGCTCCGCAAAGCCGCCATCGATCTGGCAGCCGGTGAAGCGGGCGTCGGAGCAAAGATTCTCGCGCCCCTGCCGGCAGTACCGGCAATGTCCACAGGTCCAGCCGAGCCAGGGAACGCCGACTCTCTGCGCCGATATGCAGCCGCTCCACGCCCGGTCCAAGCGCGACGACCTGGCCCACGATCTCGTGACCCGGCACAATGGGCAGCTTGCAGGCCTGCAGATCGCCTTCCACCAGATGAAGGTCGGTTCGGCAGACGCCGCAGGCGTGAACCTTGATCAGAACCTGATGGGGACCCGGCTGCTCCCGAGGCCGGTCGACCGCCACCAGCGGACGGCCGACCTCAGTGAGTGTCATCGCCCGCAAGAAGATCACCTTGGGTTCAGGCGTTGCCTTCGCTCTCGTCTTCCAACAGGTCGCGGCGCAGGACGACGACGCTATGAATGCTCGGCAGGTCGATAATGTGGCGATGCTTGAGATCGGTCAGGAGGCGGCAGACGGTCTCGATGCGCAGGCCCAAATAGTCCGCCATGTCCGAACGGTTCATGGGCAGCTCGATCTCGCGATCTCCCGCGCCGTGACTGTCGGACTTGCGGTCGATCAGGGTCAACAGGAAGGTGGCAAGGCGCTCCGCGGCCGTCTTGCGCCCCAGCAGGAGGAGACGGTCCTGGGCCGCCGCGAGTTCCTTGCGCATGACGTCGAACAGGCGGCGTCCGGCGCCGGGATCCCGCTCCAGGGTGGCTTCGAAGCTCGTCCGCGTGTAGCGCACGAGCCTGGCGTCCGAGAGCGCTTCGACGCTGTGGCCATAGAGCCCGTCGTCGGCCAGGCCGATAAACTCGCCGGGCAGATGGAAGCTCGCCACGTGGCGCCGTCCATCCGGCAGGAATCGGACGGTCCTCAGCGCGCCGGAGACGACTTTGAAGATATAGGCCGCGCGATGGCCTTCCTCGACCAGGGTCTGGCCCTTGCGGCAGGAAACCACCGTGCCGGCACGATCCGGTTCCGTCGCCGGGCTTCGGCCGGTGCCATCGTTGCCACAGCCCTCAGATGCCGGGAAATCCCATGCCGCGCCCGCCAGGGCCGTCGCGGCCTTGCTCATTTTCGACTCTTCTGCCGGTATCCTGACCGCAAGCGCGATTGCCATGTTCAGCTCCTGTAGCCTCATTGCCGTGGTTTGCAGGGCGAAGGCTATGGCGACGGGAAGACCGCCTGAAACTTCGGAAATCTACCTAAGGGAAAGCTGCGTATAGCGGCTCTGCAGGGCCCGAGTATTCAGTCACCTGGCCGCCGAGAGCCTGGCGAATGGCCGCCAGCAGGACCTTGTAGGTCACCGGCTTGTCGAGCACCGCCGTAGCCCCCGCGGCAATGGCGCGGGCCTCCAGGGTCGGGTCGTTGCGCCCGTGTAAAGGACGACCGGGCGTGGCGTCCCCCGCCGTGCGCAGAGCTTGCAGCAGCTCGAGCCCGTTCATCTCGGGCATATGCATGTCGATCAGCAGGCAGCCTTCGGCGAGGCCGTCGCGCGTGTCGAAGTAGCGCCGGGCGGACTCGAATTCGCGCACCTGGAAGCGGTGCGCCTCGAGCAAGGCCCGAAGCGAATCCCTCACCATCTCGTCGTCGTCGACGACCGTGACCAAGACGGCCTGATCCATGCCCATGAAACGACGCCAGCTTTCTGCGAACGGAATTTGAAGTCGCCCAGCCCAGGCTGAAGTTGGGGACCCTTTGGCACAACTAAGGGGAATTACCTAGGTCTGCTTGCTGCCGATACGTCGAGCCGCCGAACTCCCCGTCGCTGCATTGCGGCTGGCAAGCATTTGGGCCTAGCGGCCCGGAGTCGCAGTGCTACCATTCGCGCAAGGCGACAGCCCCCGACGATTGTCGCTCGAAAGGATGGACATCATGGCCTCCTCGGTCCTCGCCGCGCTATTCTTCGCCGGCATTCACCTCGGCATCTCCGGCACCCGCCTGCGCGACCGGGCGGTCGGCGCTCTCGGCGCCGCGGGCTATCGGGTTGCCTTTTCGCTGGCCACGGTGGCTGGTCTTGTCTGGATGGTGATTGCCTATCGGGAGGCGCCCTATATCGGAACCTGGGTCGCGCCGGAATGGTGGAAGCCCGTGGCAATCGTCGCGATGTTCCGCCTTCGTATTGGCCGTGATCGGCTTGACGACGCCCAACCCCACGGCAGTGGCCCAGGAGGGAAGCCTTGGCAGGGCGCCCCAAGGCATCGTCCGCATCACGCGCCACCCCTTCCTCAATGGCGTGGCGATCTGGGCGCTGGTGCATCTGGTGGCCAACGGCGACGCCGCCTCGCTGGTCTTTTTCGCCACCTGGGCCGTGGTGGCGCTCGCCGGCATGCCCTCGATCGACGCCAAGCGCCGGCGCCTGCAAGGCGCTTCCTGGGAAGGCTTCGCGGCCAAGACCTCGATCATGCCATTCGGCGCGATCCTGGCCAGGCGAAACAGCCTGAACTGGCGGGAAATCGGCCTATGGCGCCCGGCGATCGCGCTCGCAGCCTATGCCCTGATGCTGGGCGGGCATTCGCAGATCATCGGCGTTGCGCCCTTCTAGCGCCAGGCGACTGATGATGTTCGACCAGCCACTTCTCCTCGCGAGCCTCGTCGGCGCCGTCGGCCTCGCCGCCACGGCCTGGCTCTTCCGCCAGCCGACGAAGACGAGGCTCGCCGTCGGCATGATCTTCATGGCCGTGTTCAGCCTCGTGCTCTTGCATGCAGGGGTAGCGCCTCTCCGGCCGCCGCCGGCGGCAATCCAGGGCAACTCCCGCCTCGCATTTCTGCTCCTGGAGATATTCTGGTGGTTCTGGCTGTCGCGCCTCCTGATCACCGTCGGCAGAGCCTTTCTGCTGATCGATCACCGGGAGCAGGAGCGCAAGTTCGCCACGGATATTCTGGCCGGGGCCGTCTATATCGGGTGTTGCTTCGCGGTCGCGGGTCTCGTCCTCGATCTTCCCGTCACCGGCCTGCTCGCCACCTCGGGCGTGATCGCGATCGTGCTGGGCCTGGCGCTGCAAAGCACGCTGGGCGATCTCTTCTCCGGCATCGCCCTCAACATCGAAGGGCCCTATCACATCGGCGACTGGATTGCGCTCGAGGGCGGGGCGGAGGGCCAGGTCATCGAGATCAACTGGCGGGCGACGCACATCATGACGACGACCCGCGAAAGCATCATCGTGCCGAACAGCAATATCGCCAAGTCGCGCATCGTCAATTACAGCTCGCCGACCGCGACCCAGGGCGTGGAATTCACCGTCTCCCTGGACAACCGCACGCCGCCCTCCCGCGGGATCGAGGTGATCGAGAACGCGGCGCTGAATTGCCGCAACGTGTTGACGGAGCCCGGGCCGAAGATCCGGGTGAAGGATTTCGCCGCCTCCTCGGTCACCTACCAGGTCAGATTCTTCGTCAGGAACGTCGACCTGGTCGGCCAGGTGAAGAGCGACGTGCTGAATTTCATTTATCGGCACGCGCGCTGGGCGGGGATATCCATCGCCGTTCCCCAGGCGGGCGAGGAACCGGTCCTGCGCATCGCCGCCGGCCACAGTCCGGCGGCGGCGAGGCTTGTCGATCGGGCGCCCCAGTTCGCCCATCTGCTCCCCGCCGAACGCGAAGCTGTGCAGAAGGCCTTGACCGGGCGCCCGATGAAAGCAGGCGACGTCCTGATGAAGCAGAACAGCGAGGTCGAGTCTCTGTTCTTCATCGAAAACGGCGTCGTCTCCCTGACAAGGGAACAGGAAGACGGCACGACCGTGGAGGTCGACCGGCGCGGACCCGGCGAAGATGTGGGGCCTTCGCGGTTCTTTCCGGCAAGCACTCGAGCGTAACCGTCAGGGCCCTCACGGCGGGCACGATCTACGCGCTCCGCAAGCCGGTCATTCTCTCCCTGCTGGAGGCGCGACCGGAATTGAAGGCGGAACTGGACCATGCCCTGGCGACGCGCGCGCTTCTGCCCGGCAATGCCGGAGACGCTAATCGGCCCGACCCGCACGCCGACGTCGGCATCGCCACAAGGTTCTTCGAGCAGATCGGCGCGTTTTTCGTCGGGAAGAACGCCGAATAGGCCCGAAACCCGTCAATGGGGAAGAGAAGCGCGGCCACCCGTTTGGGCGACGCCCGATAGCCATGCCGGCCCCGCTCAGCGAGTATCGAGCCCGAAACGGCAAGGTCCCGAACTATTTATGCCGAAGCGACTGGATGAAGGCGATGATGTTTTCGATGTCCGCCGATGAAAGGACGAACTTCGCCATCGGATAATGCGGGTGCTGAAGGAACTGTCGCATCTTGTCCGGGGTGTAGGTATCGGGCTGATCGGCGATCGACTGGAAGGCCGGAGCATTGACATCGGCACGCCCGTATTTTGCCTGGAAACCCGGCACGTCGTGGCAAGTCACGCAGTTCTCCGAGATTATGGGCCGGGCGGCATCTGGATTGCCGTCGGCAAGGACGGGAGCCGCGGCCGCAAGACTGAGGATGGTCCAGATACCCAACGCATATCGAGCTTGCATCACGGCTCCGCAACATATTCGAACATCGAATGACGGGGCAGCTTGTTGATAGGATTTATAGGCCTAAAGCCTAGGGCGGCACTTTGACCCAAATCAAAGGTCTTCTCGGCCGGTTCTATGAGGCGAAAGGCAGCGCAATACACGCAAGGCCAGGGGCCATACCACCCGAGCAAAAAGCGGGATAGATTTGTGGCATGCCGCATCGTCCGGCCGGACGCGGGTTGAACCAGAAGGGACCCAAATCTTTCTCAGGAGGCCATTCCATGGCGAGGCAGATCATCAGCTGCCTGTTCGACCACTACAACGACGCCCAACGGGCGGTTCATGCGCTCGAAGCCGCAGGCATATTCCCAGAAGACATCAGCATCATCCGCTATAACGGCGATGATCGTCATGCGCCGCTGCTCGAAAAGCTCAAATTGGCTCGGGCGGCCAAGGGCGCCGAAGCCGGCGTCAGCGTCGGCACGGTGGTAGGGGGCGGTGCAGCACTACTTGCCGGCCTTGGCGTGCTCGTCATTCCGGGCATCGGTCCCGTTGTGGCGGCGGGATGGCTGGCGGCGACTGCGGCGGGCGCCATCGCGGGAGCCGCCGTTGGCGCCGCGTCCGGCGGCATCATCGGTTCGCTGACCAAGGCCGGCGCGAGCGAGGAGCAGGCCCATGTGCTTGCCGAGGGCATAAGGCGCGGCGGAACCCTGGTTTCGGCGCGGGTGGACGAGTTCCTGGCCGGCAAAGCCCAGGCCACAATGCATGGCTTCAACGCCGTGGATATCGACGCTCGTGCTGTCGCCTATCGGGCCGGCGGCTGGAAAGGTTTCGATGAGAGTGCCGTGGCGTATGACGAAGTGAAAGTCGGCGACCGCTACCGCGACCCCCATGGCGGCCATGAGTTCATTTAGCGTGGCGAGTTCTGAGCGCCCACGCAGCGGAAAACTGGCTGGAGCGGCATGAGCAGAACCGGTGTTCCCACGCCGCACGGCGCGAAATCATGCTTTAGCGCGCCCGATGCGGTCTCGCGGCTTCCTGCTGCCTCGCAAAGATGATAGCCTTCGCGTCCATCCATAGTCGTCGGGAACGCCTGCCGAAAGGCGTCGCCGGCCCGCAGGCCGGCATGGGCAGCGGGCGGGGCGGTCGCCCCGGGGATCTCGTCGAGCGGTTCCAGAAGATCGAAGGTAATATTGGCCGGCTGAAAATCCTTTTGATCCGCGTGCGTGATGTAGTGCACCAGCGATCCGAGAGCCGTACCGCGCGGAACTGGTACCGGCTCTTCTCCGCAGGCCAGCGCCGCAGCGTAGATGCCCGCAAGCAAACCCGTGGCGATTGATTCGGTGTAGCCTTCGACGCCCGAGATCTGGCCGGCGAAAAGAATATTCCGCTCCGTTGTTTTCAGCCTCATCGTCTCGTCAAGCAGCGCCGGCGCGCAGATATATGTGTTTCTGTGAATCTGCCCGTAACGCAGGAACTTCGCATTCTCAAGGCCCGGAATCAGCCGCAGCACCCGTGCCTGTTCGCCCCACTTCAGGTGGTTCTGGAAGCCGACCAGGTTATAGCTCGAAGCGCGCACGTTTTCTTTGCGTAGCTGCACCACGGCCCAGGGATTCTTGCCGGTTCGCGGATCGCGCAGCCCCACGGGCTTCATCGGCCCGAATCGCAGTGTGTCTCGCCCGCGGCGGGCAAGGATCTCAATCGGCAGGCAGCTCTCGAAGTACTCGAGCTTCTCCCACTCCTTGGACTCTGCCGCCTCTGCCGCAACCAGCGCCTCGTAAAAGCGGTCGTACTCTTCGCGGCTCATCGGGCAGTTGATGTAGTCGGCCGTGCCTTTGTCCCAGCGCGCCGCAAAGTATACCCGTTCCATGTCGATCGTCTCGGCATCCACGATGGGCGAAATTGAATCGTAGAATGCCAGGTGTCCCGAACCGGTAATCCGCTCAATTTCCTTGCTCAACGCGTCTGAGGTCAGCGGTCCCGTCGCAATAATCGTGCAGCAGCATTTCGCACCGTCCTCATTATTGTCGAGAGAACTAACTTCTTCTCGTATCACGCGAATCCGAGGCTCGGCCGCGATAGCCTCGCCAATTTTGCGCGAAAACTCCACGCGATCGACGGCCAGCGCATGGCCCGCGGGCACGGCCGTCTCATCGGCAATCTTCAGCAAGGCCGACCCCAGCCGGCGCATTTCCTGCTTCAGCAGCCAGGGCGCGGTCCATTGCGACTCGCTTTTCAGGGAATTCGAGCAGACCAGCTCACCGAAATCGATAGTCTGGTGCGCGGGCGTTAGCACCGGCTTGCCGTCAACCACTCTGCGCATCTCATACAGATCCACCTGGCATCCCAGTCGCGCCGCAGTCAGCGCCGCCTCAGGTCCGGCCAGGCCCCCGCCAATCACGCGGATCTTCAAGGTGCGGTCTCCGCATCGCCGGCCAGCACCCCGTTCGGATTCCCGCCCGCGCGTTCACCCGAATCGGCTTTCGCCCGTTCCCGCGGCAAGCCGGTCGATACCCGTTCCAGCGGCCAGCCGGTCAAGCGCCTCATCGTCCAGCCGCACCGTGCGCCACTCGTTCATAAACTCGCCACCCATGGCTACATAGAAGTCAATCGCCGGAGTATTCCAGTCCAGTACCTGCCACTGCAACCGCCGGCAGCCCTTCCGGATCGCCGCCGCCGCAACCCGCTCCAGCAGCGCCTTGCCGATTCCCAGCCCGCGTAACTCCGGCTCAACAAACAGGTCCTCGAGATATATCCCCGGTTGCCCCCTCCAGGTGGAGTAGTTGTAGAAATAGAGCGCAAAACCGGCCGGTTTCCCGTTCAGATCGGCAATCAGGCACTCGTAAAAGGGCTGCGGGCCGAAGCCGTCGCGCAAAAGACCTTCCTCGGTTGCGGTTACCTGCTCGAGACCACGCTCGTAATGCGCCAGCGCTTTGATAAAGCGCATAATCTCGGCAACATCGGCCGCAGTCGCCGGGCGAATGGTTATAGCCATCCCATTATTTTAGGCTGTGACATGGGCCACAACGGGAGACCTCGCTATAGTTCTAGGATGTTTGCGTAACCTGAGCGACCTGCGTCGGATAGGATCGTGATGCCCGGCTTTTCGAGGCTGTGTCTCTCATCTCGCACCGGGCCGCGCTCATTACCGCCCTTTGCGTGAAGTCGCATTTCGTTCCCTGTTCCCCTTGTCGAGGGGAGTGGGTTGGATTTAACGTTGGTTTTGCCTGCAATTCGTGAGTTGTTCAGAGTCTGTGCGCCGATTATTACCGCGCCGCTCTCAAGGAGATGAAAATGAAACACAAAATTTCGTTTTTGAAGAGCCTGCCCGCAGTGGTCGGCCTGTTGGCGTTTGCCCTTTCGCCCGCGCTGATGCAGGCGCAGAATCTGGGCAAAATTCATGGGCACGTGACCAATCCCACCGGGCAGCCACAGAATAAGGGCACCGTGAGCCTGACGACCGACGGTGGCAACACCCTTAAATTCACATTCCCAGTCGACGCCAACGGCGACTACTCCGGCGAGGCCACCCCGGGTACATACGACGTGGTCTACCGCGCTCCCGACACGCCTCCGGGCAAAATTGTCGACACCGTCAAAAACATCAAGATTACGACGGAAACTGAAGCTGTAGCCGACATCGACATGTCGCGCCCCGACTACATCAGCAAGCTGCCTCCCGATCAGCAAAAGGCGCTGGCAGATCTGAAGGAGAAGAACGCTGCGGCCATTGCTGCAAACCAGGCCATCGGCCACGCGAATGCCGACCTGAAGCAGGTAACGCAGGATAAGAAAGACGTGGAAGGCGCCGCCGCCGCCGCCGCGCAGCAGCTCGGCGCCAAAGCAACGCGCGGCGATATCGTAACCAAGGCCAATGAAATCAAGGCCGCAAAATACGCCGATATTGAGACTCTGATGAACACCGATATCAAGGGCCTGCCCAATGAAGCGCTGCTCTATACCAACCTGGGCTACGCTCAGTCGGGCGAGTCGAAGTACGACGATGCCGAAACTTCTTACCAGAAGGCCGTCACCCTTGAGAAAGCGGCACCGAAACCGCGCATGGATGTGCTGGCTGCTGCCGAAGCAGGTCTTGGCGAGGTGTATGCGAGGACAGGCAAGGTTCCCGAAGCCAACGCAGCCTACGATGAGGCTGCCAAAGACGATCCCACCCGTGCTGCCGTGCAGCTGCGCAACGAAGCCGTTATCTTCTTCCAGATGCACAACGGCCAGGCCCAGGTGGCTGCGGCCGATGAAGCCCTGAAAGCCAATCCCAACGATCCGGTACTTTACTACATCAAGGGCCAGGGACTGGTGGCCAACGCAACCATCGATCCCAAGACCAACCGCATCGTTCTACCTCCTGACTGCCAGGCCGCTTATGAGAAGTACCTTGAACTGGCGCCCAGCGGCGCGTTCGCCGACGAGGTAGCCGGTATTCTGCAACAGGCCGGCCAGAAGGTCACCAGCTCCTACCACGCTCCCAAGAGCCACTAACCGCGCGCAACTTGGCTTCAATTTCATGGGCGTTCGCTTCGGCGAGCGCCCTTTGCGTACGAGCGATCGTTCAAATCGTTTGTCCCATCAATACTGGGTGCCCCGTCACGTGTCCAACCCATCCCAACCCAGCCCAACCCTCTACAATCCATTCCATGAGCAGCGCTCTCCTCAGCTATGGCGAAGCCGCGGCGCTGGTTGCTGCGCACGCGGCTCGCCTGTCGCCGCCGGGAACCGAGCGCGTAGCCCTGGCTGAATCCGACGGCCGGGTGCTCGCGGAAACTCTTCGCGCCGATCGCGATCAGCCGCCCTTTTCCCGCTCCACGCGTGACGGCTACGCCTGCCGTTCCGCCGAGGCCAACTTGCACAAGGCGCTCGCTCTCGCCGGCTCAACCCGCGCGGGCCAGTCGCCAGCCGCGCCGTTGCCCGCGGACTCCGTATGGGAGATCATGACCGGTGCGCCTGTGCCCCCGGGCGCCGACGCGGTCATCATGCTTGAGCATGTTGAGGCCAGCCGCGGCTTCGTGCGCCTGTTGCCGCCTCGCACCGCAGCGCCGGGCGAAAACATGGTTCTCCGCGGCGCGCAGGCTCACATCGGCGATGAATTGCTGGCGCCCGGCGCCATCATCGGCTATCCGCAAATCGCGCTTGCAGCCTCCTGCGGCCGCCCGTCGGTTGAGGTCTTCCTCAGGCCTCGCGTTGCCATTCTCTCGACCGGCGACGAAATCGTCCCTGTCGAAGCCGAACCCGGGCCAGCCGAGATTCGCAACTCCAACGGCCCCATGCTGGCCGCATTGGTCCGCAATGCTGGTGGGGAACCATGGTCGTTACCCACGGCTGCCGACAACACTCCGGCCCTCAAAGCTGCGCTAAGAGAAGCCTGCGACGCCGAACTTGTCCTCATCAGCGGGGGCGTCTCGGCGGGAAAATTCGACCTCGTCGAGCCGGTCATGGCCAGCCTTGGCGCGCGCTTCCACTTCACAGGAGTCCGCATGCAGCCCGGCAAACCGCTGGTCTTCGGCGAGATCCCTTCCACTGCTCTCGTCCAAAACAAGAACAGCACGAAGTGCTTCGGGTTGCCGGGGAATCCGGTCTCATCGGCGGTCACGTTCCTGCTTTTTGCCGCGCCGGTTCTGCGCGCGCTTGCCGGCTGCACACATCGCGGCCCGCGCTTTGCCCTCGCCCGCCTGGCCGAGGACGTAAAGGGGAAAGCGGGCCTTACGCGTTTGCTGCCCGCGCACTGCGACTTTGCCGCGCCGCCCGGCGATCTACCGGCTGTTCGCCGGGTCGAGTGGCAGGGGTCGGGCGATCTTGTCGCCATGGCCCACGCCAACTGCTTTCTGGTTCTGCCTGAAGACGCCGAGCGCATATCCGCCGGCGAAACTGTTCGCATCCTGCTTGCCTGAGGTTTAAATGCCCAAATCTGCAAAATCCGCACCCAAGTCCAGACTCTCGCACTACGACGCCGCCGGTCAGCCCCGCATGGTAGATGTGGGCGCCAAGCCCGCCACGCGCCGCACCGCCTCTGCCTCGGCGTTTGTCGAGCTCTCCGCCGCCGTACTCGCCGCGCTGCCCTCGAATCCCAAAGGCGACCCGCTGCAGGTTGCGCGCATCGCCGGCATCCAGGCCGCCAAGCGGACCAGTGAGCTGATCCCGCTCTGCCATCCCCTGCCGCTGACCCATGTCGACGTGCAGGCCGCGGTCGTCACCGGCGGCATCCGCATCCTGGCCTCGGCCGCTACTACCGGGCCCACCGGTGTTGAAATGGAAGCCCTTACCGCCGCAGCGGTCGCCGCGCTCACCATCTATGACATGACCAAAGCCCTCGACAAATCCATCGTCATCCGCGAGCTGCGCCTCGAGTCCAAAACCGGCGGTAAATCGGGCACATATAAACGCTGATTCGCAAGAAAACTCCTCCAAAACAAGGAAAAATCTCCACAACTTGCCCCGGCGAGCCAACCCTCGTATCATCCGGCAAGAGCATCAGCATCAAGAGCGAAGGCATTCAAACGCCATGAGCCATCAAGAGACAGCCAATTTGCGTGTAAAGGGCCGCCTGATGTCGGCCTCGGAGATTGAGCGCACCCTGGTGCGCCTGGCCCACGAGATCGTGGAGAAGAGCAACGGCAGCGAGGACCTGTGCCTGGTGGGCATCAAACGCCGCGGCGTTCCGCTCGCCGAACGGCTGGGCAAGCTCATCTCAGGCATTGAAAAACGCAACGTCGATACCGGAGTTCTCGATATTCAGTTCTATCGTGACGATCTTTCCACAGCAGACATTCGTCCCGTCGTCACCCCAGGTTCCGTCGGCTGCGATGTGGAGGGCCGCGACGTGGTGATCTGCGACGACGTACTCTACACCGGCCGCACCATCCGCGCCGCGCTCGACGCGCTCTTTGACCACGGCCGCCCACGGCGCGTACAGCTGTGCGTGCTCATCGATCGCGGCCATCGCGAACTGCCCATAGAAGCCACCTACATTGGAAAACGCATTCCCACTAGCAGCCGCGAAATCATCGAAGTAAAGTTTCAAGAAGTCGACCAGGACGAGCAGGTGTTGCTTGTAGAAAGAGTTGGGTGAACCAGGTGGACCGTGAACCGTGGACGGTGCATGGGCCACGATCCACCGTCCACGGTCCACCGTCCACCGCTCACCGTCCACGGTCCACCGCTCACCGTCCACGGTCCACCGTCCACCGCTCACCGTCCACCGCCGAATGGTTTTCCGACCGTTTGAGGTTGTACAAATCTGGGTGCCCCATCCATTTCAAATGTCGCCGCAGCGACATTTGAAATGGGTGGGATGGCACAAAGCCACATTGAAGACCACAAGATGATCCAGCAAGCTCCGCGCCGAACGCTCACAACTCCTGCCACACCTCCATCGCCATTTCCTTATCACCCCGGCTCGCTGCTCTCGGTCATGGACCTCACCGTGCCCGCGGTCAGCCATCTGCTCCAGCGGGCCACGGCTCTGGATCGCGCCGACCCGCTCGTCCGCGACCGCATCCTGCAAAAGCGCCGCATCGCGCTGCTCTTTTACGAGTCGTCGACGCGCACCCGCACCAGCTTCGAGCTGGCGTCAAAGGCGCTCGGCGCAGACACCACGCTGGTTTCTAACCTCAGCTCGAGCATTGAAAAGGGCGAGTCGCTCAAAGACACCGGCCTCACCCTGCGCGCCCTCGGTGCCGAAGCCATTATCCTGCGCCACAACTCATCCGGCGCGGCCTGGCTGCTTGAAGAGTCCACCCGCCTGCCAGTCGTCAACGCCGGCGATGGCATGCACGAGCATCCCACGCAGGCGCTGCTCGACCTGCGCACCATCCTTACGCATCTGCGCCCCGGCGTTGCCGAAGTCGGCCCCGAAACGCTCGCCGGCGTGACTGTCACCATCGTCGGCGACATTCTGCACAGCCGTGTCGCCCGCTCCAACATGCTTCTGCTGCCGCGGCTCGGCGCGCGCGTGCTGCTCTGCGGACCGAAAGAACTGCTGCCTGAGATGGCCGCCAAATCCTCGCCCGGCATCGAGATTGAGCGCGACTTTGAATCGGCCATCCGCCAGTCGCAGGCCATCATGATGCTGCGCATTCAAGCCGAGCGCATCGCCAATCTGCAACTAGATCTTGAGCAGTACAAGGCCGCCTACCAGCTAACCGGCCAGCGACTCGCAACGCAAGCGCCCGACGCCATCGTCATGCATCCCGGACCCATCATTCGCGGCCTCGAGATCACCGCCGGCGTGGCCGACGGCCCGCAATCGACCATCCTCGAGCAAGTCACCAACGGTGTCGCCATCCGCATGGCGGTGATGGAGCGGGCGCTGACAACGGCAGAAAGAGGCCGTCCATGACAACCCTCGCCATCCGCCACGGCCACCTGATCGATCCCGCCGCCGGCATCGACGCGCCTAAAGACATCTTCATCAAAGACGGCCGCGTGGCCGAAATCGCCGCGCCCGGCAAGCTCAAACAGGCCAACGGCGCGCCCATCATCGATGCCAAAGGTCTCACCGTCGCGCCCGGCCTCGTCGACATTCATGTGCATCTGCGCGAGCCCGGCCAGGGATACAAAGAAACCATCGCCACCGGCACTGCCGCCGCCGCCGCCGGCGGATTCACCGCAGTGGCCGCCATGCCTAACACCACGCCGGTAAACGATTCGGTTGAAATCACGCGCTGGATGCAGGCTGCCGATCGCGGTGCGCAGGTTCGCGTCTTTCCCATCGCCGCAGCCACACGCGCCTCAAAAGGCGAGACGCTCACTGACTATGCAGCACTCAAGTCCGCCGGCGCAGTTGCCGTTACCGACGATGGCCGTCCGATCCTCAAAGACGGCATGATGCGCGAGAGCCTGGCCGCCGCGGCGCGCGTGGGTCTTACCGTCATCCAGCACGCTGAAGACACGCGCCTCACCCAGGGCGCCAGCATGAACCTCGGTCCGGTTTCGTTCAAGCTGGGCCTGCGCGGAATGCCTACCGAAGCTGAGTCGGCGCTGGTTGAGCGCGATATCAGACTCGTCACGGAATTGCGCGACGCGCATCCGCATCTGCATGTGGCACACACCTCAACCGCCGCAGCCATCGCCGCTGTTCGCCAGGCGCGGCGCAACGGATTGCGCGTCACCTGCGAGGTCACGCCGCATCATTTTCTGCTGACCGATGAACACGTGGGCCTCTACAACACCCACGCCAAAATGAATCCGCCGCTGCGCTCGGCCGCCGATCGCGACGCCATGATTGAGGCGCTGCTCGATGGAGTGGTAGACGCTATCGCCACCGACCACGCGCCCCACGCCATGCACGAGAAAGAAGTCGAATTCGAGCTCGCGCCCAATGGCATCACCGGCCTTGAAACCGCGCTCGGCCTCTCGCTGCGCTGGCTGCACAAGGAGTGGCGCATGCCCCTGGGCCGCGTCCTCAGCCTGCTGAGCGCGCAACCCGCGGCGCTGCTGGGCTTGAAAGGCCGCGGAACGCTCGCCGTAGGCAGCTACGGCGACGTTGTGATCTTCGATCCCAAGGCCGAGTGGACCTACCGCGCCACCGAATCGTTATCGAAGGCCAAGAACACGCCCTTCGACGGCTGGGACATGCTCGGCAAAGTTCACTACACGATTGCGGAAGGGCGCATCGCGCACTCCACCGCAAAGCAGCAGTAGCGCAGCCTCTTCCCGCCGCCAGGCAGAAATTAGACCGAATTCTAAGCTGATGTATCCGGACAAAGCCTTGTAACAGGGCATGACTTTAGTCGTGCCGCAAAATCGCCCATCAATAGCGTTGGGCTTTAGCCCCTGCCCGGATACACCAAACCCGAAAATGGTCTAATCGCATCCGTAGCCCGCTTCAGCGGGCGAAAAAATTCGACTCATAAATTGCAGGCAATTTCTTTGATTGCGCTACATTCAGAACGAGGAAAGAAGAATCATCGGAGGTTTGCACCAAAATACGTGCAAAAATCGCGGCGTAAGTCCTTATTTATCTATTCTCCGCCCTCTGACTCATTTGTTTTCAATGGGTTACGGGAGGGCCTCATGGTACATAAGTAGTTGAAAAAAACCCTCTTAACCAATCTACATAGGGGGAAAGGGATACCCCGTCGTTGACCTGACAGGGCCGCCTTTCTCAGATCGCTGGAATGATCGCGGCCTCGATCTCTCGGTTTGTGAGTACCGCGGCCATCTTGTCTTTCATGTATCGGAGCGTGACCTCGTGATGGTCCCGGTCATAAGAATCGATGCAATCGGATGCCAGAATGACTGGCCAATCCCGCTGGTAAGCGTCGATCGCCGTCATCCGAATACATGCATGCGTGTTGATCCCGGCCAGAACAATCGTATCCGGCTGAAGTTGACCCAGAAGTTCATCGAGGTTTGTACTGAAGAAGGCGCTGTATCGTTTCTTGATAATCACCGGATCGGAAGATGCCACAGCTAATTCGGGGAGAATCTGGCAACCCGCAGTCCCTTTAATCGTGATGTGAATTCCTTTGGCTCTCATCTCCGGGAACGCATCCCGCAAATCGGGCTCGAACTCCTGGCGAACCCAAACCACCGGAGCGCCCGACCGTCGAAACAGACTCACCAGGTTGTTGATCGCGCCAACCAGCGCCTCGCGGCGCGCGACCTCCCAACTCTTGAAGAAGTCGTTCAGCATATCGATCACGATCAAAACCGGCCGGTTCATGACGGCAGAATACCAATAGTCACCCGTCATCATTGGCACTTTCAGTCTCAAAAAACTTCGGCCCGCAATCGCAACTGATTGCGGGCCGAATAAGTTGAGGAGTTCATGATGTCGCGAATAGCGTCTTTCCTAACTCCGCCAGCACCGCTAGCTCCACTGCCTCACCGCAAATCGAACCGGTCCGCGTTCATCACCTTTGTCCACGCAGCCGCAAAGTCCCTCGCAAAGGTTTCTGAAGCATCGCTGCTCGCATACACCTCGGCAAGAGCCCTGAGCTGTGAATTCGAACCGAACACCAGGTCGACAACCGTCGCAGTGCCCTTCAGTCCGCCCGTCTTCCGGTCGCGGCCTTCCAGCACGCCTTTCTCCTTTGCCGACTTCTCCCACTTCGTGCCCATGTCAAGCAAGTTCACGAAGAAGTCGTTGGTCAGCGTCTCAGGCCGCTTGGTAAACACGCCATGCTGCGTGTGCCCGTAGTTCGCACCCAATGCGCGCATGCCGCCGACGAGCACCGACATCTCCGGTGCAGTGAGCGTAAGCAGTTGCGCCTTGTCGAGCAGCAGATTCGCGGCGTAGTCTTCGAGTCCGTCGCAGACGTAGTTGCGGAAGCCATCCGCCACCGGCTCAAGCGGAGCGAACGAATCAACGTCGGTCTGCCCCTGCGTTGCGTCGGTGCGGCCCGGAGCAAAGGGAACCTTCACGTCGTGACCGGCCTTTTTCGCCGCAGCCTCAACAGCAGCCGAGCCCGCCAGCACAATCAGGTCGGCCAGCGATATCTTCTTGCCACCCGAAGAGCTTCCATTGCTCCTGGCGTGATCGGCGTTGAACTCCTTCTGAATGGCTTCGAGTTTCGCCAGCACCCCAGCCAACTCGGCGGGCTGGTTTACCGCCCAGTCCTTTTGCGGAGCGAGCCGGATGCGCGCGCCATTTGCGCCGCCGCGCTTGTCGCTGCCGCGGAAGCTGGCCGCCGAAGCCCACGCCGTGGTCACAAGCTGCGAGACCGACAATCCCGACGCCAGCACCTTGGCTTTCAGCGCCTCAACGTCCTTCTCGTTCACCAGCTCGTGATCGACCGCGGGCACCGGATCCTGCCAGATCAGTTCTTCGCTGGGCACCAGTTTTCCCAGGTAGCGTGACCGCGGGCCCATATCGCGGTGCGTCAGCTTGAACCACGCGCGCGCAAACGCATCGGCGAATTCGTCCGGATGCTCTTTGAAACGCCGCGAGATATTTCCGTAGGCCGAATCGAATCGCAGCGAGAGATCGGTGGTAAGCATGGTGGGCTTGCGGCGCTTGCTCTTGTCGAAGGGATCGGGCACCATGTCGTCGGTTGCCACGTCGCCTTTGGGCTGCCATTGGTGCGCGCCGGCCGGGCTCTTGGTCAGCTCCCACTCGAACTTGAACAAGTTGTCAAAGAAGTCGCTGTTCCACTTCGTCGGAGTTGAGGTCCAGATCACTTCAAGTCCGCTGCCGATGGCGTCATCAGCCTTGCCGGTGCGGAAGTCGCTCTTCCAACCCAGCCCCATTTGGTCGATTGACGCGGCCTCGGGCTCAGCGCCGACGTGGGTCGCCGGTCCCGCGCCGTGGGTCTTGCCAAAAGTGTGGCCGCCGGCAATCAGCGCCACAGTCTCTTCGTCGTTCATGGCCATGCGCGCAAAGGTCTCGCGAATATCGCGCGCCGCGGCCACCGGGTCGGGGCTGCCGTTCGGTCCCTCCGGGTTCACGTAGATGAGGCCCATCTGCACCGCGGCCAGCGGATTGGCCAGTTCGCGGTCGCCGCTGTAGCGCTGATCGCCAAGCCATGTGGCTTCGGGGCCCCAATCCACATCGAGTTCGGGCTCCCATATGTCCGCGCGGCCGCCGCCAAAACCGAATGTCTTAAAGCCCATGGACTCGAGCGCAACATTGCCGGCCAGGATCATCAGGTCGGCCCATGAAATGCTCTTGCCGTACTTCTGTTTGATGGGCCACAGAAGGCGCCGCGCCTTGTCGAGGTTCACGTTGTCGGGCCAACTGTTGAGCGGAGCGAAGCGCTGCGAACCTCTACCGCCGCCTCCGCGTCCATCGCGAATGCGGTATGTGCCGGCCGAGTGCCAGGCCATGCGGATGAACAGACCGCCATAGTGGCCAAAGTCCGCCGGCCACCAATCCTGGGAGTCGGTCATCAGCGCTGTGAGGTCTTTGACGACCGCATCGAGATCGAGCTTTTTGAACTCCGCGACGTAGTTGAACTCCTCGTCCATGGGATTCGACAACGATGACTGCTGATGAAGAATGGACAGGTTCAACTGTTTGGGCCACCAGTCCTGGTTGCCTTTACCCCCCGCCGTGGTGTGCTCGATCATGACGCCCGAAAACGGGCACTTGGATTCGCCAGACATAATTCCTCCTATCAACTTGCTATAAGCCAGTTTTGTTCTTTCCCGGCTTGTTCGTTTTCTGTCTGCTTAGTACCTGCGTGTTTAGTATAGGAGCCCCACGCCCGGTCGAACGAGAGAGCCTGTCAATGGCGTCGATAGCTAATGGGAATCAATCATCCTCACAGGGGCAGAGCAATCGATTCACGAAAAATTAACCCCTGCGTTCGCCGGAACCGTTCGCGGCTTGGCTTCGTACCACCACTGAACGCGTCCGAGTTCAAATTCCCCGCGGCCCGAGGTCACTTTGGCAAAACAAATCGCTGCGCCCTCAGCTCATCTGGCCTCGTCGATTGACTCAGCGGATCCACGATGGGCAAATGCAATCATGCTTCTCGTGTGGCTCGCGGCGGGAGCGGTCGCATTTCTTCCGTTCGCATTCGACACCTCGCCCTGGGACGCCGTCCGCCTGCACGTTCCCGGCAACCAAGGCAACTGGTGGCATTTCCTCGCCGGTGCGCCGTGCTTTCTGGCTTCCCCAATGATCTGGCTGCGGCTGCGCGCTCTGTTCTCAAATCAACCGTCGACGCGTGCCGGGCGGCGCGTTCTTTGGTGCTTCGCGGGGTTATCGATCGCGGGAACGATTTTGGTCGAAACGCCTTTTCTGCTTCACCTTGCCGGAACCAGCCAATGGCAGCGATTCCTGGTGCTGGGGCTGGGTTTTGGCATCATGATCGCGAGCGCAGTCATCCTGCTGCTGCGCCGACACCATATTTCGCCCACGCGGGCTTGCATCGCGGGTCTCGATACGGCTTACCTCGCCAACTTGTCACTGATCCTGGTTGTCTATAGCGATGCGGCCGGCAGCATTTCTACAAGATCGGGCTGGTTCGTAGCCATCGTGATTGTATGGCCCATAGCCATCGAACTTGTGTGGCTGCTGGCGCGGGCTCTCAGAACGGATTCGGCCGCTCGCGCCTGATTGGCGGGCGCCTCTTACTTTCCAGCCGGATCCCCATAGGATATTCCACGACCGTGCGCGCCCACATACACTCGCCCATAGATGCGCGGATCGCCGGTAATCTGCAGTATCAGTCCCCACTGGTGCCTGTCGTCATTGATGCGCACCCATGTATGCGCCTCATCAGTCGAACGAAAAATGCCATTCTGCCCATCCACGGTCCCCACCAGGTAGATCGCCGGATAAGAGCGGTGCGGCGCAGCCTTGCCGAAGCCGAAGGCCTCAATCGTCTCGACCTCCGGCATTCGCGTGAACGCCGCATCCTGCGCCGCGCCCGCTGCGTCTGGAGCGAGACGATAAAGCCCGTCGAACGCTGCCAGCCAAAGGTCGCCAGTGCGCCCTGGCGTGGCGTAGATATGGTCCTGGCCGCCGCGCTGATCGCCGCGATGCCGGGGATCGTACGGCGCAGGCGTATCGCTCGTCTTGATGTGCTGCCCGGCAAACGTTGCCCCTCCATCGCTGCTGCGGTAGAAAGTTCCATCGCGCATCGAGACTGCATAGAAGAGGTTCGGATTCATCGGGTCGGCGACTGCCTTCGTTCCCGTCGGCAGCCCCTCCACCGCCGTCCAAGTTGCTCCGTTGTCACGCGTCAGGCTTGGCGTCTCCCGCTGCGGAGCCCAGATCCACGCGCGTCCATCGGCCGAAACAGCTACTGAACCGGACTGGCTCGCAGGCGAGGGATTCGACGCCGTGCTCTGCCACGTTCGACCGCCGTCAAGCGAGTAGCTGATATTCTCACCCGGGTGATGTTCGGCGCTGATGCCCACGCGGACAAGAATTTGAGGTTTAAGCCCAGCCGATGCCACGCCCGTCGTATTGCCGAAACGTGGAGGCGCCGAAGAACCCTCGGGGGCGGGACGGTCGAGATCCCAGTGCACAAAACCGCCGTAATCTCCGATGGCGCTCACCAGGTGCGCGCCGCTCGCGGGACTCACCATCTCGAGTGCTACCGTCTCTTCAATTCCAGCGGCGAGGATTCTCCAGTGCGTCGGCAAGCCGCGGTCCGCGCCGGTAAGGTCGAACGTTTCCCAGCCTCCGTAGCCGGTCGTAAACACCGCGTGGTCCGGGTTAGTTGGGTCGATCTCGATGTCGAAGAGCCAATGGATCGGCGTCGGCTTAACATACGGCGCGTGGCTGTAATCGTAAACTCCCGCGCTCGCCGCCGGGCCGGTGAAGATCGGCTTCCAGCTTGCGCCGCCGTCGGTCGAGCGGAAGATGTCCTCGCCTCCGGGACGGCCAAAGCTGCTGGCAATCACGGTTTGCGGATGTTTTGCATCAACCCCGACCGCCGCATAGCCAAACTCGCGGCTCCCGGCAACGGGATGGTCGGGTGTAATGTCGGTCCATGCGCCGGTCTTCGTATTCAGCTTCCGCACTGCGCCATTGGTCATGTGCGAAGGCCCGGGCGCAGTTCCGTAAGCGACATACAAATATCCGTCCCGCGAAAGAGCTGCGCGTGTCGGCCGATACTGCGTAGGTTCCCCATCCACCGGTTGCCATGTCGCGCCGCCGTCCCGCGTCACAAAAAGATTCGGCCGGTTCATAAGCGACACGCCAACAAAGATGGTCTGCGTAGCGGTGGCGGCAGCATGCTTCTCGACGTCCGGCGCGAACTTCACAAATACAATCCCGCTGCCGCGCACCGGCATGTGCCGCCAGAACTGCTCCGGTGTTTCGCCGGGGAGTCGCTGCGGCATTGTGGGATGCGCCTCCGTGACATCGGGAAAACTCGTTACCCGCTGCCAGCTCACTGCGCGATCCGTCGAGCGCCAAAGTCCATCGTGGCGCGTGCCCAGGTAAAGAACGCGACCGTCGCCGGGATCGACGGCCATCCTCTCGCCGTTGCCGCGCCCATCTTCGTTTCCGCCAAACTTGAAGGGGACATCGGTGCGTTCGAACGTGCGGCCGCCGTCATCGGAGCGCAGAATCGCGCCGTTCGGGGTCATAGGATTCGTGTACGTGCCGCAGGCCAGGTATACGCGGCGCCCATCGGCGGGATCCACGGCGATCGACTCCACGCCCATAAGGTTCAGGTCCTTGTAAGGAACCCAGTCGAGGATCGGCTGCCAACGATCCGCTTTCTGATCCCAACGATAGGCCCCGCCCATGTCGGTGCGGGCGTAGCGAATGCCGGCCGCGCTGGGATGGAAGATCACGCCATCCACAAATCCGCCGCCCACAATCTGAACGTTCTTCCATGTATAGGGCTGAGTGGTGAAAGGCTGCGTGACGGGCGGCTCGGTCGCAACCGCAGCAACGCACGCAACACACAAAAGCGCCAATGTTCGAAGGGTGCCGATCAAGTGATTCCTCATTGCGAATCGGAGTTTCAGACGCGTGTACATGAGTGCCTTCGCCGCGCCCACGTAGAATACTCCACGCTCCCTCCGCATCGGTTGCCCTGGTCTTATCCGGATACCCTGCGGGATACCGTGCTTCACGTACGAATTACAATCATCCCGAAAGGTCACCCGTGCCGCTCTCTACTGAACCGCCCATCCCCATGCGCGCCCTGCTTGCCGGAGCGCTCCGAAAAGAATCTGCAATCATCCAATTGACCCGCAAGCTGGTTCTTGTCGAGTCGCCCTCCGACGTGCCTGCGGCCGTCAACGCCTGCGCGGAAGTGGCCGCTGCACATGCAAAGTCTCTCGGCGCCCGCATCAAGCTGCATCGGCCTCCAAGGGGGCTGAACTTCGGCGCCGCATTGGAAGCTCGCTTGGGCCGACGATCGCGCTCAGCATCATCTGCTAAGCCGCTCCTGCTGCTGGGCCATCTCGATACCGTCTGGCCGCTCGGCACTCTCAAGACCATGCCCTGCCGCGTCGCCGACGGCCGCTTGTGGGGTCCCGGAACGCTCGACATGAAGGCCGGTGCGGCCATGGCGCTCACGGCCATCGAGATGCTTACAGAAGCGGGCGCTCTCGATCGCGAAATTGTACTGCTGCTCAATCCCGACGAGGAGGTTGGCAGCCCTTTTTCCCGGGCCATCACGGATCGCCTGGCTGCCGAATGCGCCGCCGTTTTTGTTCTCGAGCCGGCGCAAGGCCTGGCCTACAAAACTGCGCGCAAGGGAACCGGCGACTGGCGCATCGATATCAAGGGCATCGCCGCTCATGCCGGCGTGGACTTCGAAAAAGGCGCGAGCGCAATCCGCGAACTGGCGCATGTGGTGGAAACGGTGAGCGAATGGACCGAGCTCAAACGCGGGCTTACGGTGAGCGCGGGAGTCGCCGGCGGCGGATCGAAGACCAACGTGATTCCCGCGGAAGCATGGGTTGAGGTTGATGTCCGCATCGCCCGCAAGGCCGACGGGCCTCGCATCGAGCGCAAATTCGTGGCCCTCAAGACCCGCGATTTGCGCTGCGCATTGACGGTGACCGGAGGCATCAACCGCCCGCCCATGGAACGTACCCGGGGCACTGCGCGCCTTTTTACAAAAGCCAAGGCCCTCGCCGCAGAGCTTGGAATCGTGCTGGAAGAGGCGGCTACGGGAGGCGCGTCTGACGGCAATTTCACATCGGCGCGCGGAATTCCGACGCTGGACGGAATGGGCGCGGTGGGCGAAGGCGCGCATGCGGCACATGAGTCTATTGCGATTAAGCACCTGGCGCCGCGCACCGCCCTGCTGGCAGGAATGTTGATGGAAGTTTGCTGAGCCAGGGCAATCGCATTTCAAGATATGAGCAGGATTTGTTTTGAAAGGGCACGGCTTCAGCCGTGCCGTAAAAAGCTACAATGCGAATTCCTGGCCTTCAGGCCCTGAGGCACGGGGTTGAGACGGGAAATACATCCCTCAGCGGCTAAAGCCGAGGCCGCTTTTGACCTATCCATCGGCACGGCTGAAGCCGTACCCTTTCAAAGCCGCCACCGTTCGTGATCCTGAATCCAAATGCGATTGCCCTGATTGCTGAGAGGTGAATGCTGAAACAGGGTGCCCTGGCCTGATACACTCCCGTGCAGTAGAAGATTGAAGAAAAGATCGGCGCATTTGTGAATGCCAGCTCGCTGCACAAGGGGCAAGGTGAAGACCCGCGAGTGAGGCGAGCGTAATCTGAAATCCGAATCAACCGTTGGAGAGCATCGAAATCATGAAACGTACTGCCTTGATTTTGAGCGTGGCGGCAATGGCTGCCGCCGCGAGCGCCCAAACTACCGCTAAACCATCTACCACCTCGACAAAGCCGGCGACGACTGCAACGAAGACGGCTTCAAAGACCACTACCGGCACCTCCGCCGATTGGTGGCTGAAGCTGCCCGCCGCGATCCCCAGGGTTCACGGCATCGTCAAAACCGATTTCGCCTTGCGCTTTGAGGACATCAAGGTTGGTACCGGGACTGACGCTGAGCCCAACAAGCTCTACCACGTGAATTACACGGGTTATCTTGCGGCAACCGGCGAGAAGTTCGATTCGAATGCCGACCGCAAGGCGCCGGTGATGGGCAAAGACGGCAAGCCGGTGATGGGAGCCGATGGAAAGCCTGAGATGGACGTGCAACCCCTGGTCTTTCCGCAGGGCTATGGACGCCTGATTCCCGGCTTTGACCAGGGCTTTACCGGAATGAAGATTGGCGGCAAGCGCCGTCTCTTTATTCCGTGGCAGCTTGCCTACGGAACGCGCGACATCCCGGGGCGCCCACCTGACCATCCGGGCATCCCGCCAAAGTCTGACCTGATCTTTGACATCGAGCTGGTGGACGTAACCGACATGCCCAAGCCGCCGCAACGGCCGACGATGCCGCCGCATCCAGGAGCCGTACCGGGCAGGCCCGGCGCGCCGGGCGCACCAGGCGCACCTCCGGCGGCAGGTGCGCCGGCCAAACCAGCGCCGACTGTTGCTCCGTCGACTACCGCTCCGTCAGCAACAACGGCACCAGCGACCACTCCGGCTCCCACTCCGACGCCGGCTCCGACGCAGCCGGCTACTGCGCCGAAGTAAGTCCGCGACATTTTGAAACTCAGGCCGCGCCGGAGAGCAACTCCGGCGTAGCGGCGAGAAGCTGGTGCGAAACGTCGCTCACGACGGTGTGCGTGCGCAGGCCAACGCGTCGCGGATAGCTCTTGCTCACCAATTTGACTGCTACTGGGGCAATGAATCAATGGTGCATGCGACTGTTAACCTGAATCGTAGATCGTGAGTCGCGGACCGCGAGTTTGGCGACGAAAACTTCCCCATCAACACAATAGAAATGAGGCGTCAGTTTGAGACCATTTCGAGCATACGGGCGTCCTTTGCGTCTTGCCGTGTTTTCGGCTGTTCTCATCACTCTCGCAGGCGGGCTCAAAGCGCAACTAACCGCCGCTCCGCCGCTGGCAGACTACGTGGGCACTTACGCCATTGCTCCTGGCCGTACGCTGGAAATCGTGGACGGCGACGGCCTCTTTGCCGTTGTGGACGAAGCCAAGTATCCGCTGCATCCCACTGGGGTCGATCAATTCGCCACCATCACCGGCCAAACGGTCTCATTCCCGCGCGATGCACGCGGCAAGGTGACCGGTTACGAGCAGGATGGCAAGTTTCATCCCCGCGTATCCACGAACATCACGCCTGAAGCTGCCGCATTGGCCCGGCCCCGCCCGCAAGGTCAGAACACCCCTGCCGACTATCGCTACCATCCTCCAGCCGAGCTGCATGACGGAATCGCGGTCGGAGATATAGCGCAGTCCGATCTTGGGATCGACACCGCTAACGCCATTGTGCGTGCCATTCTCGACGGCACCTACAATGATGTGCATAGCGTTTTGCTCTACCAGCGCGGGAAGCTGGTGATGGAGGAGTATTTTTACGGCTACAGTATCGAGCGGCCGCATCAACTCCGGTCTGCAACCAAGTCTGTCGTCAGTGCGCTGGCGGGGATCGCCATCGACCGCGGAGCCCTCACAGGGGTCAACGAGCGCGTGCTGCCGCTCATGGCCTACAAAAGCTATGACCACGCCGACCCGCGCAAAGCAGCGATCTCTCTAGGTGACTTCCTCTCCATGAGCTCCGGCTTGGACTGCAACGACCACAGTTCTACGTCTCCTGGGCGCGAGACAGTGATTGATGACAAGCCCGACTGGGTCAAGGCGACTCTCGATCTGCCGATGATCAACGACCCTGGAGCAAAGGGGTTCTACTGCTCCGGCGGCGTGGCCGTGGTGGGTCGGATGACAGAGAATGCGGTTCAAATGAAGCTGCCGGAGTTCGCGCAGGCAAACCTCTTTGGCCCATTGGGAATCGCGCGTTCCGACTGGACCTGGAATTACGACCTGACCAACGCGGATAAAGAATACTCCCAAATCCACCTGCGCCCCCGCGACATGCTCAAACTTGGCATTCTCTTTGCAGACGGCGGCCGCTGGCACGGGCAGCAGATCATCTCCGAGTCGTGGGTGCGCACATCGCTCGCCGAACACAGCCACGTTGACAATGTCAGCTATGGCTACTTCTGGTGGCGTCCCTGGCTGAATGTTGAAACACCAACCGGCTCGCAGCACGTCGACTTAGTGGCTGCCCAAGGCAATGGCGGACAAAAGATCTATCTCGTCCCCCAATACGATCTCGTCGCCGTTTTTACGGGAGGCGGCTACAACGCGGAATCGACTCCGCCAAATACGATCATGGCGAAGATCATTCTTCCCAGATTGATGAAAGTTGCGAACCGTAGCGGGGAGCCTCAACGTTGAACTGCTCCAGAAAGTGAACTCGAGCCCTTTCAAAACGGCGGCCTCAGTTGAATTTTCCGCGGCCTGTGAAGCCAGTGCGCTTCAACCTGACCCTCTATCCCGTGAAAATTCACTTGACATGCGAATTTGCGCTGACTAGGATTCTCGCCGTCCTAGTGAATTGGTTTAGTAAATCAATTTACGAAGGGTAAGAGGCTCCAAGCCGTGAAATCGCGCGGCAAAGAGTAACTCCCCGACACGGCAAGCCAAATTTCCCCGGGCAAGTGAATCAAGGAGGCGCACCAATGTCTTTCTCTCTTGCTAATTTCAAATACGCCATGCGCAGCTTCCGGCTTTTGATGGTGACGGTTGCCGGCGCGTTTGCGTGTGCGCAGATGTTGAGCGCGCAGGTCGTAGAAACCTACAGCTTTGAAGACGGCACGGCCGACGGCTGGACCTCGTTTTACAATGCGAGCACGCCTGTGGCTACCACCGCCGCCGCTTATTCAGGTAGCTACAGCCTGCTCACGAGCACCAGCGCAACCGGCACCGGCGGCCCATCAATACAGCTCGCGAGTGTGCTGGAGGCGGGCGCGACCTATACCATCACCGGCTGGGTGATGTTGACGCCGGGCGAGGATCCGGCCAACGCGAACTTCACCATCGCGCGCAGCGATCCCTCCTGCTCGGGCGGGACCTGCTACGACACGATCGGCGCTTACCAGGTTGCGGTAACCGATTCCGGCTGGGCCGAAATCGGTGGCAGCTACACGGTGAGCACCACAGAGACCGCTTTGCTGCTCTATGCGCAGCTTGTGGGCGCCACTTCGGCGCAGTCGTTCTATCTGGATCAGGTAGTGATCACTGAGACCGCGCCCCCGCCCGGCGGAACACCGATTGCCAGTTACACCTTCGCCGACGGCGGGCTCGACGGATGGACCCCGTTTGGATCGCCGACCCTGGCCAACGTTGCGTCGCCACTCACCGATCCCAACGGTGACGCGCGCAACCTTGCGGTTTCCAATCGGACGGCAAGCTACATGGGCCCCAGCTTGAATCTGCTGAGCGTGCCCAACGTGGTAGCTGGGGCCACTTATCAGGTAACGGCCTATGTGCTGCTGGCCGCGCCGGACTCGTCGAATCCGACGGCCACCATTTCGCTGAAGTCGACCGATTGCGCCAACGCCTCGGGAGCATACTCGAACGTTGCTACCTCGGCAGCTCTCTCAAGCACGGCATGGACAAAGGTGGAAGGCACATTCAGCTTCAGCAATCTACCTGGGCCGCCAACCAGCCTGCTGCTCTACATCCAGTCGAGCAGTGCGACGGACTCGTTCTACATCGGCGACGTGACCATCGGTGAGCTTGTGCCTCCGCCGCCCAACCCGAGTCAGCAGGACAACACCGGCATTACATCGACCTTTGCGGATGGCGGCCTCGATGGCTGGAGCTCGCGCTCCGGCTCATCCACCTTGACCAACGAGGCCCCGCCAGTGGATGACCCCAACGGCGACACGCATGCACTGCTCACCACAGGCCGCATCGGCAACTGGGACGGGCCGCAGATCAGCGTGAGCGACAAGATGTATGTGGGCTCGGTTTACAACATTAGCGCGTGGGTCATGATGCAGCCCACCGACGGATCGAGCCACGTAATCAATGTCAGTCTGCAGACAACGCTCAGCGGCAATACCAGCTATCCGAGCGTAACCGGGTTTCCGGGCGTTACCGTGCCGGCCGATGGCGCATGGCATCAGATCCTGGTGACCAACTACACCATGTCCAGCGCCTATGACGCCGGCCAGGCGTCTCTCTACTTCCAAACCGTACCGGCTTCGGGTAATGACCTGGCGAGCTTCTACATCAGCGACTTCCAGTTGACCTATGTGCCGCCGCCAACGATCCAAACCGACATTCCGTCGATCTATAAGACCTATGCCGATTTCTTCCCCATCGGGGCAGCGACCGATATGACGGATCTCTCGGGTCCGCATGCGCAGTTACTGACCATGCATTATGACAGCATGACGCCGGGCAACGATCTGAAATGGAGCTCTGTGGAGGACAGCAAAGGCACCTACACGTATGGCAACGGCGACGCGCTGGTGGGTGAGGCGGTATGCGCCGGCATGAAGGTGCGCGGCCAGAACCTGGTGTGGGCCACCGGCGCGCAGACGCCATCGTACGCGTTTGGCGATGGCACAAACTCACCGGCAAACCAGGCGGTCGTAACTGCCAACATTCAAGAGCACATCCAAAGCGAAGTCCAGCACTACGGGAGCCAGGTCTATGCGTGGGACGTGGTGAACGAGCCGCTTGACCCCTCGCAGCCGGATTGCCTTGAGCACGGGCCGTTCTACCAGGTGTTGGGCGCAAGTTACCTCGACGTCGCCTTTGAAGCAGCCAAGCAGTATGCGCCGGCGGGAACGAAACTGTTCCTCAACGACTACAGCACTACCGATCCCAACCGGCTGGCTTGCCTGGTAACGGTGGTGAAGGAGTTGCTGGCGCGAGGTGTGCCCATCGACGGCATCGGCCACGAGATGCACAACGCCATCAACTACCCTTCGCCGCAGTCAATGGAAACCGCCATCGACACCGTCGCGTGGAACTTCCCCGGCATGGACCAGCAGGTGACCGAGCTCGATATGAGCGTGTACAACGCCGGCGATGACACCTCCAACTACGGCAACAACATTCCGGCCAGCGTGCTGGCCGAGCAAGGCTGGCTGTACAAGGACTACTTCGACGTCTTCAAGCGTGAGCGTCACAAGCTGAGTGCGGTCACTATGTGGGGCATGGCCGACGACGACACCTGGCTCGACAGCTTCCCTGTCAACCGCACCGATTATCCGCTGCCCTTCAACATGCAACTGCAGGCCAAGCCGGCCTACTGGGGCATCGTAGACCCGGTAAACCTGCCGGGCTACGGGCTGAAATGGCGGATTTCGTCACGCACCGGCAACAGCAAGGCTCAGGTGTGGACCATCACGGCAACCAACGGCGATGCGGGTCCGGCCTATGCAACCGAGATTCAGAGCTTCACTCTGACTCAGTTGCTGGGAAGGCGCTGCTCGCCAACGGTAACGGCGCCGGGCAGCTATCCCATCCTGCTGGGAGACATTCAAAACAGCGGAACGGCCAGCGCGAAATTCTCGATCGACTTCAGCCATTGCGACGCCGACGCAGTATTCGTGCTTGAGATGCCGTGGAGCTCGGCCGTCTACCACACCGGAACTTTCATCACGTTTTCCGATGACAAGGAACACGTATGGGACGGCTGGGGCGACAGAAGGCGCTGACCGAAACAAGCAAGCGCACGGCGGGCCGTTTTTCTTGAAGAACTGCTCGCTGATTGCAGGAAGCATGCGAATGGGGTGGCACAGCCACCCCATTCGCTTCTGATGCCCTGCTACTCCCCGTTCCCCACTTCCTATTCCCTGCTTTTCTGCCTTTCCGCCCGGAGCAGTACAATTCATGCGAATCGGTTTCTGAAAGGAAAACGCGACATTGGCAGACAAGCTGAAACTGGATCGCCGGAGTTTTCTCAAAAGTGCGGCCAGCGCGATGGGCGCGGTAACGCTGGCGGAGCGCGGCGCCGCGGAGGCCGCAGCGCAAGAGTCTCACTCTGTCGAAGCTCCTGCCCACACAGCCCAGGATCGGAACTTCGGCAACCCAAGCCCAAAGTTATCCGCGCCAGTTTCGCGGCCGGCAACTCAAAATGATTTCGTTTCCTTTGGGTGGTGTGGCCGCGGGCAGCCTGGGGCTTGGCGGGCGCGGACAGCTCATCGACTGGGAGATGTTTAACCGCCCCAACAAAGGTTTCCGTCCGTTGTACGCATTCCCCGCCATTTGGGCGAGGGCTGAAGGTGGTAAGCCGGTGGCGCGCGTGCTTGAGTCGCGCATTCAGCCACCCTTTGCCGGACCCGACGGGCTGGGCTCGAGCAATGTTCCCGGACTCGCGCGCCTCGAGTCGGCCACCTTCACCGGTGAGTATCCGCTGGCGCGCATCGATTTTGAAGACCGTTCGCTACCGGTCAAAGTCACCCTCGACTCCTTCTCGCCATTCATTCCGCACGAGCCCGACGACTCGGGTCTGCCGGTGGCGATTCTCCGCTATACCGTGACCAATACCGGCCATCGAGCATCCGACGTGAGCATCGCATTCTCAATCGAGAACCCGGTCACGACGACGAAAGAGGCGGACGACGACGCGCGTCAGAAGTCTGATAACGGACGCCGCAACGAGTACCGCGCCGAGAACGGGCTTGCCGGTCTGGTGATGAGCAACTCCGCACTTGCGGCCGACGACCCGATGAATGGTGAACTGGTGCTGGCCGCGACAGTGAATGGCGCGGAGGTTTCGCACTGGGAAGGATGGCCGGCAGGCCGCTGGTGGAATGCTCCACTGCATTTCTGGGATCAGTTTGCAAAGGCTGGCGAGCTGGGCGCGCAACCCGATCCGCACAACATGGTCGGCGTGCTGTGCCTCAAGCGAACCATCCCCGCAGGCAAGACGACGAGCTTTGAATTCTTCATCGGCTGGAGATTTCCCAATCGCACGCCCGATTGGATGGGCTGGGCCGCGCCCGAGGGCGAAGGCAAATCCGTGATCGGCAATGCGTATGCCGCTCGCTTCAAGAGCGCGTGGGAAGCCGTAAGTTACACCGCTGCGCATTTGCAGGATCTGGAAGCGCGCACTCGGATGTTTACCCATGCCCTTCGTGAAAGCACCCTGCCCGCGGCCGTGAAAGAAGCAGCCAGCGCCAACTTATCAACGCTCGCGACCACAACCTGTTTCCGCACCGCCGACGGCGAGTTTCACGCATTCGAAGGCAGCGGCGACAACACGGGATGCTGCTTTGGCAACTGCACGCACGTGTGGAACTACGAGACAGCCACGGCATTCCTGTTCCCGCAGTATGCCCGGTCGCTGCGGCGCAATGCGTTTGGCTATTCGATGGACGATGCGGGAGCGATGCGTTTTCGCGAGTATCTCCCCGTCGGTAAAGAGCGCTTTGGTTACGCCGCGGCCGACGGGCAAATGGGCCAGATCATTCATGCCTGGATTGATTGGAAGATCTCCGGCGGCCAGGCCCTGCTTGAGAGCATGTGGCCGCGCGTGAAGAAGGCGATCGAGTTTGCGTGGGTTCCTGGCGGATGGGACCCCAATCGCGATGGCGTAATGGAAGGCGTGCAGCACAATACTTACGACGTGGAGTTCTACGGGCCGAACCCGCTTTGCGGCATCTATTATCTGGGCGCGCTCCGTGCCGCCGAAGAGATGGCGCGCGCCATGGGCGACGCGAACTCGGCGGAAACATACAAAAACTTGTTCGAGAAGGGAAGTAAGTGGACAGACGACAATTTGTTCAACGGCGAGTTCTACGTACAGAAAGTGCGCGGATACAAGAAGGATGAAATTGCGAAGAACCTCCGCGGCGACATGGGAACGGAAAACACTGAGGCGCCGGAGTACCAGGTGGGCGGCGGCTGCTTGGCCGATCAGTTGATTGGCCAATACCTGGCCGAGATCGGCGGCATGGGCCCCCTGGTGTCGCCGGAAAATATTCGCCGCACGCTGCGTTCCATCTACAAGTACAACTACAAGCCGACTCTCGTCGATCACGAAAATGTTGAGCGAACCTACGCGTTGAACGAAGAGGCAGCAGTGGTAGTGTGCGACTACGGCAAGGCCGAGCGTCCGCACATTCCGTTTCCTTATTACGCCGAAGCGTGGACCGGGCAGGAGTATCTCGTCGCCAGTCTGATGATGAATTGGGAGATGGTGAACGAGGGAATTGAGTGCGTCGAGAATATTCGCGCGCGCTACGACGGCGAGAAGCGCAACCCATGGGACGAACCCGAGTGCGGCCATCACTACGCCCGGGCCATGTCGTCGTGGTCAACGGTGATTGCTCTCGGCGGCTTTGTTTATGACGGGCCCAAGGCGGCGGTGGTAGCGGTACCGCGCGTGCAGCACGACAATTTCAAGTGCTTCTGGTCGACGGGGACCGGGTGGGGCACATTCTCGCTGCGCAAGCAGAACGGCAGCATGTTGTTTTCAATCAAGGTGTTGAACGGAACGCTGGCTTGCGGCTCGTGCGAAATTGCGGCAGCGGGCTCAACTGCTCAAGTCGAAAGCGGCGGGAAAACATTGGCGAGTCATGTCAGTCGCAACGGAGAGCGAGCGGTGGTGACGCTCGATGAAACTGCACAACTGGCCGCAAACGACGAGTTGAAGATCACGGTACACGGATGAGCGAAGCCACAAACCAGCGGAGACCATGGATCGTAATCGTGGGCGGCTTTCTTGGGTCGGGAAAGACCAGCCTGATTCTTTCAGCGGCGCGCCTGCTTGAGAAGCGTGGCCTGCGTTGCGCAGTGATCCTCAACGATCAGGGCGTTGAATTAGTTGACACACGCCACGCCGAGATTGAAGGCGTACTGGCGCGCGACGTTACCGGCGGATGTTTTTGCTGCCGGCTCTCCGACCTGATGTCGATGATCGAAGAGCTGCGCTCGCGTGCCGTCGATGTAATCTTTGCCGAGCCGGTAGGCAGCTGTACAGACATCTCGGCAACCGTATTCGGACCGCTGCGCGAAGAGTTCGATCGCTACCGGGTGGCGCCGTTTACCGTGCTCGTCGATCCATCGCACGCGACCGAACTGCTCAACGAAGATGCCGATTCGCCTCTCGCGTTTCTTTTTCAAAAGCAGCTTCAGGAGGCTGATCTTGTCTGCATCACTAAGGCCGATCTCTATCCAAATGCATCAAGTCTTCCCGGCGTAGAAGCGCGCTTCCTGAGCGCGAAGACCGGGCAAGGTGTTTCGGAGTGGCTCGATGAAATTCTGTCCGGCGTGCTCGATCCCGGACAAACAACTCTCGACATCGACTACGCACAGTACGCCCGCGCTGAAGCAGCTCTCGCATGGCTCAATTTGAGTTTCACTCTTGAAGCGGCCGCGCCCATCTCTCCTTCACTGGCATGCGGCCCGTTTTTTGACGGACTGCACGACGCGCTCACCGATGGGGGAATTTCAATTGCGCATCTCAAGATCTTCGACCGCTCACCCACGGGCTGGTTGAAGGTGGCCGTATGCGCCAACGGCCAGGAGCCGGCTGTCGAGGGAAATCTGGATGCATCGCCCGCCGCCCGTCATGAGCTGCTGGTGAATCTGCGCGCCAAAGGCGATCCGGCCCAGGTGCAGCGAGTGGTTGAAGAGCAGTTGCGGCAGTTGAAAGGAAGAAAACTCCAAATGCACCTCAACTGCTTCAGTCCATCTCCACCGAAGCCGGAACGCAGAGTGCCCAGACTTGTACCGCCGGTCTCCTGACCGGCTGTACTGAGGGTCTCCAGACCCTCAGAGATCTCCCACGGCTTCGATCTCCGCTGGGTGCCCCATGTCCCGAACTTGGGACATGGGGCACCGCAACCCTCAACTCAATTTCGCTGACTCGCTGACTTGCTGACTCGCTGCCTTATTCAATCCAACCTCGGATGCACCTTATTGAACCCCGTCGTTATCCTGATAAGCCGCGGCGAAGGCCACCAGCTTTGCCTCCTGGTAATGACCGGCCAGAAAAGTGAACGAAACTGGCGTGCCCGGGCCGCCAATGTCGTCGTGGTCGCCGTCGTCGATGGCGGGCGGCTTAGGCGCGTCGTCTCCGCGCAGGCCGTTGGGCAAAATGAACGCCGGGTGGCCAGAGAGATTGGTGGCGACAAGCTGCATATCGGTGGTTGGCGTCGCAATAATGTCGACCTTCTCAAACAGCGCGGACATCTGCTGCACTCCTAGCAACCGGGCGCGATTGGCCTGAATGTAGTCGACCGCGGGATAAAAACGCGCGGTGCGGAAGGCGTTGGGCCAGTCTTCGACGCCCTGCTCGGTGAGCAGGCTATCGCGGCCGGTAAGCGTGAGCTCGTCGAAGGCCGCAGCGGCCTCTGCGCCCAGCAGCGCAGACATTGCGCCCCACGGCAATTTTGGCAGCTCGACTGGAATCAGATCGACGCCCATCGCGCGCAATTTGTCGATAGCCGCCAGATCGTAGCGGCGGTCGTATTCGCGGCGGGCGCGGGCAGCCTGCGCTTGCGCATTGCGCTCTTCGCGCTTCTTCTTGTCTTCCGCGCTCTCGCCTGGCTTGGCATCTTCAAGCTTGAGCGGCTTGAGCGGATCGAATTCGCTTTTCAAATAGCCGACGCGGAGCTTGTGCCAGTCGATCGGTGCGTCGAGCGGCGCATCGAGGTGGAATTCGCCTGAAGCCGCAGAGAGGTCACTTCCGTCAGGGCCTGCGATAGCTCGAATTACGTTCATGCAATCGCGCACCGAGCGGCACATGGGGCCGAGCTTGTCCATGGTCCAGCTCAGCGCCATTGCGCCGGTGCGGGGTACGAGGCCGAAAGTTGGCCGCAGGCCGGTGACGCCGCAGCGCGTGGAAGGCGAGGAAATGGAGCCGAGCGTTTCTGATCCGATAGCGAAGCCCACGCAGCCCGCGGAGACAGCACTGCCCGGCCCAGCCGACGAGCCGCTCGAGCCCTGCGCTGGATTCCACGGATTGCGCGTGCGCCCGCCAAACCATTTGTCGCCCATGGCCAGCGCGCCGAGCGTGAGCTTCGCGACGAGCACTGCTCCGGCCGCGTCGAGGCGCTGAACTACGGTTGCGTCTTCATCGAATGTCTGTTTCTCAAATCCGCCCGCGCCCCACGTGGTTGGATAGCCTTTCACGGCCAGCAGATCTTTCGCGCCCCAGGGAATGCCGTGCAAGCGGGCCGCGATATTTGCCCGCGGCAATTTCGGCATCGGCCTTCTTGGCCTGCGCAATCGCTCTCTCTTCGGTGAGCGTGACGACGAAGTGGAGCTTGGGGTCGTACCGTTTGAGGCGCGAGAGGTACATCTGGGTGAGGGCGAGGGAAGTGATTTTGCGCGACTGAATTAGCTGACCCAATTCCGCGACTGGCATGAAGGCCAAATCCTCGACGCTAGAAAAGGACGTAGTGACATGGAAAGACACAGGCGGGGGCGCATAAAGACCGATGCCGAATTCGGTTCGACTGCTCGGGGTACCACCTTCGCGTGCGGAATTGGAATCCGGCTCAGATCGCCGCCGCCAGCGGATGAAACACAAACGCCGGCTGCACCGAGTTCGGCATCTTCAGCTTGCGAATCGCCTTGATCGACCCGTTCTGATCGACAAGCCCATCGATCATCATCTGCTTCTGCTCGGCGGTAAACGGGCCGATGCCGGCAATCACGCCAGCCTGGTCGATCATCTCCGGCGTAATAACCGGCGGCTTCGACTGGTCGGTGGCCGCAGTTTCCTGCGCCTGCGTGGCGAGAGTGAAAAGGACGCCAGGAAACAGTGGCGATGCAATACCTGCCTTGGCGCAGGCATTCAGAAAACCTCGGCGATTAATGGTCATGGAGAGAAGTCCTTATCGGGATCGAGTGCTCTTGGAGGAACTATACGACAGGGGTGCGGCCGGCAACAGCGAGAGACGGGAGGCACCTTCAGCGTGGACTCGAGATCTCACCGGAACCGGGGCCACCCGCCAACGGAATGCGGTAGAGATTGCGGCGAGCATCCTCCCGTGTGTAGGTATAAACGGAGGAGCCTACCGCTGACTCCACATACCAGGGAATCGCGGCATTTGTTTTCGTGTGTGTAAAATCCTCAACGCGGGCGATTCCTCCTGGGGGCGTCTTCGGCAGCCCCAGGCCCTGCACAACCGGAATTAAGTAACTGCCCTTATACCTGTGAGGGGAAGAAAAGATAGACGAATCTTCCAGTCGTGTCCCAATTGAGGAAGCAATAACCCAGGCACAACGGCACCGACGTACTCCCATCCACTGCGAACGCCTTGATCAACCCCCCGCCATCTTCTTGGTTGTTTGGCGCTCCGGCAATGATCCAGCGACCGTCCGGTGACACCGCATGTACATCCAGGACGCGTTCCGGAGTGATCTTCCGGCGGCCGGTGCCATCCGTCTTCATCCGATAAAGAAAGTTCGAGCCGCCTTCGATCGAGCGGAAGATCAGGTCGTCGTCCGGGAGAAAAAAAGGAGAGTCTTGAACATCGGCAGAATAAATACGCACCGGGGATGATCGGCGGCTGGTTGGCGCAACCCAAAGGTTTGTACGCCCGGCCTGGTCGTTCATTACAAATGCAATCTCTTTTCCATCCCGCGATACAGCGTAGTCCTGCATCGCGTACCCCGGAAGCGCCCTCTCCACTTTTTCACTTTGCAGATCTTTCACCCAGAGTTCCTGGCCGCGCGTTTGTCCGTTAGCCATCAGGAAATAGAGATTGCGTCCATCGGAAGAAAACTTTGGCAGTGAAGCATTTCCTTCGGAGGAAATCTGGTGATCTCCATCTTTGTCGTGCAGCCACACTGTAGTGTCTTGCGACCCCACAGAGGTGATGAGCGACTTGCCGTCGGGCGCCATCGCAATGCCCTCCTGAGACGTGGGGCCGAAGGTCAATTGTTCCGGTTCCCCATCGGGAAAACCTTGCCGCCAGATATGAAAGTCATCCGTCTTGGCAGAGAGATAGATCCATTTGCCGTCGGGAGACCATGCGCCCGCAAGACACGTGCCGTTAGGAGGACCAACCACTTTCACCTCATTGGTGCCCTGGAATGGAACAATCCTGCAGGGTAGAATCGCGGCTCGGCTGTCCATCTGAACAATCAGCACCCATCGGCCATCCGGGGAAAGATACGAGTGATGCGCCATGCTGCGTTTACCCGCGGGCACATAGACGTCGCGGCTATCCCCCCGACCCTCGTCCGTGGTCACCACCGCCATATGCAGTCCTTCCTTGATCTCGGAAAACATCAGCCGTTTCCCTCCGTCAATCCACGTCACCGATGAAGAGTTAGGTAGAAGCATATGAGGCTCGCCACCCAGTACATTCACTTCCCATGTGTCCCATGGCGACACCACGCTATAAGCAATGCTCGAGTTATCCGGAGAAAACGAGGGGCTGAGCTTTAACCGCGCGTCGTGAGTAAGCTGAACCGGCTCCCCTCCCGGCAGCAACTTCACATAGACCTCTCCCGGTCCAAGGAACGAATCGTTTCCTCGAATGAACGCGAGCATTCGTCCGTCCGGCGATAAGGCTGGATACACCGCCGAATCGGTAAAAAACGTCAGTTGCTCCCACTCATTGCTCGTGGGCGGGTGCTCGCCAGACCTGCGGTGAAACAGAAACACTCCCGCCGCAATCGCCAGCACAAGGACGGCCGCCGCTCGAATCGCGTAGCCCTTCCACGCTTTGCGTTTTGGCGCCTGCCCTGAAGTTGCCGGCTGCGAATCGTTTTTCTCCGGCTCTTCCTTTGCTGCGGCCAAGCCCCCCCCGCTGGTTCTCAGGCTGTCGCGCGTCAGCCGTTGTAAGTCGATTCGTAAGTCGGCCGCGTGCTGATAACGCAGATTCCTGTCTTTCTCCAAAGCTTTGTCGATCACTCGTTCCAGCTCTGCTGATAAGTCGGGATTCAGCCGCACAGCAGAAGTTGGCTCGCGGTTCAGGATCGCCTCGCAGATCATCCCCGCGCTCTCCCCGCGAAACGGCAGCTTGCCGGTCGCCATCTCATAGAGCACGGAGCCGAATGAAAAAAGATCCGTGCGAGCGTCCAGTTCTTTGCCCCGCACCTGCTCGGGAGACATATAGGCGACGGTCCCCAGCGTCGCGCCGGCGCTGGTCAAATGCGTCTCACTCGCCCGTGTCTGCGCCGTCATGGCTTCCGCAACTTCAACGTCTATTCCCGCCGCAGGCGTCAGTTTGGCCAGGCCGAAGTCCAGAATCTTGGCGTTGCCGCGCTTGGTTATAAAAATGTTTGCGGGTTTAATGTCGCGGTGAATCACCCCAGCCGAGTGGGCCGCCTCAAGGGCATCGGCCACATCGATAGCAATCGGGAGAAGAGCTTCTTCGTCGAGTGCCTTTCCAGAAATGCGATGCTTCAACGTCACACCGTCTAGAAATTCCATCGCGATGAACGGACGGCCATCCTCCTGCCCGATCTCATAAATCGTGCATATATTCGGATGGTTGAGAGCGGACGCCGCCTGTGCCTCCCGCCGGAAACGAGCCAGCGTCTGTGGCTCCAGGGCGACATCGTCGGGCAGAAATTTGAGTGCCACAAACCGGCGAAGAGTGAGATCCTCCGCCTTGTAAACTACGCCCATCCCGCCGGCACCCATCTTCTCAACGATGCGGTAGCGCGAGACGGTCTGGCCGATCATTGGGGCAGGCATAGCACTCGAATTGGTTCAATCTTACGGACCAGAATTTTGTGTGTCAACGAATCATATCTATTGGCGGGCGCCCCGGGGCTCGCGTTTGAGACCTTGGAATCGAGGAAGCTCCACAAGCCAAAGATCGAACATTTCGATCCGGTAGGCCGAGGTTTCAACCTCTTCACAAACCCATTCATCAATATCCAAAAGATCGTTAACGCAGAAAAGCCGCGCTCAAGCCTCGCGACCAGCTATTCACTTCCGACATGCGACATGCACTAAGACATGCCGGGAGTAATCCTGAGACTTATTACGGTGATTTAGGAAATGGCGGGTGGGCCTGGTCTCACACCGCGCATTATCAAGTTGAGGGCGCCCCCGGTCCCTCGACGTTGAGACCGGGGAAGCCTGCACCCCAATAATCTCAACACAGAAATTCTCTTGCAGCCATTTGCATGGAATTTCCGCCGTTTGGCGCACAATGTAGTTGAAGGCTGGAAGGAGAAAGGCTGAGTCATGTTTCCGGGGAGCACTCAAACTGGTCTCACGCACCCCGGAAGATCGCCCTTCTTCGAGCTTTTGAAATGCGCGGTTTTTCTTGAATCTACGCAGAAACTGTGCAGCAGTGGAAGCAACGCAATCGAATCAACAGCTTGCACCATTCAAGACCGCACAGAAACCACACAGAAACCGCACAGAATCCGCACAGAATCCGTACAGAACTGCAAAGAAACTGTGCAGGCGAGGTCCGTTACCACGCATGTGAGTTAAAGCGCAATTCCTTGATTCAGCGTAGAATAAGCTCTGCAGCACGAGCCGCCAGGCTCCGCGCTCGCACCCGCCTGCACTCGAGGATCATCTAAGTGAGTGCAACAGGAATGGGGGCGTCACGGTTTCGACGGGATCGATTGCGGCAAGGGAGACATGTCGGGGTGTGGGCACCCGTAATCGCCTGCAAAACAAAAGTTGCCAACGATAATCTGGCACTTGCTGCTTAATTAAATAAGCAGCCGTCTTTCGCGGCTTCGCCTGCGGGCTGCGAGTAAGACGTCATTCAGCAGGCTGGCTGAAGCGGCTCGGTCCGGGCGGCTGAAGCGAGATCAATCGGACTAGTTCGCGCCGCATCTTGTCCGTTCTTAAGCGTCGCGAGCGAAACCAATTGAATCGGACACAGCATGGACTCTCCCGGCTGACAGCGATTTCGGACGCGGGTTCGACTCCCGCCGCCTCCACCATATCAGTCGGAAGCGCGATGGCCGTGCTGCGACAATGCGGAGTGTCGAAGCTGGTAGTCTACACTCTAAAGCATTCCTCAGATTTCGCATTCCGCGTGGGAACGATGGTCCGACGTCGAAAGTTCTGAGAAGCTGAGTGGGCTTTCAATTGGCCACATTTGAAACAGTTCTTGAAAGCGCGGAACATCCAGGACCCACGCTCGGCACGACAGAGATGAAGGTAACGAGTTCGCCACCTCCGAGGCGAAACAAAGGCTCGGACTCAGCCAAGGCCAACTGGCAAAAGCACTGACTGTGACCGCGCGAACCATGCAAAATTGGGAGGCCGGCAAGCGAACTAGCCAAAGGGCCAAAAGAACAAGAGACCTTCGTGAATTGCTCTCCAAGATGGATGATTACGTCGTCGCTCCAACGGAGAAGGAATGGCCGTCGTCGCCGCATGAGGCATTCGCGGGACGTACGCCCCGGGAGTTGATCAGCGAGGGCCGAATCCGCGATCTCGTCGTCGAGTTCGATAAGCTGCGCGAGGGGCAGCCCATTTGATCTTCAATTCCAAGGAGCGTGCATCAATCAGGCGATGAATTCACCCCCGGTTACATCGCAACCCTCGGATGTCTCCAGTGCGATGGCACGAGGGAAAAGGATGTTGTTCTCAAGGTGGATATGTTGATGCAGGTCCTGCTCGAATTCTCTCAAACCGTCATAGAACGCATGGGAGGTAGGGCAGGCGCCCTCTGGGGTGGTGAAGTTTTTGCTAAGGCGGCGGATTTCAGAAGTTAGGGCGCCCGCAGCATCGTGTTCCTGCGTCATCATCGCGATTGGATTCGCAACTGTACCGAAGCAACTACGGGGCCTCGGGGTTCCAATGGAAACGGTCCGCTCCAGGCCAGCGATGTAGGGGAACAGGACGGCTTCCTCCTTTGCCAGATGTTGGGTGAGTTCTTCGTCCAATTGCATGAGCGTGTTGGCGATCGCCGGCAACTCCAGTTTCGTGGAGCCGTGGCGATTCACAACCTTCTGAGCCAGCTGGGCCAGTCGCGGCAGTTCACGTTTCACGTATGCGTGATGTTTCGTTACGATGTACGAACTCAAATTCTCCAACGATTTCTCAGCCCAGTTCTCGACATCAGTCCCAGGCTTCTTTTCAGCCTCTTCCAGAGCCGCAATAACTGAGTCAATTTCAAGGTTCCGGGCGGCGCATGCCTCTGCCAGAGGCTTGCGGCCCCCGCAACAGTAGTCGATTCCAAATTGTTCAAAGACGCGGATTGCAGTGGGCTGTTCCAGCGCGATTTCGCGGACGGTTTGTGTGGTTGCGGTCATTTCGATCTCCCTGAACCCCAATTTACAGAGATCGCATTGTCCGCCACAGCGACTTTGGTCACTCGGAGGCTCAATATGCCAAAAACTATTGGAGGTATCTGTGTGACCAAAGTCGCTGAGACCTCCGTATTGTTCGCCTAGGCTTGCGCTTAGGTAGAAGTTCAACTTGACATGGGCTCAGCAACCATCACGTCAATTCACAAGCAGGAAGGGAAGAAGAAACTTGTCCGCAGGTCCAGCGCCGATCGTGGGAATGCAAGAGTCGCGCATCTTCCGTGCCCAAGCTGCCTGATTCAATCCAGACTGTGTACAGCCGCTCCACCGAGCAGTGCAGTTCGTTTGCCTCGTGATGATCGTCCTCAAGCCGGTCGATTTGCTCGAAGGATTTTGCATCGGACTTGCGCAGTCGTGGCAAGAGCGATTCTTCCTCATCCGCTGTGTGGCGTCGTCCGCCAGTTTGGAAGTACTGGAGGGTAGCCTTCACCGCATCGCGTTCCTCCTCGGTAAGTCTCCTGCCTTGCGCTCGATCGACCACAACACAAAGAATGCCGAGGAAGCTCTCGATCCGTCTGTGGCAGTCTTTGAGCATGCCGATCGGGTCGTCAAAACTGCTGTCGTGCTTCGCGCCAATCTGAATCGCCATCACGAACCCCACTAATTCTTCCCTTCACTTATTGTCCTTCATCCGCAACGTTTGCGAATCTCACGCCCTGAAGAACATGGAGTGTTGTTGCTGTCTTCAGCTGCGGTGTCGGCTGCGCGTAGCCCCTTGGGACATATGAGCAGCAGGGCTCTTCGGCGTGCGGGTTTCCAGTCAGAGCAAACGCGCGGGCGCGCGATCCACCGCAGATTTCTTTGAATTCGCAGGAGCCGCACTTCCCCTCTAACTTCGATGTGTTGCGCAAATTGCGGAACAGTGGGGATCCACGATAAATCGCGGACAATTCCTGCTCGCGAACATTGCCGGCCGCAACGGGAAGAAAGCCGCTCGGGAAGACTTCTCCCTTGTGCGAGATAAAGACAAATCCCTTTCCGTCGTTGAGACCGCGCGGTGCGCGCCCAATCGCGTCAACAGTTTTCTCGTGCTGTAAAGCGAAGTCGATCCCCAACTTGCGTTCAGAGACCCGTTGCTGCAAAAGAAAGCGCCTGTAGTGCTGTGCCTCGGTCGTTTTGATGTCGAAGCTGGCGGTCTTCGAGAGACTATAAACCTTCGCAAAGACCGCTTCGAATTCCTCTGCAATCAGTAGGTCGTTCAACTTTCCACGTCCCGTAGGAACGAGGAAGAAAACGCTCCAGAGCGTGATCTTCAGCTTCTCCGTCAACGCAACAATGCTGTCAATCTCATTGATGTTCCTGCGGCTGAAGGTGGTGTTGATCTGCACCGGCAGGCCAATCTCATTGGCCCAGCGCACTGCATCAAGCGTTCGCACGAATGACCCGCTCATCCCGCGAAATGCATCGTGGGTTTCGGCGCTGGCGCCATCCATGCTCACGGCCAACCTGGCAAGGCCAGCCTCTTTGAGTCTGACAATTACTTCCTTCGTCAACAAAGGCGTGGCGCTCGGCGTCAGAGAGACTCTGACTCCAACCGAGCGGGCATGAGCGATCAGTTCAAAAAGATCAGGCCGTTTAATCGGGTCGCCGCCTGTCAATACAAAGACCGGAACCTTCAAGGCCGCGATCTGGTCGATCAGATGTTTACCCTCATCTGTGCTGAGCTCCATGGGGCTGTGGTCCGGCTGGGCGGATGCGCGGCAGTGCACACAGGCGAGGTCGCATGCCTGAGTCACTTCCCAGATTGCAATGAACGGACGTTCGTTGAAGTCGGTCGTGTTGATCTGCGGGTTCATGAACCTATGAGACAGCCTGAAGCGGGCAGATGCAGTGACCAAAGTCCCAGGCTGCGTTGCATTGTCGGGATTGCTGCACCGCGAAGCTCCGGCCCCATGAGTCGACGCGTCAAACAGGGAGCGGCAACCCTGCACGAGACCAAAGATGACGCAAGTTTCCCGATAATGCCGTAGAATTCCCGAGTGACCGCTGAACGCACCGATCTCGCTACCGCACTTGGGAAAACCGCACTCTTGTCGAGTCTCACGCCTACGGAGTTGAAGATGCTGGCTGCGCGAACTGTCCGTAAACTATTCAGCACCGGAGAGTTGCTCTTTTCAGAGGGCGAGCCGTGCAACGGGTTGCATATCATCGCGCAGGGCAAAGTCCGCATTTTCAAGTCATCCATCAGCGGCCGTGAGCAGGTTCTTGCGGTAAACGTTCCGGGCGAATCAGTCGCGGAATTGCCGGTATTCGATGGCGGCCCATTTCCAGCCTCCGCGGTTGCGATCGAGGATGCGGAAATTGCGTTCATCTCGCGGCGCGATTTTCAGGCGTACTGCATGGAGCACCCTGAAGTAGCACTCAAAGTGCTGCAAGTGGTCGGATCCCGATTGCGGCGGCTCGTTGGGATCATCGAGGAGCTATCGTTCACGACGATCCGCCAGCGTCTCATATCGGCGCTTCTCAAACTCGCGCAAAACGAGGGTAAACAGTGCTCTCTCGGAATCGAGTTTCAACTGCCGACAACCCATCAGGAACTCGCCAATCAGCTTGGAACGGTCCGCGAACTGATCTCCCGGAACCTCATGCGGCTCCAGGCCGAGGGATTATTGGACGTGGACGCCAGGCAGATTGTGGTCAAGGATATGAAGGGCTTAAGCGCGCTGCTCGAATCGAATTCATAGACTATCTCGCCATGCAGAAGCCGGGGCCCCCAATGACAGGTCTTCGTCATTGGGGTGGGAGTGACATAAGTTACTGTGCGCGTTCGCACCATTCTCTACCGTTAAAGGTGGAGAATGTTTATGCCAACCTTGACACAGTCCATCCGGGAGATTGTTTCAAACCAGTCGTCCGCAGCGGCCGTTTTGCAGCGTTTTGACATCGACCTCTGTTCGCGCGCCGACGAATCACTCAAACAGGCTTGCGCGGAGTTGCAGCTCTCGGTCGACCAGGTGCTCGAAAAACTTTCCGACGCCGCAGCAAATGAACCTGGGGCCGAGCCCGCGGATCTCGCGAGCTATTCCATGAGCCGCCTGATCCAGCACATTGTCCGCAGCCATCATCAGTACGTTCGTTGCGAGCTACCGCGGTTGGTTGAGATGGCGCACAAGCTCACTGGCAAACACGGCGATCGCGCGCCCGAGTTGAAGGAGGTCGAGAACTTGCTGGGCGCGCTGAACGCCGAAATGTTCGCTTACCTTCAGAAAGAAGAACAGGTTTTGTTCCCTTTCATTGCGCAAATGGAAGAAGAGACCGTCGGGTTCGTTTCATCGGCACACGCCTGCTTCCAGACGGTCGCCCAACCGGTTTCCATGATGGTCCGAGAACACGAATCGGCCGAAGGTCTCGTGTCGAGGTTGCGCAGAATGACGAACGAATTCAAGACTCCGGCATGGGCATGCCCCACACTCGTCGCGCTCTACGCCGGGCTCAATCAGTTTGAGCGCAATCTGCGGCAGCATGTGCATCTCGAAGACGACATTCTGTTTCCACGCGCAATCGAGATGGAATCCGCGTTGAATCAACGGAGGTAAATATGACTGCCATCGCAAAGACCAAAACGGCTCCTCGGCCGGACTCAGCCGATTCGATGCGAGCCATCGTTGATTGCGAACGACTGAAAAGCCTGATGTTGCGAGCGTGGATTCTGGCCGGCATTTTCTTCATGGCGTTGCCGGGTACATTGCTCGGCTTTTCAAACCTGATGGCGATCAGCACGCATCACGGACTCGCCAGTCTGCCGGCGGCGTGGATCCAGGGTCACGGACATGCGCAGGTATTCGGCTGGATCGGGAGCTTCATTCTCGGAATCGGATTCTATTCGCAGCCCTCGCATGGGCGGTCGGTGGTCAGGATTCCATTGACATGCTTCGTTCTATGGACCTCAGGTGTTGCGATGCGATGGACTGCAAGCATTTACGGCTGGCATTGGCGCTTGGTGTTCCCGATCTCTGCCGGATTTGAATTGATCGCAGTCCTCTTGTTCATCGCGGCCGCATCACAGCACAAGCTGCCCGAGCGGCCGCAAAGCAAGCGTGCAAAGCCGCGAATGGAGTTGTGGATGGTCTCCGTGTTGATGGGAACCGCCGGGCTCGCAGCTTTGGTCGTCTTCAACTTCGTTGAATGCCTGCGCCTGGCAGTCAATGGAACGCTTCTCGCTTTTCCACACGCCCTAGACCAGAAGTACCTGGTACTGCTTGCCTGGGGATTCCTCGTCCCCGTTGTCTGGGGATTCTCTGCGCGTTGGCTGCCTACCTTCCTCGCGATTGCCCGGCCGAGCGCGCCAGTGTTTTGCACTGCTTTGATCCTGGACCTGATTGGCGTTCTTTTCGGCGTCTTTGGCTGGACCGTCGCGGCGACAATCGTGCTTGCTTCAAGTGCAGTCGCAATCGGATTCGCATTGCGTCTGACGCAGCATCCTCACGGCTCGGCCAAGGACCAGGGCATTCATCCCAGTTTTCCTTCGTTCATCCGGCTTGCCTACGCATGGCTGGTAATTGCCGGCTTAATGAGTATCTGGGCCGCAATCGCCGACCAGCACGGAGGCATCTGGGGCGCTTCTCGGCACGCGCTCACGGTCGGATTCGACGCCACCATGGTTTTTGCTATTGGTCCGCGCATCTTGCCGCATTTCGCCGGCATCTACTCGATCTTCAGCAAACGACTGATGTTTATAAGTCTCATGCTTCTACAGACCGGATGCACTCTTCGCGTCTTATCGGAGCCTCTGGCATACGAAGGGCTTCTGCCCTTCGCATGGAAGACGCTGCCGATCTCCGGGATGCTGGAGTTGAGCGGGGTGTTGGTGTTCGCGGTCAACATTGTGCTGACTTTTCTTCTCGGCCGCTCCGCGTTCGCCATTAAGAGCGGGGGTGAACCATCTCTGGCTTAACAGAATCCACCAATGACATGACAATCGGCGCTCTCGAACGCGACTTAGTCGATCGCGGACCGTTCAGCATCAACGGGATGGGCCCATGTATAGCCAGCTCCAAGCCATGACTTTCCAGCGGCACCTTCCGGCAAATGCGGAATGAGCGACCACATTCCAATTAGCGCCAGTCCAACGAGGTTCGGGAACAGCAGCGGAGCCATAGGGGGTGCGCCATTCACGAGTTTGTCGAAAAGATCATGGCCGGGTTCCACAAGGTTTGCGCGCATGTGAAACCAGAAGCCCAGCACTCCGACAAGTGCCTGAACAAACATGACCAGTAAACAGAGATCGAGGTAGCGGCGCGCGACCGGTAGCAAAAGCGGAACGATGAGAAATCCCGTTGCTAATGCAGACGAAAACACGGGAATCCATTCGGAATTTGCAAAGAATCCGTTGGATGCATGGTCGGTCAGTGAAAGTACGAAGTTACCGAAGAAGCCGCCCAGTGCGAGGAAGATGATCCAGCGGGCCCACTCCGCGCTGCGTGCAACCACCATGCGATTGACCAGCAGCAGAAAGCCAAGTCCGGTGTATGCCAATGGAGCCGCGAACGGTGCTGCGTAGGTGAGGCTCTTGAGCGTTCGGTCAAGAAAGAACCGGCTCTCAAGGTGGAAGAGTACACCCGCCAACCCGACCAGAATGGAGACCCAGCCAATCAGATCGCCGACGTCCCGCCACGGCGCTTCCAATCTCCAAATCCAGCGCAAGACGATCACTATGCAAAGCACTAAAGGTGCCCCAATGGAGAAGTAGAGCGGAATGTACTCCGCGGCCTTCTCAAAGTTGTTCACCGAGTGAGCAAGGTAAATATCCGCCGCAAGAATACCGAGGTTCACTGTAACAAACATTTCGACCCAAAGCTGGGCGTCGTGCGCCCACGAATGACGAGGGTCGGCCACAATTGCCTGAATGCGGGGGAGCAGGTTATTTGTGAGCATGCTCTCTCCGCAGTTCGTCAGCTTCGTGTTGGAGTTCGACGGTGTGCTCCAGCAGGGCGTAATTGCCGTGCCATTGAACGAAATCGGCTCCGCCCATGAAGGCGCCATGTTTGCTGGTACGGCCGTCGTAGTGCCAGAGGTTGAAGTAGGTGAAATCGATAGGCTGGCTGAGTGGCGGGCCGGAAAGGACGCCGTCCTTGTGCAGGCCGTCCATGATGGCCTTGGCGGCGAGAACTTTTGCGTTGGTGCTTGCAACAACTTGTTCGGCCTGCGAGTAAACCCGATCGACAAGAGCCTGGGTGTGGCACTGCGTGCAGACCTGTTTCATGTTGACTTGGGCCTGCAGGTAGTTTGGCCGATGAGTGCTTACCGCAGCCGCGAGGTACCAACTCAGACGCTCGGAGGGGTTGTGTGTGACCTTGAGACCGTTGATGCCGCTCATATGACATGTGGCGCAAGTGGGAACAAACATATCGCGCGTGGTAAGCGTACGAGGATCGGCATCGAGACGCAGGAGATTGCGCTGTGCGGCGAACATGACGCCGTGCTTGGATTCGTCGTATATCTCCATCTGGGAGTGGTCGGGGCCCATGTGGCACTGGCCGCACGTGGTGGGCAGCCGGGCAAGAGCGACCGAACTGGTGTGGCGTGAGTGACATTCTGTGCAAGTGCCGATGGTGCCGTCGTCATTGGGCTTGCCGACGGAGTGGCACTGTTCGCAGCCTGATGTAATGGCTGGATGGCCTTCGGGTAGGGTCAGTGGGTTTGGTGGACGTTTGACGCCACCCGGTTGGTAGGTTTCGCTATAGGAGATCTCTTCCGGAGTGAGTCCCTGTTCTCCATGGACGGCTGCCCAGCTCGGAGCGGCATGCCGGCTGCGGAGAAACTCCTCATAGATGCCTTCGTGGCAGGAGCGGCAGTTGCCGGCAGTAAGGTGGGCGCTGATCACGAAGGCGTGGTGATCGACCTTCTTCTGGTTGGCCGTCGGCTGATGGCAGTCCAGGCAGGTCACGCCTTTTCTGGCATGGGCAGACATCTCGTACTCGTGCACCACTGAATACTGCAGGCGCGCATGGCATTCCGCACACTTGCCTGACGCCCGGACGAAGGCGGCCGTGGGCTGCTCAATCTCAACCTTGGGGCGGGCGCGGTTGATGAGGAAGGCCGCGAGAATGAGCGCGAAAGCAGCCACGACTGCGATGAACACTGAGCGAAACGACATGGAGTTTTACCCCGAGGGGAATTCGGTGTGAAACCGCGTTACAAGCGTTGCTTCCACCTGCAGTACGGAACATTGAAAACTCTATCAGCCTTTCCCGATTGCCGGCATCAAAGCGCCAAAACACAGCCTCGGCTGCGCGAATCCGGGATCCACTGCCGCGATTTCGCCGGCCTGTGACTAAAGTCCCTGAATTCTCATCTGCCTCGAATTAGTGTGACGAATAGCAGTACGCATACGCAATTTTCAGTTTGAATCGAGGAAAGCAATGTCCTACAAGCGTTATTGGGTGGCGCTGGCCATCGTCATCATCGGATCTTTTGCGGTCTTAGGCGGGGTGGGGCGAAAGATGATCAGCCAGGCTCCGCCCCTCCCGGATGTTTACACGACCGACGGACAACTTCTCTTTACCGGCACGACCATCACCAATGGTCAGGGTGTATGGCAATCCATCGGCGGCCAGGAGATCGGTACAGTCTGGGGCCACGGCGCATATGTCGCTCCCGATTGGAGCGCCGATTGGTTGCATCGCGAGTCGGAGATTCTGCTCAACAATTGGGCGGCCAGCGCCGGAGCACGCGACTTCGCGGCCCTCGGCCAGGATCAACAGGCTGTTTTCAAGGCTCGACTCATCCGCGAGATGCGGACGAACACCTACGATGCAGCGCGCAACCGAGTGACGATCGATGAAGATCGCGCCGCTGCGTTTCAGCAATTGGCGGCATATTACTCAAATATCTTCGCCGCAGGGCGTACGGCGTATGCCATTCCGCAAGGCGCCCTCACAGATACAGTTAAACAAAAGCAGCTCGCGGCATTCTTCTGGTGGACCTCATGGGCCGCCAGTACGGAGCGCCCGGGATCGACAACAACGTACACGAATAATTGGCCGCATGAATCCCTGGTTGGCAACGAGCCAACTTCGGGCGCGGTGCTGTGGAGCGTCATCAGCTTTGTGGGCTTGCTGGCCGGCATCGGCGGTCTCGTCTGGTGGTACGCATCGCAGGAGAAGGTTGTTGTCCATGGGCCATATCCGGAAAAGGACCCATTCCTTGCTTTCAAACCAACCCCGTCGCAGCGCGCCACGATGAAGTACTTCTTTGTCGTGATGGCTCTGTGGGGTGTGCAAATCCTGATGGGCGTGCTGACCGCACATTACGGAGTCGAGGGGCACGGATTCTACGGCTTTCCTCTGGATCGCTATTTGCCCTACGCCGTCACACGTACCTGGCATCTGCAGCTCGCAATCTTCTGGATTGCTACATCCTGGCTGGCGACCGGACTCTACGTCGGTCCGGCGGTTAGTGGACACGAGCCGAAGTTCCAACGCCTGGGTGTCAACGTGCTCTTTGGTGCGCTGATACTTGTGGTCGGCGGCTCGCTTGCCGGCGAATGGATGGGCATCCAGCAGCGCCTCGGCAACATGTGGTTCTGGTTTGGTAGTCAAGGTTATGAATATGTCGATCTGGGCAGATTCTGGCAGATTCTATTGTTTGTTGGCCTCGTTCTATGGCTTGTCCTTATGGTTGCGGTCCTCAAACCTGCACTCGTTCGCAAAAGCGAGGATCGGTCGCTACTGATGCTTTTCCTCATCTCGAGCATCGCCATTCCGCTTTTCTACGCAGCCGGTCTCATGTACGGTCAACGAAGCAATCTTGTCACGGAAGAATACTGGCGCTGGTGGGTTGTCCACCTCTGGGTGGAAGGATTTTTTGAAGTATTTGCCACTGTTGTCATTGGGTTCCTGTTCACACGCCTGAAGCTGATCGAGATTCGTACCGCGACCAGAGCCGCACTCTTTTCGACGACGATCTTCCTTTCGGGTGGGATCATCGGCACCTTCCATCACCTCTACTTCGCGGGCGCCACGCCCGCAGTGATCGGCCTCGGTGCGATTTTCAGTGCGTTTGAAGTGGTGCCACTCGCGCTGATTGGTTATGAGGCATGGGACAACCTACGCATTGCGCAGCCCACGAAGAAGTCGCCATGGATTGCGAATTACAAGTGGCCCATCTATTTCTTTGTCGCGGTTGCATTCTGGAACATGGTTGGAGCCGGATTGTTCGGCTTCCTGATCAACCCGCCCATCTCCCTGTATTACGTGCAGGGCCTCAACCTCACGCCGCTTCACGGCCACACCGCGTTGTTTGGCGTCTACGGAATGCTGGGCCTGGGTCTGACCCTCTTTTGCCTTCGCGCTTTGAATCCAGGCCGTCTGTGGAAGCAGGGTGTTTTGAAGCTTTCTTTCTGGTCTCTCAATGTTGGCCTGGCCCTCATGTCTGTCCTCAGCTTGCTGCCGGTCGGGCTGCTTCAGGCCTGGGCATCTATCCAGCACGGTACATGGTATGCGCGGTCTGCCGAGTTCATGCAATCCGGCTCGATGCAGACGCTCCGCTGGATGCGCGTACCCGGAGACATCGTATTCTCCATCGGTGCAGCCGCATTTGCATGGTTTGTCCTGGGGTTGTTGACCGGGCATTCCTTCGACGAGACGAAACCCATTGGCCTGAATTCCGCTTCGTGCGACATACAGCAAGAACGCGGAGAGGTGCTTGCTGCGCGTTGACTTTAACGCAAGAGATGCATGCGGCGTCTTCGATGAAGGAAATCCTCTTCGAAGGCGCCGCAGGAACCGCATGGAACTTGCTGCATGGTGCCGGGTGTACAGATTTGTCACCGGCGCAGCGCTCTCTTTTCGAGCATTCTCGGGATACGCTTGCCCTGGAAAAGGGGGAGCTAATGCTTGCCGGGAAATCCCCCAATTCCATGGAAGGTCATATAAAGCGAATAGCCGCTCACGGCAATGGCCGCCACCATCTCGAGTAGGAGGACGGCGACGCCGTACTTGTACCAGGGTTCATGGAGAGCAGCTTTATCCGGCAAAGAAGGAATATTCATGATGAACCTCGCAATTCATTTTGTTGGTTGTGGGCATCGAGTCAGGCTTCTTCCGGAGCGAGCGTACTGGAAAGGATGCCGTGTTCTTCTGGATGACGCTCGTAACGCGCAGCCCAAAAGTAGAACAGGACAAAGGGAAGAAACATGTAGAGGGCAACGAGAGAATAACCCAGATGGATGTTCGTGCCTCCTGCGAAAACCAGTGGGTACACGATACCGGCTGTGGTTGAAACTCCTCCAATGAATCCCGCGGCGGCGCCTGGGCGATCGGGAAAGAGCAGCGGCACCAGGGCGAAAGTTCCTCCGGTCCCAAAGGAAATGAACACGCCCAATGCCACGAGAACCGCCACGGAAAGATGCAGAGAGCCGAAGATGCCGGCAATCGTCATTCCTGCCATGGCCATGGTGATCAAGACAAGCGAGATGGCCAGCCAGTGCAGACGCGGCGCGTAGGGAAGGCTCTTGGCGATAATTGGCAGGGGCGTCCAATTTCTGCGCTGGAAGAGGTCTGACATGAATCCGGCAAAGGGACGGAAGAGCGATGCGGTAAAGGACCCCACTGCCGCGAAGGTCCCCGCCGCGATCTGAATCCCAGCCACTCCGGTAAAGCCGAGAGCGAGAATCTCCTGATGAAAGCCGCGAGTGAAATAGCCAGGCAGCCAAGCATTCATGGCAATCTCGAGACCGAATGACATTGCATAAGCGAGCATTAATGCGATGGCGATGTAGCGGCTCCATACGAATACCGTGTCGCGCAGATTGCTGCGTTGACGTACCAGATCACGCTGTTCCGTCGTTATGGCGGCGCTGCCGCGCAATAGATACCAACCTGCAATGGCGATGGCGAATACGCCGAGCCAAAGGAATGCGCTGTGATAATCCGTACCGAAGATGCGCGGCAGGAAAAGTGCGCCTACGCCCGCGCCCGCATTTCCGGTGCCGGCATAGAGCCCTTCCGCGGTGCCAATCTCATCGGCGTTGAACCACTGGGCGACGTGCTGTATGCCGACTACGAAAGATACGCCCGCAATCGCCACCACGATCCGCTCAATAAAGAGAACCCTGTAATCGGTGGTGAATGCAGACGCGATCGACATGACTCCGCAACCTGCCAGGATGAGTGCGAATGTGCGCGGAGCTCCGAAGCGGTCGGAGGCCCATCCCGCGACGATCCGGCCGACCGGCGCCATCCATATTGCCGAACTTGCCAGAAGACCGAGAGCCTCGATGTTGAGGTGATAATTGGCAGCGATGCTCGGGCTGAATGCAGCAGTCGAGAACCACATGAGAAAGCACCAGAAGAAACCCAGTGTGGCTATGATGAGTTGTTCGACCTTGTTCGTAGTCATGAAGTAATCCGTCCTTCAATTGGAAGTGTGGTGCATTTGAGACTGGGGCTAGGCGTGCACGGTGGACGATTTTTCGACTCTAACCGCGCATTGCTTGTAATTGGGCTCGCGCGAGATGGGATCGAAGGCGCTCTGCGTAATCTGATTGGCGTTGCTTTCGACAAAGTGAAAAGGAAGAAAGACCTGTCCTGGCGCGACGATCTCTGTGATGCGCAGCTCAACTTTGCTGACCCGGCCGCGCGCGGAGATCACCTCGACGCGATCGTGCGGCCGCAGGCCAAGTTTCGCGGCGTCTACCGGATTCATCTCCAGCCAGGCGCGCGGAGACATTCGCTGAAGGATGGAGATGCTGCCGGTTTTGGTGCGCGTGTGCCAGTGCTCAACGGTGCGCCCGGTGTTGAGGATCAAGGGGAATTCCGGGTGCGGCTGCTCGGGAAACGGCGCCCATTGCGTAGGCAGAAGGCGGGCCCGGCCGTCATCCGTCTGAAATTGACCATCGGTATAAAGCCTGCGCGCTGCCGACGGCTTCGCGGACGCGTCCGCTGGAAATGGCCACTGGATTCCGCAGGTTGTCTCCAGCGCGGCGTAGGTGATGCCGGAGTAATCGCAGAGCCGTCCCGCGGAAATGCGACGCCATTCGTCGAAAGCATCCGCCGGTCCTCGCCAACCGGGAAAGATCTCTTCACGGCAGCCGAGGCGTTCGGCAACCGCGAGAAAGATGCCGAAATCGCTACGCGCTTCCCCTGGCGGGTTCACTGCTGCGTTCACTTTGCTCACGCGGCGCTCGGAGTTGGTATAGGTCCCCTCCTTCTCGCCCCAGATGGCTGCGGGCAGAACCAGATCCGCCAGCTCAGTGGTTGGTGTCGGATGAAAACCATCCTGCACGACCAGAAAATCCAGATTCCCGAGACCCTGCTTGAGCACGTCGATGTTGGGAAAGGAGACCAGCGGATTAGTGCCGATGATCCAGAGCGCGCGAATCTTTCTGGCTACGGCGGCTTCGATGATGTCCGGATAGGCAAGGCCGCGCTTTGTGGGAATGCGATCGACCGGCAGATCCCACAGCCGCGCAAGCTCCTCTCGATCCTGTTCCGACTCGAACTTGCGATAGCCAGGAAGCGAAGAAGAGAAGCCGGCCTCGCGCGTGCCCATGGCGTTGCATTGTCCGGTGATGGAAAAAGGTGAAGCGCCGGAACGACCGATATTGCCCGTGATCAGCGCAAGGTTGTTGATGGCATTCACCGTCTCAGTGCCTTTGGTGCTGTGGTTGACGCCCATCGTCCAGCCGATAAATGCAGCCTTGGCGTTTCCGTAGAGCAGCGCGGTCCTTCGAATCAGCTCTGGAGAGAGGCCGGTAATGTTCGCGGCGTAGTCCACGGTGTAAGGCTCAAGCGAGGCGCGCAGTCCTGCGAAACCGGTTGTATGTTGCCCGATATAATCTTTGTCGTATAGTTCTTCGTCGATGAGGATACGCAGGATGGCGTTGATGAGGGCGAGATCGGATCGCGGCTTCAACGGCAGGTAGAGGTCGGCCATCATCGCTGTCTTGGTGACGCGCGGATCGACCACGATCAGGGTCTTAGCGGTATTGGCTTCCAAACGCGTGCACAGGATGGGATGATTCTCTGCGATGTTGGCGCCGATAAGCAGAATCACATCGGCTGTCTCCAAGTCTTCATAAGCGCCGGGAGGACCATCGCTGCCGAAGGATCGTTTGTAACCAGCGACCGCGGTGGACATGCAGAGAGTGGTATTGCCGTCGTAGTTGTTGGTGCCAAACCCCAACTGCACCAGCTTGCCCAGAGCGTAGAACTCCTCAGTCACCAACTGGCCGGTGCTTACGATGCCGAGAGATTCCGGCCCATACTTTCGTTGCACCTGACGAAATCGCTCCACAAGAGTATCGATGGATTCGTCCCAACCAATGCGAGTGAACTGGCCATCTTTGCGCAGCAGTGGATACCTGGCGCGGTCTTCAGCGTCGATTGCATAGTGCTCGGCCAGGCCTTTGGGGCAGAGTTTGCCGGAGTTGACCGGGTGATAGGGGTTGCCGCGTACGCTGACCACTTTGCCGTCGCGCACACCCAGTTGCATTCCGCAGCCAACAGAGCAGTATCCGCAGGTACTGTTGACCCAATGATCGGCATGCTTGCGCGCAGAAGTGAATCCGAGGACCGGATCTTCGCCGTAACTGTATTTTGCTGAGAGGATATCCAATCCGCTCTTCCGTGCCAGCCAGTTCGCGAAACTCACGCGACCTCCACGGAAAGATATTCGGTGGCTATGTTTGTTGGAACGACGCTGACGAAAAACAGATAGCGGCTAACAAACTCGCCGGCAATCAGTGCAAGAGCGACAGGAACTGCCGTCCAACGCGATTGCGCGAAGGGCACCATTAGCAGCCCCCCGCTTAGCAGCAGGAAGCGCACAAGAAGAAGGTTGGAGAGCGCAGTGAAGAGAAGCGCGTAGGCTCCTCGGCGCTCATGGACTTCAGATCGGGCCAGCCAGGCGACCTTAAGCCCGCTTGCAAGCATTGTGGCGATACCGGCGATGATCGTTGCCTCTTGCGTTCTGGCAGAGGAACCGGTCAAAACGTTCGCGCCTGCCGAGCCGAGCAGAACAGCGGTCAAGTAGAACTCAAGGATGGTAAAAGGCGAATTCCACGCAGGGCGCCCCGGCACAAGGTAAAGGTGCGCGCTCGCACCAACGCCGCAGATTCCGAATAGAACGGTGAGGCCACCAAGGAACACAGTTCCTGATAGAGGCACCCACAAGGCCGCGGCGTACGCCGTTGCCGCGGAGGCAAATAGCGTGAACAGCAACACCTCTCGGCTGAGCCAGGAGCGACGCCACATCTTGAGAGCGCGCACGGCGTGAATCGGCCGGCCGAGATGGAGGGTGGAGGCACAGAGGGCCATAGTCGCCACCAGCAACGCAATCAGCGCGGCTGCGCGATGGGCGTGGTCGCTGAAAACCTGCAGCAACCAAATGGAAGCGAAGGCACCCGCTGAGAGCTGGGTAAGAACCGTCATGAGAATCAATGGCCAGTGGGGCTCCTCCGGGCGCAGACAATTGAGATCGACTTTGCGTACATCGCGGGGCATGCGGCTGGGAAGCGTGATGCGCGTGGTGGAGAGGCTGTCGTCGGCGGAGGGCATGCCGGGCGAGTTGGCGGCAATTTTGTATTCCTCTCGCCACTCCGCAACACGCACAGTTTCAATGCGAATGGCGTCTTCAGGGCAGGCGGAAACACATGCCGGATTCTGCCCTTGGGTCAGCCTTCCGTAGCACATGTCGCATTTGCCCACCACGCCGCGCTCCGGGTTGTACTGCGGCACACCATAGGAGCAATTCCAGGTGCAGTACTGGCAGCCAATGCAGATGTCCGCGCTGTGACGCACGATTCCAGTGGGGCCATCTTTGGAGTAGGCATCGACCGGGCAACCCGTCATGCAGGTGGGTTCAAGGCAGTGGTTACAGCCCATGGAAAGATAGTGGCGGAGAGTTTCTGGATAAATGCCGCCCTCAATTTCGCCCACCCGTCGCCAGAGAATATCGGCGGGATTGCCATTCTGTTCGTTGCAGGCCACAACGCAGCACTTGCATCCGATGCACTTGGTCATGTCGAAGTGAAAGCGGTATTGCTCACCAGGCCCGGGCGGATGCGGTAGCACGATGTTGGAGCCGATCCCGCAGAGCGAAGCCACCACTTCACCGGCCGGATTCGCCGCGGTGGTCAGGAGGAAGGCGTCGTCGCCTGCCTGCGCTCGTTCGAGTAGGGGCAGTTCCATGCACAGCTCCGTTGATTCGCGTTAGTGAATCGTGTTGACGAGCACAGCGCAAAGGGATCGTCCGGCGCCGGAGCACACATCCGCTTAACCACTGAACAGATGAGTGCAGGCACAAGACCACGTAAAGATTTGTGACTTTTATTTGCGGCGGCTAGGCCAGAGATGGCTCGTCGGGGAGCCGACTGGAAATCACTCCAGCTTGGGGAAGCTACCGGCGTTCGGAGCCGGCAAATCGCGGATGGAGCACCTTTGCCGCTCAATTCCGCTCGGAGCAATTGCATTGATGATAAGGGCAAATCGGATGCAGCGCAAGTGGAATGGCGTAATCGTGCGAGATGCATTCTCTTTGCAGGACTTCGCGAATCCTTATTCGTTCTTTATTGCATTCTCGATAGACTAAATGTTAGTTAGGCGGCAACTTGTGCTCCATTGCCTTCGATACCATGACGTAGCGAGAGGCTTTGAGAATGAAATAAATCCCCGCCGCGAACTCCATGCCGCTCTCTTTCCCGCCTAAGCCCGATGCAATGCGGCGACACATTTTCCAGTTCATTTCTGTATTGGTTGGAGGGTTGTTTACATTTCTCGCCAGATGCCGATGAACCATGAACGCCGGTGTTGAGATAGCCTCAATTCTGCACGAAGTGCGATGTGCAATGTTGCCTCCGTGCACTTAGACTCTGCGCCGGGTTCCGCCTTTACCTGTCGGCGCAACCATCCAGAGTTGCTTTGCAATCTGGTCTGCGGAGAAGCAACATGTCAGCGGCGAATTTCGACGGCTTGCGAGTTCTATCCCTTGAATCGCGCCGCTCGGTTGAAGTTGCAAAGCTCATCCGCACATACGGCGGTGAGCCTCTGACCGCCCCTGCCATGCGCGAGATTCCCCTCGACTCCAATCAGCCCATTGTCGAATTCACCGAAGCCTTACTGCGTGGCGCATTTGACCTGGTGATCTTCACTACCGGGGTCGGGGTCCGCACTCTCGTCAAAACCGTCTCCGAGCAGTACGACCGCGAGGAATTCCTCGCGGCTCTTCGTTCGGTCAAAATTGCGGCCCGAGGCCCTAAATCCTCGAGCGCGCTCCGCGAGCTGAATATTCCCATAACTGTCGTCGCGCCGGAGCCGTTCACCTGGCGCTCACTGATGTCCGCATTGGAGGCCAAGCTCGGGTCTTCTCTTCAAGGTATGGATATCGCTGTACAGGAATACGGCACATCAAACCCCGAGCTACTGACTGCACTTGCCGAGAAAAGCGTCTCTATTACCCGGCTCATGGTTTATCAATGGGCATTGCCTGAGGACGTTCAACCGTTGCGCGAGGCTGTCCTCGCTCTCGCCCATGGGCATGTCGATGTCATTCTCTTCATGAACGCAGGACAGGTCGCACATCTGTTTCTCATGGCGGATAGGATGGGCTACGCCGAGGCACTTTACGAAGGACTCCGCTCTACGGTCATTGGGTCTATTGGGCCGAGTACGACAGAAGGACTCTCCCTCTACGCGTTGACGCCGGATTATGAGCCGACCCAATCGAAAATGGGCTTCCTCATCAAGGAGATTTCGCAGAACGCCAGTGCTCTCCTGGAGCAAAAGCGCTCGGCGGCCGCGCTCCACGTGCCTCGCATCCCACCTCCTCCCGTCAGCCCGCTTCTGCGAGGTGAACCCACCGCCTCGCCCACGCAAAAGCCCGCACTCTCCGGCGTGGACATTCTTCATGAAATTGGAAGCCGCATGGCGGCGTCGGACCCTCTTCACACGGTCCTCGATCGCATCGTGGATTTTGCCAGCTCTCTAATCAAATGCGATTCCTGCTTTGTCTATGTTCTCGAAAACGATCAACTGGTGCTTCGCGCGTCGAAGAATCCGCATTCGGACGTCGTCGACCACCTGGGTCTCTGGCTTGGCCAGGGAATCACAGGTTGGGTTGGCTGGCATCGTGAACCCGTCGCCATTCCCGCCAAGGCATTGAAAGATCCGCGATTCAAGCGCTTCAAAGATTTGCCCGAAGACACGTTTGAAGCCTTTCTCTCAGTGCCAATCCTTTGCCGCAGCAAGCTGGTCGGGGTAATCAATCTCCAGCATCGAAAGCCCTATTACCACACGGAAAACGAAGTCCGCCTTCTTACCGCCATCGGCCATATGGTGGGCGCGGAGCTTGAGCGGGCGCGGCTGGAAACCGAGAATCTGCAGCTCTCGGATCGGCTGGAATCGCGCAAATCCATCGAAAAAGCCAAAGGAGTGTTGCAGCGCGACTTCGGACTCGATGAAGATTCGGCTTACCGGGCCATGCAGCGCGAAAGCCGGCAGCGCCGCAAATCCATGCGCGAGATCGCCGATGCCATTATTCTCAATGAAGATCTTCGCAAGAGCCGTCTTGCAGAAACCGGAAAATCGGCAACGAGCGACGCATCGTCTTCAGCTCTTACGGATTTGCCCGAGGCATCGTGACGAGTCTTGCGATGTTTATTTGGCCGGCATCCCTTTCTGATCGAGTCCCCAGCGATACACGAACTCCACATAACCGTATTGCGTGTTCCGGTTCGTGGGATAGATTGCCGCTACCACGGTCTTGCCTTGTGCGTAGGCGTAATAGAAATTGAGTGTAACGTTCTTTGTCGCTTGCCAGTCGGCGATGATGTCGGGAACTGACGCCAAAGCCGCCGGCCGGCGCGCAATGCCATATTGCAATCACCCCGGATGCACGCTATTATCGGAATATAGGAGAGACTACGAAGTTTTCTCTTAACCTCTGAGCCCTGCACCATGCCGTGCAGCGGTCCTCCACTCCGACAGTTAAGTACGTCCCCGCTCCGCGATGAGCCTTGAATCCTCCGCATTTCTTGCGGTGTTCGATCTGGTCTCGACGCCGATTCGCGCATCCGGCGCGAACGCGTCCGGAGAGCGTCCCAGCCAATTCGCTTTGGATGTGGTTTCATTTGAGGACATTCGGCATGGAAACACCGGCATCTCTCAACTCGGCTGGGTTTACGGCAGAGCAGAAGGAATATCTTCTTGGCTTCTTCGCGGGCGCGATGCAACGTAGCGCGCGGCCGTTTGTTGGCTTCACCGCAAACGGTCTGCTCACCGGCGATCCGGCCTCCGGGACAGTGAATCTGGCGGAACCTGCAGACGAGAAATTTCACGGCACGCCCGTGTCAGAGCTTTGCAAAGAAGAACGCTGGAAGCATGAGCAGAATCCTCTCGATCTCTGGGATAAGCTCGTCGCGCACGCCGACGACAATCGCGCGCCCGCGCCGGATGACAATTTTCGTTTCAAATCCCACGGTCTGTTCTATGTGGCGCCGGCCCAGGACTCATTCATGCTTCGCCTGCGACTGCCCGGAGGGATCGTTACGGCAAAACAGATGCGAGGCCTTGCGTCGATGGCTGAGGAGTGGGGCTCGGGCCGGGCTGACATTACCACTCGCGCCAACCTGCAGATCCGCGAATTTCAACCCAAGAACATCGTTCGTGTGCTGGAGAAGGTTGACGCGCTGGGTATGACTTCACGCGGCGCAGGTGCGGATAACATCCGCAACATTACTGCCTCGCCCATCACCGGGATCGACCCAACCGAGCTGTGTGATGTTACTCCTTTGGCCGAGGCGCTCCATTACTACATCCTGAATTCACGCGACATGTATGGACTGCCGCGCAAGTTCAATGTTGCTTTCGACAACGGCGGCGCTATTGGCGTGGTTGCCGACACCAACGACATCGGTTTTATTGCCACGCGTGTCGGCGACAGGCACGACGTGCCGGCAGGTGTCTATTTTCGCGTTCTGCTTTGCGGGATCACAGGACACAAGCAATTCGCCGAGGATTGCGGCTTGCTGCTGCGCCCGGATCAGACTGTAGCTACCGCAGCCGCCATGATTCGTGTGTTCAATGAAAACGGCGACCGCACGGACCGAAAAAAGGCGCGGTTGAAATACCTGGTCGATCGATGGGGTGTTGAGAAGTTTCTCGCGGAGACCGAAAAACTGCTGGCCTTTCCGCTTATCCGGTTCGCCGCCGAGTACTGCGAACCTCGCCGCGTCATTGACCGCACGGGACACATCGGCATCCACGCGCAACGCCAGCCCGACCTTAACTACATCGGCATCGCGGTCCCCGTCGGGCGTCTTCCGGTCGCGCAAATGCGCGCTCTTGCGGATGCCGCCGATCGGTTCGGCAGTGGAGAATTGCGGCTTACTGTGTGGCAGAATTTGCTGATCCCCAATATACCCAGCGAACGGATCGATGAGGCGCTGGCATCCATCCGTGCCGCGGGCCTCGACTGCACCGCCGGGACGGTGATGCGCGGAACTGTGGCCTGTACAGGGAATCGCGGCTGCCGGTATTCGGCCACCGATACAAAGTCCCATGCCGTAGAGCTCGCCAATCGGCTCGATACACAGTTCAAAATCGAACAGCCCGTCAATCTGCACGTAACCGGATGCCCTCACTCCTGCGCCCAACACTATATCGGGGACATCGGCCTCCTGGGCACAAAGATCGGTGGCGAGGAAGGCTATCAGGTGGTCGTCGGCGGTGGCTGCGATCAGGACAAAGGGTTGGCGCGCGAACTCATTTCGGCGATTCCGTTTCGCGAACTGCCGCTAGTGATGGGGCGGCTCTTCAGCGCCTACACCGAACGTCGCCATGGGGATGAATCGTTTCTCGAGTTCAGCCGCAGGCACAACATCGACGAGCTGAAATCATTTTGCGAAGTGATGGAGCATGTGTAGCCATGGTCGAAACCGTTCCCTTCATTCCAGAAAATGCGCCGTTCACGGCTGAGCAACGAGCATGGCTCAACGGCTTGCTTGCGGGATTATTCTCGACGTCTGCCCTCCCTGCCGCTGCACTGGCCAAACCATCGCATCGCATTGCCATCCTTTATGCATCGCAATCGGGAACCGCCGAGGGACTGGCACGCAAGCTTGCCAAAGAGTTGAAGGCCCAGGGTCACGCACCTGCCGTTTCTACGCTGGTTGGCTACACTCCGGCAGCGCTGGCCGCGGAGAAGTATGCCCTGATTCTTGCCAGCACCTATGGAGACGGGGACGCGCCGGACGGAGTTCAACCGTTTTATGAGCAGCTCTGTTCGGAACACTTCCCCCGTTTCGAAGGGCTCTCTTACGCGGTCCTGGCGCTGGGGGACAAACACTACGAGCATTTCTGCAAATTCGGAAAGGATCTAGACGCGAAACTCATTGCGCTGGGGGCAAACCCGCTCAGCGAGCGAGTGGATTGCGACGTAGATATGGACGAGCCGTTTGAACGGTGGAAGTCTGCGGTCATTGCCCGTTTGAATGAAGTTGCGGCCGGACACAAGACTACGGGGCATGCTGTTGGTCCCGCAGCTGGCAATGGGGAAACCATGCCGGCAGGCGAAGGACGGTCCGCTTCCGCGGCAAAGGCGGAGCCCGCTGCAAGTTTTTCTCGCGACAATCCGTTGTTAGCTCCATTGGTCGACAAACGAGACCTGACTCATAACGAATCCACCAAATCGACACTTCATTTGGCGTTTTCGATAGAAGGAACAGGGCTTCATTACGAGGTGGGAGATGCTTGCGGCGTGATTCCGCGGAACGACCTCAATCTGGTTGCCGAGATTCTGCAAACCCTGCGGTTCAACGGAAATGAACAGGTGCCGTGCGGGAAAACGGGCAAAACCACGTTGCACGACGCTTTGGCTCACCATCTCCAAATCACGATTCTGAACCGGAAGATCGTGAAGGAATACGCGGCGAAGGGTAAGTGCGCGATGCTTCTCGATCTGCTTGTTCCGGAGCAGCAGGAATCGCTGCAGAGATACGTCTATGGCCGCGGTCTCATTGACCTGCTGGTCGAGTATCCAGGCGTCATCGAAGAACCTGCGGAGTTGGTAGCAATGCTTCCGAAGCTCACGCCCAGGCTCTATTCCATCTCATCGAGCCCCTTGGCTCATCAGGGTCAAATTCACACGACCGTCGCCGTCGTTCGTTATCGAGCGCATGATCGCGAACGCGGCGGCGTTTGCTCAACGCTCTTTGCGGATCGCGCCACGCGTCTCAGACCGCCTGCCGATTTACATCCAGCCCAACAAGAAGTTCAAACTGCCTCAAGATCCTGATGCGCCGATCATCATGATTGGTCCCGGCACAGGCGTTGCGCCGTTTCGAGGATTCCTGCATGAGCGCCGCGCCCTGGGCGCGAAAGGGCTGCAACTGGCTTTTCTTCGGAGAGCGAAGCGCAGACGACAGACTATCTGTACCGCGAGGAGCTTGAGAGCAATGCGCGAGGATGGCCACCTGACGCGGCTTGGACACTGCTTTCTCGCGCGACCAGGAGGACAAAGTCTATGTGCAGGACAAAATGCTCGAACATGCGCCAATTTTCTGGAGTTGGCTCGAAGACGGTGCCAGCCTCTATGTCTGCGGCGACGCCTCCCGGATGGCAAAGGATGTCCACACTACGCTGCAATCGATCGTTGAAAGGCAGGGCCGCTTGTCCGCCCAGGCGGCCGAGGAGTATGTCCACGCCATGAAGGACCAGCATCGCTACCACCGCGACGTGTATTGACAAATCGGAAAGTCGGCAGCGACGGCATTTTCTGAGATACTGTGTCCTCTCAAACCTCACTTCAAGGTCGCTGCTCCCTGTTGGTCGCATCGACTTGGCCGTTGCGCCCTCGGGATACGCCTTCTCAGAGAATGCGATAGTTCACGGCCGCACTGGCGGGGCTGAAGAGTGCTTTCACTCAAGAACGAACATGAGGTGATCGATCAGAAGAGGTGAATCGCCGGCAGACACAAATGAAGAATCTTCCATTCCCGGCCATAGCAGACGGACCTGGGCCTTCGTCCGTTCCAGCGGACTCAGGATTCGGCCCACGTACTCCCGGTACGCCAACGCGCGGCAGACCGTGGTCATCTCTGATCTGCCGCCCGTCAGCCGAATCTTATTTTCCAAAGTATGTGTCGGGGGTGCCAACGCCGGTGCAGGAGTCCCAGCCTGGCGTGGCCCAGCTGCCCATGTACGGACCGCAGTTTCCGACTGTAATGTCATTAAACCCGAAGGGAGCCCGGTAGACCGTGTTGAGTTCGGACGCGGAGGAGGGTGCAAAACTACCCGCCGCATTGACGATACCGGCCACGGTGGGCGCGGCTAAGCTGGTGCCGCCGACGATGTACCAAGTCCCTGGGCCGTATACCAGAGAGTCCGCAACCCAAACGCCTGTGATTGGATTGGCGTCGGCCGAGACATCTGGAACGCCACGTTGAGTGCCCACAAGCCTGGCGATGCGATCCTGGTAGCTCGGCCTCGACTCAAAGGCGCTGGCGCCGCCCCCTCCCTCCTGCCAGGAATTTTCAAACTCAAAGTTTCCGGTGTTGAAATTGGTGCTGAGGGACGTGCCTCCCACCGCAACCACGTAGGGCGAAGCGCTGGGATAGATGACCCCCGGGTCGTCGCCCGTCGCAGCAAGATAGACCACGCCGTGCGTCGTAAAAATGGGGTCGGAGGCCGTTTCTTCAGGGAACTCGGTACCACCCCAGCTCATGGAAACTTCTCCTCCGCCCGCACGCGCCACCAGACTGCTGGCCACGGTCACAGCGCAATCGAGGTCAGTGTCATAATTGGACTGCGCTTCAACCAGGAAGAGGGTAGCCCTTGGCGCCATGGCATGGGCATATTGAACGTCCACCGACTCTTCGACGTCCCAGCCGTAAGGCGCAGCGTTCGGAGGTTGCGTCGCCGGCCCGGTGCATGAGCCTGGAGTGGCTCCGCCCAGGGGTGCGTACACCACTTGAAAACTGGTGGGGTTTGGCGCCCGGACCCCGAACTGCGCCGAAAATGCCTGCAGATCGGCGAAAGCGTTGGGGTCGTCATATGCATCCACTACGGCGATGGCCCGGCTGCCCCCGTTTGGATTCGCGGTGACAATGTTCGGATTACAACCTTGCGAAGCCCAAACAAGATGGTAAACGCACGCGAGTGAAGCCGGAGTTTCGTACAGATATCCTGGGAAGGGTGGTCCAGAGGTCTGGGGCGCGCTGGTCATTGGCCCAGGGCCCATGATTCTCAGGTTTGTGTGAGCCCGCAGACCGGTGTCCTCAGGATGGACAACGCTGGATGGCGGGATGGTCACTTGGGTTGGGACTACGGCCTGGCTGTACGCTGAAATCGCGCAGGCGCTAACTATGGAAGCGAGCATCGGAAGGGATGCGCTTGTACGTTTCATAGCTATTTCCTTTCACAAGGGTCTCAGGTTTTCGTGCGCGAGGAGTTTAGGGGGAATATGTGAGCGTTTCAACCTGCGAGGGTCTTATCCTTAATCTCATTTTTGATTCCAAAGATCTGGACCAGTATCAACTGAACCCATTTTTCATAGTCGTGTCAATAGAATTCATCGTTTTTTGACCCAGGTCTTGCGCGTAATCCTGCCACTAGGGGCTTCTTAAAGAGCACTGGTCTCGGTATCCAAAGATCACAGACTTTATCGGCACCTGACCCTTGATTCGCATCCCCGAAACTTCTTGCCCGAATCGGCCAGCGGGATAGTCGGAGATCCTTCCCTGCACTCAAGATTTCGCCTGCCGGCTCCCGATGCGCATATGCCCGCAAGGCGCCTCGAGTTCGCCCCCGCCGCCTCCACCAGCATTGCAGGCAGCCACTGCTCGCGTGGCGCTCGCATGAGTGAGGTGCGTGAGCGAATAATTTCTTCGAGAAACTATTCAATCAGGAGGTCCTTCGTCCGTCCCGGCGGACTCAGGATTCGGCACAAAGCAATTCACGACGACTGCATTCCACTTCGGAAGCGATTTTCTCTATTTCTGAAGGACTGCGTGATGGTCGCGGGCGATTGCCTCGGTAAAGGTCATGCGAATTCCCTGCTTCGGCCGCAAAATCACCATCGGGCGAGCTTCAATCGTCTGTCCTGGAGTGAGCTGAAAATCGTATCTTCTCAGGAGAACGCTCAGGATCATCAGAATTTGCAGCATTGCATAGTTGCCGCCGATGCAACCTCGCGGTCCGCCGCCGAATGGCAGGTAGGTGAAGGGCGGCTGCAGCTTTTCGTTCTCTTTGGTGAAGCGCTCGGGGTCGAATGTCTCGGGGTTCGGCCAGTACTTCGGGGCATGGTGCGCGCCGTAGACGAACACAATCACTGTAGAGCCGCTGGGTATGGCAACGTCGCCGGCAAGGTCGTCCGCAACAGCCATGCGGTCGATCATCCAGAACGGCGGGTAGAGACGGAGCGCTTCCTGTATGACCTGACCGGTGAATTCAAACCTGGGAACGTCGGTGTAACTCAGAGGCGCGTCGCCCACAATGGAGTCGAACTCCTGCCGTACCTTTTCGAGGCAATCGGGGTGCGTGCTTAGGAGATAGAACAACCACGATAGAGCGTTCGACGATGTTTCATGGCCGGCGACCAGCAGTTGCATGCTCTCGCTCAACACCAGCTCATCGCTCATGCCCTGGCCGTCACTGTAGCGGGCGTCCATCAGGGTCTGCAACAAGTCGTGGCCGGGCTCCTGGTGGCGGCGCTGCTTGATGTAGGCCATCAGAATGCTGTCGGCGCGGGCACGCATCTCTTCGTGTTTGTGCAGGTCGCCCGAGACGGCAAACCAGGGATTCATGTAAGGCTGAAGGGTTTGCCGGACGATGAATTCCTGAACGGTGCAGATGGTGTGGCTGACCAGATCGATGTCTTCGTCTTTCAGCTTGGCGCCGAACAGGGACCGGGCGACCATGGAGAAGGTCATCTTCATCAGGTGCGGGTAAATATCGACCGAGCCGGCCCGGGCTTCTCTTTCGAAGCCCTTCAGTGATTCGGCGAGCGAGTCCTGCATGATGGACGAGAGAACCTCGAGCTGTTTACGATCGAAACCCTTCTGGATCAGGCGGCGCTGATTGCGCCATGCTTCACCGTGCGTGGTGAGCAGGCCTTTGCCCAGAAAATGGCCCATCCGCTTTACCTGGATTTCAGATTTCTGGTAGTTCTCCCAGTTGGTCTTCATTACGTGCTGGATGACGTCGGGATTGGTGGTGACGATAGCTTCTTTAAGTCCGCCTATGTAGAACTTGAATGTATCGCCGTAGAGTTCGGTGTACTTTGTAAGGACCTGCACGGGATTGCGGACCATGGCAGGTGAGTCAGCAAAGGAACGAAAACGAGAAACGACGGGTATCGGCGTGGGCAACGTTACACCTCACCCGTGTGCGTGCCTTTAATAATGGAGAATCTCATGTAGTCTGCCTGAAGCGGTTGGGAGGGCCAGAAGTGCGAGATGGTCCGGAAATAATGTCGAACAGCCTGCATCAGTCTTCGTTTCCCAGTTGTTTTAAAAGTATCAGATGATGCACGACTGCTCGCGTCATGGTGGGATGCTGCCGATACGGTACGCCAAACTCTTCGGCGGTCTGCTTCACAATGCGGGTCAGCGGAGCGTAGTGGGTGTGGCACACGTACGGACACAAGTGGTGGGCAATGTGGTGGTTGAGCCCGCCGGTGAGCCAGCCTACCAGCGGGTTTTCTGTCGCGTAATCAGCCGTCGTGGCGAAGATGTGGTAGACGCCGTTGTCGAATTCGCTGCGGTCCGAGGGGAAGTAAGTGCTGTCGACAGTGTGAGTAGTCTGAAAGACCAGCGATACGGTCATACCGATGATGAGATGAACCAGCACAAACGATAGCGCGACCAGCAGAATCGGTTTTCCAAGCAAGATCACCGGCAAAACCAGCATGTAGGAAAAGTAGAGTGCCTTTCCTCCGAACAAGATTGCGTATTCGCGAAGGGGATGTTTGGTGCGCCTCAAGTAGTCGTGGGTGGGGAAGAAGAAGGCTTCAAAGTCCCTGATGAATACGTAGTCGAGAGAAAAGAGCGCATAAAAGAACAGCGCATAGATATGCTGAAAGCGGTGCATGCGCGTGCGGGGTTCATGGGGCGTAAACCGAAAAATGCCTCGGCCGGTGAGCGCGTCGTCTTCGCCTTGCAAATTGATGCAGGAGTGGTGGCCGCGATGATGGAGAATGCGCCACATGTACGAGCTGACTCCGCAGATATCGAAGACATAATTCAGGAGCTTGTTGACGGAGGGCTCGGTTGAGATGGCGTTGTGATTGCTGTCGTGGGCGATGTTGAGCTGGAGAAAGGTCTGGGCGAGGCCGCCGACGAGGTAAAGGGCGACAAACCCCCATGAATCCGGTCTAATCGTGTAGATGGCGATCCAGCTACCCAACAGTACCGATAGGCCGGCGGCGATTTTGAACCACATTGAGCTGTCGGCTTTGGGAGAGATTTTCTGGTCGATGAAGAAATCTTCGAGGCGGCGGCGAAGGACTTTCGGGAAGGAAGACGCGATTGCCGGTTCACCGATGGACTGGGGCGGCAAAGTTTCATGAGGTACCAGATCTTCCACATCCGGCCTGAGAGTAATTACCGCTTCGGTCCCGGATGTCACTAGTGCCTCCATGATTATGCTAAATCCATCCGGTAAGCTCCGGCAGACGGGATTGTCTGCCCCGAAATGGCAGGTGCTTTCTAATCACACGAATCCGACAGCTTCGAAGGTTGAATGTTAGCGCGAAAGTCCATTAGGAATCAAGGGAATTCGGATAGCGCGGGCCGGTCCAAGGCGGCGATTTTAGCAGAGAGAATGCGTTGCAATGCCTGCTGGCTCTGCTACCATGGACCGACAGACTGTATGAAAAAACGTTGAATGGGCAATTGAGGCCCGGCAGTCCCTGTAAGACTTCTCCGCCGTCTGAGCCCGGCCGTCATAGAGATTGGCCTCGACCGGACCGAGCGGCACTTGAGCAAAGGACGGTTATTGCCTTTGTTCTCATATGGTGGCCTGCACTGGCGTTTCGTGAACACCGAGACTCAGTGGCACTTCGCCGCATGGTTGCACGCGCAGAAGCAAACGGTTAGTGTTTGCCACGCACTGAGTTCTCCCAATCTACTTTGAAGGGTATTCCTGATCGAATATGGCGTCGATATTGGACCAACTGGATAGGCTCGGGGATAAGCACCCAAACAAACTCCTCTACGCGTACCTTGACGTGAACGGTAATTCGATTGAGTGCTACTCCTACGCGTCGTTTCTCCAGAGGACAAAGGCGATCGCCAGACGGTTGCGGCAAGAGCATGGATTCGCTTCAGGAGACCGGCTGCTGCTGGCGTACCCGCCGGGTCTGGAGATGATTTGCGCGTTCTTTGGCTGTGTGCGCGCCGGACTGATCCCCGTGCCTGTGTATCCTCCGGGTTCGCGCGGCTTTCAGAGCGCGCTGTACAAGATGGTCCACATATCGAAGGATTGCCAGGCGGCCGGGATTTTGACAAGCAGCGACTACCGCGCATCGTTGAAGACGAATCTGACGCGAAGCGGAGTTACTGCATCTGGCGTCGACGTCGACTACATTTCGAATCTTCCCTGGATTGTCACCGAAGACTTTGTGGACGCGATCGCAGACGAGCCGGTTTACGAGAGCTCGAAGATCCTGTTTCTTCAATACACCTCTGGGTCGACGATGGAGCCCAAGGGCGTAATCGTGTCGCACGAAAACATTCTGGATACCTATCCGCTGGTGATCGATCATCCTTCGCCGATAGTGGTTTCATGGCTTCCGCAGTACCACGATATGGGGCTGATCGGGTGCTACCTTTATCCCGCGCTAAAGGGCGGCACGACTTACGGCTTCGCGCCCATGGATTTTATTCAGCGGCCGGGGCTGTGGTTTGACGCGATCAAAACTTACCGGGCAACCGCGACGGCTGCTCCCAACTTTGCCTTTGACTATTGCCTGCGCGCCGGAAGGCTATCGAAAGAGAGCCTGGAAGACTGCGAGTTGAGCTCGCTGGAAGTCTTGATGGTGGCTGCGGAGCCGGTAAAGCCGGATACGTATACAAGATTCCTTGAGACATTTCAGCCATACGGGCTTCGGTCGGAAAGTTTTTATGCTGCTTACGGATTGGCAGAAAACACGCTGGCGGTTTCGCTGCGCGGGCGCAATGTTGTTTCGGTGAATAAGCGTGCGCTGGCGCTGGGTAAGGCCCGCATGACTACCGAGGTTTCAGAGATCGACGCCTCAACGCAGATTGTGAGTTGCGGAATTCCGCTCCCGGGCATCGACGTCAAGATCGTTGATCCGGAGCGGCACGTTGCTCTCAAAGACGGCCAGATCGGCGAGATCTGGGTGGCGGGATATGGCAAGTGCAAAGGCTATTGGAAAAACGCCGAACTGACGATGAAGCAGTTTCGCGCGCGGCTGGTAGATGACAGCCCCTATGACGACGGCTATTTGAGGACGGGCGACATGGGCTTCTTCGACAACGGAGAGCTCTACGTTTGCGGCCGCATCAAGGACATGATTATTCTTCGCGGGCAGAATTATTACCCGCAGGATATTGAGAACGTTGTGGAGAGAGCTTCGGGACTGATCCGGGGCAATTGCGTTGCCGCGTTCCAGATACATGAAGACAGCGAGCCGGCGCTGGCGATTGTGGCCGAGGTGAAGAACTCGAAAGTCCTTCCGGACGCTCGCAAGATTGCCGCCGCGGTGAGGAATTATCTCAACGTCGAGACCGCGCTGATATCGTTTATCGCGCCACGAGCGATTCCGAGGACGAGTTCGGGCAAGATCATGCGCCACAAAGCCAAGCAGATGTGGCTGGCGGGCGAGTTTAATGTTCTTTCGGAATTTTCACGGGAGAAGGACGCCGGAGCTTCAGAGACCTGTTCTGAGATTCGGACTTCATTCGACGCGCTGAAGGCCCGGTACAACCTGACCGGCCAGGAATCGTACAACCTGGTCGAAGCGGGTCTGGATTCGCTGGACCTTGTTGTTTTCATGCATGAGCTCAAGGAGCTTTTGAAGGATAAAGGCGCCGACATGCTGGCGCGGCAGGTGGACATTGGCGTGATTCAGCGAGTTAGCGTGGCCGAATTGTTTCAACTAGCCGAACAGTTGGAGCGTGCTCCTGAAGAGGCTCTGACGTTACTGCGTCATTCGCTGGCGATTTTCCGTGAAGAGCAACGCACGGCTGAAAAGCAGCTGATGAACAGCGACAGGAAGCTGATCTTCGCGCCTCCTGCGCCCGCGCCGGTTCCCGCGATACCGGTTCTCAATCATGTGCTGCTCACGGGCGGCACCGGATTCATCGGACCGTTCCTGATTAAGAGCCTTCTGGAACAGACGCGGACAAAGATCTACGTTCTCGTGCGGGCATCGGACGAAGTGCAGGGCCGGCAGAGATTGAGGGCGGCGATGGAATCGATGGGCTCGTGTCCTTCCGCGCTGATAACGATGTTTGAGGCTCGCGTCATTCCCATCTGCGGCGATCTGGGGCAGCCGAAATTGGGGCTGACGCAAGACGTGTGGGATTTTCTCGCCAACGAGATGGACACGGTGTTCCACAACGGCGCGACCGTGAATTATCTCTTCAACTACGACCGCATGCGCGAAGCCAACGTGCTGGGAACCAACGAGGTGTTGAGGCTGGCTTTTGAGGGACGCCCCAAGTCTCTGAATTACGTCTCGACGACATTTGTGTTTGGCTGGGCGCTCAAGAGCGTGCTGTATGAGACCGACCAGAATCAGGATATGGAGCTGCTCGATTTCGGGTACAGCCAGTCAAAGTGGGTAGCGGAGCAGGTGGTGGATGACGCGCGCAGCAAGGGGCTTTCCGTCCGCATTTTCCGGCCTGCGCTGGTGAGCCCTTCGGTGTCGGGCGGTGGCAACAACTTCGACATCGCGGTTCGCCTGGTTGCGTTCATGGTGAATCACGGCATTGGAGTGGACGCCCTGAACCAGGTGAGTTTTGTGCCTGCCGACATTGCGGCAAACAACATTGTCGCAATCTCGACCACGCCCGGAACCGAGAACAAGACTTACCACGTTGTGCGCGACGACTACGCAAACATGATGGACATTACCGGCCTGATTACCAAGGCCACCGGCCGGCAATTCGAGATTTTCAGTGTCACCGACTTTGTTCCCGAATTGATTCGCAGATGCCGGAAGGAAGATCTACTCTTTCCGCTGCTCGATTTTCTGGTAGGCTCGGTGGACAATATCACGGCCATGGAGTTCAAGCGCTACGACAGCACAACTTATCAGCAGGCGCGGGATGCATCGGAGTGGGGCAAGGCCGATCCATCGCTCGAAGATACGGTCAACGGCATTCTGAAATTCATGCACCGCAAGGGCATCATCTCAGTGGAGGCTCGGGAGGCGAAGGTCGTTCCTGCACCTACTCCTGCACCGGCGCCAGCCGCCAGCAGCCGATTGGCCTGGTCGGACGCGTAAAGCAGAAGCGCAACCCGTTACTGTTTCTTGAAGACCAGCTTCTCGGTTACGTGCTGGCCGGTTTCGTACGTGCCGGTTGTGACGAGTGTCATTTGCTGTCCATCGGCTGAAACTTCCCACCTGTCTTTCTGCGTCACCTGATCGTCTCGCCGGTAAACGGAATCCACGGTATGCGGATCGACAAGCTGCAGAGTCACGGTGTCGTTGCGGGAGTTTCTGAGGTCGTACTGCTTGCCGTCGAAGCGGGCTGTATAGCTGAAGTCGCCTGAAAAACGTACGCCATCGTTTCCGTCGGCCTCAATCTTGAGCGGCATCTCTTGCCGCATGCGGGTCTTGCTCAGGTCCTCGGTCCACTCGCCTGCGAACAGGTCGTGGGCGGCCTTCGCGCCTCCGTTTCGTGTCCACTCGGTGACCTGGTCCGGGTGCCCAAGGCTCACTGTGGTAATGGTGAGTTCGTCGCCATCGGCCGAGATCTGTTCGCGAACCGTCGCTGCCAACGCCCCGCCTTTCATCTCCTTCACCTCGGCATGGCGTTTGTCGATTCTGTGCAACTCGACCTGATCGAATGCCGGATTGCCCGGAACGGAAGTCTCGTGCCCGTTCCCGCCAGCCGTGAAATCCAAATGCTTGTCGCCAGTCATGACTACGTGCACCGAGTCATGAAGATCGGTGATAGAGAGCTTGTTGGGCGGGTCGAGGGTGCACTGCGCAGAGATGAGCTTCCATGAGCCGATGCGCGGATCGGCCGCCCACAATGGAAGCGAGAAAAGCAATGCGAGCATGACGAGTTTGCGAATAGATCCTCCTCAAGCGCTGAAAGTAAAAGTGTCTGGCAAATTGCGCTGGCCGGGTAGTAGAACCCTGCGAAGCCGCATCTTTACACTATACGAACTGTCCGTGCGCCAGGTGGCTGCGGGGGCGGCCGAAGCTTTCAATGCCATCAAAGAAATCGAATTTATCTTAACGGTTGGCGATCTGGTCTGACATTATGGGTTTCATGCATGTTAGCCGTTTCTGGGTGGCCGGAATTGTCCTTGTCGCCGTTCTTGCGCTTCTTCCGTTCTCGTTTCACGCCGAGCGCCATCTCGAAACGGCAACCCGCGTTGAAGGAAGCGATGCGGAAACCGTCAAGCAGGAACTGAGCAGCCGCTTTCATTCGCCGTTTGTCAATCGAGTTGTGCTGGTGGTTGAGGGGCTGCCACCAGCGAATTCGGATGAAGGCGGACAAGCAGTAGCCGCCATCGAAGCTGGGCTGAAAGATTTACCCGGCGTGTCGGGCATTGTTTCCTACCTCGATTTGCGCGATCCGGTTTTTCTGGGCAATGGCGGTGGAACGTTTGTTCTGATCGGGCTTGAGTCGACCGGCAGTCCAGACGGTTCGGTAGAGTCGTTAGTTCCCGCGCTTCATGAGAAAGCGCACGTCCTTGAGTCGCAGTTGCGGAGTCGTTATCCAGCCGTAAAACTCGAGTTGACGGGTGAGATTCCGCTGAATTTCGACATTCGGAAGGCCAGCGCCGACGAAGTGAAACACAGCGAGAGCCTGGCGATTCCTGCGACTCTCGCGCTTTTGCTGCTGGCATTCGGAAGCGTCGTTGCAGCCCTGATTCCATTGGCGGTTGGCGAGCTCGCCATCGCTGCCACCCTAGCCATTACCGGGCTTTTGGCCGCGCGCTTTCACTTGTCAATCTTGGTGCAGAATCTGGCCACTATGCTGGGGTTGGGCCTGGGCATCGACTATGCGCTCCTGATGGTCAGCCGATTCAGAGAGGCGCTTTGTGTCGGATGCGACGGTCGTGCGGCATCGTTGATCGCGGCGCGCCAGGCAGGACAAACCCTCGTAATTTCGGCTTCGACGGTAGCTATCGGATTTCTCGCTCTCCTGACCGTCCCCATCAGCGAGATTCGTTCTATCGGCGTGGCTGGAATCCTGGTGGCGGGCGTGTGCGTGCTGCTGGCAACCACGGTTGTGCCGGCGGTGCTGGCGCTGCTCGGTCACCGCATCGATGCCGGCCGGCTGCCGTTCAAGCCGCGATTGAATGCGCAATGGGCCGAACGCACGGGGACTCGATGGAGACGGTGGGGAACGGTGATTGTTGCCCATCCCTGGCTTGCCCTCCTACTGGCTGGTGCACCTTTGCTTTTGCTTGCCTGGCAGGCTACGCGGCTCGATACCAGTCTTCCCCGCGGGAACTGGCTTCCGCAGGCGGCGGAATCGGTACATGCGCTCAACGAGCTTGCACAGATGGGCCGCGATGGCGTTGTTGAATCGCTGCGTATCGTTGTCGAACTGCCGGCAGACTCGATTTCGCAAACCGATTCGGGGTGGAACGCGATCGATCGTCTCTCCAAACAGCTCGCGAGCGACACTCGATGCTACCGCGTAATCTCAATTACCTCGCTTTCGGATGGCAACCGATCGAATCTGGAAGACATTTCGCGGGAGACGCGCCGAACGTTTCTGAGTAGCGACGGACGGTCTGCTCTCATTGAGGTGCTGCCGAAGACTTCAGTTACTCTGCGCCAGCAGGTCAACTGGGTGAGGGAGCTCAGAAAGACCGGCGCGACCGCCCTTACCGGAGTGCCCGGCGCCACGCTCCTCGTGGGCGGTATTCCAGCACTGAACGCCGATTATCAGACGATTGTCGCCGATCGGATTGTGCCGGCAATGGGGCTGGTGGTGGTGGGGACGTTGCTGGCGTTATTGGGCGGATTTCGATCCCTTTTCGCAGCTGTGAAGGCCATCGCACTGAACCTGTTCTCGGTCGCTGCGTCATTCGGCGCGTTGGTGCTGGTGTTTCAAGACGGACACGGAAGCCGATTGCTGGGTGTTCCCGGAGGGACAGGAAGCGTGTTTCCTCTCGTTCCTATCGTCGCTTTTGCTATCGTCTTCGGACTCAGCATGGATTACGAAGTGTTCCTCGTGGCGCGCGTTCTCGAAGCCAGAAGAAGCGGACTGAGTGAAGAGGACGCAATCCCCGAAGGGATGGCCCGGACTGCGGGGCTGATTACCAGCGCTGCCGCCATCATGATCGTGGTATTTGCGGCATTCACGTTCGGAGATTTCCTGGTAGTTAAGATGATCGGGTTTACACTCGCGGTCGCAGTTCTGATTGACGCAACGCTGGTTCGAATCGTGATTGGCCCCGCGCTGCTTCGTATTGCGGGCGATTGGAACTGGTGGCCTGGCGGGCTCGCTACCAAGCACATCTCATCGGCGAATCCGAACCAGGAATAGCGCGGGCAATAGGAACTTTACCTGCCGAGTCAAGCGGTCCTCACGCCAGCTCGATCTCGAGCCGGTGAACGCCGTGGGACACAGGAGCCACAACCGCGTACACTGACTCCTCGATGGTTTTGAATTCAACGCGAATCGGCTTAGCGTCGAGTTGCGCGCTCGCTACCCTCTTGCCGCGAGGAATCAGCGCCTCCACATGAAACTTCTCCGCGCTGCCGGTGAATTCCAGCATGACCATATCTTCGCCGGCGCTGTAGCGATAGCTGCAGTAACCTTGGGAAGCCGGGTAACGCGCGGTAATCTCAGCCTCGGCTATCTGCGCCGCAGTCCAGCGCGGCCGAATGGCAGTCTTGCTGAAGGCTGCGCCCTCATCGTTGACGCCGCCCAGGCCTTCAATCACCGCCTGCGTTACCGAGCCGGCCCAGCCGTCGGGGATGCCAGTCGACAGATCGTCGTAAGGAGCAAAGAAGACCGACGCATCGCACAGGCTGACGGCTGCGATCATCCACTTGCATTGTTCTGAAGCGGCGGCGAATTCGAGTGAGGCAATCCGCCGCTCGGGACGCGGATTGGCAAGTCCGGTGGCGTAGATGCCCAGCGTTACCTCATCTTCAGTCGTTTTTGACCAGGCCACGCGATAGGTGTCGCGGGTGCGCGGACCATCCTTGCTGTAGCGCGTATCCGCAGGGTTAAACCAGCCGTGTCCCTCAACGTCTACCGTTTGCGCGGAGCCATCGGAATAATGGAACGTAAGCGACTGGCCGGCGGTGCCCGGCTTATTGCTGGTATTGAGCAGGTAGATTGATACGGCTTTTGCATTGACCGGAACCGTGGCGCGGTCCCTGTAAGGCGAATGGCGCGAGATAACAATGCAGTCGGGAGTGCCGTTCGGCGCGGCTCCGGGCACGTTGAAGCGGACGCCCTGAAACGTTTGCTCGCCGGTTGGAATGCCTTCAAGGTTCTGCTGCGGATCGCCGGACCAGGACGGCGCCTCTTGCGAGCCGGTACCAAGCGCGGCGTTGAAAGCCGCTTCGATGTTGACCGGCTCGAAGGCGCGCATCGGCGCCTCGACTGCCTTGCCCCGGAGAGTAACCGGGAGATAACCGCTATATCGGTCGGCGATGCCGCGCAGCCGTCGCAGGATATCGGCGCCGTACTCCTCGAATCCGTGCTTAAATGCGCCGTGGGCCAGCTCTCCACCCACCACGGTCAGCACGCCGCCATTGCAGTACTCCCACATCATGCCGGGGTCGTTGCGTGTGAAGTCTTTCTCGAATGGCGGATAGATGCCATAGAACTCGCCTGGCGAAGAGGCAGGCATTTCAGCACGGATGCGTTGGTAGGTCTTGAGAATGCCTACGCAACGCTCGTGAGCAACGCCGCGGTTGAGCGCGTAGGCGTTGGAGAGCGAAACCTGGCGGGACATATCGACGCCCACGTCGGGTTTGTAGTCAGGATTTTCGGCAATCCAGTGGGTGTAGAACTCGCCGTTCCAACTGAGCGCGTTCAGCCGCAACTCGACTCCGTTGGCGAGCTGTTCAAACTCGGGAGCATCGGATGCCCGACCGGCCTCGCGCAGCATTTCAGCCAGGTGGCGGCATTGCGCCACCAGATTGGTGTTGTCGCCGTGGAAGACACCGAACTCGCTCTTGCCCGGGAAGACGGTGAAGACACACTGGTCGAATCGCTGCTGATCGTCTGACGTGTAGTCCCAGGTGTCGATGGTGAAGCCGCGATGCATGAGCTGGTACTTTTGCGACCAGCGGTAGGTGCTGTGTTGTACCTGCCGCAGCGCGCGCATGGCATTGTCCAACTTTCCTTTCATCCAGTCGAGGTCCCCGGTTGCTTTCCATGTGGCGTAAAGACCCTCGACGAAGTACTGCTCAACGTGACTTTCTACAGGGGCGCGGCGCAACTGCCAGAATCCGTTGCCGAATCTCTTGACGAACCCGCCGTAATGAAACTTCCAGTCAAAGTAATCCGGTCCGGGGGTGGCGGGGTAGCAATTCTCCCAAATCATTCCGTCTTCGCGCTGCGTGTCGGCAAAAAAGTCGATGGTGTCTTTTACCGATGGCCAGTAGTACTTCATACCTTTCAGAATCAGGGTGTGGTCGAAGATCCAGTTGGCGAAGAACTGGTAGACGCGGCCATTCAAGGGAATTGCCGATACCGGGCAGTTTTGATTCCAGCTCATCATTGACCACAAAACGGCTTCAACCAGGCCCTGGAAGACACCGCCCTCGTCACGCACCTGGGTCGCGCAGTCTACGTTGAAGGCCACTTCCGCGGCGCTTCTGCCGTCCGGCCCTAAAAGCCGCGCCGTTTGGCGACCCAACGCGCCCCCAACGGCAAACGACATTTCCGCCGCAGCCGGCATGCGCACGTACTCCCGGCCCGCCCCATCCTGAACCACGAGGGTTTTATTGGTAGCCTCGCCGGCGGGTGTCCGCAAGCCGACGATCTCGAGCGGCCGAACCGCTCCCTCCTGGGGAGCACCAAAAGCGAGTTCGACAGTGGAATTGGCGGGTTCGCCGGATTGGCCGCGGGCGATTGCGATTCCCGCACTTGCGGCCATGGGAAGCACTTTCAGGATGGTTCGACGTCCAGCATTCATGCCACCAACATTATCTGCCCATCGTTTGATGTGTGCTGTGAATAGCCTATGGCTAATCTTAGTCAATCGATCAGATGAGCCCCGATACTCGAAGCTCCAAGCCGCCTGCTGCCATCAATGCCGGTACCCGATGTGGGAAAGGGCAGACTCTTAACGTGTTGCTTGACTTTTGCAATCCTGGCTGGTTAGTATGCGCCCACGGAGCCATTGCAGATTCCCTGATTCCTCATTGTCCGTTCGAATGGCCCTTTGGGGTTCTGGTTGCATTTAGAGACGTGGTCAACCGGCTGCGGGCGCGGGGACATTAGCGGGCGATTGGATTGGGAGTGGCGACGCAAGAGATGCGCCGGCATTGAAGGGTTCGGCGGCGCAGAATTGCCCGGGGACCCGAATATCAAAAGTAGTCTGGATGTCTAAGAACGGCCAAAGTTCAAAGGTCTGTGAATTCCCAAGCAGCAAAGGAGAGATGGAATGGGGCAACCGTACGTGGGCGAAATACGGATGGTGGGGTTCAACTTTGCGCCTGCCAATTGGGCGTTCTGCAACGGGCAGTTTCTTTCAATCAGCCAAAACACAGTACTGTTTGAACTGATCGGCACGACCTACGGCGGCGACGGCGTGACCACTTATCAGCTCCCTAACCTGCAGAGCCGGTTTCCGATCCACATGGGATCGGACGGGCAAGGGAATGACTATGTTTTGGGAGAAACGGTTGGCGTGGAGACGGTGACGCTGAACTCAAACCAGATTCCGTCGCATACGCATTCACTGCAAGCGTCAGCGTCAGCGGGGACCGAGACCAGCCCGGCGGGCGCAGTGTGGGCTGAGTCGGCGCTGGAGCAGTATTCGAGCGCAGGTCCAGCGGGGACGATGGGCGCGACGCTCGGCCAGACCGGCGGAAGCCAGCCGCACGACAACATGCCAACCTTCCTGACGATCAACTACATTATTTCGTTGTTTGGCGTATTTCCGAGTCAAAACTAGCGAGCAGGCAGGGACCCGAAAGGAGGGTACGAATGGGCACGCCGTTTTTATCCGAGGTACGGATTTTCAGTTTTAATTTTGCGCCCAGGGGATGGGCACTCTGCAACGGGCAGGTGCTGCCGATCAATCAGAACCAGGCGCTGTTTTCGCTGATCGGGACATATTATGGGGGAAATGGTACCACGACCTTTCAATTACCGAACCTGCAGGGTTCGATGGCGGTTCACATGGGGAACGATGGGGCAGGCAACGTTTATGAGCTTGGTCAGAAGGCCGGCGAAGCCAGCGTGACGCTGTTGATTACGCAGATTCCAGCGCACAAGCATCAGGCGTCGGGGGTGTCGAATACGGCCAACGAAGGAAGTCCAGTGGGCGACACCTGGGCCGCATCGGTGGATCAGCCCTACGGTCCGAGCCCGGGCGTCGCGATGAACGCAGCCAGCGTAGCGTTGACGGGCGGTGGGCAGCCGCACACCAACGTGGCGCCTTGCCTCACGCTTAACTTTTGCATTGCGCTTCAGGGAATTTTTCCCTCGCGGAACTAGAAAGGAACCGGCAGAATGTCCGATCAGTTTTTGGGCGAGATCAGATTGTTTCCATTCAATTTCGCACCCTACGAATGGGCGACGTGCAGCGGCCAGATTTTGCCGCTTTCACAGAACACAGCGCTTTTCGCGTTGCTGGGAACCCAATACGGTGGTAACGGGACCAGTACTTTCGCTTTGCCCAACCTGCAAGGTCGCGTGGCGCTAGACCAGGGCAGCGGTTTGGGGCTCACGCCGCGCACCATTGGCGAGATCGCGGGAAGCGCGACGGTGACGCTGCTTGCGTCCGAAATTCCCGCGCACACGCATGGCCTGAAGTGCGCGACCACGGTCGGCAATGCGGCCAACCCGTCGGGGAATTCATTCGGCTCGGCGGAGCGAGGCAAGCCACCGGGCTATGCCGCTACGGGGGGCGCTGCTTTAGTCATGAACCCTTCAGCGGTTGGAAATACAGGCGGGGGCGAGCCCCATGACAACATGCAGCCCTATTTAACGATGAATTACTGTATTGCGCTCACAGGCATTTTCCCGTCGCGCGGGTAGCCTTTCTATGCCCGAATTCCTGCACGTCGCAGATTTTAAGAAACACTTGCACAGTACATTTCACGTGGAAACGCCGATCGCGCTGAAACTGGAGCTGGAGGAGATAGACGACCGCTCCAACGCAAAGATTGAGCAGTTCTCGCTTCTATTCACCGGTCCGGAGACACCGTGGCTGCAGCAGGGAACATACAAGCTGCAACACGCGGAAATGGGAGAGCAGGAGATTTTCATGGTTCCCCTGGGTCCGCGCGCAGGAAAGATGCAATACCAGGCAATTTTCTCGCGATTGATCAGTTGATATTCGGGCAGGCCTTGAGCGCGCACGGATGGGCTCGAGCGCGATAAACGGTGCGTCAATCAGGGCGAACGGGCCCTACGCCTTCATCAGATTGAAAACCGCGATATATGTGGACGAAGAGCCGCTTGTGGAAAGTGGAACGAGGAAGAGCGGAAAACTCCCTAACGATAGCTGGGACATAGTGTAGGTCTCCTGCGGAAGCGGGATGCCGGTGCGTCGAAATTTCAAAGTGAATGTATCGAGAGCTTGCGTGGAAGACTGGCGGCCGGCAACGGCCGATGCGCTTGCAGGCGGAGCGGCTGGCGACTGGGTGACCGCGGTCAGCGTGAGCGAGCCCTGCGAGCGGCCGTTGAGAGCGACGCTGAAGCTGTCGCCTATAAACGGCTTGAAGGTTTCGGCAGAGATGTTGTCAAAGAATGGGGAAGTGGACTGCGCAAACGCCCTGGGGAGGGCGGCTCCAGCGAGCATTGTGAGGGTTGCGCGTGAGAGAAAACTGCGTCGAGTGACAGACATGTTTTGACCTCTGGCGCCCTTTCCATCGAAAGGGGAGTGCTTGCGGCGGAGTAACAGTGCTGATTTCAAAAAGGGGAAGACCGCGCCGCTGATCATACTACGGACCGGAGTTCGCAAGCAGCAAAATTCTTTGCTCAATAACTTTTTCTTGACAGCCCCGAACGTGTAAGCGAAGATTCAAAGGCCAGCCACATCTCAATTCAAACAAAGCTGGAACACCATTCGTTTCATTGGTATTTCAACGTATCATTCCCTAACGTGTCTTGAAAGATTGTTCTTGATCGGGCTCGGTAGGTCATCTTCCTCAGGCTTTAAACATAAAAATTTCTTACGCCACTAAATGCGGTCGAAGAGGCTCACGCCTTTACGCATAAGCGCTCCCCTGGAGGCCGAAAAATGACCTTTGAGCAGGTCCTGCCTAAGTTTAGCCGCACCCAACTCACAACTTCAATTGCAATGATGATTCTGCTGGCGATTGGCAGCTTTGCGCAGCAGGCCCCTCGGTCCACTCCACGCGCAATGCGGTTTCAGCAAGAAAAGGCGATGAGCATCGAGCCAGTGGGCGCCGGCGCGGCGGCATTCAAGCAGCAGCAAGCCCGGCCAGCGGCCATGGTTTCGGCGGATTTTGACTCCGACGGGGTGAAGGACCTCGCTGTTGGTTACGGCTTGAACAAAGGCGACGAGATCGCCATATTCCACGGCAACCTGGATGCAATTGCGCCGCAGAGCAAAGAGAGCTGGTTGAACTCAGGGATCGGCAGGTATGCCGATGCGTTTTTGCCGCAAGCCAACATGATTCCGGTTCCGGTTGAACCCGATCTGCTGATTGCCATGGATGTGAACGGCGATGGATACATCGACCTGGTAATGGCGGCGAAAAATGGAAACGCGCTTTACGTTCTTGCGGGAAACGGGAAAGGACAGTTCACGCTCTTGCAGCTGGCGATGGTACCGGGAACGATTACGGCGCTGGCCGCTTACAAACCCGGCGACAATAATTCGGCGGATGCGCTGATTGTGGGAGTGAAGACCGGCAAGGGCTATGCGGCCGAGTTGTATCGCATGGAGCACGGCGACTTTGCGCTGAGGGCTGCATACGCGATGCCGGGCGCGGTTTCGGCGATTGCAACGGCAAATCTTGACAGCGACCTGACTCCGGACGCTGCCCTGATTGCCGGTGGCCAGGTTGTGGTGCTGCACGGCGCGGATGCGCTCGCTGGTTCGGCGCGGCTAGAGAATCTGCCGATTAGCGAAGCTGTTTCGCTGACTGTGGGATCATTCCTGTTTGACCGCCATGCCGGAATGCAGCTTGTTGTGCTTACCTCCGACGGCACGGTGCATTTTCTTGCCCACCAGGGGTTCGATCCGCGGCCGTTTACGGTGCAGGAGATCGGCGCTGCGCGACGCAACGCAATGCGTCACGAGCACAGCCCGACGCTGGCGCAGATAGCCGGCAACACGGGCAATGCGCCGTGGACCGAAGTGGAGACGATAGGTGGAGTTGCGCCAGCGGCCCTCGACGGAACGGTGCCGGTGCTGCTGCGCGCACACGCCACAGGCAGCGGCCAGGACGACTTGCTGGCGTTGAACGGAGCGCAACAGGAGATCGCCGTAGTGAGGCATCCTGCAAGCGCAAACAGCGCGTTTGCTGCAGCTTCAGGAGTTGTAACGCGCAGCCCATTGAGCTCGGGCGGCGTGATTGCCGCAATCGCGCAACGCGCGAGCCCGCAGGGCGCGGATGGAATCATAACCCTCAAAGAAGGATCGATACATCCGGAGATCACAACTCCCGCACAATCGAACACGATGTATGTGAATACCACGGCAGACTCGCTCGACGCGAACAACGCCAACCGGTGCACGCAATCCGATACGACTGACACCTGCAGTTTGCGCGACGCGATCACGTACGCCAATGCTGATGCGAGCGTGAATATCGGAGGCGGGACGTCGGACACCATCATGATCCCTGCCGGCACCTACAACCTGACGTATCAAGCCAGCCAGGTTGACGCCAACAACAATGCCGTGACACATCTTGAGATTCTGGGGCCGATGACCCTGGTGGGCGACCCCGGTGGTGTGACCATCAACGGACAAAGCAACGACGTGATTTTCTCCATCAATCCGGGGCCCTACGGATCGTACAACCCCAGTGGAGACTCATACGTCTTCGATACGACATTTGAGAACCTGAACATCACAGGTGGGCAAAACAACGACAATCCCGCAAATAGCGGGACGGGTTTGCCCAACAACGTGGGCGGCGGCATCAACTGGGATGCGAATGGGACGGGCAACCTGACGCTGACCAGTTGCACAGTGGACAGCAATACAAACGGCTGGGGAGACGGCGGCGGCATTTGGTTTTTCAATTCGGCTGGGGGCGGGTCGGGCACGTTGACTATCAACGGCGGGTCGGTCTCGAGTAACCAGACATCAGAGGAAGGTGGCGGCATCTACCAGGCCACGGCGCCGGCAGGTTTTGCGGCCACCAACGTTACATTTAGCAGCAACACCGCGTCACCGACGGTAAACACCAGCGATCCCGGCGGGGCGGCCGGCGCGGACTACGGCGGCGGGCTGTTTTTCTCTGCCATACCGTCGGGTAGCGGGATTCCGCAGTCAACCATCGTTGGCGGCAGCATCACCAGCAACTTTGCCGATGGCGATGGCGGCGGCATCTACACTACGCAAGGCATTTCGATCACCGGCGGGACAAGCATCTCGAGCAACAGTGCAACCGGCTCAGGCGGCGGCATCTTCCACGATGCTGACGCGACCACGACGGTTACGGCAGCGAATATTACTTCGAATTCAGCCACGCATACTGGCGGCGGCATCACTGTCGGGACTGAAACGGCGGCAAACGGCAACGCATTCACGATCGCCAACAGCCGCATCTTCGGCAATACTTCGACGAATGGCGTGAACGGGCTTTCGGCGGGCGAGCCGTCGAGCTCCGGCGCCGGCGCAGTAACGGCTACAGAAAACTGGTGGGGCTGCAATGCGGGTCCGGTCACCTCAGCCGACGGATGCGACCAGGCGACGCTCTACGACCCGTCTACAGGCAGCATGAGCGTGACTCCGAATATCGTGCTCACCCTGGGAGTCAGTCCGGATCCTGTCAACGAAGGCAGTGCGCTTCAGCTCGACGCCGCGGTGAATACCAATTCAAGCTCAGGTACCGTTCCTGGAGGGCCGGGCGCGCTTCAAGGTCTGACCGTAGATTTCGCAGCGACAGTCGGAGCTTTTTCTGCCTCGCCCACGGCCACAATCGACGGAACGGGGAACGCGACCACGTCTGTGACGCCTACCAGTAGTGGAGCAGGCACCGCTACAGCGACGCTGGATAACCAGACGGTTACGCAGAGCTTCAGCGTTGCGAGTGGTGCGCCTACCATCACCAGCGCTAACGCGGCCAGCTTTACCAGCGGGACAGTAGGTGCGTTTACCGTGACCACGACGGGAACGCCCACACCGGCACTGAGCGAAACCGGCGCTCTACCCAGCGGCGTCACCTTCGTAGATAACGGCAACGGAACCGCGACTATTTCAGGCACAGCGGGCCTGGCGACCACATACACCATCACCATCACGGCCGCCAACGGCGTAAGCCCGAACGCTACCCAGAGCTTTACATTGACAGTCAATCCGGGCGCCGCGACTCATCTCGTGATTCCGGGCGGACCCGCGCCATTCTACACAGCGTTTGATATCAACATTTACGCCTATGACGCTGCCGGGAACCTGGCAACCTCTTACAACGGAACAGTCGCATTGACCAGCTCCGATCCAGGATTCGTCAATCTGGGTCCGTTCACTCTGGCCAATGGACAAACTGTTGCGACAGCCGTACTCAAGACCGCCGGTGTCGACACAATTACGGCCACCGACGTCAGCAACGCTTCAATTACCGGCACAGGATCATTCACAGTCCAGCCGGGCGCGGCGACACATTTCGGGTTAAGCGCGCCTACGGCGGCTTATGCCGGCTCGCCCATCAATTTCACGGTAACCGCCTACGATCTTTACGGCAATGTGGCCACCAGCTACAGCGGCACGGTTCACTTCACCAGCACCGATGCCAGTGCTGTGCTGCCGGCTGACAGCACATTGACGAATGGCGTGGGTACATTCTCTGCCACGCTGATGACGGTTGGCAGCCAGACGATCTCGGCCACTGACACTATCACCTCAAGCATTACGGGTATGTCGGGGAGCATTGCCGTCACGATTCCAAACTATGTGGTGACGACGGCTACCGACGATGCGGGCGCTGCATCGAATTGCACCGTGCAAACCACGCCGGGATCCGGCACGGATGCAACGTGCAGCCTGCGCGATGCGTTGCTTGCCGCCGGGAATGCCGGCTCGGGCAGCATCACCTTTGATTCGACGAAGTTTGCTTCGGCAACGTCGATCACTCTGACCAACGGCACGCTGAATGTTCCGTCGAATACGAGCGTTACCGGTCCGACAACGGGCAGCGCGGCGACGCTGACTTACCTGGTGACGGTGAGCGGCAACAATGCATATACCGTCTTCACCGTTAACGCCGGGGTGGCCGGCGCGGCAATTAGCAATCTCGTCGTCACCAACGGGAATACCCAATTCGGTGGCGGCGGAATCCTCAATCAAGGCACGCTTTTGGTGACCGGCAGCGCGATTTCCGGCAATACAGCAATCGCACCGAATGGCGGCGGCATCTACAACGCCAGCACCGGCACGCTGACATTGACCAATAGCACCATCTCCGGCAATACCCTGCAGTCGGGGGGTATCGGCGACGGAATCTACAACAACGGCGGCACGCTGACGCTGACCAATAGCACCGTCTCCGGCAATAACCTGCCGAACGGCAATGGCGCCGGCATCTTGAGCAACAACGATGGCACGCTGACGCTTACCAATAGCACCATCTCCGGCAATTCCGGAGCGGGGGGTATCGGCGGCGGCATTTATAGCGTCAACAGCACAGTGACGATCACCAACACCACCATCTCCGGCAACACTGCTTCGGAGGCTGGCGGCATCTTCTTCGCTGGCACGGGCAGCATTACGCTTGCCAACACTATTGTGGCGGGCGACACAGCGACGACCGATCCCGATTTCGAGGGCGCGGCCACCGACGGCGGGTACAATCTCATCGGTAACGGTTCCGGACTAACAGGAATTACCAATGGCACGAACGGCGACCAGGTTGGAACATCGGCATCGCCGCTAAACCCACTGTTGGCCGCGCTGGCCAACTACGGCGGCCCCACGCAGACCATGCTTCCGCTGCTCGGCAGCCCGGCGATCTGCGCCATCAACCCATCGTCCGCGACCGGAACAGACCAGCGCGGCCTGCCGCGCACCACAACCTACGGTCCCACTACCTGCCAGGATGCAGGAGCAGTCGAGACCAACTACGCCCTCAGCTTTACTACCAACCCGGCAGCGACAGAGACCAATGGCGTCTCCTTCCCCGCCGCCGTCACGCTGACCGAGAGCGCTAACCCGATAAGCGGAATCTCGATTCCGGTCACGCTGAACGGCGGGGGAACATTGGCAGGCTCGCCGGTTTCGGCAACGACCGGTGCGACCGGCGTCGCGACCTACACGCTCACCGTATCGAATCCAACCGCGCTGTCGAATCTCACGCTGGCGGCAACCTTGCCTGCTCCGCCCAGCATTACCACAACCAGCAGCGACTTTGACCTTACCGAACCGGCTCCAACCGTAACTACGATCTCTCCCACCAGCGGCCCGTCGGCGGGCGGAATAATTGTGACCATTACCGGGACCAACTTTACCGGCGCAACGGCCGTCGAATTTGGCTCGACGTCAGCCACCAGCTACACCGTCGTCAGTCCCAATCAGATCACTGCCACTTCCCCGGCTGGCACCGGCACAGTCGATATCACGGTGAGCACCCCTGGCGGTACAAGTGTGAAATCAACGGCTGACCAGTTTACGTACCGGCCTCCACCTGCCGTTACCTCTATCAGTCCGAAATCAGGCCCACCGGCCGGTGGCACCACGGTGACCATTTCCGGAACGAATTTCGTTACCGGTGACACTGTGTCGTTCGGCTTGGTCACTGCGATCGTTCCCGTCACTTTGACTGCCACCCAGATCAGCGTTGTGTCTCCTCCCGGCACTGGCACCGTCGATGTAACGGTAGTTGACCCGAATGGAATCTCAAGCGCAACATCCGCGGCCGACAAGTTTACCTACCTCGCGGTGAGCGTCACGGCTATGCCGATTTCGGCCACGGCCGGTACCGCATTCAGCGGACAGGTGGCGACATTCAACGAGAACACGGGAAATCTGGACTCGGTATCAGCTTTCACCTCCACGATTAGCTGGGGTGATGGAACGGTACCTTCGGTTGGGACCATTATTCAACCCGGCGGAGTCGGTACTCCCTACGCAGTCACCGGCACCCACACTTATGCTTCGGGCGGCTCGTACTCCTTCAACGTTACCGTCACGCCGGTAGCGGGGAACTCTGTGTCGGGCAACAGCACGGCGACGGTTTCCCAGGCGCCAGCCATTACCAGCGCTAGCGGCACAACATACATTCTGGGTACTCTCGGATCATTCTTGGTGACAACCACTGGTTTTCCGACCCCGAGCCTCAGTGAGACCGGGGCACTGCCGGGCGGCCTGGTCTTTGTTGACAACGGCAACGGAACAGCAACTTTGGCCGGCACGCCGTCCGCGGGCGGCATTTATCCGATCACCATCAGGGCAGCGAACGGGGTTGGGACAAACGCAACACAGAGCTTTACGCTAACCGTCATTTACCCGGTTGCGGTCACTGCCAATGCCATTTCGCCCGTTGCTGAGGCTCCATTCAGCAGCGTCGTGGGATCCTTCATTTCCGCCAACAATCGGGTGTCACTTGTCACTTTCAGCGCCACCGTCGACTGGGGTGACGGAACCATCTCGACGGCAATCATCACTCAGCCTGGCGGCGCCGGCACCGCTTACCTGGTCACCGGAACCCACACCTATGTCGCGAGCGGCATTTTCAACTTCATCGTCACCGTGACGCCTGCGGTGGGTCCCGCGGCGACCGGCACGAACACGGCGACGGTAGCCCCGGCACCCGCCACGCATTTCATGATTACTGCCCCGGCATCGGCAAGCGTGGGCGGGCCTTTCAACGTTTCAGTTACGGCATTCGACGCTCTCAACAATCCTACGATTGGGTACTACGGCACGGTACATTTCACCAGTACCGATCCGAGCGCGGTGCTGCCGGCTGATGCCACACTCACCAATGGCGTGGGAACATTCTCTGCAACTCTTATGATCGTTGGCAACCAGACGATCACGGCTACGGACACGGTCGCGTCCAGCATTACGGGTACGACCGGGGCGATCGCGGTTACAATTCCGAGTTTCGTGGTGACGAACACTGATGATTCCGGCGCCGGGTCGCTGCGCGCGGCGCTTGCCAGCGCGGCGAGCGCAGGCTCCGGGAACATCACGTTCGATCCAAGTGAGTTTGCGACCGCGCAGACAATCATGCTTACGAGCGGCACGCTGAACATTCCGTCGAATACAACGATCACCGGTCCAACCACCGGCAATGGCGCTACGCTGACCAACCTGGTGACGGTGAGCAGCGGCGGTGTTTACACGATCTTTACTGTCGCCTCTGGTGTGACGGGTTCAGCTGTAGCCAATTTGAACATTGCAAACGGAGGCGGCGTCGGCCCAAATGGCGGCGGAATCACCAACGCGGGCACGCTGACGGTGAGTGGAAGCACCTTTTCGAATAATCTTGGCAATAGCGGCGGAATCGTAAACAGCGGCACACTGACAGTGACGAGAAGCGCCTTTTCAAATAATGATGGTGGCAGTAATGGCGGCGGCATCGCGAATACGGGCACGCTGACGGTGACCGGCAGCACCTTCTCCGGCAACAACGCCGCCTTCGGCGCGGGCATCTACACCACGGGCACGCTGACGGTGTCAGACAGTACAGTCGCGAATAATGCCGCGCAGTTTGGCGGAGGCATCTACATTAACGGCGGAACAGCCACCGTGACCGGCAGTACGGTGTCGAAGAATAGTGCGACACCTGGAGACGGCGGCGGAATCGAGGAGTGGTCTGGCAGTCTGGCGCTGGCTAATACCATTTTGGATGGCAATGGGCTTGGCGGCCAGAGCGACGACCTGGACTCCCTTGGAGCCTCTTATCCGTTCCCCACTCCAATTGGCAGCGTCAGCGATTGCAATGGGGCGAGCCTTTGCAATGTTGGCGGCAATATAGTGGGCTACTTCAACACGCATTCAGTTTCCAATCCATCCAGCGTCAACCTGGCGCCTCTCGGCAATTACGGCGGACCAATGCAGACCATGATTCCGCTACCGGGGAGCACGGCCATCTGCGCGGGTCTCTCGTCAAACATCCCCCCCGGCGTAACCACCGATCAGCGTGGCGACCCCAACACCAATACCACTTACTCCGGTTACGATTCATCAGCTCCCTGTGTCGATTCGGGCTCAGTCCAGACCAACTATTCGTTGACCTTCAGCGCCGATCCACCGGCGAGCGTGATAGCGGCCACGAACTTCAATGCGGGAGTCACGCTGTTTGAGAGCGGCAGTCCATTTATCGTTACGGCCACGCCGCTACCCACAATAAACATCCCCCTGACGTTGAACGGGACGGGCACATTGACCGGAGGTTCCACGGCCATCAACGATGCCACCGGCATTGCCACGTACTCCGGATTGCAGGTGGACCAGGTTGGCAACGACATGCTCACTGCCAACCTGGCGCTGAATCCGAATACTACGCCGACGGCGCTCGCGATCTCCGCTACCAGCAGTTCATTCAATGTGGGGCACGCAGCCACCACAACCACGGCGTCGAACGCGACAGCAACCTATAGCACGACCGCGCAAAGTGTCAGTCTATCGGCGATCGTGACAAGCAATGCGGGAACTGTGAATGCAGGTACTGTGGCCTTTACAGTCCTGCAAGGTGCGACACTGGTTGGTTCGGCAGCGACGAGCGGCCCGGTGACCAACGGGTCGGCCAGCGTCAGCTACACGCTGCCAGCGGGCACCGCCGCAGGAACCTATACAATCCAGGCCGTCTACAGCGGCACCGCATCGTTTGCGACCAGCAGCGACAGCACGCATACGCTCATCATTGGCATGGCCACAGCAACGGTGACTCTGGGTAACCTGACACAGACCTATACCGGCTCGCCATTACCCGTAACAGCCACAACCGCTCCACCGGGACTGACTGTGAACATAACCTACAACGGCAGCGTAAGTCCGCCAACGATCGTCGGCAGCTATCCAGTGGCGGCCACAATTGCAAGCTCGAACTACACCGGATCCGCGACCGGAACCCTGACGATTACCCAGGCGGCGACCAGCACTTCACTCATCGCAAGCGCAACGTCGATTACTCCAGGTGAGCCGTTGACGCTCACAGCGACGGTGATTTCGGCGACCGCAGGGACTCCGACCGGCACGGTCACCTTCTACGACAACATCATTCCTCTGGGCACGGTTCAGTTAAACGGTGGCGGGGCAAGCTTTATGACTTCAGCGCTTGCGCCGAGCATCGCGCACAAGATCTCGGCTACCTACTCCGGCGACATGAACTTTATACCCAGCAGCACCACAGCAGGTTTAACCGTCACAGTTACGGCGCTTGAATTCTCGCTCACCATTAACGGCAACACTTTTGAGAGCGTCTATCCCGGCGGAACTGTAACGTACAGCTTCAGCGTAGCGCCCCAATTCGGTTTCTACGCGGGACCGATGAGTTTTGCCATCAGCGGTCTGCCCTCGGGCGTAACGGCGACCTTCTCGCCCGACAGCATTCCTGCCAATGGTGGACCGCAGACGGTGAAGTTAACCATCAGCGACGCTGCATTGGCTTCTGCTGCAAGCCCGCCCACAGGCCTGCCAAAACATATTATGCCCATTGCACTGGGACTGTTGCTGCTGCCGCTTGCCGGAGCGGGGCGCATGAGGCGGAACGGGCGCAAAATGCGACAAATGTTCTACGTGATGGTGCTGGCATGCAGCGCGCTTTCGGCCACGTTGCTCAGCGGATGCGGCTCGGCGAACGGATTCTTTGCGCAGGCTCCGAAGAACTACAACCTCACGATTACCGCAACCGCCGGTAACATTCAAAAGTCGGCCACAGTAACCCTTGATGTTCAGTAGCTCACATAGGAGAGACACGATGCGCGGACAATTCAGCAGACTGCTCCTTGTGAGCGCAATGGCGATGACAACACTGGCGGCGCAGAGCCGGGCACAGAAGGCAGCGAACAATCCGGAGCCGGAGTCGCAATTCGATCTGGCATTCACGTTCAACGCCGCATCGGCGAATCAGGTGGGCGGTAGCCGCTTCTGGATGGCGGGCGCAGGCGTGCAGGCGCACGACCGCTTTTACGGCGGGTTGGGGATGGTTGCCGACATCGCAGGCCTGCACACAGCCAATATCAACTCTTCGGGTGTTGGTCTCGACATGGTTACGACGGTGTTTGGTCCGCGATACACCTGGCGTCCGGCTCGCCAGCGATTCAATCTCTACGGCCAGGGGCTGGTCGGTGAGGTCTTCGCGTTCAATACTGTGATTCCGATGGAGCCAGCCCATGTAACTTCAGACAACGGCCTGGCAGTGCTGGCCGGCGGCGGCATGAACTTCCGTGCGACGCCGCACATCGCGGTGCGCGTCTTCGAGGCCGACTGGCTCAGAACCAAGTTACTCAATACGACTACCAATGCCCAGAATAGCGTCCGGGTCGACGCGGGAATTGTCTTCCGTTTTTGAGCTGCGTCGGTTCGTTTCCGAAGGCGCCTCAACCTGCATCTCTCATAAGCGATGAAAATACATCCGCGGTCGGCAGACCCGCGGTATGTTATTGGGCCGCCTCGTTTCCACGCATTCGAGATATTCGAAGAAGTGGTCACTCTTTCGCGCCGGATCGAATAAGGCAGGACCCCTCGGTTGAAAAACTACTTCTGCGAGGTATATAAAGCTCTGAGCAATCCAAAAGGGCAAAAAGTGTGCCCATTAAACATCGGGCAGTTAGTGTGTCTCGCGGGTGAGGCGCCGAAAACCGTTGGTGCGGTTACAAATCGCATCGTAGTGCCGGCGCAGGAGTGAAGGGAAAGGCCATGAATCGGCAACTCAAACTGAGAGACTGCATTTCCCGCCTGGCGATTGCCACTCTATTGGCCCCTTTCATCTGTCGCGCTCAGGATCAGGACCTGTCGGCGAAGTACACCTGGGCGCCGGTTCAAATCGGTGCAGGCGGATGGATGCGCGGCATGGCAGTCAGTCCATCCGACTCGACCCGCATGTATGCGCGCGGCGACGTTGAAAACCTATACCGCTGGAACAACGCTGCGCAAACTTGGGTCCCCACCAAACTGGCCAGCGCTTTTCCTGCCAATATAACTGCTGCGCCCGCGAATTCAGGCGCCGGCGCCATCGCAATCGATGCCGGGAATCCCGATCATATTCTCGTTGCATATCAATTCAGCGAGTCGCCCGATTTGTCGATGACAAATCCAAACATCAATCTGAATGTCTATGCCAGTTGGGACGGCGGCGTCACCTTCAAAGCCGGCAATCTCTCGCTGAGCGGCAGCCTGACGCAGGAGACCAGCGGCGAGCGGTTGGCGTTCGACCCCAATAACGGCAATGTTGCTTACTTTGGAAGCCCCGGAGCGCAGGGCGCTAGCGACGGACTTTATAGGACCATGGATGGCGGGCTGACCTGGACGCAGGTAACGGGCAGCGGCTATCTGGCGAATACCTCAACCGTGCGCTATGAATCACAGCTTCCGCGTTTCGATGGAGGCAACGGAACAGTGCAGGCGAACGGCCAGGTAGTGAGTAGCACCATCTATATCACTTACATCAAGCATGACGAGACGAATAAGGACGCAGTGAGCGGGGGCGGTGTTATCGAGAGCAGCGACGGCGGCCAGACCTGGACAGATGTAACCGACGCTGCTGCGAACAATATATGCAGCGCGAGTCAACCCGAGTCGCAGATATGCTGGGCAACCGTCGATAGTGCGGGTAACTTGTGGGTCACGGATGGCAACTCGAGCCACAACATCTTCAAATTAAACCGAGCAGGCATGTGGTCGACCGTCCCCACACCGAACGGAGGTACTGGCGGCATCGCGGTCGATCCCGGCAATCCCAATCGCATATTTATTGATGCGGGAGACGTGTTGCAGCGCTCCCTGGATGGCGGACAGACCTGGACATCTCTGGGGAATAACTATAAGTGGTCCACAACTCAGCCGATCGATTGGCTCAATCCATCGTCATTCCGGCCGCAAGGATACTACGTCTCCGAGAGCGGACTCTATTTCGATTCCAACGGAAATCTGTGGCAGCCATGTGGCAATGACGGAATCATCACAACCACGCCCAATGACGCCACCGACACATCATCGAATCCGCCCACATGGACCAGCATGGCGGAAGGCATCGAAGAGATGGAAACTTCGGCTGCGGCCATTCCTCCCGGCGGTATTCCCGTGCTTGGTGTTGCCGATGAATCGGAGTTTTCGATCCTCGATCCCGACACCTACACGGCAGAACATTACCCAATCAATACGTGGGCCAACGGCGGCTACGGGCTGGGCATGTCGCAGGATATTGCGTACGCGCCGAACGCGCCCAACTACATTGTTGCGCCCGACGCCAACGACGAGACAAGCCAGGGAACGCAGCCGCAGTTTCAATACCCGAGTTATAGCAACGATGGCGGCAATACGTGGACTGAGTTCCCGTCTGTCACAAACGGGACGCATCCGTGCATTCTCTACGGAGGAGAGGTCGCGGTGTCCGCGCGTCCTGCGGGCCAGCAAAATGAGGCGCCGGGCTCTGACAACATCGTCTGGTTCCCCACCAACTCCGGCGACCCCAACGCCCAGTTCGGCCAGGTGCCAGCGCCGTTTTTCTCAAAAGATGGCGGCGCGACCTGGACGCAGACAGCCTCATTCAACGGCGTTGCGGGCGCAGCCACGTTCACCGAGTGTCCGTCCAACACCGGTTACACCTTCTTGCCGGTGCAAATGGGGGATTGGATCTATGTTCTCGCAGAACATCAGCTCATCGCCGACCCGCTCACGCCGGGCACCTTCTACCTGAAGACGACTTATGGCAATACGACGACGGATGGAGGTTTCTGGAAGAGCACGGATGGAGGAATTACTTGGGCTGAGGCGGCGGGAACGACGCAGGTTCCCAATTACACGCATTGGGGTCGAATGGCTGCGAATCCCAGCGTCTCAGGCGATATGTGGCTTGTGGATGGCTGGAGCGGAGCGCATAGTCACGGACTCTTCCACACCACGAATGCGGGTAACTCATTCACTAAGATCTCCACCTTTACTTATGCATGGCAGGTAGCGCTGGGTAAAGCAGCGCCGGGACAAAGTTATCCCGCAATCTATGTCTACGGACTATTGGCGGGCGATCCCAAGTGGGGCATCTTTCAGTCTGTCGATGGAGGAAATACCTTCAACAGGGTTTCCTATTATCCCTACGGCATCTTCGATATTCCATACGATATGGCCGCAAGCTGGGACGTGTTTGGTACCGTGTATCTGGGCTTCAGCGGCAATAGCTTTTATTATGTTCAATACAACGCCAACGATCCGCAGGCTTCGGCCCCTTCCTTTTCGCCGGCAGCCGGCACTTACACTGCTGCCCAGGAAGTTACATTAAGCGACTCAACGCCGAATGCCGCCATTTATTACTCAACTGACGGAAGCACACCTACAACTAACTCCAATCTGTACGGTGGTGCAATTGCCATCTCGTCGGGATCTGAAACCATTAATGCCCTTCTTGTTGCCAGCGGCTATTCGCCGAGCGGAGTTACTTCTGCAACTTATACGGTCAACGTGTCGCAGCCGCGTGCGGCTACTCCAACTTTCAATCCATCCGGCGGCACGTTCACGTCAGCGCAAACAGTTACCATCGCCGGCACAACTCCAAATGCGCTGATTTACTACACGACCGACGGAACCGAGCCGACGACGGGCTCATCGCAATATTCCAGTTCAATCAGCGTCGCAACCACTGAAACCATCCAGGCTATTGCCGCTGCTCCGGACTACTCAGACAGCATTATCGGCTCAGCCGCGTTCACCATCAATCTGCCTCCGCCCAGCTTCTCCATGGGCATCTCCCCGGCATCACTCACCATCGAGTCCGGTAGCAAGGGAAGCGTTACCGTGACCGTCACGCCGGCAAACGGATTCAATTCCGCTGTCACATTTGCATGCGCCGGACTCCCGTCGGGCGCTACGTGCACCTTCAATCCGCAGCAAGTAACGCCAGCCGGCAGCGCGACTTCAACTCAATTGACGGTCGCGGCCAGTTCAACCGTCGGTGCGATGCATCGACACTCCACGCCATTTACGCCTCAAGCGGCGTTGGCCGCAACCATCTTGCTGCTGGGTTGGAAGCGAAGAAGCCTGATTTGGGCTGTCCTATTCGTTGTGCTAACCTTTGCAGGTTTCGCACCGGCGTCAGGCTGTGGCGGCGGGTCTTCGTCGAGCCAGCAGACGCAACCAGTCCAGGCCACAGTGACCGTGACGGCAACCGCTGGAAGCCTCCAGCAAACCAGCACGTTCAATCTCACAATAAACTGAGCAGCCGACCGCGCGGTCTATGCGCAACAAGATATAACAGTGTTGGGAAAGGGAGAATTCATGAGTTTCTGGAAGTCTATGCAAGTCAGCGTCTTGGTTGGCGTGATGATGGTTGCTCATCTTTTGAGCGCGCAAACGGTGAAGAGCCCTTACGATTCAGTTAACACACTTATCGGCACTTCCGGCGGTGGGAACACCTTTCCGGGAGCGACGCTTCCCTTCGGCATGATTCAGTGGAGCCCCGACACCAACACCGATGCATGGTACGACTACTCGCAGAGTGCGCAGCCCCGGGCCGCCGCAGCGAATTCAATCCTGGGTTTCAGTCTGACGCATATCAGCGGAGCTGGCTGCCCCCTCTACGGCGACTTTGCGGTGCTGCCCATCGCCGGTGAACTTGTTGCCAGCCCCGGAGCGGACATTACGCAATATGCCGTTGCATTCGATCACACGCAGGAGGAGACGCATTCCGGTTATTACGCGGTAACGTTGGCCAATGGCGTGAAGGTGGAAATCACCGTCACTGACCGGGCAGGCATCGCGCGCTTCACTTTTCCGCAAGGAATGCCGTCGCGGTTGTTGGTCGACGCCGGGTCGAGCGCAAATATAAAAGAGTCCGCTCCGTCGCAGCCGGGTGCAATTGAAGATGGCAGCGGAATCACGCTAGACGGACATGACAGCTTCGAAGCGTACTCGCACGCAGGGCGTTTTTGCGGCACCAATTCGCACTACACAATTTACGGTGCCGGAAAATTCAATAAGCCATTCAAGAAAGAAGTGTTCTGGCAAGATGCCACCGTCACGGGTGACGGAAAGGAAGCGAAAGGCAAACATTCAGGAGTGTGGCTTGACTTTGGAAACGAACGCCAAATCGAGCTGAAAGCCGCCGTTTCTTTCGTCGACGCAGATGGCGCGCGCAAAAACATGACGCACGACATCGTCGGATGGGGCTTTGACGGAGTGCGCGCGAAGGCCCGGCAAACTTGGTCGCAGCTGCTTGACCGTTTTCGTGTAGAAGGAGGAACCGAAGAGCAGCGGACGAAGTTCTACACGGGCGTTTATCACTCGTTTCTCTCACCTACGCTCTTCAGCGATGCAGATGGACGCTACATGGGCTTCGATAACAAGGTGCACAATGTTGCCGGCAGCCAGAAGGCACAATACGCGAATTTTTCCGACTGGGATATTTATCGCAACACAGTGCAGATGCAGGCGCTGTTCGAGCCGCAGCGCCAGAGCGATATGCTGCAATCGCTCGTCAACGATGCCGAACAGGGCGGACAGTTTCCGCGATGGGAAGCCGCCAATGATGTGACCTATGTAATGGGTGGTGACTCGCCCGTACCGGTTATCGCGTCTTCTTACGCGTTCGGCGCGCGGAATTTTGACACTGAGACCGCTCTCAAATACATGGTGCGTGCAGCAACAGAGACAACGGACAACAAGGAGCGCCCATTTCTTGAGGACTATGTCACTCTCGGATATGTGCCAGCCGAAAAGGATGACATCTCGGCCTCTCGCACGCTTGAGTACAACAGTGACGACTTTGCAGCCGCGCAGTTTGCTCTCGCATTGGGGCACACCGATGCGGCCAACCGTTTCCTGCAAATGTCTGAGAGCTGGAAAAACCTGGTCGACCCCGATACTAGGTGGATTCGGCCTCGACTGAGCGACGGCAGCTGGCTGGTGGGCTTCGATCCTGAAACGTCAATGCCCCGGCGTCATAACAATCCCAATGCGATCGATCAACAGGGTTTTGAAGAAGGTAACACCTGGCAGTACAGCTTCATGATTCCCTTTGACTACCCCGCATTATTTGCTGCCATGGGCGGGCCGGACGTGGTGATTCCACGGCTCGACAGATTCTTTATCAAGTTACGCTGCTGGGCCGAGCCCTGCTATAACATCGAAAACGAACCGGACTTTGTTGTGCCTTACGTTTACGTCTTTGCGGGGCAGCCATGGAAGACGCAGAAAGTGGTGACGCGCATCGGCGAGGAAACGTTCAAGGCTGCGCCCGACGGCATTCCCGGCAACGACGATCTTGGCGCGACTTCGGGTGTCTATGTCTGGGATGCGCTTGGAATGTATCCCGCGGAGCCGGGCGTAGCCGGCGTGGTATTGGGCACACCATTGTTCGACAAGGCAACGCTCAAACTCGCGGGCAATAGAACTCTGCTCATCGTCCGCAATGGCGAAGGCATCTACGTTCATGACGTGACGCTGAACGGGGTAGGCTATCCGAGTAACTGGCTTCCGTTGGCAAAGCTACATGCTGGTGAAAACCGCCTGGTGTTCAGCAATCAGCCGCAACCGGATACGCAACGCGGAACATCGGTTGCAGACAGGCCCCCGGCGTTTCGATGAGAATGGCGCGGTCTTACACGAACGGATGATTGGCAGTTCCGTTTGAACCGTGTTCGAATGCTGAACAATAGTATCCGCAGGAGAGTCGGCGCCATGTCGATGAAGGTCTCTTTCGCTTACGCCTTGGCCGGGGTGCTGTGGTTTTCCACGGTCCATCCGGGACGGGGGCAGATGCCTGCCCTTCAGGAGATGATGAAGGAACTGCACGTGCAGGTTCGTCTGGACCCGACCGGCGAAGCGACGCTCGGCACCTGGTCCCGGAATGGCAGGGTGGGGCTGGCCCCACTCTTACCCGAGGCTCTGCATTGCCAAAGCGGTCTGAAGGCAGATGAGTATGGAGGAGACTCAATCCGCTGCGCGCAGGCGCTGCGGCGCAATGGTCTCGCGCTCGAAGCGGTGCTGGACCTTGCGCCGATTGCTCGAAAGCTCAATGGGTCTGCCCCAATTGAACTTTGGGTGAATTATCCGCGCCTGGGATTTGAATCCACGTCCGTGGCAATGACAGAAGAGCTTAATGGCGCGCGGGTAAGCCGAACGGTCAGATTCGAATCAGCCGTTGTTCACGCGCCGATCACGATTCGGTTTGGCTATAGGCCCAATCAACTCGCCGCCGTTTATCTTCCCCTGCTTGCTCTGGCGCTGGCGCTCACGATAATTGCTGCGACGATATCGCGGGCGGGATTTGCGGCCCTGGCGCTCTCAGAAATCATGTTGGGCACCATGGTGTGGATGTGCGCATCCGCGCAACTGCAGGCAGACGTTCCTCTGCGGATTATGCTGTTCGGAAATTCGCTGGGCAACTTTGCAGCTCTGTTCATCGATCTTTGGCCGCCGTTGTTCTGCGTCGCCATCGGTGTTGCGATGGGGAGCCGGATGCGTGGCGGCCAGGTGCGCAGCGGGAAATTTGGTGAGGTTGCCGCGGCCTATGCGATCGTTCCCCTGACCCTGACTTGTGTCGTGGGAATGTTGCCATCAATGAACCGGGGAGACTGGGCGGTTGTCGTCTGCTGGGTTGCCGCTGCCCCGGTCTTTCTGCTTGCGCGCCGATCGTGGAATCGGATCAGAGCCCGCGCGAGCGTGCGGCAATTGACGACCGGCGAGTTGTTGGAACGTGTCTCAGCGCTCGCTGCCGGGGCCGGATGGCGCCAAGTGAAGCTCTACATTTCATTCTCCACGCGTTCTCAAACTGCAAACGCGTTTGCGTTGCCGGGCAAGAGCATCTTCCTCACCGCTCCGCTGGTGCGCTCGCTGAACAAGCGCGAAGTGGATGCTGTGGCCGCCCATGAACTATCGCATACGCAACGAGCGAGTCGCGGCGGGTGGATGGCGCTGTGCATGGCGATGCTGTTTTGCGAAACGCCGGCCAGGGAGCTCATTTACCAATTGCCCGGAGGGCTGCCAGTTGCGATGGTCGTTCCGATTGCGGTGTACTTTGCTGCTTTGTACGGAACGCGAAAGCGCGAGTTTGCTGCCGACGCAAATTCGGCGGCTCTTACCGGCGATCCGCGAGCCATGATCAGCTCGTTGGCCAGGGTGGTTCGCAACAACGACCATCCACTCGACATGCCTCCGATACTGGAGTGGTTCTCATCCCATCCTTCTACGCGCAAGCGCATCCAGGCCTTGGCCGCCAGGGCGAGGCTGGGCGCGGCCGAAGTCGAAGCTTTGTGCAGCAACGATCAGCCGGGTGAGCACTACGAGCTTCCCACTGCGCGGAGCGGCGGGGAGCACCTGTTTACGCTTGCCTGGCAACAGACCAACTCGGGTGTCTACAGTTGGACTGTGGTTCTTGGCAGCGGCGGCTCTGGCCTCCTGGTTGCGTGGTTGCTTGAAAGGTTTGCCGGATTCGGAGTCGTATCGATCCTCGGCGGAATAGTGCTTGGATGCGCGCTCACCAAGGGTGCAGCCGCGTATGTCATGTCCAGCAACTATGCCCGTCTGCGGCGAAAACTGGAGTCGAAACTCCGCGTCGAGGGACAGCTGGTGGGTCTTGCCCCGGAAGGCGAGCCGCGTATCTACAACGCTTTTCGCTTTTCCGATGCGGGCCTGCTTCGTTTTGAAAATGGAAGGCTATGTTACCAGAGCGAGCGCGCCTCGATCATGCTCAATCCTGCCGACGTACTTCAAGTAGGCATGGTGGCCGCAGCGCCTTCAAACTGGTTCAGGCGGCAGCCGATGGTGGAGTTTCGCGACCCGCAGTCAGGCCAACCCTGCGCCTTTATTCTGCATACACTCTATTGGTTCGCTACGCAGCGGAGATTGTTGCGTTCGATTGAACGATGGAGAGCGACTGAGAGATCTCAGGAAACTACATCGATCAATGGATTCGATTCGGTTGCCGGTCAAACGTTCGTGAACCCGACCATTGCCGGCGTAGCGCGCGGATTCCTTGTCACAGGAGGGATCGCTCTGGCGGCGGCTGTCATCACCAGCCTCATGTTTCCGGATGTATGGCAATATATACCAAGCGTGGTTGCTGTAACGGCATGCGCCTATATCTCCATGCTGCTTCCCGCCATGCTGTACCGGCCGCCCGCGGCTCCATGCCAACCGGTACCTGCTGCCGGCGCCAACTGATGCCGCGCTCCGGTCGAGACAGCCGGCAAGCTTCTCACCGGCTGCGGCGCGAGGGAGCACGTTGCAGCCAAAGGCCCTCCGGAACGATCCAGTTCTTTGACCGCGTGATCTTGTGCTTTCCCCGCCCTTTCCGCGATGGAACTGCGGAAAGGATGGGGCACCCACATTGGTGCAAATTTAAGCGGTCAGAGACCTAGCGCGTTTTGCTTTTGCTGCATACTTCCGTGTCCCAACCTTTCTGCGTTTTCCAGCGGAAAGGATGGTATGCCAGTGAAACTCCGACCTACACTTCTTCCGAAAATGCTTTAGTCTGCATTTCTCGCCGATGGGACAAGTGTCACGTACTTTGCCGTTTTGTGCCGGAGTTGCCCTTGTACCCCCACCTCTACCCCCGCCACCCCCAGGGTGGGGTTCTGCAAGCTCGTGATTTCAGGATCGTTGCCGGCACGGATCTTCTATAAATGGACTCCTTTCAAGAATATGAGCCTCAACCTCGTCAAACTAAATGACTTGCAACGGAACCGAATGAGCATGACCGCGGGCTGCTGCCGAAGAAGGTGTAGCCCGGTGGAATCACCTGCATTCAAGCTTAGCGAATCGGCTGAGAAAACAAGCAAACGAACGGCTGTCGCAAGTGCTGAAGAGCAGTGAGTTGAACGATCTATTAGAGGTGGTGGGCTTGACTGAGAGGTGGGCCGATCACCAGCATTTCTCAGGGCATGAGCAAGAGGCCGCCAGAAATGCGGGCTGGCGACAATGCCGTTCACTTAGCAGACCTACACGCCGGGGAGTGTCTGCCAATCCCACCCTAAACGCAAAATGCGCGTTTAGGATGGGGCACTCAGTTCGTTCTGACTACGAGCTGATCCATTAAGTGCACAGCATTGGGGTTAGCGCGGCGCCTCCGAGGTTGGCCTAATGCTCATCGCAGCCACGTTCCAGCCTTCGATGTTCACAACCGGCAAGTCGGGCGCATCCGCGGGAAGAAGAGCGGTGAGCGTTTCCGATTCTCCGGGACCGAGCTCAATCCAATTGTCTGACCAGAAAACCGGCGCAACAAGATCGCCATTCGCGGTCCGCACCGCTGCACTTACCTGGAACGCGAGCCCCGCCGCTGAGTTCTCGAGATGCAGAGTGATACTGCGGCCGTTCGGCGTGTTGCCAATCTCGGCATGAGCGGTGACGCTGGCTGGGGGCAGGCTGGTCAGCGCCGATAGGTCCTCGTAGCGCTCGGCGGGCGTGTGGGTGTAGTCGGTTCTTTCCCAATCGAACGTTGTCAGCGTGCCAGGCACCCAGTAGAAATTTCTGCTCACCATGCGCCCCGACGAATCCTTCAACGTGAGGTCGATAAAGAAAATTCTTTCGGCGCTCGAGAAAAGGCTGTCTGGAATCTCGAATGCACGCTGTGAACTGTCGGCCTGGGCGTTGATTGTGTATTGGGATCGGAATAGCTCATTCCATTTCAGGCCGCGGACAACAACGTCGGCGACGAGCCCTGTCGCCGGCTTATAGGTGCTGTTCACTACCACGACCGAGCGATCTTCATACGAGTATTGAATGTGCAGCGGTTCGCAAGCCTTCTTGGCTCCGAAGTACCCGCCGCCGGCGTCAAGATAGTAGTCGTAGAGGTGCCAGATCATCGAAGGCCACGCGTTGTTCAGCATCCACTGTATAACGCCGGTCGAAGAATACTTGTTTTTCGAATACGCCTCAAACATGGCGCGTTCCGAGTCGTACTCCATAGTCTGCGCCACGCGCGTAAAGTCGGCCGCGGAATTCGGCTTGGCATAAATAGCCTCCATGGCCTCGTTAAACACCTTCAGATTGGTAAACTCGCCCCCTCCATTGTGGTAGCTCCAGTTTGCCGAGGGCGGCCACGCCTCAGGGTCGGGAAGAAACTTCTTCCGGCTCGCCAGCGAGGAGATGGCCGGCCCGGGGCTGGTTTCAGTGTTGAATCCAACTGCGCCGCCGTAGTGGGTTCCGACGTACCAATAGCTCGGCTCAACGTAGTCGTACGGCCCCGACATCTTTACTCCAGTCTCGCCCGTGACCGTGGTGACCTTTTCCGTTGCCGACGACAGAATTGGATTCGGCCAATGAGTCTCGCTCTCGACCTGCAAGTAAGCCTTCTCGACATTTGCCGGAGGAGGATTGTCGCTGCCGTTCAACCATACCAGCAGGCTCGCGTGCTGGCGCAGGCGCAGCATCTGCGATCGCAGCGAGGCCTTTGCAATCTCCAGGTCCTCGGGCGTCCAGTCGCGCCAGTGTTCCCAATGGTCGCAGCAGCACCAGCCCAGCAGAACAAGAATCCCGTGCTCGTCGGCCTGGTGAAAGAACTCTTCGGTATCGAGTTTGCCCTCAAGCCGGATGGTGTTCAGCCCCAGATCGCGCACCAGCTTGAATTGATCTTGCAACCGCTTCTCATCGGTGCGCAGCAGCATGTCCTGCGACCATCCGCCGCCCCGAATCAGAATTCGCTTGCCGTTGACTCGGAACAAACGGCTTCCGTTGGTAGTGAGCTCAGATGTAATCTCTCTGATGCCAAATTGCACGCTGCGTTCGTCGCTGACCTGGCCCTCGGCTGAAAAACTCACCGTCACGCGCTCAAGATGCGGGTCGCCCATCTGCCAGGGCCACCAGACTTTTGGATCGTGAACCCGCAATTGCGGAAACTGCTCAGGCGCGAATGTAATGGTCCGAGCTTCGTTTGGGGCCAGCTCAACCGGCTGCTCAAACTTCACTCCAGCGGCAGTACCTGAAACCACGCCCTTCACGGTGTTACCGCTTGCATTGTGCAGTTCGGCGTCCACCGTCAAGTCGGCTACGTTGAGCGAGTCGTCTTCAAAATGCGTAGCCACCATCGGCGAGCGCACAGTCACGAGGCCCGTCGTTTCGAGATCGACGGCGCCCCACAGTCCCATATCTTTATCAGGCGGCGCAGGGTTCCAATCTACCCAGTTGATGCCCAGATCCTTTTCGGTTGGCGCGAATGTTTCGACAGCCAGAGCATTATCGCCGTCGCGATTCACGTAGGCCGTCACGTCGAAGTCGTAGGTGCGATAGGCTCCAGCGACCGCGGTTTTATCGGCGACCTGATGGCCATTTACCCAGATGTCGGCACGATAGTTGATGCCGCCAAAATGCAGCCAGACTTTGCCATCGCTCTCGGTTTTCGCGGGCGTCTTGAACTCAGTGCGATACCACCAGCCGCACCGATAAGGACTGTCGCTGGCCATCGGCAAATTCGCAAATAGCTGGCCGATTGGATACGTCGTGCCCGGTATCTGGCGAAGGTTCATGCCGAAGTAGGGATCGGGGAAGACGCCGGCAGCTATTTGAGCGGCCAGCACAGTCGTCGGGACGGAAGCCTTCAGCCAACTGTCGACAGGGAAACCTGGCGCCGAGATCTTGCCGCTGTCTGCGTTCACCTTGCACGCCGATTCGATGCGCCAGCCGTCATGCAGATGCGTTACTGTTGTGGCATTCAAGCTCGCCGGCAGCGCTGTAATTACGAAAAGTCCAATGAGTGTCTTGGTGTTCATTTTTATTGTTGGCCTTTTTTGCGTTGGGGGTCAGTCAATTCAATCGTTTGAATACGGGCACTATCATCTCTAACCGCACTCTTTGTCAAGTCTCAATGCCGATGCTCGCGGTCTTTTCGTCTCCGCTGCGGGGGAACCGAGGTCGAGTCGCGAACCACGAGCTCGGGCAGTGCCTTGTAGAGCCGGGGGGCTTCATCCACACTGTTCCCTCGCTTTGCGATTGCCTGCATCACCCACCCGGCCGCTTGCATTCCCATTTCTTTGAGCGGTTGGCGAATGGTGGTGATGGCCGGCGTCGCCACCTCGGCAGGAAGAACCCCATCGAAGCCTACCACTGAGCAATCTTCAGGTATGCGCATACCAACTCTGGTTAGACCGCGTACGACGCCCAGAGCGGTGAGGTCGTCGAATGCAACCACGGCAGTGAATGGTTTTCCCGCAGCATGCATCTCCTTCGCAATCCGAATTCCGCCTTCGAAGCCCGACGCCGGATCGACCAGTCCGGGCAACCGGAATACAAGCTTCGGATTCAATTCGATACCGGCCGCATCCGCGGCGCGCTGAATTCCCGACCAGCGCGGTTCACTGTCAAACATCTCTTCGGGACCGCGGATTACCGCGATCTTCTTATGCCCAAGCTTCAGTGAGGTGCCGCATCGCCAGCGCGCCACCAGTCTCGTTATCCACCAACACTGAATTGATTCCACGCTCCGACAAGTCGCGCCCGATTATCACGATGGGAACGTGATTCTTCTTCAGATCCGCAAGTAAATTTGTTTCCTCGAATACCCAGCTGGCGATGACGATCAGGCTTTCGGCCCGCCGCTCGAGAATCATTTTCACGTAACTGTCGAAAAGCCGGCGCTGCGTTTGTGCGTCGATGAGCAGCGGCAGGTAATGCGCGGGATAAAGTCCGGCCTGGATGCCGCGCACAACGGGAATGCAAAACGGATCCGACAGGTCGAATGCCAGGACGCCGATGGTCTGGCTGCTGCGGCTGCGCAGGGAGCGCGCAAACGCATCTGGATGATACCCCAGCTTGCGGGCCATGGTACGGATCTGCTCCCGCGTTTTGGCTGCCACGTTTTGCGAGAGCGGCGCTTCGCTCAAAACGATCGACACCGTGGATACCGAGAACCCGCAGGCCCGTGCAACATCAAGCAGGGTTACATGTCCTGACCTACGTTGAGCCAATTCTGCGCCTCCGCCCAAGTCGTTTGCGGGATCTGTTCTGCCTTTGCCGCCGGTTTCAGGGAGCACTTTTCCCCTTGACAGCCGATCAAGGTGCACCTACTATAGCATATCTATTCAAACGTTTGAATAGAGACGTTCGCTTCGAGGAATGGCCATGACTTACAGCATCTCAGACGCGACTTCAGCGCTCAGGAACCTCTTTGTCGTAATCATTATTGTTGTCGGCTCTGCCTTCACCGCCATGGCCCAGGCCGGGCGAGGCGGCATCAGCGGATTGGTGGCCGACCAGACCGGCGCCATCGTCCCCGGCGCCTCGGTCATGGCCCAGGACATGGCCAACGGCGTTAAGCTATCCACGGTTTCCTCTGGCGCCGGACTTTACTCATTCGTCTCGCTTTCGCCGGGTACTTACGAACTTACCTTCGAGTTGAAGGGTTTCAATAAGATGGTGCTCCAGAACATCCCGGTCACAGTCGACCAGGTAACGACAGCTAATGCCGTCCTGAAGGTGGGCAGTACATCGGAGACGGTTACGGTGACTGAGACCACGTCGCTAGTCGACACCAGCAACTCCACCGTCGGTCAACTCATTTCCGCTGAAACCATCGACCGCGTACCTCTGCTCACCCGAAATGTGTTTGACCTGGTTCAGTTGAGCCCCGGCGTAACGCCCGCCAATGGAACGCCGAACTCGTCCAGCTCCCAGACCATCGCGAGCATCTCAAGCGGCCGGCCGGGAATCGACGTTTCCTCGTACACCATCAACGGCGCGATTATCGGTTCAGTCTATTACATGGTCGACGGCAGCCCCATCGGGATTGCTGAAAATAACGCTGGAGCAATTATTCCAGCGCTCGAGATTCCTGAAGACGGCGTCGACGAGACGCGCGTCGAGACGCAGAACACGCCGGCTTCGTACCAGAGCGGCGGAGCAGGCGTTATCAGCCTGGTCAGCAAGTCGGGCTCGAATGCATTCCATGGGGACGCCTTCGGTGTTTTCCGGCCCGACATTCTTGCTTCAAACGAATACTTCAACAAGCAGAGTCAGATTGCGGGCGGAACTGCCAACACGCCGCCCGCATTTCATCGCTATCAGGAGGGCGGGGCCTTCGGCGGGCCGATCCACAAAGATAGACTGTTTTTCTTTAGTGACTACGAGGCCACGCAGCAGCAACTGTACGACGGATCGAATGTCTTCACGGTGCCCACCACGGCGGAGCGGAACGGCGATTTCTCAGCCGACAGTTTTACCATCTACGATCCTACGCAGCCCGACAATCCGGACGGAACCCGTCAGGCGTTCGCCGGCAACAAAATAACAAATCCCAATCCGATAGCCCTCAAATTCCTCTCCGAGTTTCCCAAGTGCAACTATCCCGACCCAACCTCGTGTGACCAGAGCTCAGACGACGTAAGCGATAACTTTTTCAAGCCCGGCACCGATCCCACCACTGCGCAGCGCTTCGATGTTCGCATGGACTGGGTGCAAAGCGAGAAGCAGCGCATCTTCGGCCGGTTCTCTTTCGACCGGCTCTACAGTTCCCTGGTGAACGCATATGCCAATATGTGGGACCTTTACTATGCGCAGAACGTGACCAACGGGCGCAACGTGCTGTTGGCCGACGATCTCACGCTGAATCCGACAACGGTGCTGCAACTGCGGTACTCATTTACACGCCACTATGAGAACCAGGGGGGCGATCCGGCCCAGGACGGTTACGATATCACGCAACTGGGATTCCCGTCCTCACTTGCCGACGCTGAGGTCTACAAGACGCTGCCGTACGTACAATTTGCCGATACGTGGAACTTCAGCGGCATTGGGGGCACCGCGAATTGGAACACGTTTATCTATGCCAGCGAAAACAACGACGCGAGTGCGGCCCTCACCAAAACAAAGGGCAAGCACGAGTTTTCAGCGGGCTTCGAATACATGAAGCGCTTCCTGAACGTCGGCCAGCCGCCCGCTCCCTCAGGCAATTACGTCTTTGATATGACGGCGACAACCCAGTCAGTGTCGAATCCCTCGGGCGGCAGCGACTTTGCCTCCTTCCTGGTTGGGATGGGATCGACGCCGGGCAATGAGAGCTACAACTTTACCAAGGACATCTTCGCCGCCGAAGCCAGTCCTTATTACGCTGCGTTTATCGAGGATGCCTACCGGCCCAGCGCGACACTCACCATCACAGCCGGGCTGCGGTGGGACATCTTCGGCGGGCGCACCGAACGGCACAACCGGCTGGAATACTTCAATCCGGCGTTGTCGAGCATGTCTGGCGGTGTCCCTTATACCGGCGAGGAAGTGTTCGTCAACAACGGCAACCGCTCGCCCTTTGCGGTGAATCTCGCTAACTTCGGCCCTCGCCTCGGCTTTGCATGGCAGGCAATGTCTCATCTGGTCGTGCGCGGCGGCGGCGGCTTCTACTACGGTCCCAGCCCGCAGATGGTGAGCAATCCCGCGCTCGACAGCGACGGCTATGCCTCGGTCACCAACTGGGATTCCACCTGCCTCAACGCGGACGGCAACTCGGTTCTGAATGGTAGTTCGGGCTGCGTGGGAGCGAATCCGGGAAGCCCCGCTCCCAGTTTTACCGGCGACTACTCACTCAGCAATCCGTTTCCCAACGGCGTGGTGCCGCTGAGCGGCAGCATGCCGGCGGCGCTGCTGGGGACGACGCTGAACACCATGCTGCATTCGCAGCGCACGCCCACCACCTACAACTTCAACTTCGGCCTGGAGTACGAACTGCCGGATCAAGTGGTAGTCAGCGCCGGATACGTGGGCAGTCGCGGGCTCTTCATTCCGCTCGGCTCGCTCGATGTGAACGAGCTTGACCTGGCCGCCATCGGCACCAACGGTGCTTCACTCTGCGTGGATCCGTCGAGCCCGAGTTGCGTCATGGTGCCAAACCAATGGGCCGCGATTCAGCCTCCAACCAATTCGAACAACGGCTCCTCGACCGTGCCGCTGTGGGTGTCTCTGCAAAAGTATCCGCAGTATGGCAGCGGCAGCTACGGCGCGGGAAACGGCGTAAATGTGTACGGCTATCCCGGCGGCGATTCGGACTACAGCTCAATGCAGCTCAAGGTTCAGAAGCGCCTCGCGCATCACTTTACCGCGCTGGCCGGTTTCACCTGGGCCAAGCTGATAACCGACGACGGCAACCCGCCGCTGGGATTCGTCGGTGCCCACAACGGCGCGCCGCAGGACGCCAGCGACCTGCGCTTCGAGCATTCCGTGAGTCCGCAGGATGTGAAGTATCAGTTCACCGGAGAGGCCTCATACGACCTGCCCATCGGACCGGGGCGTGCGGTGAACCTGCATGGCGCGGGTAACGCGGCGCTGGGCGGCTGGACAACCAACATCATCTCGTACATCAGCACGGGAATTCCGATTGCCTCGCCCGTGGTGGGAGCCGACGTTTCCTACTTTAACCAGCGGCCGGATCTTACCTGCGATCCATCCAAAGGCGCTCCCCATACCATTGCAACCTGGTTCAACTACGGTTGTTTTGCTATTCCGGCCAGCCCTTTCGTTGCGGGCACCGCACCCGCGTATCTCGATCATGTCCGCACCATGGGCGCGCAGGACTTCGATCTATCGCTCTACAAGAACTTCACTCTGGGGGGTGAAAAGAATCTGCGCATCGAGATCGCGTCGTACAACATCGCCAACAAGGCCCAGCTCGGAATGCCCAGCGTGCCAAGCATTATCGGCGTCGAAACCGATCCTGACGTAGCGGCGAACTTTGGCCAGGTCACATCCACTGTGAACTCGCCTCGCCAGTTCCAGTTCGGATCGCGCTTTACGTTCTGAAGCCTGCCGAGGCCGGCCCTTTGTTTTTTGCTGAACAAGCAAAAGCAACGGGGCCGGCCTACAATCAAACAATCCCATTGATACGGCAAGGATGCGAATGTCCCTGAATCAGGAAAGCGTTGTTCAGCAGCCCGTCAGCCTCCGGCGCTCTCTCCGCTTCTGGGATCTGATTCTTTACGGCATCATTCTGATCCAGCCCACGGCGCCCATGCCGAGCTACGGCGTCATCTCCACCGTGGCGCGCGGTCACGTGGTTACGGCCATTCTGCTGGCGATGGTCGCCATGCTGTTCACATCCATCAGTTATGGCCGCATGGCGCGCGTCTATCCGCACGGCGGTTCGGCGTTTCTCTATGTCGGCAAGCAGATCCATCCCAGCCTTGGTTATCTCACCGGCTGGTGCCTGATCATGGACTACGTTCTCAACCCGCTCATCTGCACAATCTGGTGCAGCCGCGCGGCCATCAACTTTGTCCCCGAGATTCCTTACGTTGTTTACGTCGTCGCCTTTGCCGTCCTCTTTACAGCGCTCAACTGCAACGGTGTTGAGACTTCGGCAAAAATCAACGCTGCCATGGCGGCCGTTCTGGGAGTGGTGATTCTGCTGGTGATTGTGGCGGCCGTGCGCTACATCTTCGGACTGCACTCGTATCCTTCTGGCTTTTTCACGCTGCCGTTTTACGATCGAAGCACGTACACATCTTCAGGATTGCTGCGCGGCACATCGATCGCGGTGCTCACTTACATCGGCTTCGACGGAATCTCGACGCTCACCGACGAAGCCAAAGATCCGAAGCGAAACGTTCCGCGCGCCATCGTAGGCACGTGCATTGTGACCGGCATCCTGGCCAGCATTGAAGTTTACCTGGCCCAGCTAGCCTGGCCGCATGGCGGCACGTTCCCCGACATCGACACGGCCTACGTTTTCATCTCCGGCCGCATCGGCGGGCCTGCACTGTTTGCCATCGTCAACGCGGCATTGCTGCTGGCAACCATCGGTTCGGGGATGGCTTCGCAACTTGGCGCCGCGCGCATCATGCTGGCGATGGGACAGGACGGCGCGCTGCCACCGCGTTTCTTCGGCGCCGTGCACCCGAAGAACCGGATTCCCCGCAATAATGTTCTGCTGGTTGGCGGAATCTGCCTGGTTGGAGCGCTGTTGATGAGCTATCAGCTCGGCACCGAGCTGCTCAACTTTGGCGCGCTGCTCGCATTCATGGGTGTGAACGTAGCGGCGCTGTTGCAGGCATGGCAGGAAGGCCGGCTCCGGCTCTGGTATGTGCAGCTGTTTGCCCTGGGCGGTTTTGCGACCTGCGCTTTATTGTGGTGGGGACTTGGTCCGCTCGCCAAGACTGTCGGGACGGTCTGGGCTTGCCTCGGCATCGTTTTGTGGATCGTCCGGAGGAGACAGACACATTTGCCTGAGGGTGAAGCCTGAGCCCTTTTCGACCCTGCCGAGGCGTTCATTTGTTACCCCCCCATATATACCCCATTTTGGGGATTAAGCGGTTTGTTTTCAATGGCTTCAACCTTTTACCTTTTGACGTAACCGGTTCAAAACAAAGCGGTTGGAGGGTAAAATATCCGAAACAAAAGAGTTATGGTTCAGTTTTTGCATGGTTTTTGATGCAGCCAGCCTTCGTAACTTTCCTCGCGCTTTGAATGTACCGCAGCAAATGGAAATTAACTGCAAGGGTTCTGCATGGAAATCAAGTTTTCGCTATTGAAATAACTTCAGCGCGTGCTTGAGCGACCCGATTGCGGCGCTGTAGGATGCTTTGGAACACCTCAAGGCACTTCAGGCAGCGCTGAAGGCGAATGCGTTTCAGCGTAGCTGCGTGGAGATGAAGAGGTGATGCGAATCGGGGATATCTAATGGAACGTTCGATCGAGGGTCAGCCAAGTACTTCTTCGCGGGCCACGCCGACAACCAAATCCACGCCGACAATTAATCTGCTGATCTTTGCGGCACTGATCGTGTCGGCACTCGCAGTTCGTGCGCAGGGCGCGGCTCCTCAAGTTACCGGCGACGCGCGTGTCGACCAGTTGTTAAGCCGCATGACGCTCGACGAAAAGATTCAGCTTGTGCACGGAACGGGCGAAGATGCGCTTACCGGGCCGGGCCAGGCCGGCTACCTCGAGGGAATTCCGCGGCTCGGAATCCCTTCGCTGCGTTTGGCCGATGGACCTCCGGGCGTGCTGACGCGGATTCCGGCTGAAGCGCCGACGGCGACGATGGGCCTGGCGGCAACATTCAGCCTGCAGGATGCTCGGGCCAACGGCAGAGTGGTTGCGGATGAGGCGCGGGATCGCGGAATCGACGTTGTGCTGCAGCCGTTTATTAATATGGACCGCGATTTCAGGTGGGGACGCGGCTATAACACCTACGGCGAAGATCCGTTGCTGACCGGGCTGATGGGCGCGGATTTCATCAGGGGCGTGCAGGGGCAGGGCATTATGTCGCAGGCCAAACATTACGTTGCCTACGATACCGACGCGCCCTTTGTGATTGCCGATCTGCAGGCGCTGCATGAGATTTATGTTGCGCCGTTTGCCGATGCGGTGAAAGCCGGGGTCTCGTCAATCATGTGTTCGTACAACAAGATCAACGGGAAGTACGCCTGCGGCAACAACGATACGCTCAACGAAATTCTGAAAGGCGAGCTGGGGTTCAAAGGCTTTGTGACCTCAGACTGGGGCGCGACGCACGGCACGGACTTTATCAACTTTGGGCTCGATCTGGAGATGCCGGGCCCGTTGCCGGTTGCCTGGACGATTCCATCATTTTTCGTCAACAATCCTCCGCGCCAACCTTTTGAAGGCGGGTCGAACGACGGGCCGGCGCTGACCGCGGCCGGCTTGCCCGAAGAGCCCAAAGCCGCGCCGTGGGTACATGTGGATGAGCCCAAGGTGACAACCGATTTGAAACACCTGGTTGAGCAAGGCGTGGTTTCTGAAAGCACGATCGATCATGCGGCGGGCCGCGTGCTTTACGAGATGGACAAGTTCGGAATGCTGGATGGCAAGAAGCCGGGAAAGCCAACGGCTGCCGAGCTTGCCGAAGACCAGGCTGCGATTCGCAGAACGGCGACGGACGCGGCGGTGCTTTTAAAAAACGAATCGATATTGCCGCTCAAGCTGGAGGCGCTCAGCAACGTTGCGCTGATTGGTCCGGGCGCCGGACAGCTTGTTGCCGTTGGCCTGACCGGAGAAAAAGCAGTGGGGCTGCCGCAAAGGGAAGTGTCGCCGCTCGCAGCGCTGCGCCAGGCAGCAGGCGCCGGCGCGCACCTGAGTTACGCTGCCGCAAACGACATGGATGGCACGCCGGTTCCGGCGCAGTACTTTTCGCACTTCGGCCAGCCGGGGCTCGAGCGGCGCGCATTCAAGGAATTCGCGGTCCACATCGATCCGTCAATCGACTTCACAAACAAGGCGCATTCCGCATTGCCGCCGCGCGAGAGCATCGAGTGGACCGGCACGTTGACCGTGCCCGAGGCTGGCGATTATCGCCTGCACCTGCAACTGCTGGGGTGCAACGGCAAGCTCAAAATCGACGACCAGGTGGTTGCATCGGTTAACTACAACTGGATCCACGGCAATATTACGCAGGCCGGGCAGGACAATATTTTTCCGACGACAGACGGCCTGGACAACCTGCGCGCGCAGATGCATCTCACGGCCGGCGAGCATCGCTTCTATCTTGCGATCGGACCAGACAGCTCAAACAATCCTGAACAGGTGCGGTTCAACTGGGTAACGCCTGAGCAGCAAAGGCAAAACTACCAGGACGCGATCGAGACTGCGCGCAAGGCCAAGGTTGCAATCGTTTTTGCGTGGAGCCGCCTGCGGCCGGACTTTGGTCTGCCCGGCGACCAGGACAAGTTGATTGCGGACATTGCGGCAGTAAATCCAAACACGATTGTGGTTCTTAATCTGAGCCAGCCGGTTGCGATGCCGTGGCTCGACAAGGTGAAGGCTGTTTTGCAGATGTGGTGGCCGGGCGACGAAGGCGGATGGGCGACGGCCGATTTACTGCTGGGTCGCGCCAATCCAGCTGGCCGGTTGCCGTTTACCTGGCCGCATAAGGCGCAGGATATGCCTGCGGCCGATCCGGCTTACCCGGAGCGCGGCGACCAGGGAATTAACAACACGGCGACTTACTCTGAGGGAATATTTGTTGGCTATCGCTGGTTCGACAAGCAGGGCATCGATCCGCTCTACCCATTTGGTTACGGACTTTCGTATACGCACTTCAGTTACTCCGGCCTGAAAGTTGAGCCTTCGAAGGATGATGGGGCTGATGTGAGTTTCGCGGTGAAAAATGCGGGCGCGGTTGCCGGCGATGAGGTGCCGCAGGTGTATTTGAGCGCGCCGGCTGACGCGCCTTCCGGCGCCGAGTTCGCGGTGCGCGCGCTGGCGGGATTTACGCGCATTCATCTCGCTGCCGGGGCTTCGCAGACAGTGAGCATTCATTTCGATCGGCGCAGATTTCAATACTGGTCGACAAAGGACAATTCGTGGCAGGATGCACTGGGAGTTCGCACCGTTTCCGTCGGCGCATCGGAGCGCGATTTGCGGTTGAATGCGCAGCTAGTGATGGGGAAGTAGTGCGTGGTGCGTGGACGGTGGACGGTGGGCGGTGAACGGTGTAGCGTGGGTCGCGGAGTGAACAGGAGCTGATGATGCGTTTTTCTTTGTACTTTGCGCCGGTGGCGCTTGCTTTGGCATCGAGTGTGGCTGCGAGCGCGCAGCAGGCGGCAGCGCCAAAATCGGCTCCGGCCGCAGTGGCTACTTCATCTGCCCAATCGGTTCCTCCGGCGGACAACCCCGTTGCCGATCCCAAGGCCGTCGTCACGCTTGGCAACGCGCGCTTCACCGTTCTCACGCCGCAGCTGATTCGCATGGAGTGGTCGGCTGACGGCAAGTTTGAAGATCACTCGTCGTTTGTGTTTTTGAATCGTCGGATGCCGGTGCCGAAGTTTGAGTCGGAGGTGACAAAGGGAGGAGGGAATCAAGTTCTGAGCCTTAAGACGGACGCGCTCACTCTCACTTACACACCTTCGGGCGACGGCCATTTCACCGCCGACACTCTCTCTATCGAAATCACCGTCGACGGCAAACAAGTTATCTGGCATCCCGGCGACACCGATCCTGAAAACCTTGAAGGCACCACGCGTACCCTCGACGGCGCGCGCGGCGACAAGACCGAAGAGCCGATCGGCCAGGGTCTCGTATCGCGTTCGGGATGGGCGCTGGTCGATGACTCTACGCGCCCGCTCTTCGACTCCAGCGACTTTCGTTTTCTCGAGGGCGAAAAGAGCCCGTGGCCGTGGGTGATGGAGCGCCCTGCAAACGAAAAGGCGGGCTCCTATGTCGACTGGTACTTCTTCGGTTACGGTCATGACTATGCGAAGGCGCTTGGCGATTATGTTCGCGTGGCAGGCCGCATTCCGCTGCCGCCGCGGTTTGCATTCGGCGCGTGGTGGTCGCGCTACTGGGCGTACAGCGATCAGGAACTCGACGAGCTGGTGAAAGGCTTCCGCGAGAACGATACGCCGCTCGATGTGCTGGTGATCGACATGGATTGGCACCTGAGCCACGAGCAGCTTGTAGCGATGGGCGAGCACGATCAGTCGGGCGAGGATATAGGCTGGACCGGCTACACATGGAACAAGTTTCTCTTTCCCGACCCCGACGATTTTCTGAAGAAGGTTCACGACGAGGGGTTGAAGGCTACGCTCAATCTGCACCCGGCCGCGGGAATTGAGCCCTGGGAGGCAGCGTATCCTTCGATGGCACGCGCCATGGGCGTCGACCCGGCAACGAAGAAATACATACCCTTTGATCCGGTCGATAAGCGCTGGACGGAAAATTACTTTAACCTGGTTTTACATCCGCTTGAGAAGCAGGGCATCGATTTCTGGTGGCTTGATTGGCAGCAGTGGCCCGACACCAAATTGCCGGGCGTGAACAACACCTGGTGGCTGAATTACATTCACTTCACCGATCAGCAGCGCGAGGGCAAGCGTCCGCTGCTGTTCCATCGCTGGGGCGGACTCGGGAATCATCGCTACCAGATAGGCTTTTCGGGCGACACCGTTTCAGTGTGGGATTCGCTCGCCTTTCAGCCATGGTTCACGGCAACCGCGGCCAACGTTGGCTACGCCTTCTGGAGTCACGATATCGGCGGCCACATGCCGGGCGCAGTCGATCCCGAGCTGTTTACGCGCTGGGTGCAGTTCGGCGGGTTCAGTCCTATTCTTCGCACGCACACCACCAAGAATCCTGACTCGGAGCGACGCATCTGGGCGTATCCGGAGCCATACTCCGCAATTCTCCGCAAGGCGTTCCAGCTGCGCTACGCGATGCAGCCCTACATCTATACCGAGGCGCGCCGGACCTACGACACTGGCGTTGCGTTCTTCCGCCCGCTCTACTACGACTGGCCTGAAGCGGATGCTGCGTACACCAGCAAGGGTGAGTACATTTACGGCAGCCAGATGGTGGCGGCGCCGGTGGTTGAGCCGGTCGACAAGGTCAGTAACCTGGCCACCGAACAAGTATGGATTCCCGATGGCGAATGGATTGAATGGCCGACCGGCAAGCACTTTACAGGTCCGGCGACGGTGGAGCGCAGCTTCTCGATCGATCAGGTTCCCATTTATTTGCGCGCCGGAGCGATTGTGCCCATGCAGCAGCCCATGCTTTATACGGGCCAGAAGCCTGTTGACCCGCTCATTGTGAATGTGTGGCCGCTTGCATCGGGAGCAAGCTCGAGCTACTCGGTCTATGAGGACTCGGGCGTTTCGGTTGAGTATCAGCGCGGCGTTTTCACGCGGTTGCCGATTAAGGCAACGCAGACTGGTGATACTTTGCGAGTGGAGATCGGGCCAGTTGAAGGCGGCTTTAGTGGAATGCTAAAGAACCGGAGCTACGAGCTGCGCTTGCCCGCGGATTGGCCGCCGGCTTCAGTCACCGTAAATGGAAAGCCGGTGCCGCAGGGCGGCGTGGGCAAGCCGGGTTGGACATTTGTGGGGAACTCGCTTACTACGATTATTCCTACGCCGAGCTTTGGCACTTCAACGCGCGTGGTAATTGAGGTACGGCGCGCGGCCAGCTTGACGGCGCGCCGTGTGGAACTCGATGGCTTCAACGGTTCAATGACGCGGTTGCGCGCCGCTTACGATGCATTGCAGCAATCGTCGCCGATAATAGTGCCGCCCGATCCGCTCGTCGACGCGATGCAGACCGGCGATCGGCTCGGCTATCACCCTGAGAAGGCAGTCACCGAGATTGCACATTTTCATGAGGTTCTGCCCAAAGCGCAGGCGTCCGTCCACGATCTTGAGCCGGGATTTCAACACAGTATCGACGAGTATGTTAAACGCGAGGCAAACGATGGGAGCAAGCCTGCCGATCTGGATGCGCGGGTACAAAAACGCATCGCCCAGATGAAGCGCGCACTGAACGCGGTCGACGAGGCGGCGAAGTAAATCTCAGATGCCCAATCGGGAAGGTTGGGTCCAGGGTATCTCGTTTGTACGCCGCTGCCCGAGCCAGTCAGTGGAGTGTTTTTCGATGGCGATTCGAACCAACTGGCTCCGGGTTCTGACGCCGGCTTTTTGAAAAAGCTCCTGGATGACGGCCTTGATTGAAGTCTCAGACGACTTGAGGTTGAACGCGATTTCCTTGTTGGTCAAGCCGTCGAGGATGCCCCGCATCACTTCACTTTGGCGCGCGGTCAGCGGCCGGGTGGTTTCAGAAGCAGTGGGAAGGCCGTACGTTGATGAAAGGAGTGCCTGCACTTCGCCATCGCCCATCCAGCGTTCACCGCCAGCCACCTTGCGGATTGCGGCAATCAATTGATCGAGGCTGCTGTGCTTGAGCAGGATTCCCATTACGCCTTCATCTAATCCGCGCAATGCCTCATGGTTAGGCATGCCGGCAGTAACAATCAAAACAGAAGCGTGGACCTGCCGTTTGCCGAGCTCGGCGAGCAGCGAGGTTCCGAGTTCGTTGCCCAGGTCGTAGTCGAGGAGAATGACATCCGCCTCAACCGATGAGAGTGTCGCAAGCGCTTCGGCCAGGTTTCTGCACTCGCCTACCACGCTAAAGCCGGGCTCTGCCTGAAGCATCCTGCCCAGGCTCTCCCGGAACAGGCTGTGATCGTCCAGGATCAGAATGCGGATGTTCATTCGATGAGCTCCGATAGCGCGTTTCGCCGGCACGGTCGATCATGATAAGAATTCGGCAGCATTCGCCGGGCAAAGCCACACTGGCCTATTCTTGACGAGAAGCGTGGTTATGGGCAATGATGCTCCCCTGATTTACATCTTATTCCGATCCGGAGGCTTAATGAACAGGCAAGCGGTCTGCAATCAGATCATCGAGATTGGCATCATACCGTGCGCGCGTGTGAAGGCCCCCGAGCACGCGCAGTTCGCGGCGGAGACGCTTTACGCTGCCGGCATCCCCAACATCGAAATCCCCCTCACGCTGCCTGAGGCTCCCGAGGTCATACGCGACCTGGCCGGGCTGTATCCCAACATGGTGGTGGGCGCCGGTACCGTGCTCGACGCGAAGTCGGCGCAGCGCGCGATCGAGGCCGGATCGCGGTTTATCACCAGCCCGGGATTCAGTCCCGAGGTTGTAGCCTGCGCCAACGAAGCTGAAGTAGCCGTGTTTCCGGGTGCATGCACTCCGACCGAGGTTATTACCGCATGGAAAGCCGGTTCCGATTTCGTGAAGATTTTTCCGGCGGCAACGGTCGGCGGCACGCACTATATTCGCGCGCTCAAAGTGCCGCTTAGCCACATCCGGCTTATCGTCACCGGCGGCGTCAACCAGCTCACGGCGTTCGATTACATTCTTGCCGGGGCGAGCGCAATCGGCGTTGGGGGTGAATTGATTCCAAGCGAGGCCCTGGCGCACCGTCAGACCGATCGGATTCATGAACTCGCCCGCCGATTCCTCCAAATGGTGAGAGAGGCGCGGGCCCAGATTGAGCCGGATTAAAGGCAGCGCGCGGCCGAATGGATTCCGCGTTGACTTTTACAGGTTGCGGGAAAAGTCAGGTGCTCGGCGAGAGATTGGGAAAACATCGCTGGGGGGCTAAAGCTACGGACTCAATTTACCGGCTTTATCGGCACGAGCAAACTCGTACCCCTTCAAAACAGCGGCTTCTTTTGAGTTTTTGCGCAGCCTGATAGGAAACAAAACCGGCTGCTTGCAACTTGGGCTTCGTGGCATCCCACCCATCGAGCAAAAAACGCTCGATGGATGGGGCACCCCAATGTTTCATCCATCGCGGGTCGGAGACACCGGTGACGGACTAGGAAGAAACAAAGCCACTGTTTGCAACTTGGGCTTCATGGCATCCCACCCATCGAGCAAAAGACGCTCAATGGATGGGGCACCCCAATGTTTCATCCATCGCGGGTCGGAGGCGCCGGTGGCGGACTTACAAGAAGTCTTCAGCCGTATCGTCGGTAGGGTGGTCTGAATCTATACCAAAATGTGGATTAATGCTGTTTTCTCCGGTTTCATGGAGCCTTTCGATGGTTTTTCGATACCACCAGGCAGCCGCCATTCCGCCCAGGAGCGCCGAAGCTACGGCGACTGCCCCCAGCTTCAGCAGTTCACCGCGCGACTCAACTGGCGGAGACGTTTTATCCGAAGCATTTGATTCTGAATCGCTTGTCATTTGTCCTGGACGCCCTAATCCGCCGAATCACAGTTTGGATTGAGACCTTTGACCGCGTCTTTCGCTCCAGATTCGTCCGCCCCTTAGATGCCATGCATACGGAAAAGATTTTCTTTCCAATGCAAAAATAAATTCTGAAATTTGTACTTGTGTTTTTCCGAATCTATGCTATCGTGTATATATTCCGGTTGAGGAGGTGGTAGCACCTACCCTCCAACCCGGAAGTAGTTTGCGTCACTGGCCTCCCGGCACGGACAGCTAACCGTTCGTGCCGTTTTTTTTGCCTCCCGGGCCAAACCCTCCCCCGCCACTTAGTAGCAGTTGCAAGAATCATTCCAGCCGGATGTTGCGTGTCCGTTTGTAAGAGGCTCCCACGGGGGTGAAACACCTGCGCGAGCCCTTTTGAAAAGTGCGCAGCGAAACGGCCCGCGGCTAAGCAGACTGCGGAAAAACTCATCCTGCTCGGGGTGATCTCTGAAAAACATCGCTCAGGGGTTAAAACCCCGCGGATTTTAATGGCCTTGTCGGCACGAGTAAACTCGTGCCCTGATACAAAACCGCGTCCCTGTGAGTTTTCCGCAACCTTTAAAGTCATGCCCTAATAAGAAACAAAACCGGCTGCTTGCAACCTGGGCTTCGTGGCATCCCACCCATCGAGCAAAAGACGCTCGATGGATGGGGCACCCCAATGTTTCATCCATCGCGGGTCGAAGATGTCGGTGAAGAACTAGAATGAAACAAAAATGCAAGTACAACAAAACACGGGTTGGGTTCTGCGGACTCCCACCCATCGGACAAGAACAAAGACGTCCGATGGATGGGGCACAGTTTCATCCCCCTGCGGGTCGGAGACACCGGTGGCGGACTAATAAGAAACAAAAATGCAGGTACAACAAAAAAAGGATGGATTCTGCGGACTCCCACCCATCGGACAAGAACAAAGACGTCCGATGGATGGGGCACAGTTTCAACCCCCTGCGGGTCGGTGACGCCGGTGGGGGACTAATAAGAAACAAAAATGCAAGTACAACAAAACACGGGTTGGGTTCTGCGGACTCCCACCCATCGGACAAGAACAAAAACGTCCGATGGATGGGGCACAGTTTCATCCCCCTGCGGGTCGGAGACACCGGTGGCGGACTAATAAGAAACAAAAATGCAGGTACAACAAAAAAAGGATGGATTCTGCGGACTCCCACCCATCGGACAAGAACAAAGACGTCCGATGGATGGGGCACAGCTTCATCCCCCTGCGGGTCGGTGACGCCGGTGGGGGACTAATAAGAAACAAAAACAACTGCCGAGATATTGAGAGTCGTGCTTTTCCACCCTAACGGCAAAATGCGCCATTAGGATGGGGCACCTCAATGATTCATCCATCGCGGGTCGGAGACGCCGGCGGCGGACTGTTACAAGGCCTTGCCTCGGATACATCAACTCAGAATTTGATCTAAAGGCTGCTGCTCCCTCCGATTTACCTGCAGCCGCTGCGCCGAAGAGAGTTGGCCTTCCGGGGTATCGCAATCCTGAAACCGCTGTAAAATGTCACATGACGAGGTGCCATGAAGAACCGTTCCCGCGCCCGGTGGATTCTCGGCTTTGCCGCTTGTGTCTTGACCGGGGCCAGCTACGCGCAATGGTCGAATCCGGCCGACGATGTGCCCGCTTACCACCCCTCGGCTCCGCTTTCGGTGGCTTCGCTGCCACCGATTCTTTCAGGCAAGCAGCTTACCGGCCCCCAGTTCCAGTATCCGTGGCAGAAGCACGTCTATCAAAAGGTCGCCAAGGTCGGCAGCGTGGTTTACCAGCTCCCCTGCAATTGCCGCTGCGACCGCGCCCTGGGGCACACCAGCCTGCACAGCTGCTTTGAGGGTTTGCATGGAACAGAGTGCGCGACCTGCGCCAAGGAAGGGTTCTATGCCTACCAGGAAACGAAGCTGGGAAAGACCCCTGCCGAGATTCGGGCGGGCATCGCGCGCCACGACTACGAGGCAATCAACCTGAATCAGGAATAATCAGGTTGCGCAACCATCGCTTCCCGCCTTATCCCACCAGGGTGTTTGCGGTCGACGCCAGGTTGAAGTCCTTCTCCGTCAATCCGCCCGCATCGTGTGTGACCAGCCCCAGTCTTACCCGGTTGTATCTGATATCGATGTCCGGGTGATGACCGGCCGACTCCGCCGCCTCGCCTACATGATTTACGAATGCGAGCGCTTCACGAAAATCCTTGAAGTTGAAGGTCTTCACCAACTCGCCGGTGTCAATTTTCCATCCCGGCAGACCGGCTAGCCGCCGCTGGGCATCTTCGGCTGAAATCACTGTCATCTTTTCTTCTCCTCAAAGAGGTTCTACAGGATTGGATGCAGTGCGGGAAACCGGGATCACATCTCGGCGGCTGGTTGCGTCATTTGGAAGGTTGAGAACCGCTTGTTTTGCCCGCTGATCTCGGAACGCAATTCCTGCCACAGCTCGTTGGGAATCTTGAGGAACACTTCGACCACCGCAGGATCGAACTGCGTCGCGGAGCAGCGCAGGATCTCTTCGCGGGCGGCATCAAAGCTGCGGGCCCTGCGGTAGGGGCGATCGCTGGTGATGGCATCCAGCGTGTCGGCAACGGCGAAAATTCGTGCCCCAATCGGTATTTCGTGGCCGCGGATTCCGCTGGGGTAGCCGCTTCCGTCAAAATGCTCCTGGTGGCAAAAAACAATTTCGGCTGCGCCAGCCAGGAAGGGAATTTTGCGCAGCATGTGATAACCGCGCGTACAGTGTTCGCGCATCACCGATTGTTCATCCATCGTCAGAGTGCCGGGCTTGCGCAGAATCTCGTCGGGAATCGCCATTTTGCCCACGTCGTGCAAAAAAGCGCCGCGCGCAATTACCTTGATATCAGTCGGCGGAATGCCTATGGCCCGCGCCAGTGCAATGGTATAGGCGGTTACGCGCTTGGAGTGACCTTCGGTCTCTGAATCCTTCAAGTCCAAAGCGTCGCCCAGGGCTTCAAGCGTCACGTCGTAGGAGTGCTCAAGATCTTCCATCGCGTGGCGCAGCATTTCGGTGCGGGCCCGCACCATCTGCTCCAGGCTCTGCTGGTAGTTGTGACTCTCGTCGAGAATCTGCTTGTGATCGAGCGCGCGATGCACGGTACTCATCAGGTGCTCGCGCTCAAACGGCTTCAACAAATAATCGTATGCGCCGCGCCGCATCGAGTCGATTGCCACGCTGATGTCGTGGATCGCGGTCACCATCACCACGGGAAGATTTGGAAATTGGGTATGAATGCGTTCGAGAAGAGCGATCCCGTTCACATCCTGCATTACGATGTCAGTCAGTACGAGGTCGAAGTTATTCAAGGTGATGGATTCGAGCGCTTCGCGGCCGTTCGAGGCCAGGTGCACATCGTACCCGTACCGCTCGAGGGTGGAACCAATCATTGCTCTGACCTGGGTCTCGTCGTCGACCACCAGCACGCGCGCGGCCCTGCGCGGGCTGCCATTCGCCCGCGACGCTCCGTTCGCGCCCGATTCTTTTGCGCGATTCGGCGTTCCCGGTCCTGCCAGGTCCAATGCCAAGCAGTGTCCTCCCCATCTATGCTGCTCTTGATTAAAAACGTAAACTTCAGCTTCGGCAGCTTTCCAAAAACATCTTACGCAGGAGGCCTGTTACTGAAAGTTACGGACCCGCACAACGCTAGCTATCAACACCAATCGAGCGCCAAGGTTGCGGCCGATCTTTCCGGCCCCAAAAACGTCAACCAATAAATCGAATCAGTACACGGCTATTTGGATTAATGGTAAGAAACCCGAATCAACTTTCGCCTTGCGAAAGTGAGAAAAACTAGATCGTAAGAAAAACCCTACACTGTATTCCCGCGCCGGAGCAACAGCTTTCAGGCGAACTCCGGCGTTAGACGCGCCAACTTTTGTGTTAGAGACGCTTAAATGAAAGGGATTGCAATTCGGATGGCCCAAGACCTGCAATCCACCCGCCTGAATTGATTCTCAGCTCGATTCACTCCGTCGAAAATCTTTGCGGCTTTGCTTTCTCTTCAATCAAGCCCTGCGCCGGTTTTGGACGATTGAACATGGCATCGTGCAAGTTGTTTGAATGCAGCGTTTAATCCTGCCAGATCCCGCTCCCTTCACGTTAACTAATTGTGCACGTCTTTGGTTTCTCGACGAGCGCGCCGCGCCGACGCCCAGTTCTCTTTGTTCATTTGCCGGCCTCGGCCAACCGCCAGAGCGTCGGCAGGAACGTCCTTGGTGATACAAGACCCCGCACCAATATAGGCACCGTCTCCCACGGTCACCGGCGCCACCAGTGTGGCATCGCTGCCTACAAATGCGTTCATGCCGATGCGCGTAGGGTGCTTGCTTACGCCGTCGTAGTTGCAGGTAATCGTGCCCGCTCCGATGTTCGTTCCTTCGCCGATATCAGCGTCGCCGAGATAAGTGAGATGATTGGCCTTTGCGCCCTTGCCCAGCCGCGCCTTTTTGGTTTCGACAAAATTGCCCACATGCGCGCTTTGGCCGATTTCGCTTCCGGGGCGCAGATGGGCGAACGGTCCGATGCGCGCGCCATCTTCAACCGTGCTCTCGCTTAATACGCAACCCTGCCGGACCAGCACGTCGTTGCCGAGGGTGCAGTTCTCAATCACCGTGTAGGAGCGGATCGTCGAATCCGATCCGACACGCGTTTTACCCAGCAACTGTACGAACGGCTCAATCACCGTATCTGCCGCAACGTCAACATCGGCATCGATCACGCAGGTCTCTGGTTTGAAGATCGTGACTCCTGAGTCCATGAGCCGGCGTGCAGTTCGAGCGCGCAACGTCGCGTCAAGCGCGGCCAGTTCGGCAATCGTGTTCACGCCCAGCAGTTCCTCAAATTCGGCGCTCTTAAACGCAACGACCCGCTCGCCGGCTGACGCAAGCAGTCGCGCCATGTCGGTCAGGTAAAACTCGCCATGCGGATTTTCAGTTTTAAGCATGCCCAGGTGCGCCAGCAGCGGCGCAGTGTTGAACGCATACATTCCCATGTTGATCTCGCGCAGGGCCAACTGGTCCGGCTGCAGGCACTTCTGTTCGACGATTGCCGCAACCTCAACGGAGTCGGACGATTTGCGAATCACGCGGCCGTAGTTCATGGGGTCGGGCAGATCGGCGGAGAGCAGCGTCATGGCTGCGTGTTCCTGCTGGTGGAACTTCAAAACTGCATCAATGGTCTGGGGCTGGATTAATGGCGCGTCTCCTGAAAGCACCAGAAGATTCTCGTATCCGGCGATCGACTCGGCCGCACATTGAATTGCATGTCCGGTTCCGCGCTGTTCGGTCTGTTCAACGAAGCGGACGCCGGTCTGCTTTACGGCGGCGCGAACCCGATCAGCCTGGTGGCCGATCACGACGACGATGTCGTGGGGAGCGATCACTTTGCTCGCCGCCTCGATCACATGCATTAATAGCGGCTTGCCGCCGATTTCATGCAGAACCTTGGGTCGTTTCGACTTGAGGCGCGTGCCTTTGCCCGCGGCCATGATTACGATGGCGGTGGTGGATTGAGATTTTTCCCGACTGCTTTCCATACTCACTCTTGGCTCATTCCTGGCTTGGCTCACTCTTGCTTTCCCTGGCCGGCTGCGCCCGGCGGCATTGGGGGACGCGGAATTTTGATGTCGATGGGCTTTACCGGGCCCATATTCAAATTATCCAATCCCGGCTTGATTTGAGACTCGTTGCCCACCACCAGCACGGCCAGCTTCTCGGGATGAATATACCTCTTCGCGACCACGGCTACATCGGCGATGGTCACTTTCTCGATAGCGGCCTTGTAGGTCTCGAGATAATCCGCGGGATATCCGTAGAACTCGAGCTTCTCGCGCTCCTCAAGCACTTTGTCTTTGGTGTCGTACTGAAAGAGGAAGGAGTTCAGGATACCGTCTTTGGCGCGCTGCAATTCTTCTTCGGTGAAGGGCGTGGTGTTGAGGCCGGCGATCACCTGCATTGCCGCCTTGGTCGCGTCCACCGTGGAAACGCTCTTGGTGAGCACTTCGGCCATGAAGCCGCCGACATGGTCGTAGGGCATGGAGACGCCGCCGCCGACCGCATAGGCGAGACCCAGCTTGGTGCGGACGGTCTGGAAGAGCCGGCTGCCGAATCCTCCGCCGAGAATCTCGTCGAGCACTGTAATGGCGGCAGCGTCGGGATTGCGACGGTCTGTTCCCACTCCAAGAATCTCGACATTCGATTGGTCAACGTCGGGCTTGTTGATGAAGTAAACGCCGGGCGTGGGGCCTGGAGTGACGTCGTGGCGCGGCGGCGCGGGGGTTGCCGAAGGCAGCGACTCGAAGGCAGCGCGAACTTTCGCCTCCATCGTAGCCACGTCGAAATCTCCGCTGATGCCGACAATAAGTTTGCCCTTGAGCGACCGATCGTGCCATGCCTGCATGTCGGCGACGGTCACCGAGCCCATGGTGGCGAACTCGGGCTGACGCGTGTATGGACTGTCGGCGCCATAGATGAGCTTGGCTCCTTCGCGCTCGGCAATGCCGCCCTCGTCGTCGTTACGGCGAATAATTACGGTCGCTTCCTGCTGCTTGGCCAGCGTCAGTTTCTCTTCGCTGAATTTGGGATGAAAGAGCAGGTCCATGGCCAGATCGAAGACCGGGTCGGCGTCGCCCTTGAGCGAGTCCCACTGTACGGCAGTGGAGTCGTCGTCGCCGGCGGTCTCAACGTGCGCGGCGCGGGCCTCGAGAAAGTCGTCCATCGCGTCGCCGCTCATCTTCTCGGAGCCGCTGGTGCGCCACGCTTCCTGGTAGAGATCGATGAGGCCGGCCTTTTTGGGATCGACGTCGCGATCTCCGCCGGGAATGAGGACGGAGCCGGAGACGAACGGCAGCTCGTGATCTTCCTGCAGGAACACGACGATGCCGTTCTTGAGCTCGATGCGATTGGGCTGCTGCGGATGAAATTCGTGGAGCGGCGGAATGGGGATTTTTTCCCAAGGCTTGGATTGCTGGGCGGCGAGGAGCGATGGGGCTGCGAGCGGAGCGAGGAGTGCGGTCAGCGCACAGAATCCAGCAAGATTGCGGAGGCGCCCGGGCTGAAAGCTGAAGGCTGAAAGCTGAAGGCTGTCTTTCATTGCGCACCTCCCGCAACCTGCGGGGCTTCGGCTGGGGGAACATCGGTGTCGATTTCGGCGGTGGTGCGGTTGCTGGCGACGAAGACTTTGTTGGCTACGCGACGGATGTCGGCTTTGGTGACTGCGTCGACTTGCTTGAGCTGGAGGAAGAGCTCGCGCCAGTCGCCATAACGGGTCTGATATTCAGCCAGCGAACTGGCCAACCCCTGGTTGTCTGCCAGGCCGCGCAGAAGATCGGCGCGGGTACGCGTTTTGTACATCTGCAATTCAGCGTCGGAGACGTCGCTGGTCTTCAGCTTTTCAATCTCTTTGTGAATGGCGTCGCGCATCTCGGCCGGAGTGTGGCCGGGAACGGGGATGGCGTAAAAGGCAAACAGGCTGGGATATTTTTCGCCGGGAAATCCTGTGAAGCCCTCGGCGACGGCTGCGATCTGCTGCTTTTCAACCAGGCTGCGATAGAGGCGCGAGACGCGGCCGTTCGACATGATGTCGCTAATGGCGTCGTAAACAGCGTCGTCGGGATCGCGATAACTGGGCCGGTGGTAGCCCTCAACGTAGAACGGCTGGGTCTGCTCGTGGACGACGATGGATTTCTCGGCGGTCTGGGTGGGCTCGACGGTGGTCAGGTCTTCAGGCTTGGGTCCGGCGGGCACGCGGCTGAAGTATTTCTCGAGCATGGGCATTGCGGTCTTTGCATCCACATCGCCCACGATTGCCACAACGATGTTCGAGCCGACGTAGTATTTGCGGTGAAAGGCCATGGCCTCAGTGGCGTTAATCTGGCTGACCTCGCTCGGCCAGCCGATGTCGGGCCGGCGGTAGGGGTGAGCCTCGTACGCAGTGGCCACAAACTGCTCCACCAGGCGGCCGAGGGGGTCGGAGTCGACGCGCATGCGCCGCTCCTCCAACACCACGTCGCGCTCTTTGTAGAACTGGCGCGGAACCACGTCGGCCAGGCGGCCGCTCTCAAGCCAGGCCCAAAGCTCGAGGCGATTCTCGGGCATCGACCAGAAGTACTGGGTGTCGTCAAGGCCGGTTTCGGCGTTCAGGCCGTGGGCGCCATTCTGCTCCGCGACCTCAGTGAACTGGTTGGGGACGACGAACTTGTCGGCGTCGGCCTGCGTTTTGAGAAAGGCCTGGTGCAGCGCTTCGAGCTTCTGGGGGTCGCGGCCGACGGGCTTCAGGTACTCAGCCTCGTAGGCATTGTTGGCGTCTTCGACTTTTTGGAGGGCAACTTTCTCGGCCGCGTAGCCGGTGGTGCCGATCTGAGTGGTGCCCTTGAAGGCAAGATGCTCAAACATGTGGGCCAGGCCGCTCTCGCCCGAGGGATCGTCTACATCGCCCGCATCCACAAAGGTGGTGTAGCTGAAGACCGGCGCCTCAGCCCGGTAGCAGACGATGATGGTGAGGCCGTTGGGCAGCACCCTGGTGGTGATGCGCTGCTCGAAGCTCTTCAGATCCTGTGCGCGGGCCGATGGGAGCGCGACGAGGAATATGAGAGCTGCGAGGCAGGCAAAGCCTCGATAGATTGAGCGGGGGGGCTGCATGATATCTCCAGGCCGCGCGGTGGGATGAGCTGAAGCGTACCTTCTCAAGCTAGTGGGCGGGGCGGGATGATAGCAAGTCAGCGAGTCAGCGAGTCAGCAAGTCAGCGAGTCAGCAAGTCGGCGAGTCAGCGAGTCAGCGAGTCGGCTTCCCTCCCACCCAAGCGGAGCTTGGACGGGGCACCCGCGCGCGCAAATATTTCCGGGAGTCAGGGCGCTCCTATAATGAGGCGTTATCTGAAGGGCTTCTCATGCGCGGGTTTTCTGTTGTTTTGCTTCTCGTAACTTTGGCCGGAAGCGCGCCTGCGCAGAATGCAATCACCCCCAGTGCAGCCACCCCCAATGCAGTCGTCCCCAATGCAGTCAGCATTGCCGAATTCGACCAGTCCCTGGCCAAAATTCAGAATTTGCGCGACAAAGAAGGCGCACGCTGGATTGCCGGCATGACGCTGAAAGGGCGGCCGAGCGCAATCGACCGGGCACGCTGGCAGGCCGAGTTTAAGGGTGAGAAGGCGCGCCTGGCGCTGACCGCGGTCGGCGATATTGCGGAGTTTCTTCCCCCGCCTGAGTCGGCCATACCCGATGCAACCGTACCGGCGATCGCGACACAAGTAAAGATGATTGAACAAACGGCGAGTTATATCAAGCAGACGTTGCCCCGGCTGCCTAATCTTTTAGCTGTGAGGACCACGACACGCTTCGAGATCACTACGCGCAAACAGCTTGTGCAGCAGGAGGAGACCCCACGGCTCAACCAATCGATTAGCTGGCAGCCAAAGTACGAGGCGCTCGGGACGATGAACGGCCAGGTTCTATACTTTGGCGGCGATTGGCAATTCGTGGTGGCCTACCGGGATGGCCAGGAGGTAACGCAGTCGCAGATTGGCGACAACCGCCATCCACCGCCGCCGGGGTTCGAAACAAAGGGTGAGTTTGGACCGATTTTGATGACCGTGTTTGGCGACGCGCTGAAAGGCTCGATCACCTGGAGCCACTGGGAGAAGAGCACGAATGGGCAGCTTGCCGTGTTTCATTACAGCGTGCCGCATGACGTTTCGCACTACAAGGTTGAGAATGCGTCCAATGGATCCATAGAACTCCCCGCCTATCACGGCGAGTTTGCGATCGACCCCGTGACCGGGGCAGTTTATCGGATTGCGCTCACGGCAGAGGGATCGAGATCGAGCGCGTCGCAGGAGTCGAACATAGCGGTGGAATATGGACCGATAGAGATTGGCGGAAGAATCTACGTTTGCCCGGTGCATGGGGTCGCATATTCGCAGCCGCAACTGGTGGATGCGATGGGAAATCCGCTGCCCGCAGAGGAGCAGAAGAAAGATAGTCCGCACTTTTTGAACGACGCAACCTTTACGCATTACCGGCTATTCCGGTCGGAAGTGCGGATTCTGACGGACGATGCGCAACATTGAGCAGCGTTATGACAATTACAACCGAGAGATTGATTCTGCGCGGTTGGCGTGAAGAAGACCGCGAGCCGTTTGCGCGGATGAACTCCGATCCGGCGGTGATGGAGTTTTTCCCTGCGCCGCTGACGCGCGCGGAGAGTGATGCCTTGGTGGACCGGGCCGACGCGCACATTGTGGCACATGGCTTTGGGCCGTGGGCAGCGGAGCTGAAAGCGACAGGCGAGTTCATCGGATTCATCGCGCTCTCGATTCCGCGGTTTGAAGCCCACTTTACTCCGTGCGTGGAAATTGGCTGGCGGCTGGCTGCCGCGCACTGGGGCAGGGGATTGGCGACGGAAGGTGCGCGGGCTGCAGCGGGCCATGCGTTTGGGGAACTGGGATTGAAAGAGCTGGTTTCATTTACATCGGAGGGAAACATAAGGTCGCGGCGGGTGATGGAGAAGATTGGAATGACGCACGATGCGGCGGATGACTTCGACCATCCGGGGCTGCCGGAGGGGCATTGGCTGCGGCGGCATGCGCTGTACCGGAAGGCAGCTTCCAGCTTCTAGCTCCTAGCTTTATACTAGCTACTAGCTACTAGCTACTAGCTTGGGGCTTCACGCCTTCTTGACCGGGCGAAAAGTGCGAACTATGCTCGGTGCGTCCAGCAAACAATCAGCAAACGGAATTCCAACTGGAGAAGATCGATGGTCCAACAGGAGCGAGTTCTGCGCATCGTCAGGATCTGCTTTATCGTCTACGCAGCCGCGTTGTTCTGGGTGATGCACGTCATCAAGCCGGCGAGCGGGCCGCCGGCGACCCCTATCGTCTACGAATCGATCGCCGCGATAGCCATTGCCGATGGGTTCGTCGGGATACTGGTGCAGCGGATGATATTAAAGGGGCGTGCCAAACCATCTCCGAATGGCAAAGTGCCCACGCAGGTCCAGAGGTGGTTTTCGGCAAACATCGTGCGACTGGCTTTTGCTATGTCAACCTGCCTCTTTGGATTTGCGTTGCACATGCTGGGCGCGCCCGAGAGACTGGTGCAGGCGCTCGTGGCGTTGGGAATCGTGTACATGCTGGTGAGCCCGGGAAAGCCGCCAGCGGTCGATCCGGCCACCTCTCCATACGGCTCAATCGGCTAAGAGAGCAGGGGGCAGTCAGGACTGGCTGCTGAAAAGCTCATTGGACGCCGCAATTTCGGTACGGTCGATTCAGCAGGGGCTAAAGCCCACACACATTTTGGACGTCTTATCGGCACGACTAAAGTCGCGCCCTATTACAAAGCGTTTCCGAGTGGGGTTTTTCCGCAGCCTTTGAAGCCGCAATCATCAGCAACTGGCTACTCACTACTGGCTACTGGCTGTTTTCTCCCCCGCCTTGACCCCGCGCAGTAAACTTCCGTATGCTGCCAGCGGTTGCGCGCCACGAATCTTGCGACCGCGCGGGGAGGGTCCGCTTGACCGAAGCAAGCAAGACTGCGGCTGCCGCAATTCCAACCTCAGTTCGGCCCCTACTGGTGCGGCGCGCAGCCGTGCTTGGCGCGGGGACCATGGGCTCGCGCATCGCCGCCCACCTGGCCAATGCGGGAATTCCGACGCTGCTGCTCGACCTGCCGTCTAAAGATGCGGGTCCGTCCTTCGCTGAAAAGGGTTTAGCTGGTCTGGCCAAGGCCAAGCCTGCGGCCTTTTATGAGCCGGGGCTGGCCGCGCTCGTCACCACGGGCGATTTCGACAACGATCTCGAGAAGCTTGCCAATTGCGATTGGGTGGTTGAGGCGGTCGCCGAGAATCTCGAGATCAAGACGGCGCTGCTGGGGCGAGTGCTGCCGCACCTTAAAAAAGATGCGGTGCTGACCACCAATACCTCGGGGCTGCCGGTTGCGAAGATCGGGGCGGCTCTCACGTCGCACCGGGAGCGGTTCTTCGGGACCCACTTCTTCAATCCGCCTCGCTATATGCGGCTGCTCGAGGTGATTCCGGCTGCGGATTCGGACCCACAGCTGGTGGCGTCGTTTGCGGCATTTTCCGACAGAATACTGGGCAAGCAGGTGGTGTTCGCCAACGACACGCCCAACTTTATCGCCAATCGCATCGGCATCGCGGTGATGTTCAACGCGGCCAACCTGATGCTGGAGCAGGGGCTGACGGTTGAAGACGTTGACGCGCTGACCGGCTCGGCGCTGGGCTTTCCGCGGACGGGGACGTTCCGGCTGGCCGATATGGTGGGCATCGACATATTGGCGCACGTGGCGGCGAACTTTCCGGCGGGAGTGACGCGCGGCCGCTTTGGCGATGCGCTCGACGATCTGCTTAAGCGTGGCTGGATCGGCGATAAGTCTGGGCAAGGCTTCTACAAGAAAACGCGTGGGGCCGATGGGAAAGACGAGCGGCTGGCTTTGGATTTGACAACATTTGAATACCGGCCCGTGGTGAAGCCGGCGCTTCCGGCGCTTGAGATGGCGAAAAATGGCGGATCCGTTGCGGAACGGCTGAAATGCTGCTGGCAAACGATCCGGCGAAGGACAAGGCCGTGGCGTTTCTGTGGCCGTTTATGGCGGCGATGTGGAACTATGCGGCCGATCGAATTGGCGAAGTGGCTGGCGATGCGGTCTCGATCGACCAGGCGATGAAGGCGGGCTTTAACTGGGAGCTGGGGCCGTTTGAGTTGTGGGATGCGGCGGGGGTGAAGTCGACTGTCGGGAGGATGAAGGCGCTGGGGCTGCCGGTGAGCGCGCGGGTTGAGGGGCTGGTGAACTCTGCGCCTGATGCGGCGGATGTCCCGTGGTATTCGCTGGACGGGCCGCAGTGTTTCAACCCGGTGACCGGTGGTTTTGAGACGATAACGAGCACGCAAGGTCACGCACGGGTTGCGGATTTCAGGCGAGCGCATGGGGTGGTGAAGACCAATCCCGGCGCGTCGCTGGTCGATTTAGGCGATGGGATTGGATGCATTGAGCTGCACTCGCTCAAGAACGCGATTGGCGGCGATGTGCTGGCAATGATTTCGCAGGTGCTGTATCCAGCGTCGGACGCGGTGCGGGATTTTGCGGGGTTTGTGATAACCGGTGACAGAGAGAATTTTTCGGTCGGCGCGAACCTGATGCAGTTATTGATGGTGGCGCAGGAGGGCGAGTGGGACGAGGTCGCGGCCGTGATCAAGGCGTTCCAGCAGATGACCGCGGCCATCAAGTTTTGCCCCAGGCCGGTGGTGGCTGCGCCGTTTGGGCTTGCGTTGGGCGGAGGCGCGGAGATTTGCCTGCACGCGGCGCGAAGGCAGCCGCATGCCGAGACGTACATCGGGCTGGTGGAGGCCGGGGTTGGGCTGATTCCGGCAGGCGGCGGGACCAAGGAAATGTTATTGCGCGCGGTGGATTGGGCGGCAGGGCTGGTTGGGCCTGAAGCGGCGCAACCCGGGCCGCGGTTTGCGCAATCGGCCGAGCTGTTGACGGCGGTTAAGCGAGTGCTGGAAGGGATTGCGATGGCCAAGGTGTCGACCTCGGCAGCCGGAGGCGCGGGGGCTGGGGCTGCTGTTGCCGGCCGACCGTATCACCATGAATCGCGAACGTTTGCTGCTTGAGGCCAAGGCGCAGGCAGCAGTGCTGGCGGAGACGGGCTACACTGCGCCGCAGCCGAGAACCATTTCTGCGCCGGGGATTGCGGCGCTGGCCACCATGGAAACGGGCATCTATATGATGGGCGAGGCTGGATACGCGAGCGAGCACGACCAGAAGGTTGCCAAGTGGGCGGCGTACATTCTGGCCGGAGGGCGGATTACGGCGGGCGCGATGGTGACGGAGCAGTATTTGCTCGATTTGGAACTCGAGGCGTTTTTGTCGCTGTGCGGGGAACGAAAGACGCAGGAGCGGATCGCGTACACGCTGAAGACCGGAAAGCCGCTGCGGAACTGACGTACGTACGTATGTGATACAATCACTGCCGGGAGGCGATACTATGTATCACGACCCAAGCACTGTGCTGTCCCCGAAAGATCGGGTGAAATCCGTCGAAGTTATTTACGATGCCGGGCCGGTCAATGGCAGCTGGTCAGTCGCTCGGCTCCAGTGGGACGATGAGACGAAGGTAGGGATTCGGTGGAATGGGGACGCAGTGAGCAGCAAGGGTTTGCCCCAGGCGCGCGGCAATCCCGCGTGGTTTGTGCTTCCCGACGAGCTCGGTTCAGCGGTTTTGGCGAAGGCGCAGGCTATCAGGCGGCAAAACCAGGCGGAGCTCACAGAGGCGTACCAACGAATGGCTGCCGACCGTGAGCGGGAATCTGAGGCAGAGGAGTGGACGGAAGGGCTGATCGGCGATGCCTATTGAACGAGGCGGCGTATATTGGGTGAATTTCGATCCGGCGATGGGCGGTGAGATCCAGAAGACGCGACCTGCCATCGTTGTATCGAATGACGCAGCCAACGCGGCGCTGAACCGGGTTCAGGTCATTCCGATCACCTCGAAGACCGACCGCCTTTACCCGGGCGAGGCTCTTATCGAGATTAAAGGCGAAAAGCGCAAGGCAATGGCGGATCAGCTGACTACTGCAAGCAAGCTGCGCTTTGGGTCGAGGCTCGACCTGTTGAGTGCCGAGGATATGAGCCGCGTGGAGGCGGCGATTGCGGTCCAGCTGGGGCTGCAATTGAAGCAGGTCCCATGAACGTTCGTTGGAGACTCGCTGCTGCGATGATCGGCGGCTCAATGCTGACATTCTTGAGCGCGGCGCTGGGGGTGCAGGGGCCCGAATTGCAGGCAATCGATGCGTTCAGCAACTCGGGCACGGTTACGGTGAACGGGCAACCGCGACAGTATATGGTGGAGCATTTGCCGGCGTCGTCGTTTCCGGCGCTGCCGGCGGGGGTGGCTGCGGAGTTGAACCGGAGAGGATGCCTGATTCCGCAGACTTATGAGGCGCACGGGCCTGAAAATGTGATTCATGGAAGCTTCAGGCGTCCGGGAGAGAGCGATTGGGCGGCGCTTTGTTCGGCGCACGGAACGGTTTCACTGCTGGTATTTTTTGAGGGCGCGTCAGAGAGCCCGGCGGTGCTGGCCACTGCGGCAGAGACCGCGCGGCTGGAGTTGAACAATGCGACTGGGAAGCTGGAGTTTGATTGGGGAATCGACGTGGCGTCGCCGGAGCAGGTGCACGAAGCGCAGTCGGAGATGCGGCGCCGGCCGGCGAGGCTCGATCACGATGCGGTTGCCGATTCGATTATTGACGGACCGACAGTATACCGGTTCTACGCAGGCAATGCGTGGACGAATGTGGCGACGAGTGATTGAGAGAGACAGCGAGTCAGCAAGTCGGCGGGTCAGCAAGTCAGCCGAACGAGCACCAATGTTGCGGTGACTGTAGTTCTTGTTCACCATCCACCGTCCACCGTTCCGGAGGAACCATGCCTGAAGCCGTGATTGTGAGCGCCGTGAGAACGCCGGTGGGGCGGGCGCCGAAGGGTGCTCTTTCGACCACGCGTCCCGATGACCTGGCCGCAACTGCGTTGGGCGGCGCTTTGGAACGGGTTCCGGGGCTGGATAAAGCTGAGATCGAGGATGTGGTGCTGGGCTGCGCGCAGCCGGAGGGCGAGCAGGGATTCAACATGGCGCGGATGGCGGCTTTGAGGGCGGGTTTGCCGGTGGAGATTCCGGGGGCGACGGTAAACCGGCTTTGTGCCTCGGGTCTGGAAGCGATCGCCCAGGCCGATATGCGGATTCGCTCGGGCGGAATGCGCGTGGTGATTGCCGGCGGCGCGGAGTCGATGAGCCTGATCCCCATGGGTGGCAACAAGCCAAGCCCGAATCCGTGGCTGGCGGAGAATTATCCGGCTTCGCTGTTGACGATGGGGCTGACGGCGGAGCGGGTCGCCAGGCACTACGGGATTTCGCGCGAAGATCAGGACGCGTTTGCGCTGGCAAGCCACAAGAAAGCGCTGGCTGCGCATGCGGAGGGTCGGTTTGGCGAAGAACTGGTTCCGGTAAAGGTTGAGGGCGCGAAGCCGGGAGCGAAGGCGGGCAAGCCGGTGGCGGCAGAAATCGTATTTGCGGCCGACGAAGGTCCGCGGGCAGACACGTCGGCCGAGGCGCTGGCCAAGCTCAAGCCGGTGTTTCATGCAGCAGGCACGGTGACGGCGGGAAATTCGTCGCAGATGTCGGACGGAGCGGCGGTCGCGGTGCTGATGGAGGCTGGGCGTGCGCGGGAGTTAGGCATTCAGCCCATCGCCCGGCTGGTGGCGTACGCGGTCACAGGCTGCCTGCCTGAGGAGATGGGCATCGGGCCGGTGACGGCGATTCCCAAGGCGCTGGCCAAGGCCGGATTGAAGCTCGACGACATTGAGTTGATTGAGCTGAACGAGGCATTCGCGGCGCAGGCGCTGGCGGTGATTCGCACATTGGGGCTCGACCCGGAGCGCGTGAATGTGAACGGCGGCGCGATTGCGCTGGGGCATCCGCTGGGTTGCACCGGGGCTAAACTGACCGCTACGCTCCTCCAGGAAATGAAACGCCGTGAGGCGCGCTACGGCATGGTGACGATGTGCGTGGGCGGCGGCATGGGCGCGGCGGGAATATTTGAGCGGCTGGGGTAGGAGGAAGCCGGTAATTCGGCATTCCAGGTCCTCGTCTGCGGGAGACATGGGGCGTCCGCGAGTATACGGCGCTACTCGGAAAAGCCCGTAATCGAACAGGGCCACGCGGATTTATCAGGCAAAAGCACAAAATAATCCTGACCGAGAACCGCCCGGCCGCCGTCTCGAGGTTTCTTCGGGAGCATAGCGGAATAGTCGCCTGGAACAATGAGCAAGGCCTGATGCTTGTCAACGGTGCCGAAGAGCTCGACCTTTTTCCCGTTGAGGGTCGCATCTGTATAGAGTCCTTCACCGCAATCGTTATAGGGCCCAAGCCCAATCACCGCGCAGGCACGGAAGTGTGTTGCGGAGATGTGTAGCTTGATCGTATATTCGGCTGGGTCTTGATTTACGGGGTACTGGCCAGGCCGGTACTTCCCTTGACCCAATGCCACTGAGCAGAGAAACACAATTGATAGCGCGAAGGAGCTTCTCATCCTGGACTTCCTCGGCAACTGAAATTAAGACGGACGAGCTGCGAACGAAGTTGCGCGGATTTTGATTTGAAACACAAACAGCCGGGTTCGCTCCCGGCTGTTTGTCGTTGCGAAATCTTTGGTGGCTTTACAGCCCCGCCCAGCTACGCCTTGGCTGTTGCTACGGCCTTGAGCCGCGCGTTCAACCGCGCTTTGTAGCGGCTGGCGGTGTTGGCGTGCAGAACGCCCTTTTTCACGCTCTTGTCGAGGGTTGAAACCGTCTCACGATACTGGGTTTGGGCCGCCTTTGCGTCGCCCTTGACGAGCGCCTCGCGCAGGGCACGAAGGCTGGTACGCACCTGGCTGCGGCTGGCGCGGTTCACTTCGGTGCGGGTCACTGTCTGGCGGGCGCGCTTGAGCGCCGATACATGATTTGCCATGGATATTCCTTCTTGATTTTGAGCCCTGCTGCCGGCAGACCCGGTGAGGGCCCCAGATGTTCAGGGAGATTGATGCGGATGTGGGGTGCAGCTAAGTCCGCATCCCTCGCAATTATCCAGTTTACGGGAAAGGGGTTTGAGGGTCAATGGCGACTTGGCGGGAGCGACAACTCACGGTTTCTGTTATCCCAGGTCTCAAGATCGAGACCCGGGGCACCCGGAGGGCGGGGGCGTCCAATTACCGGCCCCGGTCTGGACACCCGAGTAACTCCCCATTTCGGTACCGAAACGCCCGCAGGTATCCAGCAAGGCACTTGCCTCATCAAATTTAATGACTGGCGGAATTGACGCGCAGCACCTGTCGCGCTACTCTCAAGGCCAGATACCGGAATTGGTCGCCAACACCATCCCGCGGTCCTCGAAGGCAGCCCAGAGCAAGCGCTCCGCCCTGCCCACTGTCCTCCGGTTCAAGTCAAGCCAGCCTGCTCCCTTAGTTTCGTTAACTCCCTTGTTCGCCTCTGCAGCTTTTGCGGCACAACAAGTCCACTTAACTTTTCCGGCCGTAGCCCACGAGGTTGCGGCCGGTCTTTTCTTTAACCCTCAACCCAAGCCCTGGAGGCTATAAATACCTTTGAAGATCGAACTGGAGATTACTCCCAACCTCGAGCCGCTCTTCGGCACTCGCGACGAAAACCTAAGACTGATGGAAGACTCGCTCGGCGTTCGCATCGATCTGCGGTCGGACGCCGTACACGTGGAAGGCCCCGACGAAGGAGTGGGTCGGGTTCAGCGCATCTTTCAGGATTTCGAATTCCTGCGACAAAAGGGCATCAATCCCCACAATGGAGAACTGAACGGAATGTTGCGCCTGGTGGTGGCCGACCCGGCGACCACGCTCAAGTCCGTTGCCGAGGCGGGCAAGCAGCGCTCGGCAGGCATCAAGCGGATTGTGCAGCCCCGTTCGATCAACCAGCGGCGCTACGTTGAGGCCATTGAGCAGAACGACATGGTGTTTGGCGTGGGCCCGGCGGGCACGGGCAAAACATACCTCGCAGTCGCCATGGCTGTGGCCGCCATGAACGCCAAGAAGATCAGCCGCATTGTGCTGGTGCGGCCGGCGGTTGAGGCCGGCGAGCGGCTAGGCTTTTTGCCCGGCACGCTGCAGGAGAAAGTCGACCCTTACCTGCGCCCGCTTTATGACGCCCTTTACGACCTGCTGGAGCCGGAGCGCGTGGAGAAGATGCTGGAGAAGAACGTGATCGAGGTTGCGCCGCTGGCCTTTATGCGCGGCCGCACGCTTAACGACGCGTTCATCATCATGGACGAGGCGCAGAACACGACGATCGAGCAGATGAAGATGTTCCTGACGCGCATGGGCAACAACTCCAAGGCCGTGATTACCGGCGACATTACGCAGATCGATCTGCCGAATCCGCGCAAGTCAGGCCTGTTGGACGCCATCAACGTGCTCGACGGCGTTGAGGGCATCGTATTTTGCCACTTTGTAGATTCCGACGTGGTGCGCCACGCGCTGGTGCAGCGGATTGTGCGCGCCTACGAGTCGTCGAAGCCGCAACAGCAGGAACTGCCGTTGACCGGAGCGATCGAGGTGGATGTGCCGCAAGTCGAAGAGCGGGCGCAGGGGCATACGGCCAAGCCGCAGTGACAGTGAAACAGTGAAACAGTTGAGCGGTTGAACAGGGAGCAGGCGCGGGACGCAGTCGCATGGCGACTGCGGCCCGCTGATTCTGAGCCCTCCACAAAACACCGCTGTCATCCTGAACGAAGTGAAGGATCTGCAGTTGTTCTTCGTCTAACTTCGGATTCACTGGACCGCGGCACCTGCTAAATTGGCTTGCATGAATTCCCTTATGGCGGCTATCTGCGCTGCCTTGATGCTGATGTGTCTTTCAGGGTGCAGGGCGAAGAAATCTCAGCCCACGCAGCCGGCTACCTGGGAAACGGGTCGCGTCTGTGCTTTGACTAGCAGTCCTTTGCATTGCCGGACTCGCGTATCATCTGATTAGACCCGGAGCCGCTAAGGTTCCTCCGCTCGGCTCCGCGCAAGATGATCATTCTAGATCCAGACCTGGACCCAGACACCGCGCCGCAAATCAACTCGGCGAAAGCCATTGCGCCTGCCGGACTTTCCACCAGATCTTTGGCGCTGTTTTTAGGCAAAGTCCAGCCCGCCGTCAATTTGCGCGGCCAGGTGAGCGTGCTGCTCACCACCGACGCCGCAATTCGCAAACTCAACCGGCAGTTCAGGGGCAAGAACAAGGCGACCGACGTGCTGAGTTTTCAGGCCGAACCAATTCCCGGACTCAAGGGTTCCGAGCAGCCGGCCGGAGATCTGGCAATTAGTGTAGATACCGCACGCAAACAGGTTGCGGAATGTGGCCATTCTCTCGGAACTGAGTTGAAAGTGCTGATGCTGCACGGATTGCTGCACCTGGCCGGATACGACCACGAGACGGACGATGGCAGAATGGCGCGACGGGAAAGCGCGCTGCGCGCCAAGTTTGGCCTGCCGCTGGGATTGATCGAGCGGTCAGAAGATAGCGAGTCATCAGGTCAGCGAGTCGGCAAGTCGGCACTTTCCCACCCTGGCCGCAAAAACAAAGACGCGGCGAGGATGGGGCACCCGGCTTCAACCGGGCAACCATCTACTCCAAAGCGCCGCCCCACCGCCGCCTCCCTTAGGGAGGCAACGACCCTAGCCCAGGGTGGAGTCCGCCGCGGCACCCTGGACGGACGAACCCTGGGAAAGCGCCCGCGTCACGGGCGCGCCGCCCCGTAGGGCCGGCTCGAAAATCGCCCCCCGCCCTGGACACAAAGGTATTGGCGATGGTGGGGCTTTCGGCGCGAAAATATGCCCGAACCGCACCCCGGAGCTCGAAGCCATGAGCATCGGCGGCGCCATCCTCGTGCTCGTGCTTGCGGCCATTGCCACGCTGGCTTCGTACATCATTCGAATCTATTCGGAGTTCGGCAAGATTCTTACCCGCGAGGTGCAGGAAAATCTTGACGCGTGGGAAGAGCGCGTGGAGCCGCAGATCGGTTTGACTCGCGAACACGCAGCGCTGGCGGCCGCGGTGCTGCAGCAACTGGCGCTGGCGATTATTGCGCTGGAGCTGGGCGCGGTGCTCTTCGATCGCGCGCCGCATCTTGGGCCGCCGAACGCCGCTGAAGTTGCTCAGGCCGTACTGGGAATGATCCTGGTGGTCGTCTTCTGCAATCAGCTTTTTCCATCGCTGCTGTTCAACCGCACCAAGGGATTGTGGGCGGCGCGCATTGTGTGGCCCATACGATTGCTACTGTGGATCACCACGCCGATCACGGTCTTCATCCGCTTCTTCTTCTCGGTGGCTTCGCTGGCCGAGCATCCCGTCGATCCGGCAGAGGAGCCTGCACCCGATGTAGAGGCGCTGATCGAAGCCGGCGAAGAAGAAGGCATCCTGGAGCAGAGCGACAGCGACCTGGTGCGCTCGGCTGTCGAGTTCGGCGACAAGCTGGTGCGTGAAGTAATGACGCCGCGGCCGGAGATTTTTGCGGTGCCCGAGGCCATCACGCTCGAGCGGTTTCTGGAACTGCTGAAGCAGCATAACTACTCGCGCGTGCCGGTGTATTCCACCTCGCTCGACACCATCAACGGTCTTGCGTTTGCACACGACCTGCTGCAGATCACCGACGAAGAGGCGCGAACGCGCACGGTGGCGTCGATCAAGCGGCCGGTAGAGTTTGTGCCTGAGACCAAGCGCGGCTACGAGTTGCTGCGCGAGATGCAGCGCGAGCAGCAGCACATGCGCATTGTTGTGGACGAGTACGGCGGCGTGGCGGGCCTGGTGACGATTGAAGATTTGCTTGAGCAGATTGTGGGCAACATCCGCGACGAGCACGAGCACGATTTGCCGGTTGAAGTGCCGCAGCGAGAGCCTTCGGGAGCGTGGGTTGTGCCGGGTAATTTTCCGGTCGACCAGTTGGGCGACCTCTTCGGCGAGCCCGTGGAGATGAGCGGCGATCGCGAGGCCACGACGCTCGGCGGCCTGGTGAGCGAGATCGAGGGGCGCATTCCGCTGGCGGGCGAAGTGGCGGTGATTGAGCCGGCGGGGATAAGGACCGAGATTGTGGAGTCAACGACGCATAGGGTGGAGCGCGTGAGGGTGTTTCCGCCGGTGCACGATGAGGATGAGACCGAGTAGCAAATTAATCGCTCGAATACTTGCTGCCTTTCAAATTGCTTCGCATCCCGGCTGGAAGTGTCCGCTGAACTGGTGTTTTCCCGGAGGGAAGACACGACAATAGCCCAGGGTGGAGCCGCCACAGCTGACGGAACCCTGGGAAGAGCATCCAGAAGAATTGCCCGCGCCCCATAGGGCCGCGGCGAACTCTTCGCCATGTCAGCCTCATTCTTCAACGTCATTTCTTTCCCTTCCACTCCCGCCACTCTTCCGCTGTAATCTCCCAAATCTCGCTCGGAAATCGGCCGGAAACATAATCCTTTTCGCCGTAGTCCACGAGGCGCATTCCCATGCGCTCCGAGACGCGGATTGAGGCCCGGTTGGGAATCGCCTTTGACACGCGCAGTACGGGCCTGCCGAGCGTCTCGAACCAGAAGTCGTTAACCCAGACGCAGGCCTCGGTCATTAGTCCCTGGCGTTGGAACGTGGGGTCGAGCCAGAAGCCGCGATGGTCGTTTTCGCGGTTGATGAGGCCGAGGTTGCCAATGATTCTGTCGGGCGCGGACCTTAAACGGAGTGTCCAGGACCACTGTTCACCTCGCTCGATCGCCGGGAGCGCCCGGTCGCGGATGTGGGTGAGTGCGCCGTCGGGCGGATAAGGCCACGGCACGATGTTCTTGAGATAGCGAACGATCTCCCACTGAGGGAAGACGGCCTGAATCTGCGGCGCGTCTTCAAGGGCGAGCGGCTTGATAATGAGGCGCGCGGTCTGGCCGGTGGGCGTCATGGAGGGATAATACCGCGGAGGGGCAGCGGAACTTTCGCCACCCCGCTTTGCAGGTAATTTCACCCTTCCGGCGCATAATCCTGAATAGAAGGGTTGGGGACATGATGGACATCGCCATACACATCACTCGCCGGGACCTGCAATCGCGCCCTACATCTCCCAAAACAATAAAAAGAGGGGCTGTCTAACTGTCTAACTGTCTAACTGTCTAACTGTGCTCCCGAACGCTGTTCGCCGCCGCCCGAAAGTCTTAGTTCGGCAGCGACCAGATTTGATTGAGTTGATTGTGCCCGCAGGCCTGCATGGTTACCGGTTGGCCGGTTGCGCCCGCCGATTGATTCGTAAGGCACATTTTGTCGCTGGCATTCACCAGGTTGCCGGCCAGCGTGTAGCGCCAGTGCTGCGCCGCGCTGTCGTTGCATGCTTCAATCGCGGGCATGCCGCCGGCAGCGGCCAGGCAACTATTGGCGGATTTCAGTTCGCCGCGAGGAGCGATCGTCCATGTCTCGGCCGGCGCGCCTGAACAGTCTTCCACCGTGCGTGAATCGGCGAGGCAGTGTGCGTAGCCGTCGATTGTTTCATGCGGTTTGTCGGTAGTCATCACAATGACGCCGGTACGCGTGGGCAGGCCGCAGACAGCGCGCAGACGAACGCGCCAGATAGCGGTGTCGTGCGATTCGACATTGGCTTCCAGATTGGAGAGCGATACCTGACGTACGCCGGTCCAGAGGTTTTCGGCATCGAGCCTGCAGCCGGGGACTGCTGGGAAGCCGAAGCTCGACGGGATGGATTTGAATTTGCATGGCCGCATCGCCGCGATTGAGAACGGCGACTGCATAATCGCCGTCTTTGAGCGGTTTGAACAGCAGGTCCATTTTCGGAGTGCGGCGCACCAACGTTGCCGTCCGGCCCAGCGGGTCCTGATCGATTGCGATTACGTTACGGTTACCCAGAATGGCAATCGCGTCGGCGCTGAGCTTGCCGACATCGGAGCTGAGAATGAGCGGGGCCGACATCATGGACCATAGAGCCAGTTGGCTGCGCGATTCGGCCAGGCTCAATCCGCTGTCGCCGCCGATGATAAAGTCCGCATCGTTCCAGTTGCCGGGCTTTTGAAAGCGCCCCAGCGGAAGATTGTAGGCGTAATTAAACAGCACGCTTTTGAAGCGCGGCTCGTCGGGGTTTTTGGTGCTGTAGTTGGCCATGTCGTCGCCTTCGCGCCATAGCTGGCCATAGCCGCGCACCCAGGTCAGCACGTCGTACCAATCAGGACTGAATTCGAAGTAAGCCGGAGCCGATTCCGAAAAAACAATGGGCCGGCCCACGCTTTTGAGCGCCGCTTGCTCAGCGGCGTACGCCTTGCGGTAAGCAGCGAGATTGTCGTGCGGGTCGCGGGCGTAGACATTGCAGCCGTCGAGCTTGAGATAGTCCACGCCCCAGGATGCGAAGAGACGCGCATCCTGGGCAAATGATCAATGCGTTACCGCCGCCCTGGGGCCAGCCGCTGCCGGCATACCCGCCGCAGGTGGTGGAACCCGAATCTTCATAGATGCCGAATTTGAGGCCCAGATGATGGATGGCATCGGCCAGCGGCTTCATGCCATGCGGAAAGCGTTGCGGATCGGGCTGCAGATTACCTTGCGCATCGCGCGTTTTCAGCATCCAGCAGTCGTCGATGGTGACAGTCGAATAGCCGCGCGCCGCAAGGCCGGTCTTCACCAGAGCAGTTGCGTTGTCGAGGATGGTCTCCGCGTTGAAGCCGCATTGATAGTGGGCCCAATCGTTCCAGCCCATGGGCGGTGTGAGCGCGAGCGTCTGCGCATTGGATTGCGCGGCGGCGAACCCGGTGTGAAAACCGATGAGCCAAAGCAGGGCAATGGGAATGATCCGTAGGCGTGCCGCTAAGAAACTTAGCCCGGATGAACGGCCGGCTGCCGCAGGGAATATGAAATGCATTGCGTTCGAAGCTCCTTGGGTGCTCACTCGATCACCGGTTGAAGTTATATACCACGGCGGCCGGGGCGGGGAATAAGCGGAGATAATAGAATCTGGAGCTGAGATTTGAAGTCAGGGTTTGTAGCCATTGTCGGACGCCCGAATGTGGGCAAAAGTACGCTGTTGAATGCACTGACGGGCGAGAAGGTGGCCATTGTTACGGCCAAGCCGCAAACCACGCGCAACCGCATTCTGGGCGTGGTTGAGGCGCCGACGCGCAAAGGCACACAAACAGCGGCGCAGATCGTGTTTGTGGACACGCCCGGGGTGCATAAGCCCGGGACGCAACTCGACCGCAGAATGCTGCAGGAGGTTCACAATGCGCTGGAGTCGCGGGACCTGGTGCTGGTGCTGGTGGATGTAACGCGGAGGATGCCATTCCGGGAAGAGCAAAAAGGTGCGGGTCTGGAGACCCGCACTACAGCCGGTCAGGAGACCGGCGGTACGTCGCGAGAAAAGAGAGGCGGATCGTGGGCCAGTGAGGATGAATTTCTGTTCTCGCTGGTGCGAAAGGTTGATTGTCCGGTCTTCCTGGTGCTGACCAAGATTGATTTGATTCGCAAGGACGAGCTGCTGCCGATGATCGATGCACTTACGAAGCAATACAAATTTGCGCAGGTAATTCCGGTGAGCGCGCGCAAGAAAGACGGGCTCGATGTGCTGGTGCGGAAGATCGTTGAGGCTCTGCCGCAGGGGCAACGCTATTTTCCGAAAGACCAGTACACCGATCAGCCGGTTCGCTTCATGGTGGCCGAGCTGATTCGCGAGAGCATTTTGAATGAGACGGGTGAAGAGGTTCCGTATGCTGCGGCGGTGGTGGTCGAGGAGTTTATTGAGCCGGAGCCGGGCGCGAAGAATCCGCTGACGCGGATTATGGCCGCGATTTACTGCGAGCGCTCGGGGCAAAAGGCGATCCTGATCGGCAAGGGCGGAGCAAAGTTAAAAGAGATTGGCACCGGAGCGCGGCGCAAGATCGAGTCGCTGCTGGGCACGCGGGTTTATCTCGAACTGCATGTGATTGTGGAGCCGGGCTGGCGCGAGTCAAGGGCCTTCGTGGATCAGCTGGACTGGCGCAACCAGATTGAAAAGCTGGCCGAGGATCAAACGAACGAGCCGAGCGGCGAAGACGAGCCGTCTTGAGCGGAAGCGAATAGCAATCTGCCTGAATCGTCATGACTTTTGCACGCCCACCCGCCCATGCGGCTGCCTGTGAGACGACCGGCATACGATTTTTTTCATGACATTCAAGGATTTCGGGGATTAGATTTTCTGCATGGTACTCGCCGAAGCCGACTTGCACCGGGCAATCGCCGAGGACGAGCTGAGACCGGCATTTCAGCCCTTGATCGAGATGCGTACCGGGCAGTTGTCCGGGTTCGAAGTTCTGGCCCGATGGAATCATCGGGAACTCGGCGAAATTGCGCCCGATGAGTTTATCCCAGAATTTGAGAGAAGCGGGCTGATCGACGATCTCTCGCGGATATTGCTTGAGAAGGCGTTCGCGGTCCCGCTCTTTCGCGAAAGAAATCTTGGCCTGGCCATTAACATATCGCCCCATCAACTGCTGGAGTCGAAGCTGGCTGAGCGGCTTGCCGAGGTAGCATCGAGATTCATTTTTCCGCTCGATCGACTGACCATTGAGATTACCGAAAGCGCCTTGCTCGACGATCTTGATCGCGCCGAGGCGGTAGCCCGCGAGCTGAAGAGCCTGGAATGCAGGCTGGCGCTCGATGACTTTGGTACCGGCTACTCAAGCTTGCGCCACCTGCACGCGCTGCCCTTTGACGAGTTGAAGATTGATCGCAGTTTTGTAAGCAGCGTGATTGAGAAGCGCGAGAGCCGCAAGATTGTTGCGGCTGTGGTGGGCCTGGGGAACAGCCTGGGATTGACGACGGTGGCCGAAGGCGTGGAGACCGAGGAGCAGGCCAATATGCTGGTGTGGCTGGGCTGCGATCTTGGTCAAGGGTGGTTGTATGGGCGGCCGGCGCCGGCCCGAGATCTGCCCCAGGTTGTTGCCGCAATCAAGCCGATTGAATCCGCGGTTCTGCCGATGTTCTCTGGCGATGGAACGCTGACCAGCCTTGCGGCGCAGCCGGCAGAGCGGCTCTCGCAGTTGCAGGCCGTGTACGACGGAGCCCCGGTGGGCCTATGTTTCCTCGATCGCAAGATGCGCTACGTCAGCCTCAACCGAAGGCTCGCGCAACTCAACGGGGTTCCCGCAATCGACCACATCGGCAAGAGCGTGGCCGAGGTGATTCCGCATGTATTCCCGATGGTTGAGCCGTTCATCCAGCGTGCGCTCGACGGTGAGCCGGTGATAGGCGTGGAAGTACATAAGCCGGGCACGCATCGCGGCGAGGGCGACACGCTGCTGATCTCGTACCAGCCGGCGCGCGATGAGGGCGGCGAAGTGTTGGGAGTCTCGGTGGCCATCATGGACATCACGGGAAGAAAGCGCACCGAGGCCGCGCTCAAAGAGAGCGAGGATCACTATCGCCACATGTTCGAGCTCAATCCGCACGTGCCGTGGGTTTTGAATGACAAGGGCGAGGTAATTGAGGCCAGTCCTAATTGGGAGGCATACACCGGCCAGACGGATGACGAAGCGCTGGGCAATGGCTGGATGAAGATGCTGCACCCCGACGACGTTGAGCCCACGTTAATGGCGATTGAGCACACGCTCAAGACTGGCGATCCGATCGATGTGGAGTATCGAGTGCGGGCGCCGGGCGGCGAGTGGAGATGGATGCGCTCGCGCGGTGCGCCGCGGTTTCTGCCCTCGGGCAAAGTCGTGGGCGTTTACGGTGTGGTGGAGGAGGTTCATGCGCAGAAGCAGGTGAGCGAAGAGTTGCTGAACTGCCAGATTGAACTGAAGACTGCTGTGGACGAGGTGCCGGTGGGAATCGCACTGGCGGATGCACAGGACCTGCGCATTTATATGGTGAATCCAGTGGCAGCGGAGATTTTTGGCGGAGCACTGTTCGCGGGGCAGAGTCTTGCGGAGGCCAGCCGGCTGCCGCTGAAGCGGATGGACGGTTCAGAATTGCGGGCCGAAGATTTTCCTTTGGCGAGGACATTGCTTCGCGGCGAAACCGTAGGCGCGCAACGGCTGAGGTTCACACGCAGCGACGGGGCGCAGATTCCGCTGGATATATCGAGCAAGCCGGTGTTCTCGAGCGACGGGTCGGCGATTGGCGCGCTGATGATCGTGTCGGATTTGCGGGGAGAAGAGTAACCGAGGTGGTCTCCGAAAACCTCAAGATTGGGTTTACGGGATATCTGAACTGCTTAACGTTGTGCGTTCCCACCCATTCCGCTATGGAGCTGCGGAATGGATGGAGCTGCGGAATGGATGGGGCACCCACATTCGCATAACTTCAACCGGTCAAAGCTTTAGTCGTGGTGCTCGCCTGAGCAGCACGAGGTGCCCGAGGCCTTGACTTGCACCACCGCGGGCTGCACATACCCCTGGTTGGCGTCGACAACGTAACCTTCTTCGTACTTGTCGTGGTGGCGAACCCAGGCCATGGTGTGGCGCAGGCCGGCTTCGTCGCGTCCTTTCGGCATGTAGTCAAGCCAGTTGTATGTGCCCACCAGGATGTCGAGGCCGCGCGCGTAGGCTGAGTAGGTGTGATAAATGGAGCCGTCCTCGCCTTTGATGAAGGCGCTGAAGCCGGGGCGCTCGTCGGCGGGGAAGGGCGCCATTTCGTAGTTGTAGTAGACCTCCTTCTGGTTCTTCTCTTCAGTCGTGGCAGAGACATTGAAGTCGTAGTTGAAATCGGAATTGAACGACGAGTACCAGTTGAAGCGCCAGCCCATGCGCTGCCTGAAAGCGGCGATCTCAGCATAGGGAGCGTGCGAGACAACCACCAGCGTTACATCGCGATTGGCGAGGTGGATGGTCATGCCGTCGAAATGATCGGCAAGATACGAGCAGCTGGGGCAGCCCTCTGTCCAGCCAGGACCGAGCATAAAGTGGTAGACGGCGAGCTGGCTGCGCTTGCCGAAGAGATCGCCAAGGGAGCTCGTGCCGTTCGGCCCCTCGAACTTGTAGGGCTTATCGACCTTTTCCCATGGCAACTCGCGGCGCTGGCGGCTGAGCTCGTCACGCAGATGCGTGAATTCTTTTTCTTTGGCGAGGAATGCCTTGCGGGCCTCGACCCACTGTTTGTGCGAAACCACATTGTGCTGCTTAATTTCCGGAGCTGTGGTTGCCATGGTTAACCTCCTGGTTTTCGGTTGACGTTGGTTTCTTGCGCAAAATTTTGGTGACGACAAACGCGCCGATTCCGCCGGTCGAGGTGGCGCTGCCGGCGATAAGAACGGCAGTGGCGATGCAAACTGGGCACACGTTGACCCTCCCGGTGATGGGAACTATTGATCCGGCCCCTAAGTAGTGTGTCGGTCTCCCACCCATTTCGCGAAAAAGCCCGCGAAATGGATGGGGCACGGTGCTGTATTGTTGGCCGGATCAATAAGCGGCCATAACTTCGCGGGGCGTGAAGTTGGGAGCTTCGTCTGCGCTGGGACCCCAGCTCGAAGGCACGGGGACATCGAGCAGACGCAGGTAGACGCACAGCTGGCCGCGATGCTGGTACACGTGGCTGAACATGATGTCGCGGAGAAAGTGGGCTCGGGGCTGCTCCACCATGACGCGATCACCGAACTTGAGAACCCAGGCTTCTTTCATTGCAGCGTCGCTGAAGCTGGGCAAAAGGCTGCGCACGGTTGCAGCGTTCTCGTCAAAGGCCGCCAGAACTTCGTCGAGCGTTGCCGGTTGCGGAAAATTGAATTTGCCCGGAGCCTGTGCGGGATTGTTCTGGACGAGATGCAGGATTCCAGACGGCACGCGGGCGATGTGAAGCGCCAGTTGCCCAGCGGTCAGGGACTTTTCGTGAGGCTTCCAGGTGAGTTTGTCTTGAGGGACGCGCTCAAGAAACTTGCGGGTAATGGGGGCCTGAGATTCAAACTCGGCCAGAAACTCGTTTGCAATGCACATATGAAACCTCCGGATGTTTTCTGTGTTGGGGAATTCGACTTTGATTCTCTTGGCCAGACTTCGGCCGAAATCGCTACTTCTGTTCGGCGCGCTTGCGGGCCTGTTCGTGCATATAAGTCCAGCCGGAGACGACGCCTTTGCGGTGCTCGTCCGAGACCAGGCCGAAACCCGCGTGGACGAACTTGATGACGGTTTCGCCGTTCTCGTAGCTGAGACGGTATTGCACGTTGTTCGTTACGGGATGCGACATAAAAAGAGGCCCATTGAACTCCAGCAGCGTGGGCTTTTTGATGGCCTGAACAGTGGCCCAGTAGTGGCCGTCGCCATTGCCCAGGTCGCGGAACCAGCGGCCGCCGGGCCATGCTTCGATGACCATGTGCATGGGGGTGCCGTCGGGTTTTTCGCTGAGCGGTCCGAGCTGTTCGAGGAGTGCGGCAAAGGTGACTTCAAGCGACGCTTTGACGCGAATCTCCTGCTCGATGCGCAGCGTCAGATTCTCTATCTCAGTTGCGGTTAACGTGGTCATTGTCTCTCCTTGGGGAAGATGGTTTTGTGCGGCCGGCTCACTATGGCGAACCGGGCGATGCTGTGACTGGGACCGTTACTCGGGCTGCGGGTTGCGCTTCATCTCCGCTTCGGCGCGCTCTTTTACCCGGATCAGTTGGTGGCGCCAGAAGCGCTCGAATGTTTGTGTCCACTCATGCATGGGTCTGATTGCCTCCGCGTTGGTTCGGTAGAGCCGGTGGCGGCCGTTGCGGCGCACGTGCACCAGCCCCACGTTGCGCAGAACCCCCAGGTGCTTTGAGACCGACGGCTGGTCGAGGCCGATGGCGATGACGATTTCGCCGACCTGGCGTTCGTTGCCCGCCAGGAAAGTGAGAATCTCGCGGCGTCGGGGCTCGGCGACGGCGTTGAATGCGTCCGAAGTGGTGGCGGCTCTGGCCATGAAGAGACAATACATTCCTATATGGGAATATGTCAAGTGAAAACTTCTAAAGGCAGGGAACAAGGGAACGAGGGAGCAAGAGGCAAATAGCCAATAGCCAGTAGCCAATAGCCCAAAAGGAGTGGCTCGATGCTCGTGTTAAGAAATTACCGGCTACTGGCTACTTACTATTGGCTACTGGCTGCATTGTCCACGCTACAATTCGAGCTAAGTAGAGCTCATGATCGACGAGACCAACCCGCCGGTTGAGCGGAGCGCGAGCTCCGGCGAGGCGAGCTTTGACTCGGGCCAGAAGTGGGGCCAGTTCGAGCTGCTGGATCGGGTGGGCCGGGGCAGCTTTGGCGAGGTGTACCGCGCCTGGGATCCGAGCCTGGAGCGCGAAGTGGGGCTCAAGATTCTGCTGCCGCGCTCGGTTGACGAAGGCGCGCAGTTTGAGGAGCTGCTGCGCGAGGCGCGGGCGCTGGCCGCGGTGCGGCACCCGAATATTCTGCCCATCTATGGAGTTGACAGACACGACGGCCGAGTGGGTTTCTGGACCGACTTTGTGCACGGCAAGACGCTGGCGGCGCTGGTGCGCGAGCAGGGCCCGTTTGGTCACCGTGAGACGGCCCTGATTGGTTTGGACATTACGAAAGCGTTGAGCTCCGTGCACCGGGCGGGGTTGGTGCATCGCGACATCAAGGCAGAAAACGTAATGCGCGAAGAGGGCGGGCGGATTCTGCTGATGGACTTTGGCCTGAGCGCGCTGGCCACGCGCCAGCAGGATCTGGCCGGCTCGCCGCGCTATATGGCGCCGGAGCTTTTCCGCGGGGCCGAGGCATCGGTTGCCACCGACATTTACGCGGCGGGCGTGCTGCTCTTCTATCTGGTCACGGGCCATCACCCAGGGACAGGTGAGCCCGCGTCGGCAAAGCCGCAGATGACAGGAGATGAGCCAACCGAGATTGCTTCGCCGGTTTTGAAATCGAGAAAGAGTTCGCAGCGGGCGCGAGCGATAAACGATGCGACGGGGCGCTCGCTGCTCGATTACCGGCCCGATCTGCCGGAGCTGTTTGCGAGGGTGGTTGAGAAGGCCATCGACCCCGACCCCGCGAAGCGATTTCAAAGTGCAGGCGCGTTGTCGAGCGCGCTGAGCGAGACGCTGGGACTGCCTGCAGAGAAAGCGGAGAAGGCGGAGCCGGCCAAGGAAACGGGGAAGTTCGACCTACTTAAAAACCTGCTGGGACTGCCGGTAGAGAAAGCGGAGCCGGCCAGGGACAAGGGAAAGTTCGACTTACTTAAAAACCTTCTGACGATTCGAAAACTGGTGGTGCTGGTGGTGCTGGCGGTTTTATGGGTCGCCGGGATTTTTCACCGCAAGCCGGCCACCGGTTCGGCGCCCACGGTGGCGACGACTGCTCCGGCCGACGCGAACAGCGACTACCTGAAAGCCGACGAGCTTTTGCAGCGCTATGACAAGAAGAAGAACGTGACCGACGCCATCGACATGCTGAACAAGGCGGACCTGAATTCAGCGCCGGTCGAGGCCGATCTGTGCCGGGCCTATTTTCTGCGCTATCGAGTGACACTGGAGCAGGATCTGCTGAAGCAGGCGCAGACGGCATGCAACCAGGCGCTAAAACTGAACGCGAACCTGGCGCCGCCGTATGTGACCATGGCAAGGATAAGCGCCATGACAGGCCATAAGGCACTGGCCATGACGCAGGCGCAGGAGGCTTTGAAGCTGGATTCAACCAGCGCCGAGGCGTACGGAGCCGAGGCCGAAGTTTATAGCGCCGAAGGGCGAGACAGCGACGCGATTGCCGCGGTGCAGCAGGCAATTGCCATGGCGCCCGACGACTGGCGATGGCCAGTGCTGCTGGGAGCCTACTACTACAACGATGGAAGGCTCAACGATGCAGCAACGCAGTACCAGAACGCGGTAAGTATCTCGCCGGACAATGCGATTGCGTTGCAGGACGTAGGTTTGGCCGATATGCAACTTGACCGGCTGCCGCAGGCGGAGAAGAGTCTGGAGAAATCGCTTGATCTGCAGCCCAGTTTTGCGGGTTACACAGACCTTGCGGAGATTTACAAATCGGAGGGGAACTACCAGAAGGCGATCGACACGAGCAAGAAGGCGCTGGCACTGAATCAAACGAATTATCTGGCGTGGGGGAATCTGGGATCGGCTTACCTGCGCGCGCCAAATGGTCGAGACGAGGCGATCAAGAATTACATGAAAGCCATCGACATGGCCGAGGCAGCGCGTAAGGAGTCGCCGCAGGACTCGATGCTGCTTGCTTCGTTGGCCGGATACTATGCAACCATTGGCGACGCCTCCCATGCATTACCTCTTTTGCGTCAGGCGGTCGCGCTCGATCCGGATTCAGCCGACGTCCTGTACATTGCGGGCGACGGGTATGAGCTACTGCATAAGCGCGACCAGGCGATCCCGCTGATCGCCAAGGCGCTGGCGCTTGGTTATCACTCTATTCAGTTCGTACATGAGCCCGAGCTGGCCGCTCTTCGCCAGGACAAGAACTTTAAGAAAGCCCTGTTGGCCGCTCAGCAAAAACATTTACTGGACAGCCAAAACAAAAAAAGATAAGTTGTGCGTTATGAGCACAACAACGGTGATTCTGAACGACGACAGCATGGGTCTTTGTGTCCCGAGCGTTAAGAGCGTGCCGATCGCAGTGGGCTTGCAGGTGGCGTTCGCAACGGCACAGGGAGTGAATGCAGTCCTGTATTTTTCCCCTGCAACTGCCGCGATTCTCTTGCCCAAACCCGAGGCCCCGGTTGCCATTTCCCCCGGTCAGAGCGTCACCTACACGATCTCTTCGGTGGGAACTGCTGCCTATGGCGTCCTTACACAACCACCTCAATTTCAGGCCCCAAATTTCTTCGATTTCGGAGCACCTCAGACACCTCCGGTGTTGGTGATCGAGCCTGGTATGGGAGGACTTTCGTTCAGCGTGGCCAGCACTCCTCCATCAACGAAGCAATGAAGTAATGGAGGATTGAGCGGAACGGCGCTGGCTCGTTCGGCTCATGCCCATTGAGTTTTTGGCATAGAAGGAATTTGGATGCGGGGCAGGGTTTGAATTTCAACTTCACCCTGCGCCCGGGTTCGGCTGCACAAAACGTACCGACGTCGACTCTTTCGACACCCCATTTGGGGATCTCTATTCGTTTACCTTGCGGAAGTCGGCTTTCATCTCTAGATTATTGATACAGAGCCACCGCGGCCTTCCCCGTTCCCAGTTTCACTGCCAGCTTGCGGCCCGGCCGCTCTCTGTTTGCTTGCAATTGAGGGACAACCATGAGCGGTACGGATGCGCTGCTCTACTTTAACGGCATCAATGGCTCTACCGGCCGGTACGATCTGGAGCCGATGCCCGCAGCCGCTCTCTCCCAAGTCGCACAGGGCATCGCTCCCCTGCAGCCGGATGAAAAGGCGCATCTCGACGAGTTGAAGCGGCGCTTCCAGCGCGACACCGAAGCGAATTTCGCGCCGAAGGAAGGCGTCAATCCCAAGAACCTGGCGGAGACGGGCTGGGGAGTGATCTTCGCTTTTGGCGCCGATCCTGCAGTGTACGAGGCGCTGAGCCCGCTGTTGAAGTTGCGCAAACGGCAGGCCGGCGACAAGTACAAGGAGTATTTGGGACCGCTCGCCTACCGGGGTGCGACAGCTGATTCGCCGGCCGAGAGCAAGCAGGCATTTCTGGCGCGCAACGGGGCGGGGCCGGGGCCGGTAGATCCAAGCATTGTTCCCTACTACCTGCTGATTGTGGGCGACCCGGACACGATTCCATTCCGGTTTCAGTACCAGCTTGACGTGCAATATGCGGTGGGCCGCATTCACTTTGAGACGACGGCTGAGTATGCGGTCTATGCCGCGAGTGTAGTTGCGGCCGAGACCGGATCGCTGGCGTTGAAGAGACGCATGGCGGTATTTGGCGTAGCCAACAATGACGACGTTGCCACCAATATGAGCCGCGATGAACTGGCTGCGCCGCTGGCGGATTGGGCGGCTGGCGAAAATGGCTGGGCCGTCGAGAAGTATTTGAGCGGCGACGCCACCAAGGCGAACCTGGTCGCGGCGATGGGCGATGCGCCGGCGTTTTTGTTCACGGCCAGCCACGGCATGTGCTATGACAACGGCGATACGCGCCAGGAAGCGCAACAAGGCGCGCTGCTGTGCCAGGACTGGCCGGGCCCTTCGTGGCAGCAGGCCATCCCCGAAAGTTTTTTGTTTGCCGGCGACGATGTTGCGAGCGACGCGCGGATATTTGGCTCGATCACCATGCACTTTGCGTGCTTTGGCGCAGGGACGCCGAAGCTGAGCGATTACTCTGCGTCGGGAGCGCCGCCGGCGATTGCGCCGAGGAGTTTTCTGGGACGGCTGCCGCAGCGGCTGATCGCACATCCGCGCGGCGGTGCGCTGGCGGTGATCGGGCATGTGGAGCGGGCATGGGGTTGCTCGTTTCACTGGAACCGCGCGGGGAGCCAGACAGAGGTTTTCAAGAGCACCATCAAGCGTTTGATGGAGGGACACCCGGTGGGCTCGGCGCTTGAGTATTTCAACGGGCGCTATGCCGAGCTGTCTTCCGATTTGTCGACGGTGCTCGAGGATGTGAAATTCGGCGCTGCTGCCGATCCATACGAGATTTCAGCATTATGGACGGCCAATAACGACGCGCGCAGTTATTCGGTGGTAGGCGATCCGGCGGTGCGCCTGATGCTTGCTGAAGATGGAAAGCCGGCTGAGAGGCCGGTATTGGAGGTCACTTTGCCAACGACACAAGATTCGGTTCCAGCTGCGCCCGCAGCGCCGGCGGCGGCCGTTAATCCGCTGTTGACTGATTACGGCGTGCTCGATTCGGTACGCGGCGCGGCAGCGTCGCTGCAGGATGCGGCGCAGAAGATGGGCGCCTGGCTTGCGGAGTCATTCCAGACCGTGACCAGCGTTCGCGTGACGACCTATGTGAGCGACAACATCAACGCAGTGAAATATGAGAACGGCGCGTTCACCGGGGCGCAACTGCGCGCGATGACGGTTGCCAGTCTCGATGGCAATACGCTGGTGTGCGTGCCCGAGAACAACGGCAGCGTCGACGATGCGCTGTGGAAGATTCACTCCGACACGCTCGACAAGGCGCTGCACAACCGCGTGGAACTGATGAAGACGGCGGCGTCGGCGATCGCCAGCCTGGTTCCGGGAGTGAAGGCGCTGTGACCGGCGAGGGCGCGCAGGTGAGCCGGCGAATCGCAGCCCAGACGGCTGCAGTGCATGCGCTGCGCTCGCAGATCGATGCGATTGCCATTGAAGTTCAGCGATCGGGGAGCGGAACCGGCGTTGAGGCGATGAGCTATTCCTTTGGCGCGCTCGACACCATGGAGCAGGCCGCGCGAAAGCTGGCTGATACCGTGAGCGACCTGCTGATGAAGCTGAGGCCGGTGGCGACGATCGAGACTGCGCGCGGCGACCTGAAGGCAATTACGACGGTGAATTATGCGGGCCGGGCGGTGTCGGCGTGGCCGCAGTTTCCGACCGAAGAGCTGACGCTGGCGCACATGACGTCGTTGGACAATGTGCTGGCGCTGCGGGCGGCGCTGGCCGGGGCCATTGCCTCGGCGGCGAGCGCGATGATGGCGATTTCAGCGTCGGCTGCGAACCCGCTGCTGGCTTTAAATGCGCTGGGGGCGGCGCGTCGATTGAAAGAATCGCTGGAGCAACTTGCTGCGGCAGCCGAAGCGGCGATGTAGGGGGATTGCGGCGAGTGAGGTTTGTTTCGGGGTCTAAAGCGGGTTGGGGAAAAACTCAATGAAAGAGGCGATCTCGGCAAGAACGAATTGGCAGAGGCTAAAGCCCCGGACTCGTTTTCTTACGGGCTTAATCGGCACGACTAAAGTCGTGCCCTGTTACAAAGCGCATCGCCGCATGTGTACAACGCGGATCGCCGCATGTGTACAGAGCGCCGCATGAGGCTCTGTGCGAGCTACCAAGTCCGGAGCTGCCGATCGTGGCCTTTCAAAATGGAGCTTGACCGCGGGGGCGCGGAAATGCGCGGGGCATTCTAAAATGAGCCGATACTCCGATCTCGAGATCACGTTCAGCAAGCGCGATGAGCGGAAGTATGTGGTCGGCTTCCGCTTCAACAGCGCCGACGACGCGGCGGAACAACGCTCGGCGCTGGAGCCGGTGATTGCGATCGATATGGCGAGTGTGTCGGGCGACGACGCCGAGGCCTACGCTGAAGCGCTGAGCGCCGCTTTCTTTACGCCGGATGTGCGCGGCGAGTTCAACCGGTTTCGCTCGGCGGCAGCGGCGCTGGAGTCCATTCTGCGGGTGCGGCTGACGATTGACGCGAACGCGCCTGAGCTGCATGCGGTGCACTGGGAGACGCTGCGCGATCCCAACCGCATCGACGACAACACCGGGCACCTGTTCACGGGAGAAGAGATTGTGGTCTCGCGATTCTTGAGCAGCGGAACGGATTGGCGGCCGATACGGCTGAAACCGAAGGCTGCGCTGAGTGCGCTGGTGGTGGTGGCGAATCCCGCATCGGGCGCGAAGTATGGCCTGGAGCCGATCGACGTGGAGGCCGAGACCGCGCTGGCTACCAAGGCGATGACGGGAATTCATGTTTCGCGCTGGGCCGCGGATCAAGGGGTAACGCTGAACGCGCTGGGTGCGCGGCTGCGCGAAGACTTCGACATTCTTTACCTGGTGTGCCACGGGAAGATGGTGGACAACGAGCCGTACCTTTTTCTCGAGGATGGCCAGCCGGCTGCGGGAACGGATCTGGTGCAGGCCATCAGGGAGCTTGAGCATCGGCCCCGCATCGTGGTGCTGGCATCGTGCCAGAGTGCCGGCAGTGGCGGGGTTGGACTGGCTGCGCTGGGTCCGCGGCTGGCCGAAGCCGGGGTGCCGGCGGTCATCGCCATGCAGGGCAACGTTTTTATGACCACGACAGCCGAGTTCATGCGGAGCTTTCTTCAAGAGCTGCTGGTGGACGGGCAGATCGATCGCGCCGTGGCGGTGGCCCGCGGCAACGTGCGGCGATCAACGGACTACTGGATGCCGGTCTTGTTTTTGCGGCTGCGCGATGGATGCATCTGGTATGAGCCGGGGTTCGGCGGCGAAGGCAAATCCGAATTCGACAAGTGGAAGGCCGTTTGCAACTCGGTGCGTTCCGGGCGTTTCATTCCGATTTTGGGCCCTGAGCTGGGCGAGGATATCTTCGGCGGAACGATGGAGTTGGCGGGGAACCTAGCTGACAAACACGGGTTTCCGCTTTCACCGCACGAGCGGACCGACCTGGCCAAGGTTGCCCAGGTAATTTGCGTGGAGCAGAAGCGAAGCTACGCGTGCGAAGCGGTGCAGAACGAGTTTCTGGCGCAAATAAGCCGGAGGCTCGATAAAGCGTCGCTGGACGCGAGCCAGGGATCGCTGCCGGCTCTGCTCGATGCCGCGGTGAATCAATGCAGATCGAACCGCGATCATCCTTATCGCGTGCTGAGCGAACTGCCCGCGTCGATTTATTTGAATGCCAGCTACGAGCCGATGCTGGTGCGAGCGCTGAAAGCCGAAGGCAAGAACGTTGAGCCGGTGTTTACCTCGTGGCGCGGCGAAGATGTTCCGCAGAAGCCGCAGCCGCAGAATGCGAAGCCGACACCCGAGAGTCCGTGGGTTTATCACATCTTCGGAATCTTCGGGAAGCCCAACTCGATGGTGCTGACCGAAGACGATTTCTTCGACTACCTGATCGCGACCTCGCGGCTCGATCTGCTGCTGCCAACGCTGGTCGGGCAATTGATGCAGAGCTCGCTGTTGTTTCTTGGGTTCAGGCTCGACGACTGGCGGTTCCGCGTGCTGCTGCGCATGATTGTGACGCGGCCGGGGACAAGGACGCTGCGCGACCTGGCACACGTGGGCGTGCAGGTAAATCCCGGCGAGCAGAGTGTGGCCGACGTGAACAAAGCCCGCAAATATATCGAGAGCTACTTTCAGGGTGGAGACGATTCGCCGGAGATCTCAATCTACTGGGGCAGTCCGTCGGATTTCCTGTGCCAGCTGAAAGAGAACATGAACTCGAGCCTGGGCCAGGATGTTGCGCCAGTTGCGGCGGGAGGCGGCGATGAATGGTATTAGCGCCGCTGAAGGCACGCTGGCCAATCCGATCGCCAATCCGTTTGTGGGCCCGAAGCCGCTGGAGCGTGGCCAGCCAATCTTCGGCCGCGACCGGGAAATCGACGAGCTCTACTATCTGCTGAGCGCCGAGCGCATCGTTCTGCTTCACTCGCCCTCGGGCGCGGGCAAGAGCTCGCTACTGCAAGCCGGGCTGTTGCCGCGGTTGCAAGCGCAGTTCGATGTATGGACTCCGGCGCGTGTGAGCCTCGCCGCGGACGGCGTCATCGGCGTGAACCGCTATGTGCGCAGTTGCATCCTGGGATTCGAGTCGGAAGTTCCCAAAGAGATGCAGCGGCCGGCGGACGTGATTGAGAAGATGACGCTGGCCGATTACGTGGCAACCAGGCCACGGCGCAGGTCGGCGCCAAAAAACGTTGCGCTGATCTTCGATCAATTTGAAGAAATTCTTACCATCGATCCAGTCTCAGTCGAGACCAAGCACGAGTTCTTCAACCAGCTCGGACAGATGCTGGTGGATACCCATATATGGGCGATCTTCGCGTTGCGGGAGGACTATCTTGCACCTTTCGATCCTTACTCATCCCTGGTTCCGACAAATCTGAAGAATCGATTTCGGCTGGATCTAATGGGGCGGGATGCGGCGCGCGAGGTGATTGAGAAGACAGCGAAACTGGCCGGAAGGAGTTTTGCGCCGGAAGCACTGAAGAGACTGGTGTCGGATCTTGCGTTGATGCTGGTGCAGCAACCCGATGGCGAGTTCGCGCGTGAGCCGGGCCCATATATTGAGCCGCTGCATCTGCAGGTGGCATGCTTGAATCTGTGGCAGCGCATGGAGCCGGACCGGACCGAGATTCAGGAAAGCGACATTGCCGAATTCGGCGATGTGTCGGCAGCACTGGCCAATTACTACTCGAGCGAAGTGGACAAGATCGCGAGCGGCGACGTTCCGGTGGAGCGCGATATCCGGCTGTGGTTCGGAGAAAAACTGATCAGGCGCGGCAAGGTGCGCGGATCGGTGCTGCGCGAGCACGGCCAGAGCGGTCACCTCAACAACGAACTGATTGAAAAGCTGATTAAGACGCACCTGGTGCGGCCCGAGCAGCGCGCCGGTGCAACGTGGTATGAGCTGGCGCACGACCGGCTGATCGAACCGGTGCTGAACAACAACGAGATGTGGTTTGCCGGGCACCTGAACAAACTGCAGCAAAGGGCGCTGCAGTGGGAACGCGAAGGGGAGCCGGGGGCCCTGTTGCTGACGGGGAAGGAGCTGTTCGCGGCGCAGCGATGGGCAAAGCGAAAGTATCTGAGTTTGACCGAGACGGAAAAGCGATTCCTGAGCGCCTGCCGCCAAAAGCACTGGAGAAGACAGCAGGCGCGCGCGGCGGTGATGATCCTGATTGTGTTTTTGTTTGTGATCTCGGGGTTGTGGTTCGAGGCCTGGCGTGACCAGAAGCGCGCCGAAACGAATCTTTCGCTGGCCAAGCAGGCAGTAGATCAAAGCTTGTCGTCGGCGGGCCGCCAGCAAGGGCGTGAAGCGCAGGATTCACCGGACATCGATGCTCTCCGCAAAGAACTGCTGGGTAAGGCCGCGACGTTCTATACGGCGTTTATCCGTTATAACTCCGGCACTGAGGAACTGCGTGCGGAAGCGGCGTCAGCGCACTCGCGACTGGCTGATATCGACCGGCTGCTGGATAAGCGCAGCGATGCAGTGAGCGAGTACAAGAACGCGATTGCGGAATTTGAACGGCTGGCGAAGGACAGACCGAAAGAGGTGACGTACCGTCAGAGGCTGGCCTACTGCCACAATTGGTTGGGTGAAACGCTGCGTCAGTGGTATGAACAGGAATCGACGCCCGACAAGACGCTGGCGAGCCAGGCAACCGCGGAATACGATGCCGCGCTTACGCTGCAGCAGCGGATTCACGATGCGGCGCCCCAGAACGCGCAGTACACGCAAGAGTTGGCGAGGTCCCACTACAATCGCGGCATTCTGGAGTACGACGAGGGCGACCGCAGCGCCGCGGAGACGGATTTGCGGACAGCGATGGCGCAGCTTGAGCCGCTGGCGGGACAGAAGTTCACGGTTGATCCGCAGCAGACCACGCCCAGCGCGGCGCAGGACCTGGCGCGGACCGAGAATGACCTTGCCATTTTGGAGGCGAAAGAGGGGAAAACTTCGGAGGCGCGAACGTTGTACGAGCGGGCGATCGCAATCGGCGAGAAGTTAACTGCGTCGGACAAGGCCAACCGCGAATACAAGTACGAGCTCGCCGAGTACTACGACAATGAAGCGCGGCTGCTGATGAACACAGGCGAGCAAGCGATGGCTGCAGACCGGAATCGCGATTCCCTGGACCTGATTGAGCAGCTCACGGCGCCGGCATCGTCGATTGGGCTCAAGGAGGCAGAGATTCTTGAGCTGCGCAGCAAGATCCTGATGCAGAATGGTGCCGGGGATGCGCTCGAAGAGGCGGAACACGAACGGGAGCTACTCGACCGATTGCAGACCGGCGGGCTATCGCCAGGGCATCCGCAGGTTCACGCAATTTACGCGAACCTCGCGTCTAACTATATCGATCTTGCGCAAAATGAGTTGAAGAGCGGAGACGTGGTGGACGCGCAGTCATCATTGAAGAGCCTGGCTCTGGTGATTCCCGACCTTGCGCCGGATGACAAGCAGGTTGCCGAGAAAAATTACGAGTTTTATGAGCGGCAGTTGAAGAACAGGCAAGCACACCGTAAATGAAAATGGGCGCATGAAGACAAGCTCTTCTGGGCCTAAGGTGAATATGAGAGAAGCGAAGCAGCTTTTGGCCGGGCTGGTTATTTTGGCTGGTATGGTGTGGCTGGCGCAAGGGCAGCAGATGGAAGCGCAGCAGATCGACGCGCCGCAGCCTGCGGGGAGCCGTATTGCCGTTGAGAGAGCGTCGGCTGAGTCTGCGATTCCGCCGATTGGCTGGCCCGAAAAGTGGATGTTGAGCGCACCGGACGAACAGCAGGCGCCGAAGAAGAAGAAGGCTGAGAACGGTCCACCGAAACCGATGAAGCCCGAGCCGATTGACCCCAGCATGGTGGGTTACATTGACGATGGAGCGGTGGGCAACGAGGTGCGCATCCGCTTTGACGCGGGATTCAATGCGCCGCGTCCCGATCGCGCCGAATACTTTTATGCGGGCACCACTTCGCCCGTTGCCAGCACTGCAGCGGTGCAGCGCACGCTCAACTTTCAACAGCTTTATCTGAGCGGCGAATACGCGCCGTTCAAAACGCTTTCAGCTTTTGTGATGGTGCCCTTCCGGTGGATTGAGCCATTTTTTACCAATGCGCCAGACAAATCGCCCAATTTATTCAGCGGCGGCGGAATCAGCGATGTGCAGGCAGGCGTGAAGTATGCCGCACTCACAACAGACCAGACGCATGTGACGCTGCAGTTGAAGGCGGATTTTCCCAGCGGGAACGGGACAAAGGGATTCGGCACAAATCATTTGAGTGTTGAGCCGATGGTGCTGCTCTATCGAAAGTTGACCGATCGCGCGGCGCTTGAGGGCGAGGCGGGAGACTCGCATCCGATCGGCGGGACGTATTTCGAGAATCCTCCCGCGCCCCCGCAGAAGTGGTCGGCAGATGTGGCCATGTACGGTTTGGGTCCGAGCTACAAGTTGATCGATCGCGACAGGTACAGTTTTGCGCCTGTACTGGAGCTGGTGGCGTGGCACGTGTTCGGAGGATTGCAAACCGGCGCGAACAATGTTGTGCAGTCCGCGGCCGGCGTCAACGTGTTCAATGCCAAGCTGGGCGGGCGTTTGAGGTTTCACAACGGCGGGTCGATTTATGCCGGGTACGGGCGGGGAATCACGTCGGATATCTGGTACCGGAATCTCTTCCGCATGGAGTACAGAAAAGCGTTTTGAGTGCGGTTCCGGAATTCAGGTCCGCTTTGAGGATTGTGAATGGCACGCAATTGCTTCCACGCCACCTGCGAAGACCTGTCTGCGGGGATTCCGGGAAGAAAATTTCACTTAGATGTCGTGGTTCGTGGGTGCGGCAATTCTGGAATCGCTATCGGGCAATCCGGTGTAGCGCACTTCGAGCATAGTGCAATCGTCGAGCGCTACGGCGGGCGAGCGGAACTGCACTACGATGTCGAGAATTCCGTCGATGCCCCGATCGAGCGCGGCCTTGCACAATGCGGCGGCGCCGAAAAGGTCTCCATTCGCGTTCTCGGTCTCGGTTACTCCGTCAGTCGTCAGCAGAAGCCGCTCGCCGGGACGCAGTACATCGTGCGCCGAAGTGTATGTGGCGTCGGGGATCAGGCCGACGATCAAACCGCCTTCGTCAAGCTCGCGCACTTCGCTGCCCAATATCGTAATTGGATGGATGTGGCCGCAGTTGAGGTACTCGATGCGGCCATCGGCAAAAAGACGCACGACAATCATGGTGGCGTATTTGCCTACGTTGCGCGTGCACAGGAATTCATTTACCTGCGAAGCGATTTGCGGGAGTGGCTGGCGCGCGAGCAACTGGGCGTGAAGGATTCCCTGCATGGTTGCGGCCACGATGGCAGCAGTGATGCCCTTTCCCGAGACATCGACAACGGCGGCACAGACTGAATCCTCGAGAACCACCACGTCGTAGAAGTCACCGCCGATCTCATAGCAGGGAATGCTGCGCGCGGCAAGCGTTGCGTAAGGCACCGTGGGCAACGATGCCGCCATGAGGCCGCTGTGAATGCGGGCGGCGATGGCCAGCTCTTCGCGCGCCTGCCGCGCTTTGAACTCGGACTGCGCGAGCAGGACGTTTTCGACCAGTGCCGCAGCTTCGTTGGCGATGGTGTCGAGAAGCTGATGATCGAGCTCGGAAAGCGAGCCCGGCTTGATCTGGCTGTCGAGGTAAAGCAGTCCAAACAGCTGAGCGGAACTCGAGTTTGAAACGCGCTTGCGCAGCGGAATGCAATAGATGCTGCGGATGCGATGGGCCATCACGCTCGACCACTCCGACGCGTGCCCGTCTCCAAGCGTGTCGCTTAAGGAAAACTTCTGGTTACTCTCGATGGCTTTCTGTATGGCGCGGCGCGAGATGGTGGAGTCTTCTTCGAGCACTGTGCCATCGGCCGCCAGGCCCTGCACCATGCGCATCGAGTCGCCCTGGAGAAGAAAGACGAATCCACGTTCGACTTCGGTGAGTTCGAGGGTCAACTGCAGCAGCGCGCCCAGGATCTCAGCAACGGCGCTGCCTTCGTTGAGCCTGCGCGCCGCATCGAGAAGGAACTTGAGCCGTTCCATGTCGGTAGCGGCGGGCGGAGATTTCTCGCCGTGCTTTTCACGGAGCCGCCGGAATGAGGCCAGCAGTTCGCCGTACGACGATCGGAAAGGGCCTTCAGCGGTCTCGTCGCTGCGGTGATGAAAATGAAGCGGCACGCCTTTGAGCGAACCCAGGTGCAGCTCGTCGCCGGGAAGAAGCTCGGCCCGTTCTACGCGGTTGCCATTCACATACGTGCCGTGCGTACTATTCTGATCGATGACCACATATGCGCCGTTCTGCTGCACGATAACGGCATGCCGCCGCGAGACCAGCGGATCGCTCAGCACCAGGTCCTGTCCGGGCAAGCGGCCGAGAGTGGTGGAGTCGCCGCTGAGAACCACGGTGTGGCGGCCGTTGGAGTCGATGTAACTGAGCGCGGCGGCGGGCATTGGGATCATTCTACCGGCGGATGCAAGAGGACGGGAAATAAGTTGATCTCGGGGCCGGCATTGAGCGGCAGAAACAGCCGAAAGCAGCTCATTTTTATAGTATTTAGAGCCGTGAACTGGGTCACATCGCAGGCGCCCTGCGCGGCCATAGAATGACACCCGTGAAAGCAGAAACGGAAAAGCCGGAGGAACGCCTGGCTTCGACGATCGACGAGAAGATCGCGGAGCTCGAGGCAAAGCGGGAAGAGCTGAAGCTCGGCGGCGGCGAAGATCGCATTGAGCGCCAGCACGCCACCGGCAAGCTCTCGGCCCGCGAGCGCGTTGCGCGGCTGGTGGATAAAGAGAGCTTTGAAGAGATCGGGCTGTTTGCCCGGCATCGGGCTACATATTTTGGAATGGCCGGCAAGGAACTGCCTGCCGATGGAGTGGTGACCGGGTGCGCGACGATCGACGGCCGGCTGGTACACCTGGCGAGCCAGGACTTTACCGTGGCCGGCGGCGCGGCGGGAGAGACGCACAGCAATAAGGTTGCCGAGATGATGGCCATGAGCCTGAAGACCGGCAGCCCCTTCATCTTTATCAATGACTCGGGCGGCGCGCGCGTGCAGGAAGGCATCGACAGCCTGGCCGGCTATGCGCGGGTTTTCTACAACAACGTAATGCTCTCGGGCACCGTGCCGCAGGTCTCGCTCATATGCGGGCCATGCGCGGGCGGCGCGGCGTACAGTCCCGCGCTCACCGATTTCATCATCCAGACCGAACAGGCACGCATGTTCATTACCGGACCGCAGGTCATCAAGCAGGTGACGGGCGAAGAGGTGAGCGCCGAGGACCTGGGCGGCCCGCGGTCGCAGATGCACTACTCCGGCGTGGTGCACCTGATTGCGCGCAACGACGATCACGCCATTCAACTATGCAAAAGGCTGCTGAGCTATTTGCCTGCGAACAATCTTGAAGATCCGCCGCGCATGACCTTCAATGCAAAGTTGAAGGATGACGACTCGATGAACAAGATTGTTCCCGCCGACCCCAAACAGGCTTACGACGTGCGGCAGGTGATTGCGCGCGTGGTGGATCACGACGACTTTCTTGAGATTCAACCGGGGTTTGCCGCGAACATAGTGATCGGCTTTGGACGCCTGCAGGGAAGATCGGTGGGAATCGTAGCCAACCAGCCCTCGGTGCAGGCCGGTTCGCTCAATATCGACGCTTCAGACAAGGCGGCGCGCTTTGTGCGCTTCTGCAACGCGTTCAACATTCCGCTGCTCACGTTTGTCGATGTGCCGGGGTTTTTGCCGGGCGTGGAACAGGAACGTGGCGGCATTATTCGCCACGGTGCAAAGCTGTTGTTTGCGTATTCGGCGGCAACGGTGCCAAAGATCACGGTAGTCTTGCGCAAGGCGTACGGCGGCGCGTACATCGCCATGTGCTCGCGTGGATTGGGAGCTGACCGCGTGCTGGCGTGGCCCACCGCCGAGATTGCGGTGATGGGCGCCGAGGGCGCTGCAGAGATCGTCTTCAGGCGCGAAATTGACGCGGCCGATGACCACGCGGCCAGGCGCAAAGAAGTGGTCGACGAGTATCGCGACACGTTCTCGAATCCTTATGTTGCCGCGGGGCGCGGGCTGGTGGACGACATTATATTGCCGGCCGAAACGCGGCGGGTAGTGGCGCAGGCGCTTGAGTCGCTGCATGGCAAGCGCGAGATGCGCCCGCAGAAGAAGCATGGGTTGATTCCGTTGTAAGTGGAGGCCGGAGATGATTGGACGGAAGAAGGATGCGACGACGAATGCTTCGGCTTATGCGCAGTTGAAGGCTATGGCCGAGCGCCAGGATGCGCTGGAGCTCCAGATGGGTGCGATTGCTGAGGCGGTGCGGTCGCTGGAGAAGCGGCTGACTGAGCCGAGCAAGGCGGAGCAGTTCATCGCGCACGAAGGCACTGTGGAAGTGCTGGCTGCCAGCGAGACGGGTGAGTCGCCGGCGAAGCAACACGGAGTAAAGGCCGAGGTCAAGGCGGTGATTGCGGCAGCCGCGGCGGTGGCCGGCGAAATGGCAAAGGTACACAAAGTGCGAGCGCTGCCTGCGGCGCAGGAAGCCGGGAGCGCATGGTCGCAGCAGGGCCGCGTGGGCGTAGTGAGTTCGCACCACCTGCGTTAAGGTTTTTTGGCGCTGCTTTGAAAGGGCGCGACATTACAGGCTGCGGAAAAACTCGGCTTATCGGCACGAAGTGTCAGGGCACGACTTCAGTCGTGCCACAAAGGCCCAAATTCTGGGTTGGGGCTTTAGCTCCTGAGGGAAGGCTTTCCGGAAAAACCGGTAGTGAAGGACCTCCAAGAAAGGAAAGGGCACATTGAAGCTTCGCATCACCATCGACGGAACGACCTACGAAGCCGATGTAGAAGTGGTGGACGAGGAAGAAGAGTTTGACGAGGGCGAGGGCTCACAGCATGAGGAGCACGCCTATTTGGTCGAAGCGCCTGCAGCCGGTGCCAGGAACGAAAATGAATGCCGCAGTCCGGTGATGGGGCTGGTAATCCGCGTTGAGGCTGAGACGGGACAGCAGGTTGAGGCAGGCCAGCGGGTGATGGTGCTTGAAGCAATGAAGATGGAGACCCACATTACGGCTCCGCGTGCATGCAGAGTGAAGTTTGTACATGTAGCGACTGGCAGCCCGGTGAAGGTGGACCAGTTGCTGATCGAGTTTGAGTGAAGGCCACGAGATGAACTGCGCACAGGATGATCTAAAGAAAACTCCGGGAATCAAGTTTGTCGATCACATTGCGATTGCCGTGAAGCGGGGCGAGCTTGAGGGCCAGGTGAACGCGTACAAGCTGGTGGGCTTTGAAGAGATTCACCGCGAAGAAGTGCTCGGCGCCGACCAGGTGCGCGAGGTACTGCTGAAGATCGGCGACGGGCCAAACCTGATTCAATTGCTGGAACCGCTCGCGCCGGAGTCGCCAGTGCAGAAGCTGATTGACAAAAACGGCGGGCGCGGCGGTCTGGCGCACGTTGCATTTCGCGTTGAGAATGCGCAGCGCGCCTACGAGGCGATGAGAGAGAGTGGTTTTGCGCTCATCGACAAGGCACCGCGGCCGGGCTCGCGCGGAACGACCGTTTTTTTTGTTCATCCCAAATCGCGTATGGAATTCCCGTTCGGTTTCCTGATCGAAATGGTTGAGGAGCCGCGCACCATGTGCGGCGCGAAAGCGAGTGACGCGAAATGACGTCTGCGCGCCTGCTCGATGAATTTCCGCCGGTTACAACTGCCGAGTGGGAAGCGGCGATCGCACGCGACCTGAAGGGTGCGGATTACGAGAGAAGGCTGATCTGGCGCACCGGCGAAGGGATTGCGGTCAAGCCGTATTACCGCGCCGAAGACCTCATGGACGTCGCCGGACTCGATGTAACGCCGGGAGAATTTCCTTACCGTCGCGGCGCGAAGGCTGAAGCCGGATGGAAGATTCGCGAGGAGATTGAAGCGGCGACTGCGGTAGAGGCAAATCGCGCAGCGCGTGCGGCGGTGCGCGGCGGGGCTGAAGAGATTGCGTTCTGCAATCTGCCGGTGCGCATCGTGGCCGGGCTTGAAAATGCGCTCGCCAATCTCGAGGGAATCAACGTGCATTTTGAGCACGCGGACGGCGCGCTAATCGAAGTATTGCTTGGACGGTTTGGTAGCCGTGAAAGAGTGTCGGACGGCTCGATCTCGACGGGATGCGATCCGTTTGGCGATAACGATCTTGCCGCGCAGGTAATTGCACGCCTTCCGCATGGCTTTGTACCGTTCACCATCGACGCCGCGCGATTTGAAGAAGACGGTGCGAATGCGGTTGAGGAGATCGGGATGGCGCTTGCGGCAGGCGCCGATGCGTTTGCCGAAATGAATGCGCGCGGTCTAAGCGCCGATCGCACTGCGTCCGCGCTCGGCTTCCGATTTGCGGTTGGCGCGAACTTCTTCTTCCAGATTGCCAAGCTGCGCGCTTTCAGAATGCTTTGGTCGCGCGTGGTCGAGAGCTTTGGCGGATCGCGTGAAGCCGCGCGGGCGCATATCACGGCGCGAACCTCGCGCTGGAACAAGACAATCTACGATCCGCAGGTGAACATTTTGCGCGCAACTACTGAGGCCGTTTCAGCCGTACTTGGCGGCGCGAACTCGGTTGAAGTAGCTGGGTTCGATGAATGTTACAAGGTTCCCGATGAAGCGAGCCGCCGGCTGGCGCGCAATACACAACTGCTGCTGCGTCACGAGGCAATGCTGGGGCGTGTAGCCGACCCCGCAGGCGGCGCTTACTTAGTTGAAGCCCTCACTGACTCCATCGCGCGCGAAGCGTGGAAGCTGTTGCGGGAGATGGAGGCGGGCGGTGGATTCGGCAGGCTCCGCGCTTCAGGCTGGATCGCTGAAAAGCTTGCTCAAGGCCTGGTCGCGCGCGAGAGAGCCGTGGCAGCAGGAAAGCGAGTGTTCACAGGAACGAGCCTCTACGCAAATCCTGCCGAGCATGTGCTCGAGAGCATCGATTTCGAGCGCATCAATGCCAGGCATCGTGGCGCGCGCATGTTTGAGCAATTAAGACTGCGAACAGAACGCCACGCAATGGCCGGCGGACGTGCGCCTCAGGTTATGCTGGCCGAGATTGGCGATGCAAAGATGCGCAACGCGCGTTCGGCCTTTGCGGCCAACTTTTTTGCCTGTGCCGGGTTTCGCACAACGGTGCGGCGATTCAAGGCCGCGCCCGAAATTGCCGCGACAGACGCCGACCTGATTGTGCTGTGCAGCTCCGATGCGGAGTATGAGAGTATTGCGGCCGAGCTGATGAATGCGATGAAGGCGAGTGGCCGCGAAACGCCGGTGATTGTGGCGGGGAATCCCGAGAGCCCGGCGGCGTTGAAGGTCTTGGGTGTTGCCGATTTTGTGCATCCGCGCAGCAACCCGATTGAAGTGCTGACGAATTGGCAGGATAAGCTGGGGATCGAAGGCCAGCCGCTAGCTTCTAGCCGCTAGCTTTTAGCTTTTTCTTGGCGGATCAAGAATGGTTGTGTGGATCGAGAATGGTTGTTCTGTGAATGGAAAACCGGAAGATGCTGAGTTAGCGATTACGAGTAGAAGCTAGAAGCTAGAAGCTAGGAGCTAGGGCTAGGAGCCAGAAGCAAGGAGCTGAATTTGCGGCCTGACTTTTCAAAGATTGACTGGCGCACTGAGACGAATGCGAAGCTTTCCGGCGCGGTGTCGCACGCCGAAGAGTGGCTCTCGCCCGAGCACATTGCTATCAAGCCTTCTTATTCGCGCGAAGATCTCGAGAGGCTGGAGCATCTCGATTACGCTGCGGGAATTCCGCCTTTTTTGCGCGGGCCATACAGCACCATGTATGCGATGCAGCCATGGACGATTCGTCAATATGCGGGCTTCTCTACCGCCGAAGAGTCGAATGCGTTTTATCGTCGCAACCTGGCAGCGGGGCAGCGCGGGCTTTCGGTTGCGTTCGACCTCGCAACGCATCGCGGTTATGACTCCGACCACGAGCGCGTAATGGGAGACGTAGGCAAGGCCGGCGTGGCGATTGATTCCATCCTCGACATGAAGGTGCTGTTCGACAAAATTCCTCTCGACCGCATATCGGTGTCGATGACTATGAATGGGGCGGTGTTGCCCATCATGGCGTTCTACATCGTGGCCGCTGAAGAGCAGGGCATTAAGCCCGAGTCGCTGAGCGGAACCATCCAGAACGACATTCTGAAAGAGTTCATGGTGCGCAACACTTACATCTATCCGCCTGCGGGATCGATGCGCATCGTTGGCGACATCTTCCGTTACTCCGCCGCCCAGATGCCGAAATTCAACTGCATCAGCGTGAGCGGATACCACATGCAGGAGGCGGGCGCTACGGCCGAGATCGAACTCGCGTACACGCTCGCCGACGGCCTCGAGTACCTGCGCACCGGCGTTAACGCGGGCCTCGACATTGACAGCTTTGCTCCGCGCATCTCGTTCTTCTGGGGCATCGGCATGAATCCGTTCATGGAGATTGCCAAGATGCGCGCGGCCCGAATGCTGTGGGCGAAGCTGGTGAAGGGTTTTGGCGCGAAGAATCCCAAATCACTGGCGTTGCGCGCGCACTCGCAGACTTCGGGATGGAGTTTGACGGCGCAGGATCCTTACAACAACGTGGTGCGCACCTGCGTTGAAGGCATGGCTGCGGCCTTCGGCCACACGCAGAGCTTGCACACCAATGCGCTCGATGAGGCGCTGGCGCTGCCCACTGATTTTTCGGCGCGCATCGCGCGCAACACGCAGATTTATTTGCAGGAAGAAACGGGGATTACTCATGTAGTAGACCCGTGGGCCGGCTCGTATTACGTTGAGCGGCTTACGCACGAACTGATGCATGCGGCATGGGAACTGATCGAGGAAATTGAAAACCTGGGCGGAATGGCGCGGGCCATTGAGACCGGTTTGCCCAAAATGCGTATTGAAGAGGCTGCGGCGCGGCGACAGGCGAGGATCGACTCCGGGCTCGATACCATCATTGGAGTGAATGCATTCATTGCCGCTGAAGAGCCGCAGATTCCAGTGCTCGACATCGACAATGGCGCGGTGCGCGAGGCACAGGTTTTCCGTCTCCAGCAATTAAAGAGCGAACGAAGCGGCGATGCAGTGCGGGAATCGCTCGCTGCGTTGCGCAAATGTGCGCAGAGCGGCGAGGGCAACCTGCTGGACTTTGCGATTGACGCCACGCGGAAACGCGCGACACTCGGTGAGATTTCGTCGGCACTCGAAAGTGTTTGGGGTCGTTACGAGGCCTCGACGCATACTGTCTCAGGTGTCTACGCTGCTGCATGCACCAGTGACGAATTCACAAAAGCGCGGCAGATGGTTGAGAATTTTGAAGAGGCCGAGGGACGCAGGCCTCGCATCCTGGTAGCCAAGATGGGCCAGGACGGGCACGACCGCGGCGCGAAGGTGATTGCGACGGCGCTGGCCGATATCGGTTTCGATGTGGACATGGGTCCGCTCTTTCAAACGCCGCGCGAGGTGGCGCGATTCGCGGTAGAGAGCGACGTTCACGCGGTCGGCGTTTCGAGCCTGGCAGCGGGGCATAAGACGCTGGTGCCGCAACTCATCGATGAGCTGCGCAAGCTCGGGCGCGAGGACATTCTTGTCGTCGTGGGCGGCGTGATTCCGCCGCAGGATTACGAGTTCCTGTACAAGGCGGGCGTGGCCGGCATCTACGGACCGGGCACGGTGATCACCAAGGCTGCGCAGCACATTGTGGAGACGCTGTCCGCGAGCCTGGTGGGCGCGCGGAGTTGAAACGCAGATGAAGAGCGCACTTAGCGAACGGAGAGGAGTGGTGATATCCGAGGCTCCGCGAGTTGAGAAGACGCACACAAAATACACACGCGAGCAATTTGTTGAAGGCATCCTGCGCGGGGACCGCGGAGTGCTTGCGCGGGCCATTACGCTCATTGAGAGTGCACGCGAGGCTGACCGCGAGCTGGCCGGACTGATTCTGGAAGATTGCCTGCCGCACAGCGGCAACGCACTTCGCGTCGGCATCACCGGCGTGCCGGGCGGCGGCAAGAGCAGCTTGATTGAAACCCTCGGACGCTACCTGGTTGAAGAGAGGCAGCAGAAGGTCGCGGTGCTGGCCGTCGATCCAACCAGCCAAATCTCGGGTGGCAGCATTCTGGGCGACAAGACGCGCATGACGCTACTGGCCGCGAGCGAGAGTGCGTTCATCCGCCCCTCGCCTACGCGCGGAGCAGCGGGCGGTGTTGCGCAACGCACGCGCGAAGCCATGCTGCTCTGCGAGGCTGCCGGTTACTCGAAAATCCTTGTCGAGACGGTTGGCGTTGGGCAGACCGAGACTGCGGTGCGCGGCATGGTTGACTTCTTTCTTCTGGTAACTCTGGCGGGCGCGGGCGACGAGCTCCAGGGCATCAAGCGCGGCGTGATGGAATTGGCCGATGCCGTTGTGGTGAACAAGGCTGACGGCGCGAACGTGAAGGCCGCTGAGAAGGCGCGCAGCGAGATTGAAAATGCTCTGCATTTGTTTCCCATGGCGGCGTCGGGCTGGTCACCGCGCGCGTTCACCTGTTCGGCGCAGACCGGCCGAGGCATTGGCGAATTGTGGACCGCGGTCGAAGAGCACGCGGCGCTCACGCGTGGCAACGGCTGGTGCCAGGCGTCGCGAAACGAGCAGCAGAGGCGATGGATGCGCGAACTGATTGAGCAAGGGCTGCGGCAGCACTTCGAAGCCAACTCTCATGTGCGACAACAGATGGCGATGCTGGAGCGCGAGGTTGTTGACGGGCGAACCACATCGCTCCGCGCTGCACAGATGCTGCTGGATGCATACCTGAAGTCTAAGTGAACCGGCTTAGCTTTTTCGCTTTTCGATAAGCGCCTCGAACACTTCGTCCAGCGCAGAATCCCACGAGGCGAGTTCGACGCCGAAGCGTTTCTTGAGCTTCTCGTTCGAGAGCACGGAGTTCAGCGGCCGTTTCGCAGCGGTTGGATACGCGCTGGTGAGAATCGGGGTGAGCTCCGGAGTCTTCGCGCCCATCAGTTGCGAAGCGCGGGTAAAGATTGCCTCGGCGAATCCGAACCATGAAGTCGATCCCGAGCAAGTCATGTGGTAGAGGCCGGACCACGAAGCAGACTCGCCGAATTTACCTCCCAGGATTCCGTTGACGATGGAATGCGTGGCGGCGGCCAGTTCACTCGACGTGGTAGGCGCGCCGACCTGGTCGTCGACAATCGAAAGCTGGTCTCGCTCCTGCCCCAGCTTCAGCATGGTGAGCAGAAAGTTTTTGCCGTGGCTGCCGTAGACCCAGCTGGTGCGAAAGATGAGGGTTTTGCCGCTCACCGATTCAACCGCCTGCTCGCCGGCAAGCTTGGTTGCGCCATACACGCCGAGCGGGTTTGGAGCGTCGGTCTCGACCCAGGGACCCGGCTTCGATCCGTCGAAGACGTAGTCGGTCGAGTAGTGCACGAACAGAGCATTCAAGCGCAGACTCTCTTCGGCCATGATGCGCGGGGCTTCGGCATTGACGGCGTGCGCGAGCTCCGGATCGGACTCAGCGCGATCGACAGCCGTGTAGGCGGCGGCGTTGAGAATAATGTCTGGGTTGGTTTCGCGGATGAAGGCGCGAAACTGCTCGGCCTTGGTGATGTCAACCGTGGGCAGATCGACTGCGGTGATTGAGCCGGCGCCGGCAAAACTCTTCTGCAGCTCAACGCCAAGCTGACCGGCGGAGCCGATGATCAGAATGCGGCGGCTGTCCGATGAATCTACCAACTCTCGATCGCCCAAGTGAAGCCTCCGAATGCCGAGTGAAGTTACTCCACTCATTCTATTTGTGCAGGTACCGGGGGCCTCGAAGGGTGCGCCGGGCACCATTCACATAGTGCGGCCCGCAGCCTGTACCGGAGATATATCTCCTCAAGGGCTCTGCCGAGAACCGATTTGTTTTCATGAGGATGAGTGCCGGCATGGGCCGTACCATTCTGAAGCTGAGAACCTTTAGCGACAGATTCTAGAAAATGCAGAGGTTATGAACCAGATTGGCATGGCCTCCGCGCGGGACAGGCCGCGTTCACCGTTTGATTGAGCAGCGCCATGAAATGATTGTGCGGCAAAACCCGGAAATGATCTGCAAACGGCAGTGAGCAAGTGAAGGAGTGAAGGAGCGAAGGAGTGAAAACCTTGCTTCGCCTGAATTACGTATCCCGTACAATCAATAGTGGAGTGGAACGCTTGTGAACCGCGCGTACATGGACGCCAATGCCACCACGCCTCTGTTGCCGGAGGTGGTGGAAGCGATGCGTCCGTTCTGGATGGAAGTGTTCGGGAATGCCTCTTCGATTCATCGGCAGGGGCAGGAGGCGCGCAAGGCGGTGGATCATGCGCGCGAGGCGGTGGCGCGGTTGTTCAACTGCCGCGAGGCCGAGGTTGTATTCAACTCGGGCGGCACCGAGGGCGACAATACCGCGGTTTTTGGATTGCTGCGGCCCGGCGACCACTTCATCACCACGTCGATTGAGCACTCAGCGGTGCTGCGCGCGGCCGATCGAGTTGCGGAGCGCGGGGTTGAAGTTACGTTGGTCCCGCCGCGGCCGGATGGGCTGATAGATCCCGAAGTGATCAGGTGCGCAATACGACCGGAGACGCGGCTCATCAGCATAATGCTGGCCAACAACGAGACGGGGGTACTGCAGCCGGTGGAAGAGATCGCGAAGATTGCGACGGAGGCCGGCGCGTATTTTCATATTGATGCGGTGCAGGGTGCGGGCAAAGTTCGGCTCGACGTGCGGCAGATCGGCTGCCATATGCTTTCGATCAGCGCGCACAAGATGCACGGGCCGAAGGGCGTGGGCGCAATGTTTGTGAAGCGCGGGACGCCGATCGACTCGCTGCTGGTTGGCGGAAGCCATGAGCGCCGGCAGCGCGCGGGGACTGAGAATGTTCCGGGCATTGTGGGCCTCGGCCGCGCAGCGGAACTGGCGATGGAGAGCCTGGAAGACGGAACGATTGAACGGCTGGCGAAGCTGCGCGACCGGCTCGAGATCGGGCTCTTGAGAATTGAGGGCACACGGTTGAATGGCGCGGGCGCTCCGCGAACGGCGAATACAACGAACATTACGTTCGACCAGCTTGAGGGCGAGGCGCTGGTGATTGCGCTCGATTTGAAGGGCGTTGCGGTGAGTGGAGGGTCGGCGTGCCACTCGGGCTCAACCGAACCCAGCCACGTGCTGATGGCGATGGGGCTCGACAGACATGCGGCGCTGGCGAGTTTGCGCTTGAGTTTGTTGAAGACGGCGACGGATGCTGATGTGGATCATGTATTGAAGGCGGTGCCTGAAGCGGTGGAGAGGCTGAGGGCGTTGGCGCCGGCGTAGCGTAGCGGTCAAGGCGGGATGAAGCCGACATGGAGTCCTTCGACCGTCATTCGATTTAAGGGGGCAGCGATAAAACAGATTAAGGTCCCAGTTCTTATAGCCGCATTGGCTTTCTTGATTACGCAGGGCCCCCACGATTTATTCGCACAGGCTCCCGATGTCATATACCATTCGGGATTGTATGCGGTTAACATCTCAATGGAAACGGTCGCTGACTCGCATTCGCCAATCGTATCGCTTGCAATCAAGAACGTCAGCGGCAAACGGATCGATCGCGACGACTGTTCCAGTGATCCAAGGGTATGGGTGCAAGGGGAGCACGGAGAACCTCCTACGACTTACCGGGAGAGGTTTGCTACGATGCGTTTACTACCTGGAGAGCCGGAACTTGCATGTACATTGAACATGAGTTGGTCGCTTGCTCCGGGCGAGTCAATGACGAAACATATTCTTCTGAAGTACTTGTATGACTTGCACCAGCCAGGGAAATACTCGGTGTTCATAGACTTTCCAACTGGTGAAGGGCTGCTGCGCTCCAACACGGTTACGTTTGAAGTAATGCCAGAAGGTCGGCCAGAGGATAAGCACCAGCCATGAATGAGAACACCACAATTGCCGTAGCCATGTCTGGAGGGGTTGATTCCTCGACAGCGGCGGCGATGCTCGCCCACTCGGGCGTGACGGTGGTCGGCCTTACGCTGCAGCTTTGGGATCAGACGCGTCTGGCGGGTAAGCATGGGATTCCCGATGCTCCGAAGGCGGGGCGCTGCTGCTCCATTGACGATGTGTACGATGCGCGCCACGTGGCTGAGCACCTCGGCATTCCTTATTACGTCGTCAATCAGGAAGAGCGGTTCGAGCGCGACGTGGTGCGGCCGTTTGTGGATGAGTACCTGGCGGGGCGCACGCCGATTCCCTGCTCGCTGTGCAACAACCATTTGAAGTTCGATCAGTTGCTCAAGACGGCGCGGAGTATTGGCGCGGATCGGATTGCCACCGGGCACTACGCCGTGAACGAGTACGACGAGCGGCGCGAGCGATGGATTTTGAAGCGGCCCTCAGACCTGGCCAAGGATCAGACGTATTTCCTGTTTGGGCTGACGCAGGAGCAGCTTTCCCGCACGCTGTTTCCTTTGGGGCGGATGACCAAGCCGGAGGTGCGCGGGGTTGCGCGCGAGCATGGATTGCGTCTCGCCGAGAAGCCTGACTCGCAGGAGATATGCTTCATCCCCGGCGGAGATTACAAGCAGTTTTTGACGGCGTATCTCGAGGAGCAGGGTGAGGCAATGCCGGAGACTGCGGGCGAGCTGGTCGCTTCAAACGGCGAGGTGATCGGGCGGCATGAGGGGATCTCGAACTTTACAGTAGGGCAGCGGAAGGGATTGAAGGTTGCGTCTTCCTCGCCGCTTTATGTGTTGAATATAGATTCCGCGAGTCACCGCGTGACGGTGGGCGCTGACGCCGAACTGGCCACGCGAACGCTGCGCGCGCGGCGGTTGAACTGGATTAGCATTCCTGAGCTGACTGCGCCGATGCGCGTGCGTGCGAAGATCAGGCACCGGCACGAGCCGGCATGGGCGACGCTTGAGCCGGCGGGGCCAGATGAAGTGATTGCCACATTCGACGAACCGCAACGCGCGGTGACGCCGGGCCAGTCCGCCGTTTTCTACGACGGCGACGAGGTGGTTGGCGGCGGTTGGATCTTTTGAGAGAGCAGAGTTAGCGGGGTTAGCGGCGCCAGCGGAGCCAGGAACGGCAAGTCAGCGGGAGAACGAGCGGGAGTGCTATCCCACCTATGGCGCAAGAACTAAGACGCGCCAAGGATGGGGCAACCGAGTGGTTGGTGAGTCGGCCTGTTGCAGCGCCACAGAATCAACTCCCGATTACCCGGGCCTGAAGGCCAGACGCTGTTTGTAGGTAGAATCAGGGCCTGAAGTCCCCTGCTCCCTCCGAGACCTACTCTTTGCTCGCGACTATCGCACCGCCCAGGCCATGCCGTCGGGGTTGCCGCCGGGATCGATGCGGCCCACGATCGCAAAGGTCTTGAGATCGATTACGGCCACATTGTTGTCGGGGCTGCAGGCAACATATGCGCGCGCGCCATCGGGCTGAACCAGAATCCCGCCTGAACCGTGGCCGATGGCGATGCGCTGGATGACTTTCTTTGCAGCGACATCGATGACGACGAGATCGGGACCGGCGGAGATGAGCGCCAGCTTGCCGTCGGGAGTGAACTTGAGCCGGTTGGCGCGCTGCGCGTCGGCGTCGATCGTCGCCGTCACCTTCTTCTCATTCACGTCGATGATGTAGACCTTGCCGTCAACGGGGCTCACGGTCCACGCCTGCTTCAGGTCAGGCGTCACATCGAAGCCCTCATTGCGCTCGCCGGCAGTGATGTTTGTCAGCTTCCAGTCATCTCCGGGCGGAAGAATGGGAGGGGGCGGCATTCCTGTCGGACGGCCTGAGGGTGGACCAGGCATGCCCGCACCAGGCGGCATTGGTGGAGGGCCGCCGTCGGGATGCGTGTGGAACTTGTCGAGAATTGTGACGGTGCCCGAGTTCACATTGGTGGTGACGATGCGGCGCGCGCCAGGGAAGACGTAAATCATGTGGGTGCGGTCTTGCCCGATGCCCATGATCCAGTCGATTTTGCCCGATGCGGGATCGTAACTGCCGATGGCCTTGGCGGCCTCAGCCGTAAACCATACTTTTCCGTCTTCGAACATGAGCCCGTGAGGACCGCGCAGCGCGCCCAGGTCGATGGGGGTAAGCTCCTTCTGCTCGATAAGGTCGATTGGTGTAATGGTGTGGTAGGCGCCGAAGCCGTAGTTCGACACGTAGGCGGTTTTGCCATCGGTGGAAGCGACAATTTCATGGGGGTCTTCGCCGACCGGGACGTGGCCGACGACCTGCAGCGTGGACGGATTGACGATGGCCAGCGCGTGATCGGTTTTGGAGAGGATGAGCAGCGCCGGCGAGGGCGTATTTTGCGCGGCGCTTGAAAGAACCGCGAACAAAGCAGCGGCGAGCAGCACAAAACGGGGAAGCAACTTCATCGCGCGACCTCCGTGCCTGAGATTTTGGCTAAAGACGCCGATTGGGATTTTAAACAAACATGCCGGAGTCGCCATGGGAGCCATCAACCGGCGGTTTGGGACTCGGAGCCTGGGGCGCGCGCAGGTTTTCAACTACAGCCCTGAGGGCGGCCAGGATGCCAGTGACCTGGCGCAGGGGCTTGGTCACGGTGTCGTTCACAAGCGCTCCGGCACGGTCGGCCTTGTCGAGCATGGTTGTGACCATGAAATCGATGCGACCGGCCTGGTGGCGCGCGCGATCGCTGATTTCGGTCACTGTGGACTGGACGTTGGTTGATTGTTCGCGAAGTGTGTGGGTGAATGCGGCCAGATCGCCGGTGGTGGCTTCAATATTGGGTCCAACGCGAGTGAGCAGATTGTGCGCATCGGTGAGGAGCGGAGTGACCGAAGCGCGGATGTCCTCAAGGTCTTCGCGAACCGCCGCGGCCGCCTTACGAACGCCGAACAGGATTACCACGAGCAGAAGGATCTGCAGGAGGAGCGTTCCCGCGACAACTGCGGCAACAACGATCTGGAGGTTTTGAGGGTCGAAATGTGGCATCTTAGTGGTCTCGCATCAAGGGGCCGCGGAACTTCTCCTGCTATTTGAGTTGGCGCCTGCCGCAAAGCCCAGGGAAGGATAGAGCCATGAGCCATGCGGCGACAAGAGGTTAAGGCTCACGAGCACCCAGTTCCGGCCAAGCGCCTGAATCCATTTCCCGGAGCAAAAAGCACAAAGCGCAGTTGCGAGTGGACAAGTGCGACCAGAGAATTGCAGCTCATTAAGCCATACCGCCGAGTCGCCGTGACCGCGCGGGTCCCGGTGGCCCTCAGGGAAATGCTCTGGGATGCCCGCGGTTGAATCGCCCCATTGCTTGTAGACTTCGTCTACTCGTGGACTTCGTCTTCAGGGGCGGAGACGGTAGAGCGGTAAGCCTGGCGGCCTGCGTCAACTGCCGCAGTTACGCGGCCAGTTTGTTCAGCGACCAGATTTTTGCCGCGCTCGACGAACTCCTCCCATTGCGCGCGCCCGCGATCGACCACTTCGCGGCCACGATCGACATACTCGCCCACCTGCTCCTTGCCCTTTTCGACGATGACCCCGACACGCTCCTTGCCCTTGTCGACGAGCTCGCCTACGCTTTCGGCCGCCTGCCGGCTCTTGTTGCGCAGATACTCCGAGCCCTCGCGCGCGCCTTGCGCGATATCCTCGCGCGTCTCCTTGCCGCTCTTGGGAGCGTAGAGAATACCAACGAGCGCGCCGATGCCCAATCCTGCCAGGAACCAAGCCAATCCATATGATTTGCTGTCTTCTGCCATGACGATAAGCCCCTTTCCTTCAGCCAGAAAAACGCCTTAGGGAATCAAACCCCTTCAGTGTACCGCAAATGCGTACGTGGCGGTGTGATGCCAAAAAAGCGCGCTGCGTTGGCAAGGCAGGGTCGGATCGTTGCGGGGAAACGACGGAACAGACGCGGGTGGCCGACGGCAAGGCTTGGTCAAAGTAATGTTTACGAGCCGCTCAAATTGGATTTTCGTGTGCAGGCGTCAGCCATCACGTCGGCAAAGTGCAGGGCTGTGCGGCCAGAGAGCTGTGCGATCTGTTCGCGGCAGCTGAAGCCGTCGGCGACGATGATTGTGTCAGGGCCGGCGGCTTCGACGGCGGGAAGCAAGCCCTGGCCCGCGATGGTCTTCGAGACTTCGATTTTGGCGGCCTCGAAACCGAAGGGTCCGGCCATGCCGCAGCAGCCGGCCTCGATAAGGCTGACGCTGGCGCCGGTTTTGCCGAGCAGCGCAATCTCGTTTGCCGGCCCTCCGAAGACGGCCTTGTGGTGGCAATGGCCGTGGATGAGGATTTGCGAACCGGTGAGACTGGCGGCTTCAAAGCCGGGCGCGCGGGCGGCGAGGAAGTCGGCCAGGAGCCAGACATTTTCGCTCAGGCGTTTGGCGCGGGGGTCGTTGGGGAAGAGCTCGAGCAGCTCGTCTTTGAAGACGCTGGCGCAGCTTGGCTCGAGAAAGATGAACGGGAGCCCGGCGTCGATCTGCGGCCCCACGCGAGTGAGAACGCGGGCGAGATAGGAGCGGGCTGAATCGAGCAGGCCGAAGTCATAAAGGGGCCGGCCGCAGCAGATGTGGCCCGTGGGCGTTTGGACGGAGAAGCCTGCGTGGGAGAGCACAGATTCGGCGGCGGAGAGGGTGGAGGGATGGTAGTAGTTGTTCCAGGTGTCGGGCCAGAGTAGGACCGTGGTTCGTGGATCGGGATTCGTGGTCTCCCACCCTATGTGCCCGACGTGGTGGCCCACGCCGGACCCATAGGATGGGGCACCCAGATTTGTGGAAGGGATTCGCGACTTCTGGAAGGTGTTTGGCGCCAGACGTGGGAGCTGGCGCTCTGCGGCCACACCGGCGATGCGCTTGATGAGCGGGCTGGTGAGAGGGCCGGTGAGGATGGCGTTGGTGAGCGTGGGCGCGAGCGAGCCGTAGCGCGCGAGGCGGTCGGCGTAGCCAAAGATGTAGTGGTGCAGCGGGTGCATGCGGCCCTTGTAGCGCTGGGCCAGAAACTCCGATTTGTAGGCGGCCATGTCCACCTGCACCGGGCACTCCGATTTGCAGGCCTTGCAACTAAGGCAGAGGTCGAGCGCTTCGTTCACGGCATCGCTCCTGAAGCCTTCTGACTGGAGTGAGCCGGCCAGCATCTCCCACAGCAGGTGGGCGCGGCCGCGGGTGGAGTGCTGCTCCTCGCCGGTGGCTCGGTAGCTGGGGCACATCACGCCGCCGACGGTGTTACGGCAAGAGCCTACGCCAACACAGCGCTCGGTGGCGCGGGTGAGGGAGCCGGAGTCTTTCGTGAAGGCGAAGTTGGGTTCCCACCCTATGCGCCCGTCGTGGTGACCCACGCCGGGCACATAGGATGGGGCACCCGCGAGACTGGCTTTCCTGGTCCCCATGTGCGAGAGACCCCGGGCGCCCGGTTCAGTGGCGTGACGTAAATTTTCAATGGGGTCGTAGACGCGCGCCGCATCGCTCAGCTTGCCGGGGTTCATGCGGTTGTCGGGATCCCACAGCGCCTTGAAATCGCGGAAGGCCTCGATCAGCTCAGGCCCGAACATGCGTGGCAGCAGAGCCGCGCGAGCCTGGCCGTCGCCGTGCTCGCCGCTAATCGATCCGCCGAACGAAATCACCACGTCGGTGGCGCGTTCAAGAAATTCGCGGAATTTTTCTATTCCCTTCGGCGTGGAAAAATCGAAGTTGATGCGCATGTGCACGCAGCCCTGTCCGTAGTGGCCGTAGAGCGGGCTGCGGTAGCCGTACTCGGCCATCAGCGAAGTAATGGCGCGCAGATAGTTGCCGAGCTTGACGGGTGGGACGGCCGCGTCCTCCCATCCCTCCCAGCGGTCGGGCTCGCCGGGCACAAAAACCATGGCGCCAAGTGCCGACTCGCGTACATGCCACACTGACTTTGCTTCTTCGGGCGTGCAGATGTGGGCTGTCGGCGCCTGCGGCCACGACTGCGACGCGCGGGCAACTTCTTCGGCCTTGGCTCGAGCCTCTTCCGCCGACCACGCGCCCATTTCGACGAGCAGGAAACCGGAGCCTTGCGGCAGGTGGTCGAGATCCCGGAGCGCCAGGCCCTTGCGCCGCATGAATTCAACCAGAAGGTGATCGAATCCTTCGAGTCCAATGGGTTTATGTTCGAGCGCCAGCGGAACTGCGTCGGCGGCGAAGAATGCATCGCCGAATGCCAGCACGGTAAGCACGCGGAACGGAGGGCTCGCGGTGAGGTTGAGTTTTGCGGAGACAATGTTGACGCAGGTGCCTTCAGAGCCAACCAGCGCACGCGCGACGTGGAAATTGTTCTCGTGGAGAAGCTGGTCGAGGTTGTAGCCGGAGACGCGACGGGGAATGTTGGGGAACTTATCGCGAATGAGAGACGCATAACGATGCCGGAGCCGCGCGAGGCCCGCGTATAGTTGGCCCGCGCGGCCTCCGCCGCTGATCAGCGCCTCAATCTGCTCGGGAGGCGTTGCTCCAACAGTGAGCCGCGTGCCGTCGTAGAGAACCACGTCAAGCGATTCAACATTGTCCACCACTTTGCCGCCCAGTAGCCCGTGCACTCCGCAACTGTTGTTGCCGATCATTCCGCCGAGGGTGCAGCGCGAGTGGGTCGCGGGATCGGGCGCGAAGGTGAGGTGATGCAGCTCGGCCGCGTCGCGCAAACGGTCGAGCACAATGCCGGGCTCGACGCGCGCGGTCTTCGCTTCGGCGTCGATCGAGTCAAGCGCGTTCATGAAGCGCGAGTAGTCAAAGACGACGGCCACGTTCACGCACTGTCCGGCCAGGCTGGTGCCTGCGCCGCGAGGCAACACGGCGGCGCCCACCTGGCGGCATGCGGCGAGCGCGACCTCAACGTCGCCGGCATCGCGCGGGAAAACCACGCCGATGGGGAGCTGGCGATAGTTCGACGCGTCTGCGGCGTAGAGGGCGCGCTGACCCGCATCGAATCGGACAATGTCAGAAGTGCTTGGCCCGCGGAGTGATCTCTTGAGCAGGGATTCGAGCTCACGATGGGCCGAGAAACGCTCGTGGTCGAGCCGCGTGCTTTCGAGCCGGGATTGAAGAATCTTAAAAGTAGAATCGCTCACCAAGGAATGGTAGCGCGAATGGGGCCACTCCAACCCTCTGGTTGTGCTTGATTGTTATAGGTGAGTTGGGGTTCGTGCTATCCCACCCAAGCGAAGCTTGGATGGGCCCGGCACCCGGCAATTTTCTTCGGGTCGAAAAGCATGGCCCATGTTACAAAAAATATTCACCCAGCGTGCGCCACGGTGCGCGTAGCCTTAGCAGCAGCCGCGCGCGTGCGGAGAACTTCTTCAACGTGCAGCACCAGGTCTGCCAGCGGAACAGCCGCGGCCACGCAGCTCCACACGATAATCTCGGTGAATTTTTCGTCGATGTTGAACACACCCTGAACCATGCGCACTTCAAGAAAAATGATGGCGCAGGTATAGCTGCGCGTCATCCACTGGCGGTGCAGTTGAACCTTGCGCTGCAAAATGAACGCCAGGGCCATGATAGTGCAGAACATCCAGATGGCCGCGTCAAAGACGGTGGCCATAACGAGTGAGAACTGGACCGGGTCGTTGTTGTACATGTGCACGCATTCAAAGTTCTGAATATAGATGCCGATGGGAGCGCCTACCAGGCAGCCGGCTACATAGATGCGGCCCATGACGCGGTGGAGTTTGGTGTAGCGGCGGCGCAGCCGCTCTGAAAACTGAAACGGCCCAAGAAGGAGTGCGCACGCGGCAGCCAGGCCGTGGGGCAGCAGAATCCACTTGAATAGCGCGATATGCGGCCATTCGGGATCGGCGGAGTTGATGAGGAAGCTTTCGTTGTGCCAGAGCACGTAGAGGTACATGAACCCGATAAATGTGAAGAGGAGAAACTTGGGGCGCAGCCAGGAGGGACTCTGGGAAGGCGCGTTGGCAGCAGGGGAAGGTAGGGATCGAGCGATGTCTGCGCTCATGAGATTGCTCCTTGAGGAATCATGGAGTCAAAAACAGGCCTGTGCTCCCCTGCGTTCCGCTATTTCAAACTCTATTGGGCGAATACGGGGAAGACTTGGGGAGAAAGCTAATGTAACACGGAAAACGAACGGAGAGCCATCGGAATCGCAGGTCAGGTCAGGGCAATCGCATTTGGATTTAGGATCACGAATAGTGGCGGCTTTGAAAGGGCACGGCTTCAGCCGAGCCGATGGATCGGTCAAAAACGGCCACGGCTTTAGCCGCTGAGGGATGTATTTCTTGGCCTAACCCGTCCCTCACGGCCTAAAGGCCAGTCATTTTCCTGGTAGTTTTTTACGACACGGCTGAAGCCATGCCCATTCAAAACAAATCCTTCTCATCTCCTGAAATGCGATTGCCCTGCAGGTCAGGTTCTTAGCGTGAAGATTCAGGCGTGCTTTAGAAACACCCCGCGCTACGCGGCCGCAGGGCTCATTCCGCCGAGCAGCTTATTAATCACATCGGCTGCAGTGTAGGTATTCGCACCCGGAGCCAGAAACTGCGCTACCGTGTTCAAATCGTCGCCCACTGTCACCAGCGCCGGCTCGGTCGCTCCGCCACTCCGTATTTGCGATTTGCCCACGTTGGCCATCAGCGCGTTGCACAGGCACTTGCGGCCGGCTGTTTCCTCGAGCGCGCCGCCCTTGGCCACGTAGCTGCTGGGCGGTTCTGCGGAGCAGCGATAGCCTTCCTTGCCATCGGGCGTCGCATAGGCCTCGCGCAGAAAACCCAGATCGCACAGGCGCAGGCGAGCTTCGTATACGCTCGCTTCCGATGAGGTTCCTGCCAACTGCGCAACTTTGAACGGAAAGCCGGTGGGCGACGCCAGCGGATCGGTGAACACAGCAGCGTTTTTTGCTGCTGCCTGAGCGAGAAGATCCTTCTTCAAATCGTCGCGCAACCCAGACTCCTGGCTGAATGCGAACGCGGTGCCCACCTGCACGCCGGCCGCGCCTTCACTGAGCGCCTCGCGAAGCTTCTCCGGACTCCCATAGCCGCCCGCCAGCCAGAACGGTACGCCTAGCGCGCGCAATCCGGCAAGATCCACGCGATCGCGTTCGCCGTACACGGGCTCTCCCGCCTCGGTCAGCTGCAGTTTTCCGCGCGGAGGCGCGTTGTGCCCGCCGGCCGTGGGGCTCTCGATCACAAAGCCGTTCACCTTGCCTGAAGCGCGCCGCAGCATGGTCGTGGCCAGCGTATTTGACGACACAATGGCCAGGAATTGCGGGCGCGTGAGCTTGGGAAGCGGGCCTTCGGCGTAATCCGCGGGATCGAAGCGCATCCTGGTGTCAAAGTCCGCCACTGCGCCGGTGACCGAAAGTTTGTACTCGGCGGAGCACTGCGCAGCATACGCATCGAGAACGCCGGGAATCTGCAGGGGAATGCCTGCGCCCATCAGCACGCAGCCAACGCCGGCCAGCATTGCGCCGTAGATGGATGCCAGGTGGGGAATCTGCACCTTCTCGAGATAATTAATTCCCACTGGATTTGAGTGGCCTTCACGCGCCAGAAAAACCTCAACGAAGTTGGCCACCATGCACAGTTCCGACAGTTTGCGTGGTTCGTTGTGCTGGTGTACGGGCGTCAGCCGATATGGCGCGTCTGCCGATTTGCCGCCGGGGACGAAGTACTCATCCCACACGCGGCGCGCCATCGCCCGAAACGGAAAAGCATCGAGGCCGCGGCGCATGGCTCCGTCTTTGTCCCCATCGTTGAGGCGGCGCACGAGCAGGGCGTCGAGCGCCGTGCCCGACACCACGCCCAGCTGCCCAAGCCGCGAAACGGCCTGCGCCAGGCGCCAATTCGACACGCCAACGCCCATTCCGCCTTGAATGATGGGTGGAAGTTGGAACATTTTAGAATTGTTCCACACTTTGGCCTCGCCGCGCAGTGAGAAATGACCATAGGTTTCGCCGCGGGGGTTCGGCGAGCGGCCGGCGGCCTTACCGGGACGGCCACTCCTGGACCACCAGGCCCAGGTTGTTCAGGTCGCGGATGGCGGCTTCAAGGTTGCGGCGAACCTGCGCGCGTTCTTTGGCGGGCGCTTCGGGCGACTCGGCGATAGCGATCACGCGGCCGTATTGCCATGCGCCTGCGGGGATGGCCACGATCGCCTTGTCGAGATCGGCGGGGCGCAACTGCAGTTCCTGGCGGCGCGCGCTCACCGGCCGCAGCAGCGTGCCCTGGCCCAGGGTGCTGGTGTTCGCGTCGGCCTGCAAGATACGCAGGGTGATGGTGCTGGGTCCCACAACTAGAAAGGGGTTGGCCCACTGCGAGGGGTCGTGGATTGCGATATAGAGGCTCTTGGTGGGCAGCGGAATCTGGCCAAGCTGCGCGCGCTCAAGGTCGAGCTCGGTTTCTTTTGCCTGGACCAGGTGCTCGGCGTTGACGGCGTTCTGCGCTACGCCTTCAACCGCGCGCTCTTCTTTGCGGCAAGCCACGAGGGCGATGGGGAGAAGCAGCCCGATTGCAACGATTCCCTTGATTTTGGTGCGAAAGCTCACGCTTCAAGGATATCAGGGATGCGGGCGAGGACGCTTGAATTACAGCCAAAGCCGATCTGAAGACCGGCGCTGACAACCGGGCTGGACAGGCTGCGGAAAAACTCTGCTACAGGGCTCGAAGTGTCAGGGCACGACTTCAGTCGTGCCGATAAGGGCAATAACGAGGCGGGGTTTTAACCCCTGCGGGATGGTTTTGCGGGAACTTCACCCACTATGAGTTTTTCCGCAGCCTGTGGAGCCGGCGCTAAAAATTTCGGCGGACGTTCCAGCTACTGCGGCAGCAGTGCGTGGGCGATGGAATCGAGAACGCCGTTGAGGAAGTTGATGGATTCCGGGGCCGAGTAGCGTCGCGCGATCTCGAGCGCTTCGTTAATGACGATTGGGAAGGGCGTGCCTTTGAAGCCGAGCATTTCGGCCACGGCCATGCGCAACAGGTTGCGGTCAACGGCGGGCATGCGGTCGATGCGCCAGTGGCGGGAATGGCTGGCAAGCAGCTCGTCGATCTTGGCCTGCTGCTCAATGGCTACGCGAAACAGGTCTTCGGCAAAGCCGCGCACCTCCGGCTTGACCTCGTCGGCGGCGAGCCAAAAAGTCGCACCGACTTCTTCCGGCGATTGCTTTCCCTGGTCGGCCTGAAAGAGCATCTGCATGGCCATTTCGCGGGATTTTCTGCGCGTTCCCTGGGTCAAGAGCGGCCGCCTTCTGAGAGCTTTCGTTTCAGGCTCACCATCTCAATGGCCGCGGCCGCAGCTTCAAAGCCTTTGTTGCCGGCCTTGATGCCGGCGCGATTGAGAGCCTGCTCAAGATTTTCGCAGGTGAGGACGCCGAAGCTGTGGGGAATGCCCGTTTCCTGCTGTGACTGGCCAATGCCCCGCGCCACTTCGTTATAGATGGCTTCGTAGTGGGCGGTTTCTCCGCGCAGCAGGCAGCCAAGCGTTACAATCGCGTCGATCCCGATGGCATCGCGTTGGCCGGCGTTGGCAATCTCGCGAGCGGCTGCGGGAATCTCCCATGCGCCGGGAACGCGAACGATTTGAATATCCGCGCGAGATGCGCCGCTGCGTAGCAGGGCATCGAGCGCACCTTCGAGCAGGCGGTCGGTAATGACCGCGTTCCAGCGCGCCACCACGATGGCAAAGCGCATGCCGGCGGCGGAGAGATCGCCCTCGAGGGCGATGGGCTTGCCTTTGGCTGGGTCGGTCCACGCCCAGAAGCTGAACTTGTGGCCGGGCTCCGGCTCGACGGTGAAGAGGCGCGATTTCCAGCGAGTCTCAGCGATGGTGGTCAGGTGCGAAGCGCTATCGCCGGCCACATTGGCGCGGAGCCACGACTCGGCTGCCTGGTAAACGGAGTCGAGCGAAGCAACTTCGATGAGCAGATCGGCGGTCTCGGGAAACCGGCCAAGTACGAATTCAAGATTGCCGAGCGGGGCAAGAAATGAGGCTCCGCTGGAGCCTTCTTCTTCCCATCCCGCGCCGCGTTCAAAGCCGAGAGCGGAAAAGAAGCTGGCCAGCCGCTGATAGGCTGCGGCGCTCGCCGCGGGACGCAGAATGGAGATGGCCTTGATCACGTTTCAATTCTAGCTGGTGGGTGCAGGGTGGACGGGAAGTGCATCTCGAGTGTGTGCGGCGTGAAAACAGTTGGGGCCGTTCAATGAACGGCCCCAACACAGGCTGCTGACAAAGTTCAGCCAGGTTTGAAATCCATCCCTCAGCGGCTAAAGCCGCATTAATTTTGAGTTATCTACGGCACGAGTAAACTCGTGCCCTTTCAAGGCGGATAGTTTTTCAGCAACCTGATTTGGGGCCGTTCGATGAACGGCCCCAACAAACTTGCGCTTGCCGCCCCTACTTATGTTGTGGAGCGCGGCTTGACGTAGATGGCTGTCGCAGGAACGATGGCCCCAGTCCCTGTGTAGGTGCAGCCCGCATCGACGCCGCCAGCCGATGGCGGTGTGCACGCCGGAATATCCGGGCTGATCTCCTGCGTATCCTTGGGCGGCGTGGTGGCGCTCACCGAGGGACTCAGGCTGATGTAGTGAACCTCGTTGTCCCCCGACGTCGATACGAAGAACAGGGTGTGATCGGGCGTAAATGCGCCAGCCAGCGGCGCGGTGATGGTTCCGCAATTGGTGCAACTGGAACTCACATTCAAACTCACAGAGCCCACAGAACCAGGGCCGGAACTGGCGGGAATGTAGTAAGGCAGCACCGCGTTCGACGTTGCCGCAATTGAGGCAGGCGTGTAGGTGATGAACGCGATGTTCGACGCAACGGTCTGCGCGCTGCTGGATTGCGGGATCGATCCAACCACCACCTGGTTTGCTGCAGAAGCGTCCACGTCGGTGATGCTGGTCTGCGTGTAGTTGGCTTTGGTTCCTCCGCCGTTAATCAGCAGCGGATTCATGGTCTCGACGCCGGTAGCGGAGTTGGTGGTTACGCTGCAATCCTGCGGAGTGGCAATGCCGTTGCTTTGTGTCAGCCCAGGCGGGATTGGATCGAGAATGTCGTTGATAGTGATGCTGCCGCCGCTGTTGGTCGTGGCGCCGAGGATATGCGCGCCGTCGATGGTGGTGTTCACAATGTCAGACTGCACTGCCTGCGAATCGGCCAGCGGATAGAACTGCACTTTGGAGTTGTCGCCAACATTACCCGACGGGCACCAGGTGTGCGCGGTAGTCGGGTCGCCGCTGAAGTAGGCGCCGACGCCGGGGATCGTGACTGCAGGAATCTGCTGCATCGCCGGCATTGCCGAGTTGGGTGTAGCGTTGCACGGGGTTTGGGCGCCGGCCGGCAGTGGCGGGCTTGGAGGCAGTGCTTCCACCGTCCAGCCGGTGTTTGCGTTGTACACGTAAAGCGTGTCGGTGTGGCCGGTGATGGGGTCCGCTATCGCGCCGCAACTTGCGGGTGTGTTGAGCTGCGAATTGTCGTAAATGTAGAGCGTCTGGCCGTCGGGCGTCCACTGCGCGGACGCACCCATGCCGCCAAAGGTGATGGGCGTGCCTCCCGAGGTTGGGTCAAGGTAGAAAAGGTGCCGTGCCTGATCGTTGATGAGCAACTGTGAGGCCGTGGGTGACACAGTCAGAACAACGCCGGGCACCGTTGGGTCCTGCTTTGCGATGGCGTTGGTGGACGTGCTGATCGTCATGAGCTCACGCGGCGAGCCCAGGTAAATCGTGTCTCCCAGACGGTCCATGACCATGGAGTTGGGCACATAAGGCAGGCGGATGTTGGAACCCACCGCGCCGGTGAGCAATTGAATATAGACAAGGTACTGCGAGTTGCCGGGAGCTCCAACCCAGGCAAAATTGGCCGCCGTACCCGGCACGGTCACCGACACTGGATTGGATGAGATGGAAACGCCGGTTCCGTTCAGCCCGATTTCGTTAATGGGCGCGGGATTGCACGTGCCCGGCTGGCAAATGGCGTTGATTGCGGCTGTGCCCGGGAAAAGCGTCGAGATGGATCCGTTGGTGCCGGCGGTGATGTCGATGGGATCGGTGGACTGATAACTGAGGCTCAGGCCGGTAATTGTCTGGCCGTTGGTATCGAGCACCGTGGTGGTTACGCCCTCGGCCTGACCCTGGGCAACGGTGCCCGAAGTTGTGCCGTTGGCCAGAGTCACGCTGATTGAGGCTGGCGGGCAGGTGGAGAAATAGCCGGCCGAAGAGCCGGATTGCGCAATCGAAGCGGTGATGGCCGTCGTTCCGGGCTGCTGCGCGGTGATTTGGTTGGTGGTGCTGTTGATGCTGGCTACGGTTCCGGTAACCACGTTGTAGCTCATGGTGCCGATTGAAGACTCGCAAGTAGGCACCGAGGTGACGCCGGCGGCCGTATTAAGTTTGCCCGGGCAGGCATAATTCGCCGGAGAAACCGAGGCCGGCGCGCACAATTCATACTGCGTGCTGTTGCTTACGTAACATGCCTCGGAGTCGAGCTGCGCCACTGTGCCCTGGGACTCGCATTTGGTTGGTCCGTCGAGGGAAATGGAGGTGACCGGCGCATGAACGTAGACAGCCACCGGGTTCGAGGAGACAGAATTGGCTGTCGCGGTGATGTAGGCAACGCCGTAAGGAAGGCCACCGGTTTTGGGCAGGGGGCTGGGGTTGTAGCAATATGTGTAATCGGCGATGCCGCCGCCGGTATTGCGATTCCAGGTGCCGGCACAGAGGTTGCCGATGGGCGAAACGTCAACCAGTTGATTGTTGCTGGTTCCCCAGGTGTATGACTTTTGGCCAACCACGGCCGCGGAACCTTTGCAGGTGTAACCGGTGGGACTCTGGGCCTGCAGGGTTTGGCCGTAGGCCAGCGAGATGCCCGTAACCTGGGGCTGAAGCACGATGGATGCAACCTGAGTATCGGTCAAGCCGTATCCCAGGCCATTGCAATAATTGCCTGCCGGATTGCGAGTGCAGCCAGAGATCGAAATCCCGGCCGGAACAGCCAGGCACAGCAAACTGACAAGCGTCAAAAACCGCCGCATGAATCCTCCCCGCCCCGCATGAAAGAACCGCGGAACGGTCTCTCCCATCAAATAGAAAATTGAAATAAGACCGCCCATTACGCTCGCGCAAAGTGGCGTGCCACCGGTGAACGTTGCCCCGGCAGCATCGCCCGGAATGCCTCATCCAGACGGCCTGCGAGGCGAGTGAATCTCATCGGTACTCCAAGCAAAAAGTGTATCAGGACACACCCCCCTCTGCCACGGAGCCAGATGCATGGGGTGCCTTGAGAAAATAGACTCGCAAATGGCGGATTTGGGAGCGGGGAAGTACAGTGGTCAGTTGTCAGTGATCAGTTGTCAGTCCCCGGCTTTTCCGCGATAGCGCAGTGAACGGGTGGGATACAGAAGATGCGTTCGCCGGCAGCTGACCACTGACAACTGACCACTGATCACTGTCCTTCCGCCGGCATGTACTTCGCAAACCAGTTCACGGAGCGGTCAAGCACGTCGCGTCGGTGCGCGGGATTGACAAAGCCGTGGCCCTCGTTGGGGTAAACCACCAGCTCCGTGGGTACATGTTCGTCGCGCAGCGCGTGCCAGAACTCGAACGACTGCGGCGCCGGGCACTCGCCGTCCCGGTCGCCAACCACGACCAGCGTAGGTGTGGACACGTTCCTGATGTAGTTGATGGCCGAACTTTTGGCGTAGACCGCGGGGTCGTCGTAGACCGAGGCGCCGAAGTAGGGAATCATCCACTCGTCGATAGAGTTTTCGCCGTAATAGCTCAGCCAGTCGGAGATGCCTGCGCCGGCCACAGCGGCGCGGAAGCGATGGGTCTGAGTGACGGCGAACATCGACATGAAACCGCCGTAGCTCCATCCGGTGAGCCCGATGCGCTTGGCATCGACAGGGTACTTTTTGAGCACCGTGTCGACGCCGGCCAGAATATCGCGCAGGTCGCCATAGCCGAAGTCCTTGCGATTGGCCTGGGTGAACGCTTCACCCTGGCCGAAGCTGCCGCGGGGGTTGGGCATCAGCACAAAATATCCCAGCGCCGAGAACGCCGCCGCGCCCAGCCCGCCGCGTCCGCTCCAGCGCGAGGTTTCGGCTGCGGCCGGCCCGCCATGCACTTCAACAATCATCGGATACTTCTTGTGCGGGTTGTAGTTCGCGGGCAGCATGAGCCAGCCCTGGATATGGAATCCGTCGTTACTCCACTCAGTCGAGTCGGTCGTGCCCCAGAATGGCTTCACGCCGTCGTTGAAGTGGGTGAGCTGGTGAAACTCGTAACAGATATTTGGATCGCTCGCCGGAGCAGTGCACTCGCCATCCACATCCCGGGCATACCAGATCTCCGGCGGCTCGGAAAAAGAACTCTTGATGAAGGCGAACTGGCCGCGCTCGTGAGAAATGCTCATCTCAAAGCGGCCGTCACCGATGCTGGCCGGGAACTGGAAAAAGAGACTATTGTCCTGGTCGGAGTGGCTCGACCTCGCATCCTGCGCCGTCGAATTTTTGGCCAGAGGACTAAAAGCCACAGTTCGAAATTGGCTGACCCCTCCTGCAAGCGCTGAATAGTCGATTCCGTCCACATCCCATGCGATCCACGCGGCAGATTCATGTCGCCCGGCGGTAAGGTTTACCAGTTTTTGAGCGCCGGTTGCGGAAACGACGTACACATCGCCGCCGGTCGATCCCTGGTCGCTCATCAGCCCGCCGATAAAGGCAATGTACTTGCCGTCGGGCGACCAGCGCGGCACCGCGATCTGCAGTCCGTGGAGCGGGCCGGAAACGGTGACGGGGTCGAGGACGACGTGGGGCTTGCCATCCCACCCAACGGCACCGCCATTTGCCATGGCGGAGCCGTTGGATGGGGCACCCTCTGAAATTGGTTGCGTGTAGAGCTTCGCCGTCCACCAGTTGTTTTCGCCGGGAGGCTCGGCGGCGATATAGGCAATGGATTTTGAGTCGGGCCCCCAGTCGAACTCATAGGCGTGGAGATTGGCGCGGGTGATGAAGTCCGGACTCACCGGCTGCGAGCCATTGACGGCAACTGCAGCAACGCGTTGCACCTCGATGCCTTCCTCGCCGATCACACCCGAAGCAGGCTTCATGGCCGCCAGCGCGCCTGCCGGCCGCGTCGCGCCTTCAACGTAAAGGAACGCGATCTTCGTGCCATCGGGCGAAAAGGCCGGCTCGTGCACATATCCCTTCAACTCCGTAAGTCGGCTCGGTGGAGTCGAGTCAAGGTGACTGATATAGAGATCCATCTGGCCGTCAGCGCTGCCGCAATCTGAAAAGAACGCAAGCCACGCCGAGTTGGGCGACCAGATCGGATCGCCATCGCTGCATGGCGCGTCCGCCGAGGTCGCCGCGGTCACGCGCGCAGCTTTGGCAAGATTGCCATAGGAGTCTACCGGCGCCACAAAAAGCTGTCGCGATTCAGTCCAGGCCAGGTGCCCGGCGTCGGGAGAGAGGGCAACCTGGGAGATGGAATGCGTACGCCCCACCCCGCGCATCAGGGTTTCGAGTTGGGCTGAAGGGGAGTTCGAAGCTGAAGCAGAATTCGTCTCGGGCGCCTGCGCGAGAGCACTCTTGAGTACCGGGCAAAGCAGTAGTGCCGCAAACAGGGCTGCGTATCGAGTGAGGGAAGGCCGCTTGTGCATAGGGAATTCTATCAGCGGCAGGCCCGTTAAACGCATTCCTGGTACTACAGTTGCAAATCAGAGATTGCGGAGGGAGCAGGGGATTTTAACCCCCTGAATAAGGGCGAAATGACGCGGCCTTTAGGCCCGGGCCCTTGCAATTCTTCCGGCAAAATCGAAATTACAACTGAACAGGTTGAGGAAAAACTCGCAGGGACGCGGTTTTGTATCAGTCCGCCACCGGCGTCTTCGACCCGCGATGGATGAAACATTGGGGTGCCCCATCCATCGAGCGTCTTTTGCTCGATGGGTGGGATGCCACGAAGCCCAAGTTGTAAGCAGCCTTTTTTTCGTATCAGGGCACGAGTTTACTCGTGCCGATAAAGCTCGCTAAATGAGTGCGGGCTTTAGCCCCTGCCGGATAGATTATGGCAATAATGCTTCGTTCAACGAGTTTTTCCGCAGCCTGTGTCGTACTAATGACAGGTGCGATCCCTGAAGCTCCGCTGGAAACGCGGCTGAAAAGGTTGCAAAAAACTCCATTAACGCCTCTGTTTTGAAAGGGCACGGATTTATCCGTGCCAATAACCTCCGACGCCTCTGTTTTGAAAGGGCACGGATTTATCCGTGCCAATGACCTCCATAAAAATGAGTCGGGGTTTTAACCCCTGTGGGATGGTTTATCCGCAATCTCTCAATACGCGGCTCCCTGGCCACTTGCTGCGTCGTTTCGGCAGCCGCCAATACTCTGGCAAAAGTAAGTACGGCGCATGCGAGGAATGAAAAATCCCGAAAGATGTGCAACGCCTTGCTCATTTCAGACAGATATCGATGGTCGAACATCTCAACCTCCTATAATGCAACTTCTGCTGAGCCGGCTGCGAGCCTGCACGAGGCTCACGAAGCCGACTCGCTGACTTGCTGACTCGCCGGCTTGCCGGCGTCTGCGTCCTCCGCAAAAATCTCCTCAATCCGCATCCCGAAAAGCCGCGCCAGCTTGAACGCCAGCGGTAAGCTGGGATCGAATTTCCCCGTCTCGATCGCGTTCACCGACTGCCTGGATACTTCGAGCTGCCCGGCAAGATCGGCCTGCGACCAGTTTCTTTCCGCGCGCAGTACCTTCAGCCGGTTTTTCATCTGTACCTCGCTCTCACCACGGGGTAAGAAATAATCACGAAGAGCCAGAAGATGGGGTAAACCCAGATAAGATCCATCTGCGGAGCGCCGGCAAAGTCGGTAAGGTAGCCCCAGACGGTAGTCACGCCCAAACAGCCGCCGATTCCGCCCAGAATGCACTGCACCAGCACATTCCGCACGAACTCGTCCTTCTCGTCATTCAGGTAACGGCCCGTCTCCCAGATCGCCCACAGGATGGGCAGCGCCGCCAGTGAGGCAATTGGATAGGCGGGCAGTCCCTTCCAATGTGTGAAGCGCAGAGTAAGAGCAGAGGTGAGCGAGCCGAGAACGCAGAGGCACGCCGCGATCCACATGCAGTACATATAGCGGCGTCCGGCTACGCTTTTTGAATTGCAGAGTATGCTTACCATGACTTGTCTCCTTTACTAAAAGACAATCACACTTTACAAATAATCTCGCAATATGTCAAGCGTTATTTACAAAACAACAAGAACACTTGTCATTAGAAGACGGGTTCGAAAGCCCCTATCCCTCGCATTGGGGGTCTTTCGGAGTCCGTTCCCGATTGCGCGCGACAACTCATGACTCCCTCAAACCGCCGAATGTCGAACCATCGGCCAGTCCGGCTCCCAGTCAAGCCAACCTTCAAGAGATATTTTTCAACTTATCGCTTTTCAGCCACTTGCGACAGCCGTTCGTTGCTTGTTTTATCAGCCGATTCGCTAAGCTTGAATGCAGGTGATTCGACCGGGACACGCCATCTTCGTCTTCAGCCTTTTGTCAGACCTATCCAGTTCCGTTGCAAGTTCCTTCGTTTCACGAGTTTTGTATTCAAGTTCCTCAAAGCAGCGCATTTAGATCGGATCCGTGCCGGCAACGATCCTGAATTCACGAGCTTGCAGAAACCCACCCGGGGGGTGGCGGGGGATAGGGGGTGGGGGGCACAGACGCCTGCCAGTCACGCCATCTCTTGTGGGAAATGCAGATCCGAGTCGTCTATCCTCATTCCGTGGGCTTCAGCGACTTTTTAGGCAATGCGGTCACGGTAACGCACCTGCGCGAGAGCGTTCGCGCGGGCCGATTGCCTCATTCGCTCATCCTGGGCGGCCCGGCAGGAGCAGGCAAATACACGCTGGCGTTGATGCTGGCCAAGGTTGCCAACTGCCTTGAGCCAGTGGAAACCGGCGGCCTGCCCGATTTCTGCGGCCGGTGCTCAAACTGCACCCGGATTGGCGCTGCTGCAAACCTGGAAGAGCTGGTGGCTGAGTCGGTTGCGGCCCGCGAAGACCTGCGCGAAACCGACAAGCGCGAGACCCGCATCCTGATCCAGACGCATCCCGATGTGCTCGTCATTCCGCCCGATCCGCCGCAGTTGATGATCAAGATGGGGCAGGTGCGGCAGGCCATCCACGTGGCATACTATCGGCCGCCGGTTGAGGCCAAACGGTCGTTCACCATTTTCACCTCGTCGGCGTTCATGAAAGAGGCGGCCAACAGCCTGCTCAAACTCCTCGAGGAACCGCCCGACCACACGACGCTGGTCTTGCTGACCGAGAATCCGCAGGAGCTGCTGCCGACCATTCGTTCCCGCGCGGTGATTCACCGGCTGGGCGCATTGCCGGCAAGCGAACTCGAAGCGCTGCTGGCCCAGCGGCGGCCTGAGCTGAAGCCGCGCGACCGCGCGCTGGCCTCACGGCTTGCCGAGGGAGCCGTGGGGCGCGCGCTGACCATCGGTCTCGAAAAGTACCTCGTGAGCCGCCAGGTTGCGCTGGTGATTCTGCGCGGAGCGATTCAGGAGCGCGACTACACGCAGCTCTTCCAGGCAACCGAAACGTATCGAGCCGGCGCCGACGGGCAGGAGAAAACCTTGAACCTGCTGCGCGCGCTTTCAAGCCTTCTTGAAGACCTGCTGCTGACCGTTGCCGGCAGCCCGGCGCTGATTCGCAATCTCGACCTCGAAACAGAACTGGGTAAACTGTCGGCAGGCCTGAGCGTTGAGTGGATCGACGCTGCCGTTCGCGCGGCGACCCAGGTCGAGCAGGGAATGCGGCGCAATTTGCTCCGTTCGCTCTCGCTCGATGCCATGGCTGCTCTCGCTCGACCGGGGATGAATCCGCCGCGCTAGCCGAACATCTCTCTATCAAGCGGTGAATTTGAGGCGGTTGAGCGCTGGGGCACGGGAATGCGTCCCACTGGATGCGTCCGAATACTTGACATTGCCCCCATAATGGTAAGAGCAACCTCCCTAGATTCCCGGGCATCTTTTCGAGTACAGTATCGGGCCGGTACCGCAAAGCGAGGTCGCATGGCATTTCATGCGAAGCGGACTTTTCTTCTCATTTGCCGGATGACGGAGCGAATGCAGGCAAGAAATGGCGGACCGGTTAGACGACTCGCAGATTTGTTCGAGTAAGTATGTTTTGCTTTTTTTGAGGAAGGTTGATGAGATATGAGTTTCGCCTCGATGTTGCAGACAAGAAGGTTCGAGATCGCGGTAGAGAACGGCGGAAACAACATGTTCGGGAAGAAGAACTTTCCATCGTCGCTGCCGTTCCGGTTTGCGGCGCAGCAAAACGAGTTCGATGCGCAGAACCGGCACGCCGAGCTGTTTTACCTGCAGAAGCAGATCCAGTCGCAGACACCGATGGTGATTGTGCTTGAAGACGGCGAGAAGATTGAAGGCTGCATCGAGTGGTACGACCGCAATTCGCTGAAGGTGCGTGGACGCACGCGCATGCTGATCTATAAATCGGCCATCAAGTACATGCACAAGGTGGGCGAAGCGGGCCTCTAATCGGCCACGGGGATCATATTCACCGGGGTGCCCCGTACAAGCTTTGCCTGTGCGGGAAGGAACTCCGCCAACCTCAGGATGCAGCGCAATCCCTACTCCCTGTTCGCTGCCTTTCTCAGCCGGTCGCGAATCGCCACTCCAATACCATTGTGCGGCGGCACCGGGCACAGAATCACGGTGCATTCCTGTTCATCGAGCGCGCGCAGACCGGCGTAGAGCGACTGCGCCATCTCCTCGGGCGCGTCCCATTGTCCCCATGCAAAGATTGGCAGCCCAAACAACTCTTCGGGAACTGGAATTCCCGCGGGCAGCATTACGCCGACACGATCGCAGGCGTTCTCGAAAGCCGCATGAGCGATTCGCGTTGCGATTTCTGCGCGGGTTCCGGCTGACTCGATGAGCACCAGTCGCGCTTTTGGAGCGTAGTGGCGCAGGCCAACGCCCGGCGAGGGCAGCGACTCGGCCGGTGTCTCGCGCAGTTCTCCAGTGCCTGCGAACATCTCAACCGGGCCCGCGACGCTCTGGATCATCTCTGCGGTGACGGCGCCCGGCCGGTAAATGAGCATGGGTATTTGATTCGGATCGAGCACAGTAGATTCAACTCCGTGCAGCGCGGGACCCGCATCGAGAACAGCATCGATGCGTCCGTCGAGATCGTGCAAGACGTGGGCCGCGGTTGTGGGGCTCACATGTGAGAAGCGATTGGCGCTGGGTGCGGCGATGGGCACGCCGGCCCGGCGGATGAGTTCGAGCGCGACCGGATGCGCGGGCATGCGCAGGCCAACGAGCGGCCGGCCGGCTGTGACCACATCGGGAACTGCGGCGGATCGCGGCAGCAGCAGCGTCAGTGGGCCGGGCCAAAAGGCGTCCATCAGACGAACCGCCGAGTTGGGCAGGCGCATTGCCGAATCGGGAACGGCAGACACGAGTTCGCGGGCCATGTCGAGGCTGGAAACGTGCACGATGATGGGGTCCCATTTCGGGCGGCCCTTGGCGGCAAAGATGCGCTCCACGGCGGCGGCATCGAGGGCATTGGCGCCCAGTCCGTAGACGGTTTCAGTGGGCAGCGCCACCAGCCCGCCCGCGCGCACGATTTGCGCGGCCTGTTCGAGCGCTGCGGCAAACTCGGGCGTCTCTTGCCTGTTGGCGTCGACCTTGAGCCGCAGCGTCTTCACTCTTCCATTCTCGCCGCTCGAACTCTGGCCGCGCCAGCGGGAGTCTCTTATCGACGTTCTCGCAGGTGGCGTTTTTCGCAGGAGATTTGATAACAGGCTCTTGTATACTCACTGATTACGATGCCTGTTGAGACTGAGATTAAGTTCCGCGTGGACGACCTGGCCGCACTGGAAGAGAGGCTCGGGGCAGCGGGATTCAAGCTTGTGACGCCGCGCAGCTTTGAGTCGAACGTCTTATTTGACACGATCGACCGCCGGTTGCGCGCCCGCACCGAGATTCTGCGCATCCGCAGCTACGCCGGCAAGTGGACGCTGACCCACAAGCGGCTGCCCGATGCCGGACCCGGAGAAGACAGGCACAAACACAGGGTTGAGACAGAGACTGAGGTTGCCGACGGCAATGCGCTGGCTGAGGTGTTTCGCTCGCTGGGACTGGTGGCCGCGTTCCGTTACGAGAAATGGCGTAGCGAGTGGAGCGACGGCGAGGGCCATTGCGTGGTGGACGAGACGCCGATTGGGAACTACGCCGAGCTGGAAGGCGATGGGGAGTGGATCGATAGGGTGTCGGCGGGGCTGGGCGTGGATCCGTCGAACTATTTGACCCTGAGCTACGGTCGGCTCTTCGAGCAGTGGTGCGCTGAACACAGGAGCAACGCGCATAACCTGACATTCGAGGCCTGCGGGGCGCAGAAGTAATTCCGACCCGCCGCCTCCTTCACTCTTTCGCTTCTTCATTCCTCAATGTCCTTGGTAACGCCAACTGGCTTGCCTTTGGTCATCAAAGTCTTCAAATCGCCGATGATATTGTTTGACGGCGCGAGGTTTATCTTTCTGGCAACATGTGCCTTCCGCGCTGGAATGAGCTTTGTGCGACCGTGCAGTTGACGGTAGAATACGCACACGCTGCCGGAGTGTGCGCGCAGTAGGCGCCACAATCGCACGATAAAATAAGTGGTGTGCCGGCTGCGTGACGCAGCCGTTTTGCTATGGCGGACATTAACAGGTCTTCGGGCAGTTTCGACAAGGCTTCCTTGTTGGTCGCGCTCATCGGCGCCGATGAGCAGCGTCGCGGCGAGATGGCTGAAGCCTTGTCGGGCCACCCTGGCGTAACGGTGCAGGAGTACGTCGCCTTTCCTCACGGTCTTGATGAACTACCCAGGCTGCTGGAACAGCATTACGACGTGGTAGTGATTGATGCCGACAGCGATGCCGATTTTGCCGTGCAGCTTGCCGAAAACCTGTCAGCCGGCGGCAAGATTTTTGTGATGGCCTACTCCACCGATGCCGACGTGCGGTTGGCGATCCGCTTTATGCGCGCCGGCGTGCGCGAATTCTTCACTCTGCCGCTGGACAAGGACGAGATTGCCGAGGCGCTTCTTCGTGCATCGAACCGTTCCAATTCGCAACACGAAACCATCCGGGCTCCCGGCAAGGTGTTCACCTTTCTGGGCACCAAGGGCGGATGCGGCGTTACTACGATTGCCGCCAATTTCGCGATATCGCTGGCGCAGGAGTCGGAGCGCAGCACGTTGCTCATGGATCTGGGGCTGCCGCTGGGAGACGCGGCAATCAACCTGGGCATGGTGCCCGAGTTCTCCATCGCCAATGCCCTGCAGGACCCAACCCGGCTCGACTCCAGCTTTTTCAAAAAGCTGGTGGCGCGGCACTCGTCAGGGCTGGGGGTGCTTGCCGCGCCCAGCGAGTTCCAAGTTGAGCAGCCCAACTGCGAGTTTATTGATAAGCTGCTGAGCATCGCGCGACAGGATTTCGAGTACATCGTGGTGGACCTTGGTTCGCGCGTGGACCTGATGGATACCGCTCTGTTCGCAACTGACGCGGTCGTGTATCTCATTACCCAGGTTGGAATCTCGGAACTGCGTAACGCCAATCGGATGATCACGCGATTTTTTCCAAAGCGCGACTGGGGTTTGCAGATTGTGATCAACCGGTTCAAGCCTGCCACGCTGCTGTTCGATGACCGGAACATTGAGAAAGCGCTCACGCGGCCCACCCAGTGGAAGATTCCCGACGACTGGGCCAGTGCCCGGCGAACACAGATGACGGCAACGCCGCTCGCGCTCGATGACTCGCAGATTTCGCTGGCCATCAGGCAGATGGCGCGCATCGCCTGCGGGTTGGCGGCCGACCGCGAAGAGAAGAAAAAGATGTTCAGCTTCTTCCGGTGAAAAGGTTAGCGAGTCAGCGGTGCCCCTGTTTCACTCACTTCACTCATTCACTTTTCTCAAGCCTCAGCCCCGTGGCACTTTTTGTATTTCTTGCCGCTGCCGCAGGGGCAGGGATCGTTGCGGCCGACTTTGTCGCCGGTTCGGCGCTGCGTGGGCTCACTGCCATTGCCGCCGCCGGCGCGCGTTGCGGCTTCGAGTTCGCGCTGCTTTTTGCGGTGGAACTCCTTCTCGAGCGCGTCGATCGTGGTTGACGGCTGCCGCGTGGAAATGCCGATCTCGCGCGGAGCGCCGTCGCCAATCATTGGCTGCGCTGCGCTGGCCACCGGCGGCGCCTTGGGAACAACGCGGTTCGGCCGCGGAGCCGCATCCACCGGCTGACCGTCGGGCCCGATGATCTGCATCCGGAACAGGTACCTGACCGTGTCCTCCTGGAACTTGGTCATCATAGCCTCGAACATGTCATAGGACTCTTTTTTGTAGGCCACGAGCGGGTCCTGCTGCGCGTAGCCACGCAGGCCGATGCCTTCCTTGAGGTGGTCCATCGAAAGCAGATGGTCTTTCCAGAGCCCGTCAATGACGCTCAGCATCACCATGCGCTCGTGATAGCGCATGGTCGGGGCGCCAAGAATCTTCTCCTTCGCTTCGTACGCCTCGGTCAGCTTCGTGAAAATCTCCTCACCCAGTTCGTGCCGGGTCATCTCTTCCGGCTTCAGGCCGAACTCCGACAGCTTCAGGCCGAATTGGTCGACCATTTTCTGTTCCAGGCCCTTCAGATCCCACTGATCGGGCCGGACCCTCTCACCAGCAAACTCGTCGAGTAAACTGCTCAGCGATCCGCCCACGTAGTCTTCGAGGATGAGCTCGCGCTGGTCCACGCCTTCCAGCAACTGGCGGCGCAAGCCGTAGACAGCCTCGCGCTGCTTGTTCATCACGTCGTCGTACTCAAGCAAATGTTTGCGCGATTCGAAATTCTGCGATTCAACTGCCTTTTGCGCGCCCTCGATGCGATTCGAGAGCATCTTCGATTCAATCGGCACACCCTCTTCCATGCCGAGTTTTTCGAGCAGCGTGCTGATCCACTGCTTGGCGAAGATGCGCATCAGGTCGTCTTCAAGCGAGAGATAGAAGCGGGATTCGCCGGGGTCGCCCTGACGGCCGGCGCGGCCGCGAAGCTGATTGTCGATGCGTCGCGACTCGTGACGCTCGGTGCCGAGGATGAACAAGCCGCCGGCTCCAATCACATCTTCGTGTTCGCGACCCGCGCTCTCCGCGTGCCCTTTAAGCGCCGCCTGCCAATCTTCCTCTGAGACTTCAAATTCCTGGCCCTGGTAGTAGAAGCGCAGGAAACCAGCAGGCGCCATGGGGTTGATGGCGCCCTCAGCCGTGCTGATGGCGCGCGCCTTTGAGGCGCCGGTCGCGTCCTTTGATTTCACCAGCTCCTGGCGGGCCATAAACTCGGGATTGCCGCCGAGCAAAATGTCGGTTCCGCGGCCAGCCATGTTGGTGGCGATGGTCACCATGCCTGGCTTTCCAGCCTGCGCCACGTATTCGGCTTCCCGCTCGTGCTGCTTGGCGTTGAGCACTACATGCTTCACGCCCTTGCGCTGCAGAATTGCCGAGAGGCGCTCGGATTTTTCGATTGACGTGGTGCCGACCAGCACCGGCTGGCGCTTTTCGTGAAGCTCGGCGATGTTGTCGGCCACGGCCTTGTATTTTTCCTTCTCGGTGCGGAAGACCACGTCGGCATTTTCAACACGCAGCAACGGCTTATTCGTCGGAATGACGACGATCTCGAGCTTGTAGATCTTTTCGAATTCTGCGGCCTCGGTTTCTGCCGTGCCGGTCATGCCGCTCAGTTTTTGATAGAGGCGGAAGTAGTTCTGAAACGTAATGGTCGCCAGCGTTTGATCTTCCTTGCGGATGTTCACGCCTTCTTTGGCCTCGATGGATTGATGAAGTCCATCGGACCAGCGGCGGCCGGGCATCAGGCGTCCGGTGAAAGTATCGACGATGATGACTTCGCCATCTTTCACAACATAGTCGACGTCGCGCTTGTACAGTGCGTGCGCCTTGATGCCCGTTTCCACATAGTGCTTCAGGTCCCAGTTTTCGGCGTCGGCAATGTTGTCAATGCCGAGCAACTCTTCGATCTTTGGCCAGCCTTCGTCGGTAACGCCGATCTGGCGGCTTTTTTCGTCGACGAAGTAGTCGCCGGTCATGTGCTTCTGGCCCTCGGCGAGCCGTATGCCGAGCTCCTGTTGCCGCTTGTTGTCGGTCCACTCCACTTCTTCGCCCATTTCGAGCTTGGGAATGATTTTGCGCACGCGCGCATACTTGTCGGTAGTCTGGTCCGTAGGACCCGAAATGATGAGCGGGGTGCGCGCTTCGTCGATAAGGATCGAGTCAACTTCGTCGACGATTGCGTAGTAGTGGCCGCGCTGCACGCAATCCTTGATTTCGAACTTCATGTTGTCGCGCAGGTAGTCGAAGCCAAACTCGTTGTTAGTGCCGTAGGTAATGTCGGCTCCGTAGGCTTCGCGGCGCTGATCGTCGCTCAGGTCATGCACGATGACGCCGACGGTGAGGCCGAGGAACTCGTAGATCTTGCCCATCCACTCGGCGTCGCGCTTGGCCAGGTAGTCGTTTACGGTAACCACGTGCACGCCGTGGCCGGCGAGCGCGTTCAGGTAGCAGGCGAGGGTGGCGACGAGGGTTTTGCCTTCGCCGGTCTTCATCTCGGCGATCTTGCCCTGGTGCAGCACCATGCCGCCAATCAACTGTACGTCGAAGTGGCGCATCTTCACGGTGCGCCAACCCGCCTCGCGGACTACCGCGAACGCCTCGGGCAGAATCTCGTCGAGCGCGGCGTTTTCCGCGGCCTTACGCGCTTCCTTGTCCTCTTCCTTGTCGGACAGCCCCTTAAGGCGCTCGGCGATGCGAGCCCGGAACTCGGTCGTCTTGTCGCGCAGCTGCCAGTCGGCGAGCATCTTAATAGTCGGCTCCAACGCGTTGATGGAGCCGACAATCGGCATGAGACGCTTGATGATGCGCTCGTTCGAGGTGCCGAAAACCTTTGTTAAAACCTTGTCTAACTGCACAAATATCTCCAATATCAGTGTAAATGGGGCTTCCTTTCGAAGGAGCGGGCGTGTAGCTGCAGCGTGGACTAGATGCGCATGGCATCACTCCAGCGATTGCGTACGCCTGCCGAAGGCCGGGCGATTTACGAAAGGAGGAAAGGAGGCGGGCGCTGGAACCGTCCGGCCAGATCCGGCGCGGGAAGCGTGCGTCTGAGGCAGGGAACCGAACCTGCATGCATCAGGCTTAGCGGAGAAACCAGGCCAACGAAGAAGACCGGCAGCAGATTGAGAACTGTGCCGGAACTTCCGGAGTGCGAGGATGTGGCAGAACGATGCGCGACAGCCGATGCCGCAGACTCCGCCAGATGGGCGTCGGACAAGAATGCAATGAAAGGATTCGCGTAACCCCGGGCATTTTCGATGCCGGACTGCGCGCGCGCAAGCGACGCGAGCGTGATGGCGGCAACCGTCACCCAAATCCACGCGCCTCTCGATCGACTTGGCCGATTCCCCGTCATTACTAGAGCCTCATCTAACATTGTCCCACAAGCGGGCCTTGCGCGATCATCGGCACCTGGCGAACATGAAAGCGCGCCCGATTTTTGGGGCTTTTTAGCTTGCCTGGTTATCGGCGAGCTCAAGCGCTAAACAGCAGCGCTCCTGGCAGAGAACCGAGGGGCGCGGCGGATGGGCGTTTGCGAGGCTGATTCACAACCGCAACACCAGGTCTCCGACCGGCTCTCCTCGGCGAATGCGCTTCAGTTGACGGTTGAGCTGTTTTCGCAGGTTCTCAGGATTGCCCTGGTCGTCCTCCTCTGTATCCTCGTGCTCGATAACTTCGATCACATTCATTACGGTAGGCCGATAAAACACCTGCATAAATAGAAGAGCCACTCCCATTGCGCACGCGGATGGACAAAAACCTGCGCATCGCGCTCCCTTTCGCCGTCTGTGCCGCCACGCGGCCCTGCGCCAGCAGTATTGGAACAATAGGAAGGCAATCGCCAGAAGCGGAGCGCTGAAGGCGAATCCGGCAATGAGAGTAAGAAGCATGTCGTTCATTCACACCCCTCCTGAAACGCGAAGAAATCATGAAGGCATAGAAAACGGCGCAATGCAGCCTGAGCTGCATCACAAAACCGATTCAATTTCCGAAAGATTTATCCAATCAGGATGGGAGGTGGGCGCTGGAAGCGCGAAAGCCGGCAGGGCGCCGATGGAACGCAGACCAGATCAAGATAAGCGAGTGGACGCGCGATGCGAAAGGGAGTCAGCAGACCGATGAAGAAGACCCGGAGAAATGCCAGCCAGGGTGCGGAGTGGTCCGCGTGTCCCTGAGGGATGAGCAGGAGCAGAACGGCCGCGCAGATTGCGATGAACGCAACCAGTAGCAATGCTCGCCGTTTCCTTGGGGTGGTCATACCCGGCCTCGAATGATTCAGAGTAAAGCAGCATGGATGCGGTCAGACAGCGGCTTCGCGTTTGCGCGGCCGGCCGCCGAATTGACTATTACCTCTCGCAGCTGGTGGCTTCGACGGGCGGGAAGCGTATCTCTCAGGGAGACGATCGTCTGGGTCCGGCTCGTGTCCGGCCGGACGGTCTAGGATTTCGAGCGCGCGCGAAATGCGAGCAGCTGTTGGCTTGGCACGCCGGGCCAGCCATTCGTCGTGCTCCAGATGGGCCAGCTTTTCCGCGATTGCCACGTTAATAAACTGATTCAATGAGACGCCCTCCAGTTGGGAGAATCGCTCCGCGCCCTTACGCACCGTGGGCATCAACCGAAGAGGGAATTTGTTACTTGTGGCCTTTCTCGAATTTGTCTGCATGGGGAAACTCCTATCTCCGGATCTCGAGAAGAAAAGCCTTCGGTGTTCGAACCGCAATACCGAAGAGGCCTGCTGCTTTGCGGAAATCCCGCAGGTTATTGGTTACAATTGCATCCGCATGTCCGTTGATTGCAACGTCCAAAACCATGTCATCGTTCGGGTCCGGCGATAAAGGCCGGTGGCTGACCGACACGAATACCGGAATAGCAACGGATTCGACGGCCTCTATTACGGTTTCCACTTCACCCCGGGATCTTCCTGCCGCTTCAAGATGTTCCGGGCGCAACGCAACTTCGCGATACTCACACACGAGCTTGAAATCCAAGAGTAGTTCAACTTCTCGCTTAAGAACCAGACGAACAATCTCGGCGGCAGCTCCGTTGCTCGAACGTAAAGCGCTGATTAATGCGGCTGTGTCGAGAACGATCCGCACGGTTCGATGATATCACAGGTGACATCATTGAACTGTGTGCCCAAGTTAACCCCAGCAAAAAGCCCCCGGTGTCATCCGGGGGCTTTTGATTGTGGTGCGCCAGGCATGGCGCGTAGCGCGTAAGCGCAAGCGAGGTGACTGTGGTGGTCACTTCGTGGACTTGGGGGTGAGAGTCCCCTGCAGGCCCTGATGGTGGGAACTGCTAGCCGAACAGCAAGGGTGTCCATCGTGAGGTGGAATCTGAAGGAAGCTGTAAGCAAAACTGCGGTCCGACGAACAGCCAGCGGATATAGGCGGTCCCATCTGGGCGAGAGGGCCACAACACTCAAAGCCCGATACCATCCGGAAGGTGGGGACGTAGATCCGACGGATATATGCAGTGAAGGTCGCGCGAATTACCCTGGGAAGTCTGTTAGCCTGCCTCGGGCTACTGACGCCGTAAGGTGTTGGGATGGGCTGGCAGATTGCAGCAGAGGTCGTAGTAGCCGCTCGGAACCGGAGCGGCGAAGGACCGAACATGAAACACGGAAGTAGGAGAGCAGACCTCGATGCGAGACGATGACGCAGAAGCATACGCAAGTATGGCCAGGACAGAGGGAGGCGGGCGGAACCTGCTTTGGGCTGTTCCGGTGCCGAGTATTCGCACGGCGGCTGTTGGGTTGCCGAAAACGAAGGTGATGGGAGCGTTATAGCATCCATCGCCGTTTCATGAACCGCCGGATACCGAACGGTCCGTCCGGTGGTGTGGGAGGACGGCGGGAGCAATCCCGCCTCCTACCCGATTGCAATCAGTGAAGCTCATGCGCTGAACAGCAGCACCCCAGCTGGTTTTTCTTCCGTCTCGTCCGCGGTGATGGGGCGATAGAAGAGCTGGTTGGCGTCGAGGTAGACCTCGAGGAACGCGGGACGGGTCATGATCTGGCCGGCGATGAGTGCCTCAGAGAGCGGATCTTCGACATAGCGCTGCAGTGCGCGGCGCAATGGACGCGCGCCGTAGCTGCGATCGCCGAGGGTCTTATCGAGAATCCACTTCTTGGCATCTTCAGTCACCGAGATGGTGATGGACTTCTGCGCCAGGTTGGCGTTTAACAGTTGCACGAGCAGCTCGACGATCTGGATCAGGTCGGCATCGGAAAGCGACTGGAAGAGGATCACTTCGTCGAGACGGTTGAGGAACTCGGGGTTGAAGGTTTTCTTCACCTCGTTCTTCACCAACTCTTCGACTTTTTCGCTCACCAGGTCTTCGCGCTCGCTCTGGAAGCCGAGGCCCTGCTTCTTCTGCAGGTGCCGCGCGCCGATGTTCGAGGTCATGATAAGGATGGTGTTTTTGAAGTCGACCGTGTTGCCGAGTCCGTCGGTCAACTGGCCGTCTTCAAACACCTGCAACAGGATGTTGAACACATCCGGGTGCGCCTTCTCGATTTCGTCAAGCAGCACGACCGAGTACGGCGAACGCTTGACACGTTCAGTCAATTGGCCGCCCTCCTCGTATCCCACATATCCCGGAGGCGAACCGATGAGCTTCGACACCGAGTGCTTCTCCATGAACTCCGACATATCGAAGCGGATAAGCGCCTTGTCGCTGCCAAACAGGAACTGCGCCAGCGTACGCGCCATTTCGGTTTTGCCCACGCCCGTCGGTCCCAGGAACAGGAACGAGCCGATGGGCCGATGCGGAGACTTGAGGCCAGCTCTCGACCGGCGAATAGCGCGGGCCAGCGCGCTGATTGCCTTGTCCTGCGAAATCACGCGCTTGTGCAGCTCTTCTTCAACGCGGAGCAGCTTCTGCGTCTCTTCTTCCTTGATGCTGGTTACGGGAACTCCGGTCCAACGGCTGACCACGTCTTCAATATCTTCGCGGCCCACGATGCCGGCGGCGGAGTCGTCGAGGTGGTACTTGTCGCGCAGGGCGCGCAGATTTTCGCGCTCCTTGCGTTCCTCGTCACTGTAGAAACGCGCCTTCTCAAACTCGTGATTGGCAATCGCCGAGTCCATGCGGTGCACGATGAACTTGATGCGCTTCTGCACCTCGGTTATTTCTTCCGGAAGTGAGGTCTGACGCAGTTTGACTCGCGCACCGGCCTCGTCGATCAGGTCGATGGCCTTGTCGGGCAGGAAGCGGTCGGGGATGTAGCGGTTGGAATGCGCCACAGCGAACTCGACCGCATCGTCGGTATAGCTGACCGCGTGGAACTTCTCATAGCGGTCCTTGATGCCCATGATGATCTTCACTGCATCAGCTTCAGACGGCGGTGGCACTTTGACGGCCTGGAAGCGGCGCTCGAGCGAGCGGTCCTTCTCGATCGACTTGCGGTATTCGGCCGGCGTGGTAGCGCCGATGCACTGAATCTCGCCGCGCGAGAGGGCCGGCTTGAGAATGTTGGCTGCATCGAGCGAGCCTTCAGCCGAACCCGCGCCAACCAGCGTATGCAGCTCGTCGATGAAGACGATGGAGTTCTGATTCTCCATCAGCTCTTTCATGATGGTTTTGAGGCGCTCTTCAAACTGGCCGCGGTACTTGGTGCCGGCCACAATGAGCGAGAGGTCGAGGCCGAGCACGCGCTTGTCGGCAAGGAAGCTGGGCACCTCACCGTCGGCGATGCGCTGGGCAAGGCCTTCAACGATGGCGGTTTTGCCCACGCCGGGCTCGCCGATCAGCACCGGGTTGTTCTTGGTGCGGCGGCAGAGGATTTGGACAACGCGCTCGAGTTCGCCGTCACGGCCGACGAGCGGATCGAGCTGACCGTCGAGAGCGGCCTGGGTAAGGTCGCGGCTGAACTCCGCCAACAGGCTCGACTCGCGCTGGCGCTGCTGCGGCGGAGCCTTCTCCTGCGTAACGCGGGCGAGTTCGTCGCGAATCTGGGCTAGTTTCAGGCCGCGCTCCTGCAATATCTCCGAAGCGAAGCATTTTTCTTCACGCAGCAATCCGAGGAGTAAGTGTTCCGTGCCGATGTGCTTGTGGCCCAGGCGCTCAGCCTCTTCGGCGGCGTAGGCCAGCACCCGCTTGCACTCGTTCGAGAGCGGCAGATCGACGCTCGTCGAAACTTTCTCGCGGATGGTGGTGTGCGCTTCGATCTGCTTGCGGATCGACTCCACCGATGCGTGCGAGCGCAGGAAGCGATTGGTCAACGCCTTGTCTTCTCTGAGCAGACCCAGCAAAAGATGCTCGGTCTCGATATACGGCGAGCCGAACTGGCTGGCTTCGTACCGCGCAAAGAAGATGACGCGCCTCGCCTTCTCCGTGTAGCGTTCGAACATTGAAGTCCCCCACTAATCAGGCTATCGGCAGCTGTGGCCGTCCGCTTAACGTAATCCCCAGCGACCCGATCCTGTCGCTCGGGTTGCATGCGGCTTCAACCCAGACTGCACGTGCCCTTCTGCTTGAATCGCCGCCGAGAGCCTCTTCTAGAGAAAATCCGGTTCCCGCTCTCGAACAGCTCTTTTGGATGGTTTCGGGACCTTTATACTCCCACGTCGCCGGTCCGCTTGCTGCCGGAAGACTCCCATCCTGTTGTCGCAGCCGGTGTGGAAACTTCCATCCGACACAAGCTGATACTTATATGACTCAAAAGTCGTCAGGAAAGCTGCTTTTCTCTCCGAGCGAATTCGTCCAACCCTGCCCGACTTTGCCGAACTCCGCTCGACTCTCTCTGGTCTCTGACTCTGCGGTGCTTCTTCAGGCAGCCGTCGAAATCTCTCTAAGTCGTCCGCTTTCAAGGCGCAGCACCCGCGTACAGCGCTGAGCCAGTTCATGATTGTGGGTAACGATTACCGACGTTAACCCGTGGTCCGCGTGCAGGCGCTCAATCAGTTCAAAAACACGGCCGGCAGTCACCGAATCCAGATCGCCGGTGGGCTCGTCGGCCAGCAAGAGCCTGGGATTGTTCACCAGGGCCCGGGCCAGCGCGACCCGTTGCTGTTCACCACCTGAGAGCTCGCCGGGGCGATGCAATCCGCGATCGTCCAGATCCACCTCTTTGAGCCACCGTGCCGCCTGCGTCATCGCTTCCAGCTTTCTTGCGCCACGTGCCAGCAGCGGCATTGCTACGTTTTCAAGCGCCGTAAATTCAGGCAACAAATAGTGGAACTGCCAAACATATCCGATTTCGCGATTGCGAAAGGTTGCTGCCTGCTGAGCCGAAAGACTGGCCACGTTGATTGAGGCGCAGTATACAGTTCCCGCGGAGGGCGTATCAAGAGCGCCAAGAACGTGCAAAAGTGTGCTTTTTCCTGCGCCGGACTGGCCGACAATGGCTACCATTTCGCCGTGACTGACCTCAAGGTCGAGGTCGTTAAAGAGCGTGAGCTCACCGCGTGCCGTCCGATAAGTCTTGGTCAGCTTATCAACGTGAATGATGGGTAAGTTGGCTTCCGGCATCCGCGACTCCGGGTCCCGCTGGGAGCGGGATGCCTGGCTGGCAGCCGCTGGAGTCGTTTGATTCATCCGGTTCAATCGATTTTACACGGCCAGGCGGATTTTTTCTCGACGGGTTGGGCCATTTGCGACCAACTTTCGTGGGAGGGGGCTACGGAGTTGCGGAAAGCGCGGCAATGCGGGCCACAACGTGCTCGCGGATGAGGCGGTCGGTCTCGAGCAACTCAGCTTTGTCAGGATTGGCATGCTGAAACAGAAGATCGTAGCGATACTCAACTGCGAAGTCATTTAGATCGGAAAACCGAATCGGAGCAGAAGGGAGCGTCTCGCCCAGCCCCTTTAGAGCTTGTTCCAGTCGATGCAGATCATGTGTCATTTCAAACTGCGACGATCTAGCGGAAATGAGCGCCTTCATCAGCTTTTCGACAGACTGCTGCGCATGAAAGCCCAATACCGAATCCGGAATTCCTAGCACATGAAGTGTGGCCTCATCCTCTGCGGCTTTAATCAGAAGAACCTCCGCTTGCGTTTGCGGACCGTTGCTCATATGCCACCTTGCCCTCAGTAAGGATATGGTAATAAATCGAGTTAATTTCGCTTTTGAAGCGATTGGCGATCCCCTCGGTCGCCATCACCAAGTCAATCGTCATGGGAACTGCTTCCAGTTTGCGTCGCAGAGCGCGGCGAACCTCGCTCAGCCTCGCCTCTGCAGAATCCGGCATCACTACGGCCATATCCAGGTCGCTGTCCCACTTTGCTTCGCCCCGCGCCCACGAACCAAAAAGAATCACGCGCGACGGTTCGGCTACCTCTATGGCTGTCTTCACGGCCAAGTCGACCTTTTCCTTAGTCGGAGATAAGGTTTCGAGGGCGGCACGGACTCTTTCGTCGATGAGCATGGTTGCCTCAGAAATAGTTTGGCAGTTAGGCCTCTGGCGCTACCATCTTTGCTGCTTTAAGCAGCACGCGCAGGGCCTGGTTGACAGAATCCGCGTCAGGGAATGCAGCCGCAACATCGGGGGCAAGCGTCACCATCACTACGTCTTGAGGGAATCGCTTAACATACTTCCCACGAACACCCTTGGAGAAGTCATATTCGTCGCGTATTTCATCGCTCCTAACCGATTTGTGAGTACTGTTCATACTGCCTCCTTTCCCGCGGTTCAGCCCTTCGAGCGCTGACGATCCGAATTGTTGAGTCATCTTCAGTATGTACAACAACAAGCAGCAACTGGCGAATTGAGTTTCCCAAGGCGATCCAGCGCTCCTCCTCTTGAGAATGCTCCAAATCGGGGATCACCAGCAAGAGTGGATCCCGAAAAACCGTCGCCGCTTCCTCAAAATCCACGCCATGTTTGTCAAGATTTGCAACTGCCTTTGCGGGATCCCAAACAATCAGTTGAGGTTGTATATCACACCCCCACCGGGTACGGCTTCGCGCTCGACTCCTCGGTGTTCACGCCGCTCCGCCAGCGCTCAAACCGTCCCTGCAACAGGCTCATCAACCCCGTGTACCAGTACCCCACCACAAACAAAATCAAAAACGGCGCAGTGAAGTAGTTCTTGTTCGTAAAGGTGTACCAGATGGCCGCGGCAAAATAGCAACCCATCAGCAACTCGATCCACGGCGCCAGCTTGAGCCGCTTGCGATACTTGGCCGCCTGCGACTTTTCGCCCTTCCTGGCTACGGCGAATTTGGGCGTGCGCACGAATGGGCTCTTAATGCCGAAGAGCGCCTCCATCACGGCTTTAGTGTTGGTAATCGTCAGTCCTATGCCCAGCGCCATCAGAAATGGCAAATAGTAAAAAGTCTTCTTCCACGTCTTGGGGAAAAGCTCCCGCTCGCTCATCAGGTAAAACACCGCAATCGAAAATGTCGACGCGGTAAACAGCGGCACGTCGATCAGCAGCATCTGAAACCAGCCCTGGTAGAACCGGCAGATCATGGCCGGAATCAACAGCGCCGACATGATGACCATCAGCGGGTAGCTCAGGTTCGCCGTCAGGTGATACACACTCTCGATTTTGTTCTGCCGCGTCATTCCGGATCGGAAAACTTGCGGCAGAATCTTGATGCTGGTCTGGATGAGCCCCTTGGCCCAGCGCGCCTGCTGCGTCTTGAAGGCCGTCATCTCGATGGGCAGTTCCGACGGGCACTCCACGTCGGGCAGGTATTTGAACTTCCAGCCAGCCATCTGCGAGCGGTAGCTAAGGTCAGTGTCTTCGGTCAGCGTGTCGTGTTGCCAGCCGCCGCCGTCTTCAATCGCTTTGCGCCGCCACATGCCTGCCGTGCCGTTAAAGTTGAAGAACTCGCCCGTCCGCGCCCGCGCTCCGTGCTCCATCACAAAGTGCCCGTCGAGCAGGATGGCCTCAATCTGAGTCAGCATGCTGTAGTTGCGGTTCAGGTGACCCCAGCGCGTCTGCACCATGCCGATGCCCGGCTCCGAGAAGTGGTGGATCACCTTCATCAGCCACTCCGGCGGAGGCACAAAGTCCGCATCGAAGATGGCGACGAACTCGCCTTTGGCCGTTTTAAGCCCGGCATCGAGAGCGCCAGCCTTGAACCCGTACCGGTTGGTGCGATGGATGTACTCAATGGGGTGGCCCAGCGCCCTGTAGCGGTCAACAATGCCCGCGGCCACTTCCTGGGTCTCGTCGGTTGAGTCGTCCAGCAGCTGGATCTCGAGCCGGTCGCGCGGGTACTCCATGGCGCAAATGGCCTCAATCAGCCGGTCGATCACAAACTGCTCGTTGAAGATGGGCAACTGCACCGTGACCATTGGCAGCTCGTCAAATTGGGCGGGCGGGTTGGGATTGTAGTTCTTCTTGTACTTGTAGTACTGGTAGCAAAGCGTGTAGCGGTGAATGCCGTAAAGCGCCAGCAGAATCATCACCGCGAAATAGGGAATCAGCATCAGCGCATCGAAGGCGTTCCAGTGGTAGAGGCCCTTGAATGTCGTGTCGGCGTACTGCGATTTGAAGTAGTGGCGCCAGCCGTTCTGCGGCGCAAAAAACTCGGCCCACGCTCCCTGGAGACGGAGCACACCAACCCGCAAAGAGGCACAATCAAGAGCAGTTATAAATGCGGCAAACAGGGCAAGCCTCCACGGTCCGGCTAATAAGAATTCTACGCGATGGGCGGGTTCGGCTCGGATGCCGCGCATCACAAGGAGGGAGCAGGGGCCTTCAGGCCTCTGATTCGCTCTCATTTCGATTGTGGGCCTTCAGGCCCGGAGCGGAGCTTAGCCAGAATGTGCGGCTTCTCCGCACCCACAACTTCAATCTGGTCCACCTCATCGAGCCCGGGATACTTGTTCGTCGTGTCGAAACTCACCTTTTGGAGGTACTGCCCACTCTTAGGGTCGAACGGAAAGGCCTCAACATGATACCTGTGCGCCGCGAAATGAGTCTCCTCCTGCCCTTTCGATTTCTTAAAAGCGTCGAAATCCCAGATGAAATCTGCTGTCACCAGAACCGGCAACTTTGACACCTGCGGCAAGCTCCAGAGTTGATGCTGACTTTGGTTTGTGAGCCGAACATGTGGGAGCAGGTCCACAAATTCACCCGCCCGAACCGTCAACAGCGAGTAGTCGGTCAATGTTCCGCTGCCGCAGCCGCTAAACATTGCCGAAAAGAGAACGACCGGCTGGCCGTCGAGCCTTCCAATCTCGGTCGCTTTGGGTTCCATGCCGAATGTGTAATCCTTTGTGCTTTCGAGTGCGTAGCAATGAGCGGTCCCGGTGCCGAGGCAAATTCGCGCGGGTGTGGAGGGCATGCAGCCTATCGATTCATCAATCTTGCCCGGTATGAGGCGATACTGTCCCACGCAAGAGCCCGCGCAGCCAACCACCAACTCCATCGCGAGCCACCACTTCAGCAGCCCTTTCGTTTGATTTGGCATGATCGCAAGTACAGTACCACCACCCCGACCTCGGCACCCACAAGCTGAAAGCTGATAGCTAATAGCTGAAAGCTGCCTTCTTGCCCCCTCGACGCCCCCCGCCGTACCCTTAAAGCGCAGTCGGAGAAAGTCTCTAATGCCTGCCACCTCTATTTCCCCCATCGTCGCCGCCTCGGGCGGCAGTTTCCTTGTTGAAAACCGCACCCCGGCCGAAATCTTAACTCCCGAAGACCTGAACGAAGAGCAGCGCCAGATTGCCGCAACCGCTGCCCGTTTTGCCCGCGAAGAGATTGTTCCCGCCGTCGCGGCGCTTGAGGCCAAAGAGCCGGGCGCAATGGCCGCCCTTTTGCGCAAGGCCGCCGAACTCGGCTTCACCGCCGTCGACATTCCCGAAAAATTCGGCGGCATGAGTATGGACAAAACCAGCTCCGTGCTCGTTACCGATCACATTTCGGTGCTGGCGAGCTTTTCAACGGCATTCGGCGCCCACGTAGGCATTGCCACGCTGCCGCTGGTCTGGTACGGAACCCCGGAGTTGCAGGCACGCTACCTGCCCAGGCTCGCGACGTGCGAGCTCATCGGCGCTTACGCGCTGTCTGAATCCACCTCGGGCTCCGATGCCATGAACATCCGCACCCGCGCCATGCTCTCGCCCGATGGCGAGCACTACATTCTCAACGGCGAAAAACATTGGATCACCAACTGCGGCATCGCCGGCCTCTATACCGTATTCGCCAAAATCGACGGCGAGAAGTTTTCGGCCTTTGTAGTCGAGCGCGACACCCCCGGTCTCACCATCGGCGCAGAAGAGCACAAGCTCGGTATTCACGGCTCATCCACCTGCCCGCTGCTTCTCACTGATTGCAAAATCCCCAAGGGAAATCTTCTGGGCGAAGCCGGCAAGGGCCATCACATCGCTTTCAACGTGCTCAACGTGGGCCGCCTCAAACTGGGCGTGGCCTGTATTGGCGGCGCGCGGAATGCGGTGGGTGAAATGATCCGCTACGCCAAGCAGCGGAGCGCATTCGGTAAACCGATCGCAGAGTTTGGACTCATTCAGCAAAAGATCTCTTCGAGCGCGGCACAGCTTTTTGCCGCCGAATCCATGGCCTACCGCACCGCGGGCATGATCGACGCGCGGTTGGCCGCACCGGGCGAAGACCCCGGGCACGATGCACAAAAAGCATTCGAGGAGTACGCCGTTGAGTGCTCCATTCTCAAGGTCTACGGAAGCGAAATGATTTCGCACGTGACCGATGAGCTGGTGGCAACCATGGGCGGCTACGGCTTCGTCGAGGATTATCCAGCTGCGCGGCTTTATCGCGATGCGCGCATCAACCGCATCTTTGAGGGCACTAACGAGATCAACCGCATGATTGTAACCGGCTGGCTGATGAAGCGTGCCATGAAGGGATCGCTGCCGTTGCTTCCCGCCATCAAGCGCGTGATGGACGAAGCGATGGCGCCGCCCTCGTTTGATGGAGTTGGCGAAACCGGCCAGGTGCTTGCACGCGAAGCCGCAGTGCTTGCGTCGGCAAAGAAGATTGCGCTGTTCGCAGCAGGCGTGGCCAGTCAGCGTTTTGTTAGCGGGCTTGAAGAGCAACAGGAGATTATGGCCGCGCTCGCCGATATGATCGCGCAGCTTTACGCGCTGGAGTCATCGATGCTGCGCGCGCAAAAGCTGACCGCCGCGGGACGCAGCAACGCAACAGTAGCTGCTGCCATGACCGGCCTGCTTGCCGATGAGTCGATGAACCTAGCTGAGAGCGCAGCGCGCCGCATCCTGGCCGCATGTGGCGAGGGCGATTTGCTTCGCACCCAACTCGCCATTCTCCGCCGCCTGGCACGCTATACACCGGCCAACGCCACGGCGTTAAGCCGCAGCGTGGCACGGTGCTGTATCGACGTCGAAAAGTACCCACTGTAGCTTCGTCCCGGGAGCGCTACGCCGCACGAGTCTGGCGCGCGTTCCCACTCACAATTTCGATAATCGCCCTCGTGAAAGCCGGAATGTCTTCGGGCTTGCGGCTGGTTACAAATTGTCCGTCCCGCGCAACCTCCTGGTCCACCCAGTTCGCGCCGGCGTTCTTCATATCGGTCTTGAGCGAAGGCCACGAAGTAACCGTTTTACCGCGTAGGGCTCCTGTCTCCATCAGTGTCCACGGGCCGTGGCAGATGGCTGCCACCGGTTTGCCCGAATTGACGAACTGCCCTACGAAATCGACCGCCTTCGCATCCATGCGCAAGCGGTCGGGATTCATGACACCGCCCGGCAACACAAGCGCATCGAAATCATGCACATCGGCCTTGCCGAGTTCCTTGTCCACGTTGACTGTTTCGCCCCAATCCGTGTGCTTCCATCCCTTGATCTTGCCGGCCTTGGGTGCAATCACCACCGTTTGCGCGCCTGCAGCGTCCAGCGCCTTGCGTGGTTCCATCAACTCCGATTGCTCAAAGCCGTCGGTTGCGAGAATCGCAATTTTCTTTCCCTTCAGATCTGCCATTCGCGAATTCCTCCTGGGTTTTTCGTTCTGGTGGTTCTCTTCTGCCTAGGACGCAGCGGCGCATACGAAGGCTTGCCCGCGCCTGCGATGCAGTTTCATCTCATCGACAGGTGAGACGAACGGGAAAAGGGTGTGGATTGATTTGTTGCCCGGCGCCGTTGCGCTGCGGCCTGGCGTTCATGATCGAAGTCAGGGGAGTTCACGCACCTTGAAGTCCTTGAATACGATTGGGAAGCCTTCCGACTCAAGTCCGATATAACCCTTCTCCACGCCGGTTTGAACCGTATTTACCACTTCGCCGTTCACAGCAAGCGTGCAGGTGGGGCCCACGCAGCGGATATCGTATGTATTCCACTGCCCCGGTTGATGCAACCGGTTCTCTTTCATGTCTTTCTGAAGATTGAAACTCGTGAGCTTGCCGTTGACCGGGGTTTCGCCGAAGATGTATCCGCCGCCTGTCGACGTCTGGGCCTGATGCCAGATGGTTCCGTTTTCATCATTTCGAAAGAACACGCCGCTGTTGTACTGGGGCGATCCCGGCTGCGGAATAAAACGCCACTTTACATGGAACGTAAAGTTGCCCAGCTCGCGATTGAAGCGCAGCCACTCGTGGCCGCCGTTGCCGTCGCACTTGATCTCGCCCTTCGCGGCATCGATGTGCCACTGTGCAATATCGCTTACCGGATGCGTGGGCGGAATTGCAATGCGCGTCCACTGGCTCTGGTAATCGGCCGGGAAAAGATTGACGTTTTGCGCAGACGCTGGTGCCGCGTTGGCGATGAATGCGCAGGATATAGTCGCATAGAGTGCCAGCATTGCTTTCGTTTGGATTCGAGCCTGGATATTCATCTGTTCCTCTTTCCCGGCCCACAGTGATTCTGCGCGCCGCGAGCCGGCTCGAATTTTAGCACCGGGGCATAGGCGCGCAAAAAACGTCCGCAGCCCCGTAGAGGTGGCGCGAACCGGCAGATCAGCCCTTTAGTCCTGACAAACTGAACGACAGGTCGCGAGACTCCTTAATACGCCGTCCCGCCGGCAAAGTCCTTCGTAATCGCGTTGTACACGCCCGTCATGCACGCCGCGTCAGAGAAAATCAGCCCCAGCTCGCGATTATTGTCGAGCGAGTTGGCCGTAAAGTTTTCCGATCCCACAAACAACTTCGCGGTCGCCGTGCCGTAATCGGCCAGCACCGTTTTGGCGTGGATGTAGTAGCCAGTAGACGACGTGTACACCGCGATTTTGGCGCCGGCAGTCTTGAGCGCCGTCAGCGTGGTGTTGTACTTGTTCTCCTGATTCTCCTGCACCAGGGTGACCGAAACGCCGCGCTTGAGTGCCGCCAGCAGCGCGTTCTCGAGCGCGGTCTCATCGAACTCTTCCTGCGAGAGCAGCAGCGAGCTTTGCGCTCCGTTGATCAGCGCGAGCAGTGAGCTTAGCGAATTGCTCGGGCTCCAGACCAGGTTGTCGCCAGTGGGCGGAGTGATCGTGGCGTTGGTAAAATCCGAGTTAAATGTTGTCTCAATCGCTGCCACGTCTGCCGCGTCGTTGGTGATCACCGCAAAGTCGCGCGTCGTCGAGTAATCGACGGGTGTCAGATTGAGCGTCATGATCGCCGACGTCGCTGCGTCGATGGTGATGGTCTTCTGGTGGGTCACGGCAAACGCCGGGTTCGCCCAATGCACGTTGCATTTGTTCTTCAGTAGATAGTTGTATGCCGGCGTGTTGGTCGTTTTCTCGCTGTTTTGGTCCAGGATCACGCGCACCGTTATGCCCTTCGCTGCAGCGGTGGCAAAAGCATCCATCACCGTCACATCGGTGAGCTCGTAGATCGTCATGTCGATGGATTTGGTTGCGGTCGCAATTAGGTTGTAAATAGGCGTCAACCCCTGGTCCGGCTCGGTAACCAGCGTGTAAGTGGTGACGGCCGGTTTGGGCGTGGGCGTAGGAGCGGGTTTAGGATCAGGCTTGTGTTTGTGCTTTGCAGCCTCAACAGGCAAATTCTCCGAGGTCATAGATCGTCTCCATTCTCTGTCCTGATGGTCAGGGGTCTTGCCGTTCACCATCGAACACCGGTGTGAGTCGCAAATGGGGAGAAACCAAGGGTCCGGGGAAGAAGATCAATACACAAAAGGAATAAGTTTGCTTGTATGCCGCGCATATTCGTTGAACTCTGCGCCGTAGTGTTCTGCCAGGTGCGTGTCGAGTGCGGGTACGTTCACAAAAACAAAACCGCACAGCATCAGTACTGGAACAATCATGGTAAACCAGCGTCCTGACAACAGGCACAAGCCTGAAAACGAAATAAGGTCGCCCAGGTAGTTGGGATGGCGAGTCAGGCTGAAAAGCCCATGCGTGTAGAGCTTTCCCCAATTCTCCGGCCGTTGCTTCCACGCGTGGCGCTGATACTCGGCAAAGGAGTTCGTCCACGATCCAAGCACAAAGAACACCGCGCCCGCGATTGCCGCCACGCCGAATCGGCTCGGATTCGTTCCGCCGGCAATCCCCAGGACCAGGTAGAGAACCAGCACCCAGGGAGCGATGGTAAAGGCCTCGGTCCAGCTCATTCCGCGTTTGAGAAATACGAATGTTGTGAATTGGACGCGAATGAAATAGATCGTGAATGCCGTCGCCAGCGCCGCACGGCGGAGAAGGTTGCCGGGCACCCAATGCCGGCCAAAGTGCGCGGCGACGGCTTCAATACCTCCGGCGAACAATAGCCACCACGCCAGCGCGGTGCAAGCTGCCAGCAAAATCAAGAGGCATACTCGCTGCGCCGTCGAGCGGCCGGCCACGCCATACATCTGTTGTGAGAGGTTCGCCTGCGACAAGTTCGATCCTCCACCTATTTATGATCGCTCATATGCGGGGCTCGAATGTCACAATGAGGCAAAAAGGTGTTCTCGCATGGCTTGCGCGCCGCGCCTACTGAATCACCGTAGCCGTCACGAGCACCCGCGTGTTGCCCTTGGTATCGACGGAGTCGGAACTGCAGACCGCGCTCTGTTTACCGATGGGAATTAGAGTGAAGGCCTCCCATTTGTCCTGGCGAATCACGGGTTCATGGAGATGCGGATCAAGTGTTGCCGCTACGCTGCTCAAAACCGCGGTCACGTCAAACGCAAGTTGGCCCGAGATTTCATGAACTTCGCGAATATCAAAGTCCGCACCTACGTCTTCGTATTGATATTGGATATTGACCGGAGCCGACGCGTCTTTTCCATCCCCGCCGCCAGAGTACGATCCCGTAAGGAAGGGAACTTTGGAGCCGGAGCGGATGGACATGGTGCGGCCATGTGCATTCGTTGAGACCACCGTGGAGTAGCTGCGGCTGTTCACGACCTTCCCCTCCGCATTCAGATCCTCGACGACAAAGTCGAGATGATAAAAGTGTTCAGGTGGCGCCGACTCGCGCGCGCCCGGCGGCTGGTTGTTAGGCTGATCCTGCGCAATTACTCTGTGCCCGTAACCTGCGGTGGCGAGCAGAAGGACGCAAACAATCGTGATCTTGTGCATGGAATTCTCCTTAATTTCCTTGAGGTTCGGGCGGTGCGAGTGGTTTGATTTCGAGGGCTTCAATCGAGAGCGGCGCGTCTAACCGCTTCTGCTCTTCGATCAGTGATTTGCGCTCCGCCTCCGGTGCGTGAGCAACGTAGGTGACGAGTGCCTTTTCTTCAGGAGTCAGCGGATGCGTAGTTGGGAAGACATCGAGCTTGGGCAGGCGCTCGGCCCTTGCCTCGGCTGCAGTGCGTGACGAGTGCCGCAGCGGCCGCGAGACGGCGCTGCGTCGGGACGCAATCGAAGGCGAGTTCTCAATCGGTCCGCTCGGGCCTGCACCGGTTGATTGTGGCAATGCCACGCGCGCCTGGTCGATGCGGTGCGCAGGGCGATGCATGGACTTCGAATTCAAAAGCACCACCGCAATGATGAAACACGCTGCGAGCGGCAGCGCAATTGCCCAGCGAGTCTTCCTGCGTGAGCGCTCGCGCTCGCCTTCAGCGGCGATCCGGGCCATAACGCGCTTCGCAAGGCCGGAGTCCGGGCCGGGATCGGCGTAAGTCTCAAGCGACGACCGAAGCAGGAGATCGAATTCGCCCCCGGGCCTTTCATTGTCGAAATCCAAATCGCGATTTTTGTGCTCAGGCATACGGAGCCCCCTTTACTTGCGGATCGCGGACTTGCGAGTTGCGAAGAGGCTGGTTTCCGGCCGCATCGAGTTTCCGGCGGAGCAGCTCGCGAGCCCTTTGCAGGCGCGTGCGGACTGTGCCTTCGGGAATGCCGAGAACGAGGCCAATCTCGCGGGAATTGAGATCGTCTCCGGCAGAAAGAATCAGCGGAAGGCGAAGCTCCTCGGGAAGCGCATCGATCATCGCGTGAATGCGCGCGTGTTGATTGGAGAGGAGCAATGCCTGTTCGGGGCCGGGATCGTGCGACGGCTGTTCAAGCGGTGCATCGCGTTCCGAGTCAGAATCAAAACTCAGCGCATCGGGGCGCCGCGGCCGCCGGTCGACGGCAACCCGCCATGCCACGCGCGCCAAAAACGCTCGTTCGTTCTCAACATTGCGCCAGCCGCCGTTGCGATAGAGCTTCAAAAACGTCTCCTGAACCGCATCCTCGGCATCGGCCCGATTGAGCAGCACGGCGTAGGCGACGCGGTAAACGAAGCGCGATTGGCGGTGAACCAGCTCCCCGAATTCCAAATCGTCGCCGCTGGTCAAGGCCCGCACGCTCCGTCTCGGCGCTCGCTGAACCATATAGGCCATTTGGCTTGAAACGCCCGCCGGATGCAAAGAATATTACTCCCCGTACATACGCTAAGACGGCTAGCCGGGGTGGGGTGTTCGGAAATCTTTTGGGTTGAACAGCGAGAGACGGTTCGATGGGCGTACGGTAAACAAAGAACGCCAAGGATCGCCCACCCAAGGCGATTTGCGATCAACGAAAAGGCAGCAAGTAAAACCCGTACAGCGGAAACATGCTGATGGCGATCCCGCATCTGGGCATTTGTGGGGCTGCCGTATACCTCTTTCTTTCCTCCGGCGGCAGAGCGACGTCTCCCTGAAATGACAGACGCTTAGCGAAGCGCAAATACAGACCCAATTCGATCCCTAATCAGAAACAAAAATGCAAATACAACAAAACACGGGATGGGTTCTGCGGACTCCCACCCATCGGACAAGAACAAAGACGTCCGATGGATGGGGCACAGTTTCATCCCCTGCGGGTCGGTGACGCCGGTGGAGGACTAATAAGAAACAAAAACAACTGCCGAGATATTGAGAGTTGTGCGGTCCCACCCTAACGGCAAAATGCGCCGTTAGGATGGGGCACCCAATGATTCATCGATCGCGGGCCGGAGACGCCGGTGGCGGACTGTTACAAAGTTTTGCCTCGGATACATCAACTCGGAATTCGATCTAACTGCTCAACTGTGCAAGCTGGTCGCTGAGCTCTCGAACCGAATCGGCGTGGCACACTACCGAGCGCACGCGCCGCGCATTGGGCCCGAGGTAGCGCGGTGAGAGCCGGAGCCAGCGACGATTCACCAAGTCGTTTTCCGCAATCGATGCCGCCAGAATCCCTTCAATCCGCGCCGAGTCGCGCGTGAGGTTTAAGGGAATCTCGAAAGTGAAGAGCGTTTGACCGGTCGGGATTGGTTGCGGCTCGATGCGCCGTGCGCCCAGCGCGATGAATTTGGCAAGCGAGCTCGACGGCGCGCAATCAGCAGCCGGTAGCAGATCAGGCTCGACGCCGCGCTCGAGCATCTCGCGTTCCATATCATCGGGCGCCGCGCCCACGCACACTGAAACCGGCTCGCGTTTGCGCACCTGATTCTTGAGAATGCGAAGTGCCTCGTCGAGTGTGGTAACGACAAAGTCGACGGCTCCATCGCGCATTGCCTGCCTGCTGCCGGCCTGATCGGCCGTAGCGGCCAGTGTCGCCGCAGCGGCGATGTTGCCCGCAATGGTCATTGCCCTTCCGCTGTTATCGAGCTTACCGGCATAAAGCAATTTGCCACCAAGGTCTTCGCGCTCCGCCGTTCGCGCGCTGCGCATCAGGGCAACGTAGTCTGCATACACCAGCGCCATCAAGTCGGTGAGTGCCGGAGGTGCGTGATCAAGCGGCAAGTGCAGATCTGCTCCAGGCCCGAGTCGCCAGCGTCAGTCAACCAGTACATCATGCCAGTTGTGCGTCCTGACAAAGAACACAAATTCGCCGGGCTTGGGCACGATGTTGAACTTGTTATGGAATTTGCCCTTGAAGCACAGATCAGGGGTCACCATGCCGGTCTTCAGAATGTCTGCGATTGAATACCACTTCAACGCGGTGCTATCTTTTCCCGCGTCGACATCGCAGTTAATGTAGACTTCCATCGAGTCACTGTACGACCCCTGAACAGAAAGCACGGTCGCGTTCTGAGGCAGCAGGGCAGTAGCAGGGTCGGCGCCGTTGAGTTTAAGCCCCTCGTTGTTTGGTTCGTCTTTCCGATCGACGCGAATAATCAGGTTTGTGGGATTGATGGGCTGCCCGGTCTTGCCGTCGAGAATGCGAATTGTGATGGTGGGAGCGGCCTGCGCGGCGGCCAGATGCGGAAGAAGCAGTGCGCTGGCTAGGAGAACTGCGCCGCAGGTTGCGCGAACACCTGTCGCGGGCGAGAGAAGCCTCTGCTGGATCATGCTTCTACTTTATACTTTGGTGCCTGTAAACAGGCCGCGATCTACCAGGAGGAATAAGGCTGGTCATCTGAGCCGGTCTCGTCGGAGCCGGAGTGAACATCGTCGATGCCGGGCTCGGTCTGGTCAATCGAGAACATGGCGTCTCCGCTATCGGTGACCCATGAGTCTTTGCTGTGAGTCATCGGGTCCATGGGAATTTCGCGCAGGTAGCCGTTCTGCACCAGGTCGTCGAGCGACTGCGGCGCCTTCTGCTTGTCCATGGTGTAGGAATCGATGGCGTCGCGCATGGTGTGCAGGTCTTCGCGCAGCACAGCCTCGCGGGCCGCGCGTATAGACTGCGTGAAGCGCGGAATGGCCACCACGGCGAGGATGCCGATGATGGTCATCACGATGAGCAGCTCAATGAGCGTGAAGCCCGCGGATTGTCGACGTCCGTGTTGCACTTAATCCTCAGTTTTTCCGGCTCACCAGGTGCTGTATTTCGTTCCGTCGAGGCCGGTGCCGTCCGACTTCGAATATACGTCGAAAACACTCTGCCCGCCATACGAGTCGGAGTCCGGATCGTCCTGCATGGACCGCAGTCCCCACTCGGCGTTGCCGGTCATGGGATCGATCGGGATGCGCCGGAGAAATCTCAGTTTCTTACCCTGTACGTCGACGCCATCCACAAGCGTCTGCAGATCGGGTGGATAGTTCTGGCTGTCCACCTTGGTCTGGAAGGCGCCTTTGTCGGCGGCGTCCTTGTATTTGTCGATCGCGTCTCGCATCATCCACAGGTCGTAGCGTAACTGGCGCTCTTGCTGGCGCTTGTATTGGAAGCGCGCGATTGGGTAGGCCGCGCCGGCAAGGATCGAGAGAATCGAGATGGTGACGATCAACTCGACGAGAGTCAGGCCGCGCTCGCCTGAGCCTGCTGTCCTGGCTGGCTGCCCGCGCATTTGCATTTCCTATTTCACCACGATGGTGGTTTGCGCACCCTGCCCCTGTACCTGCTGCTGGGTGCTGTTCATATATGACGCGCTGGTAAAGGCGAGGCCGGTGGTTCCGGGAGCCTTCGCCTGAAATGTGAGGACGCAAATGGTGCCGCTTCCGCTCACACCCGGGGTGTGCGGCGGGCGCGACGCTACCACCGTCAGCCCTCCCTTGCCATCTACGTTATGAATGATTGTGGCGGGCTGGCCATCGCGATTCAGCAGGTTGCCGGCGGAAACATTCACCAGCGAAAGCACGGCTGGATCGAAATGAATCTGCAGCGGGACGAGTGAGACGTCGGTACCGTCGTTGATCACGACCGGAACCTGGAAGCTGGCGCCGTTATTGACGGTCCCGGGCGGCGGGTTGAAAACAAAAGACGCAGGTCCCGGAGGGCGTTGTGGCGTGGGAAGGCTGCTTTGCGCACCGGGGGTTGGCCGGGGCGCCTGAGGTGATACACCCGGTGGAGCGCCTGGCGGCTGAGCGGACTGCTGCGCGGCGGGTTGAACCGATTGCGAAGGCGCTGGTTGACCAGGCGGCTGCGATGGAGGTGGCGCTGACTGCGGAGGGCTGAAGCTCTGCTGCAGGTTCGAACGCATCTGGGCGAGAGCGATGGGCGCGGCTGTGTCTGCGCTCTGGCCGGGGACGGTTGCCGTAAACCCGGGGCGCTGGCCTGCGGGCTGCTGGCCAGGCTCCTGCTCAAGCGCGGTTGGGCGAATCGCGGGAGCCTGCGCCGGAGCCGCATTGTCGATATCGAGATGACGCAGTTCGATGGATTGGCCTGTGCCGGTGTCGATCATGCGTAGATTGCGCTGCTGGATGTCGGGTGAACGCACAATGTGCGGCACGACCACGAATACAATCTCATCTTTCTGGACGGTGTGATCCTTTGAGCCGAAGAGGTACTTGAGGATGGGGATGGAGCTGAGGCCGGGAACGCCGGTCCAGCTCTGTGATTCCTGGTTGTCCTGGATTCCGCCGATGAGACTGGCCTCGCCTTCATGAAGACGAATGACCTGGTCGACGACTCGCTGGCTCAGAATTGGCTCGGTGACGCCGCTGATGGTGACCGAGCCGCTCTGCGCACTGATTGTGATCTTTACCTTGAGCGTAACGTCGTTGTCGTAATGGACGCTGGGTGTCATTTCAACGTCGACGCCGACATCTTCATACTGGAACTGCGTGTTGACCAGCGAGCTGACCAGCGCCGTGGCCGCGCCGGTCTGGTAAGAACCGGTGGCGATGGGGATTTTGGAGCCGACCTTAAAGGTGGCCTTCTGGCCGTCGGTGGATCTTAGGCGCGGGTCCTGCAGAATCTGCGTGTCAGTGTCGGTAAGCAGCAGGTTTAACGTAGCCGAGCCGATGGTGACCGCAAAGTCAGAGGCCTTGAGGTGCGAGAGCGAGTAAAGCGTGGGGCTGTTGGTGTTGGAGGTGGTGCCGGTGGTGTCTGTGGTGCCGGAAGTCGTCGAACTGGAACACGAAGAGCCGGTGCAGGGCGGCTGGAGCGCCACGCCCACGCTGCTGGGCCAGGAGATGCCGAGGGTGCGCTCCCAATTTTTGCTTACCTCAAGTACAGCCATATCGACGACGACTTCAGGACGCGGTTTGTCGAGGTCGGCAATCAGTTGCTGGGCCAGGAGCAGTTCGTCGGGCGTGCCGCGCATCACGATCGCGTTCTGGCTCTGCACCGCGTAAAGCTTCGATTGGGGCATCAGGTTACGGATCGCCGTCTGCACGTCATTGAGATCGTTTTGCTGCCAGGCGTTGGCCAGGTAGAAGGTTTGAACGGCCTGCTCGTCTAGCTCGGTGCGTTTGGCGCGGGAGTTGGTGGCCACAAAAATGGTGTTTGAGGTGACTGGACGCCAGAAGGTGTTCGACATGGTGCCGACGATGCGCAGCGCATCGAGCAGCGAAACACTGTTGAGCTCAACCGAGATGCGTTTGGAGTTGAAGTCGGGGTCGAAGAGGATGTTGATGCCGGCAGCTTTTCCAATGGCCTGATAGATGACCTTGGTGTCTTCGGTCATGCGCAGGGTGAGGGGTTCGCTTGAAACGGGCTTGAGCTGGGCCGGTGAACCGATGGAATCGAGCTCAGCCTGCTCGCCTGCGAGTTCTGGAATGGCGGCTTCGGAGGTGGGCGATACCTGGCCCTGCTTTTCGCGGACGCGGGAGATCTCCTGCTGGGCGGCTTCGTTGCCGGGGTCAATTTCAGCGGCATGAAGAAACTCGGCCAGCGCGCCCTGCGTGTCGCCGGATTCGAAGAGCTTGCGGCCCTGGCTTACGTGCTCCGCCGATGCGGCGATGCGAACACGATAGAAGGCGGTCTCGAAGCGCAGATCCTTGGGACTCTTCTGATAGGCCTTCTGGTAATCCTCAAAGGCCGTGTCCAAGTCATGGCTAGCCTCGGCTGCCTGGCCGTGCTTGTAGAGTGAGTTGGCTGAGGAGCCCTTGGCGAGGGCTAACGGCGCAGCAAGGCCGGCGAAGGCGAGGCAAATCACTGCGGCCAGGCCTGCGGACGGTCTTGAGGATCGGCAACGGGACAGACGGATTCCGGCAGCGGCCGTAGGTTGAGTGCGATCGATCATTCTGCTCCCAGGCGAAAGTGCGGCTGAAAGTGGCGGGGTATTTGGGCCGCCCTGTCCACGGTTCGGTTGGCTGACGCAATTCAATTCGAGCCAGTAAGGGTTCATTTTACGGCGGCTCCGCAGGGTGTGGGAAGGTTGGGGCAGGGCGACGGTTGAAAGCTTCCTATAAAGAGAATGGTTTGGCAATTCTGTAGCGCCGGTCTCCAGACCGGCTGTCCCTGCGGGCCTCCCGGCCCGCAGGCACCCTTTTCCTGGCTGAACGCACGGCCGACGCTCACTGTTTGGGAACTGGCAGTTAGCTCCTGCCGATGTCTTTCCTGGCCCTCCGCAGCGGCTGCGCATGCCCCGGCCGCAACTTTATGAATGCTAGGATAAAAACCTGAGGATTGATTCGAATGGCCCGCCAGACAAGCCACGTGATTGTTGCCAAAGAAACGCCCGGCGCAACCAAGCCGGTGCGCCCGCGCGACCCCGTGGCCAGCGGCGAGCGCGACGCAGCCTTCAACCGGCAGGCGGGGCACAACTACTTCCTGCTGGAGAAGTTTGAGGCGGGCATTGCCCTGCGCGGCACCGAGGTCAAGTCGATCCGCGAGGGCAAGGCCAACCTGAAAGACGCCTATGGACTGATCAAAGACGGCGAGGCCTTCCTTTTGAATCTGCATATTGGGCCGTACTCTCATGGGAACCTGGCCAATCACGACGAAACCCGCACACGAAAGCTGCTGCTGCACGGAGGAGAAGTGCGTAAGCTGCTCCAAAAGACGCAGGTGAAGGGGCATACGCTCATTCCGGTGCGGTTGTATTTCCGCCATGGGCGGGTCAAGTGCGAGCTGGCGCTGGCCAAGGGCAAACAGGACTGGGATAAGCGGGAGACCGAGCGCCGCCGCGAAGCCGACCGCGAGGCAACGGCAGCCATCAAGGCCAACAAGCACAAAAACAGGGAATAGGGAGTAAGGACTCGCCCCGGATTATTTCGCCTGCTGGGCGTGGCCGGCGTGGCCGGCATGGGAGTCGCTGCGCAGAGAAGCGCTGGTGAGCGAGCCCCAGAAGCTGAGCGCGGCAGCGACGCCGTAAAGCGTTGCCGTCATGGACTGGTCGTGAATCCAGGCGCTTGCGGCAGCGGAGCTCCAGAGGACGCCAAGCAGTGCGTAGAAGCGGGATCTTGAGGTTTCGCGCCAGGGCCACGGGGTCGCAAACACAGCGCAGGCAACTACCGCGACCGAGTAGGCGGCGATAGTCGCCCCGTCCAGCCTCTTTCCAATGGCGAACACGATCAGGCAGCCTGCCATCCCGAGGGTGATCAGGGCAGAGACGATTCGAACGAGCTTTTCACCTCGATGCTGCATGGGCGGTCCTTTCCCGGCTCGATTGCGCGCAATACGCCGATTTTCCCGATTTTGAGGCGATTTTCGTTTCGGGTCAATAGCCTTTTCGTTGTAGAGGTCGGTAACGTCGCTCATGGGCCTACATTCCCGTTGCCGCGCAGGTTTGCAGTTAATTTCACCCGCTTGGCGCACAATCGTTTCATGCTGATCCAACTCCGATCCAACGATTGACCCGTTCCGATTCTCAACTGTCAGGCATCTGACCGGTCCGTAACCAGTTTGCTAACCCCCCCCTCCCCCGGGACAACCGGAAAATCAATAGGCTCCGATCTCAACAACATTAAATAAATCAACAACTTGCCAAAATATAACAAACCAAAAGTTGTTACACGCATGCCAGCTAATGCCCGTTCCTGCCCCTTTCTGGATGCAAAAAACGCCTCCCTTCGGCGACTTCAGGTCGGTTTCGAACCCAAAACTCAAGTCGTGGCGCCATTTTCGACGGCATTCTTCATGAGCTGAAGATGAAAGAATAGTCTCATGCAGACTGAACTGATCATTTCTCCATTAGCTGAGATTGAGACTGAACTACTGGCCGTTCTGGCCACCGACAGCCAGACCGCGAAAGGCCCCGATTCAAAGCCTTTGCCGGTGCTGCTGACTCCCGATCAGACATTGAAAACGGCTGCCGCGGCGGTACTCGCCAGCGGCGAATACAAGGCCGGCGTGAATGAGACCGTACTGTTGCACTCTCCAACTGGGTTAAAGGCGAAGCGGCTGCTGCTTGTGGGTCTGGGCAAACTGGCCAAAGTCAAGACGCATGGCGTGCGTAACGCGGCGGGAGCGGCGATGCGTTACGCCAAGCCGCGCGGAATAAAAGAGGTCGCTGTCGCATTCCCCACTTCCGAAGAGCTGCCGAACGCAGTGGTGGCTCGGGCGATTGCAGAAGGCGCAATCGTGGGCGACTTCGACGCCGACACCTACAAGAGCGACCGGAAGGATGTCAGTGTCGAGCGGTTCCGCCTGGTGGCTCCGGAATCGCCAGAAAAGGCAGCCCTCGAGGCGTCATTCGACGAGGGTGTGATTGTGGGCGAGAGCCAGAACTTTACGCGCACCCTGGTGAACGAGCCGGGAAACAAGCTGACGCCGACGGTGCTGGGCCAGCGTGCGGCGGAGATGGCGCAATCGGTGGGCCTCGGCTGGGATGTCTACTCGACCGAGAAGCTGCACGAGCTGAAGATGGGCGCGTTCTGGGCCGTTGCGCAGGGTTCGGCCGAGCCGCCAGCGCTGATTGTGCTGCGCTATGAGCCGGAGGGCGTTACGGATGGGCCCGTGCTCGGGCTTGTCGGCAAGGGCATTACGTTCGACACCGGCGGAATCTCGATCAAGCCATCGGACAACATGGAGAAGATGAAGTACGACATGGCTGGCGGCGCGGCGATGCTGGGGGCCATGCGGGCGATTGCGCTGCTGAAGCCGAAGGTGCGGGTCATTGCGGTGGTATGCGCGGCCGAGAATATGCCCGACGGCAAGGCATACAAGCCGGGCGACGTGCAGACAGCCATGAGTGGAAAGACCATTGAGATTATCAATACCGACGCCGAGGGGCGGCTGGTTCTGGCCGACGGGATTGCCTACGCAAAGCAGCTGGGCGCAACGCACCTGATCGACGCGGCCACGCTGACCGGCGCGATTGGCGTAGCGCTCGGCCTCGTAAATGCGGGCGCGTTCTCAAACGACGATGCGACGTTCGCCAAATTCGACGAAGCGCTGAAGGTCTCAGGCGAGAAGTTCTGGCGCATGCCGCTGGGCGACGAGTACGCCGACCAGATCAAGTCCGATATCGGCGACATCAAAAACACCGGCGGACGGCATGGCGGAGCGTGCACCGCTGCCGAGTTTCTGCATGTGTTTGTCGAAGACACGCCGTGGATTCACCTGGACATTGCCGGCCTCGCGTGGATCGACGATGCGCGGCCGTACATTGCCAAAGGGCCGAGCGGAGTTGCCGTGCGGTCGATAGTGGAGTGGGTGCGGAGCTACTGAGGTATTTCGCCCACTTTAATTGAAGGGAATCAAGCGTAAATCTACGGTGCGCTCATCGGTGCACCGCATTTTTGTCTGGCCGGCAATGTAGCTTACCCATTTCCACATTTGAGATCTCTTATTACAGGTTAAGCGCATGAAGTTATGCCCTGTTTCGCCGATTGATTGGGTGAGGGGCGAAGTGCGATGGCGGATCGTGTCGAATTGCTGGAAGCGGTACTGGATAGCCGGCCCGACGGCATTGCGCTGCTTGACGAAGATCGTGTGGTGGTTTTCTGGAACCGCGCCGCGGTGGAGATCACTGGATACGGGGGGGCGGAAGTACTTGGGAACGCGATTCCCGATCCCCTGGAGCCCCTGCTTGAGGATGGTGCTCTGCAGGAAGATCTGCCGCCCGGAGCGCAGTCGAGCCATAGCATGCTGGTGCACGCACGGCACAAGTTCGGACACTGCTTCGATGCGATTGCACGGCGGGTGCTGCTGCTCGACGGGTCAGGTGAGCGCATTGGCACGGCGGTGGTGTTTCATCCGGCGGCGAGCCTTGAGGCATTGCCGCATGGCGAGATGCCCGAGGGCGAGCAGCTCGAAGAGAGCCAGGCCGATTTCGAAGAACGCTTGCAGGAGGGGTTTGACGACTCCGGGAATGGCGGTGCGCCCTTTGGCGTGTTGTGGATCAACGTGGACCAGGCGCACGAGTTGCACAAAACGCACGGCGCTGCCGCGTGCAACGCCATGCTGGCGAAGGTGCGCCACGCTCTTGCGCTGGGAATGCGTCCGGCAGACGAGATCGGGCGTTGGGGCGCAGATGAATTCCTGATTGTGTCGCACGAGCGCACCGGCGAAATGCTGACCGCGCACGCGCAGATGCTGGCCGGATTGGCTCGGACCGCGGATTTTCGCTGGTGGGGCGACCGAGTCTCACTGACGGTGAGTATTGGCACTGCGCAGCGGGGCAAAATATCCGGCGAGACTCTGTCCCATTTACTGGATCGAGCGCGCCAGGCGATGGAGACCAGTTTGTCGACAGGCGGAAACCGTGTGACCGCATCGGCACCGGAGGATGAAGCCGGGAATGCGAACACGCCGGATGAACAGGATTGCAGTGGGCAGGATAAAAGCCGCAAAGCGGCAGGAGGCGAGTAATGTTCGCCATCATTGGCATTGTGGTGGTTTTTGGCGCGGTGATCGGCGGGTTCCTGATGGAAAAGGGGCAGATGGCGGTGCTGGTGCAGCCGGCCGAGCTGCTCATAATCGCCGGCGCAGGCGCAGGGACGTTGCTGGTAGCGAATCCGCTGCGCGTTCTGCAGGCGATTGTGAAGGGATTACTCGGAATTCTGAAGGGATCGCCGTTTACCAAGGCGCGTTACCTGAGCACGTTGAAGATGATGTACCAGTTTCTGAACAAGGTGCGCAAAGAGGGATTGCTGGCCGTCGAGATGGATGTGGAGAAACCGAAGGAGAGCGCGATCTTCAAGAACTTTCCTGATTTTTTGGCCGACCACCATGCGATGGATTTCGTATGCGACACGCTGAGGACGGCGATCACCGGTGGCGTGGAGCCGTTTGACATGGACCAGATGATGGAGCTGGACATGGAAGTGCATCACCAGGGCGCAGTGCTGCCGGTAGATTCACTGACGACGATGGCGGACTCGCTTCCCGGCCTTGGCATTGTGGCAGCGGTGCTGGGCGTGGTAATCACGATGGGGGCGCTTGGCGGACCTCCGGAGGAGATCGGCAAGCACGTTGCAGCGGCGTTGGTAGGAACTTTTCTGGGTATCCTGCTGTGCTACGGGCTGGTGGGACCACTGGCGGCGAATATGCGCAAGACGGCCGACGACCATAACGACTATCTGCATGTGCTGCGCGTGCTGATGCTGGCGTTTTTGAAAGGCGCGGCCCCGATGATTGCAATTGAGCTGGGAAGAAGAGCGATTCCGGCACATGCGCGGCCAAGCTTTGACGAGATGGAGAAGGGTTGCAAGGGCCATGCTGCCGGGGCGCAGGCGGCTGCGGCGTAAAGGCAGGCACTAGGGACCAGGCACCAGGGACCAGGCGCCAGGGACTAAGAGCGCGGCCCCGGTCAGCGAAGAACGGAGCATAATGGCGGCGGTAAAGACACAACCGATCATCGTGATCAAGAAGAAGGGCGGCCATGGCGGTCACCATGGCGGCGCCTGGAAGGTGGCCTATGCGGACTTTGTGACTGCGATGATGGCGCTCTTCATCGTGCTGTGGCTGACCAGCCAGAGCGAGCAAGTGAAGAAGGCTGTGGCCGGGTATTTCAACGATCCCAGGGGGACGGCGAACCTGCTGGGGACAACGATGTCGGGCAACGGCGTTGCGGTGACGACGCACGACGAGGCGTTGCAGAAGCTGAAAGATAAGCTGGAGCAGGAGATCCAGGCGAAGAAGGAGTTGGAGAAGCTCTCAAAGCAGATTGAGATCACAATTACGCCGGAGGGATTGCGGATCGAGCTGCTGGAGGGAAAGAACGGGACGTTTTATGAGAGCGGCAGCGCGAAGCTGAGCGATAACGGGCAGGAACTGCTGGCGCTGCTGGCAGGGGAGCTGAAGACGCTGCCCAATGACTTGCTGATCGAGGGGCACACGGACGCAACGCAGTACTCGACGGATGCGAGCTACAGCAACTGGGAGCTTTCGGCGGACCGGGCCAACTCCGCGCGTCGGCTCATGCAGCAGGATGGAGTGCGGGGCAACCAGGTAACGCAGGTGCGCGGCTATGCCGATCAACTGCTGAGGGTAAAGGGTAATCCGTACGATCCATCGAACCGGAGGATCTCGATCCTGGTGAGGAATGCGGCGAATGGCGCGCCTCCGCAGATCAAGGATGCGACGACGGTGGGGCCGACGGGAGCTAGGCCGAATGCGAAAGGCGCGACGGCTGAGAACACGGCTGGAGCGAACGGCACGAAGGGCGGTGCGGCAGCACAGCCGGCAACTCAGATACCCTCGCCGAGTGGGAATCCGACGGGTCAGCAGCCGGCGAAAAGCGGATTCGTGAGCAAGCTGATGGGGATGTTGCCAGGGAAGAAGAAGTAGCTCAGGCGGTTCAGGCAGAAAGACACTCGGGCTGCCACTGCTTGACTTGCACGGCGATCACTGCTGTTGCTGCATTTGCTGCATGTCGATGAAGGGCACGGGAGGGGCGGGCGGTTGCTGTGCGCGTTCGACAAGGACGCTCCAATCCTCGGGGATGGGCAGTTTGCGGTCGAGAGCCGGGGCGCTTTCGCTGGCGTCCACCTGGACGGCGACGAAGAGTTCGCTGTCGGTTTTTCCGCGGAAGACGCCGTGCGTGGGCGGCACGTCAGCATAGTCGCGGCCGACGGCGGTGCGGATGTGGCGATGATGCGCGACGAGGTTGTTAGTGGGGTCGAAGCCGACCCAGCCGATATGCGGGATAAGGGCCTCGACCCAGGCGTGGGTTGCGTCGGGGGTTGAGCGATCGTGGTCTTCGCGGCTGCGATAGAGATAGCCGGAGACGTATCGCGCGGGAATGCGCACGTGCCGTAGAAGCGCAAGCATGGTGTGCGTGAAGTCCTGGCAGACGCCCTTGCCGCTCACGATGGCCTCGTCGATCGGCGAGTCGACGCGGGTGTGGCGGGGCACGTATTCAAAATAGTTGTAGAGACGCTGATTGAGCTCGTGCACCAGCATCAGCGGATCGTCGCGGCGCGTGACGCCCATTTGTGAAGCAAGCAGAGTGACAGCCGGAGTCTCAACGGTGAAGGTGCTTGGCAAAAGCATCTCCCAGTAGTCGCCTGAGGTGATGAGTGCGTCGAGTTCGTTCCATGCATCGGGCGCGAGAGAGCCGGGAACATCGGGGAACGGCTGCTGCTCGACGACGGACTCGGCGACGATGACCAGCTGGTTGTGATCGCCGGGAATGTCGAAGTGCTGCACGTTGTTTCCGAGGTGGTCACGATAGCTGAAGACGCGGCAGCGCGGGCTGACGGAGAGCGAAAAGGTGAGGCAGTGCTGGCTCGAGTCGGAGCGGGGGTGCATGCGCGTCTCCATGATGCTCTCGCTGATGGGGTTCGAGTAGCGGAAGCGCGTGAGGTGGCGGATGGAGTAGAAGTTCATAATTGCTCCGAAGAATAGCTTTCAGCTCTCAGCTTTTAGCTTTCAGCATGTCATTGCTCGAATTGCCGGACTGCCAATGCGATTCATTCAATACATCCGGGAAAGAGCTGACAGCTGATAGCTGAAGGCTGGAAGCTGCCTTACACCGCCAGCGCGGATTGAATTGAATAGTGCACATAATAGCGGTACATGAGTTCGTGAATGCGCAGGCATTGTTCGCGAATGTTGTGCAGAAAACCCGCCGTATCCCCGGAGATGATTTCGCTGATGGATGTGTAGCGGAGCATGGCGCTGAGTTTGCCGATGCCGGCTTTAAGCTCCTCGGGCGGGCGGCGGCCGCCGGTTTGCTGGATGCCCTCAATGGCCTGGTGCGTGCCGTCGACGCAGTAGCGGATAGCGTGAGGAAAGTCGCGGTTGAGCAGCAGGAATTCGAGGATGCGATCGGGAGATATATCAGCGGTGTAAACCTGGCAGTAGGCCTCAAACGAAGTGCAACAGCGCAAAAGGCCCACGAGCTCGAGATACAAATGGCCGGCACTTTCCGTGCTGTGCGGTTGGAATAGATCGGGCTGGTAGACCTCAAGCAGCGTGGCCGTTGAATAAGCGCGCTCAAGGTAGCGGCCGAGACGGATGAATTGCCACCCCTGGCCGTGGATCATGCTGGTATCGGTGGTGCCTTTGAATAGATAGATGCCGTCGATGACCCCGGCGAGCTGGTCGCTGGTGTTGGCTGAGAACTGGGATTGCGCGTGCGGCGAGTGCATCTGGTGATAAAGGCGGTTGAGGCGCTGCCACATCTCAGAAGAGATTTCTTCGCGCACCTGGCGGGCGTTTTCGCGGGCCCCATTGAGGCAATAAATCACTGAGGCCGGGCTGAGGCTGTCGTAGACGAGACTCTCGGCCATTGCCTCGATGCTGCCGTTCCAGTCCATGCCGGCGGGCTTGCCGAGCGCGGCGATCATGCGCTGCCAGCGCGCTTCGAGGTCGACGTCTCCGGTGTCGAGCATGAGGCTGAGCGTGACGTCGAGCTGACGCACCGTGTTCTCGGCGCGCTCAAGGTAGCGGCTCATCCAATAAAGGCTGTCGGCAACACGCGAAAGCATTTTGGCGCCCTCCCGCAGCGGCTGACTTGAGATCATTATTCCAGCACCCATGTGTCCTTGCTGCCGCCTCCCTGTGAGGAGTTGACCACCAGCGAGCCCTTCTCAAGTGCAACGCGGGTGAGTCCTCCGGGAACGATGTTGACTTTGTCTCCAAAGAGAATGTAGGGCCGCAGGTCCACGTGGCGCGGCTCAAGCCGATCGCCGATAAGGCAGGGCGCGCGCGAAAAATCGAGCGTGGGTTGGGCGATGTAGTTGCGCGGGTTGGCTTCAATTTGGCGCGCGAACTCCTCCCGCTGGCGAGCGGTGGAGTGGGGACCAATGAGCATGCCGTAACCGCCGCTTTCGCCCACGGCCTTCACCACCAGCTTGTCGAGATTGGCGAGCACGTGCCTGCGCTCTTTCTCTTCGCTTAGCAAAAAGGTCTCAACGTTGGGCAGGATGGGATCTTCGTTGAGGTAGTAGCGGATCATGCGTGGAACGTAAGCATAAACGGCTTTGTCATCGGCCAGGCCGGTGCCGAAGGCGTTGGCCACGGTAACGTTTCCGGCGCGATAGGCATTAAAGAGGCCGGCGCAGCCGAGCGATGAGTCGGGGCGGAAGATAAGCGGATCGCTGAAGTCGTCGTCGACGCGACGGTAGATGACGTCAACACGCTTCAAGCCATCGGTGGTGCGCATGTAGACGATGTTGTCGTGGGTAACGAGGTCGCGTCCTTCGACGAGATCGATGCCCATCTGGCGGGCGAGGTAGGTGTGCTCAAAGTAGGCGGAATTGAAGACGCCGGGCGTAAGGAGAACGATATTCGGCTCGGGGCGGCCTTCGGGCGCGAGCGAGCGCAGCGTTGAGAGCAGTACCTGCGGGTAATGTTCGATTGGGCGCACGCCGTAGCTCTGGAAGAGAGCGGGAAAGGTGCGCTTCATGACGCGGCGATTGGTGAGCATGTAACTTACGCCGGAAGGAACGCGCAGGTTATCTTCGAGCACGACGAAGTCGCCGTTATTGAGGCGCAGAAGGTCTGAGCCGACGACCGCGATGTACACGTTGCGGGGCACCTGCAATCCGCGCATGGGCCGGCGATAGTGCTTGCAACTGTAGACCAGTTCGCTGGGAATGACGCGGTCGTTGAGAATTTTGCCATCGGAGTAGACGTCGCGCAGAAAGAGGTTGAGAGCGGTGATGCGCTGGGTCAGGCCGCGCTCAATGCGGTCCCACTCGTGAGCGGTAACGATGCGTGGGAGCAGATCGTAGGGAAAGATGCGCTCGGTGCCCTCTTCGCGGCCGTAGACGGTGAAGGTGATGCCCTGGGTAAGGAAGGAGAGATCGGCCGACTGCTTGCGGCGCTGGAGTTCTTCGGGCGGCAGGCCGGCAAGGGTTTCGGCAAGGGCACGATAGTGCGGCCGAAGGTCACCCGAGCCCTGGCGCATCTCGTCGAATGCCTGGTCGAGCGGGTAGTCGCCGAAAAGCGTATCGAGTTCCACTGAATGGCCGATGCTCATGAGCCTCTGGATGTGGTTCCTGAAGACTGAACTATAGAGGGGAAAGGACGGCACCTGACGCGGCGTGCGGGAACCCGTTTGCCTGTCACGATCTTGCCGGCTCGATTTTTGAGCAAGCTTCGCCTGTACCCTGTTCTTTTGTTTCTAACACGACAGGAATAAGGGGGCCATCAGGAAATGGGGTGGGGGCGGTCCGGCCGGTTAGATATTGATTAGGCGGCCTTCTTGCGTTTTCTGGTTCGAACTGGCCGAATCAGGACTTCAGCGGGGATTCCGAGGTGCTTATTGATCTGTCGAATCATCGCGAGGGATAATCCGCGATCACGGCGCAGCACTTCGTAGACGCGGGTCCGATTACCGATAATACCGACCAGCGACTTGCTGTCCTCGCCCATCTGTTCAAGGCGGAACCTGATTGCCTCTATCGGATCGGGCAAATCCATGGGGAAGTTAGATTCTTCGTAGGCATCGACTAGCGTTGCGAGCACATCAAGGCGGTCGCCTTCTGGCGAACCTTCTTCAGCGCCCCATAGGCGCTCAATCTCGCGTAGAGCCGCATCGTAGTCTGTTTTAGTCTTGATCGGTTTCAGGTTCATATTCGACCGTCCTAACGTCGATCTCATCATATTGCCTATGAGTTCCGAGCCACTTGATGAAGACAATTCCGCGCCTGTAGTCGACAGTAACAACCATGCGATAAGAGTTCCCTTTGATGTTGAAGACCACGCGGTCAGCGCCAACAATGCTGGCGTGGACGTAACTCGCTTTGATATCGGCCGAATTCCTCCAGTCGGCCCGTTTTGCTTCTTGATACCAGGAGTCAAGGGCAGCCTTAACCGCACGCTGGTCTTTGTGTCCCCCTAAATTGTCGATAAACCGCGTCAGCGTGCTTCGAGCAATGATGCGCACACAAATACGATAGCATGTTCCCAAAATGGGCACAAGGCGATTCGAGCACGGCAGGTATAAGGGCCGTCGGGAAATGGGGTAGAGACGAGAAGCAGCGGTCGGAGCATCCCACCCTAGCCGCAAAGGACGCGGTTAGGATGGGGCACCCGGCATTCGAGGTAACCCACCTTTACGACAAAAAACAAAAGCGTCGCAAGGGTGGGGCACCCACAACAGCGCGGATTCAAGCGGTCAATGTTCTAGAACAAATTCCACAGCGACTGGTTGTAGACCGCGTGGTGGAACTGCACCTCGGAGCCCTTCACGATGCTTCCAAGTTCGCGCGGCGAGCGGTTGGCGGCGGCTTGCTTCAGGTCGGCGTAGCGGCCCTGCACGTCGGCACCGAGAATATCGCCAATCCACTTGGAGTTCTTGAAGTCGTTGATGGCCGTCTGGATATTGTCAGGCAGATAACGGCCGCCCGCGCGCAGGTCCTTGTGTTTGGCGATGGTGCCGTCGATACCGGTCTTAAAGATGCTGTAAAGCGACAGGTACGGGTTGGCGTCGGGAGCCACGGCGCGAACTTCGGTGCGCATGGAACGGTGATTGCCGATGGGAACACGGATCATTGCGCCGCGGTCGACGGCCGAGGCGCGAATCTGGTTTGGCGCTTCGAAATGCGGATCGAGCCGTCGGTAGGCATTGACGCTGGAATTGAAGATCAGGCACAAATCGAGCGCCTGGCTGAGGATGCGATCGAGGAAGTCCCATCCGAACTTGGAGAGATTCTCTTTGCCCTTCTCATCCCAGAACAGATTGGTCTTGCCTTTTGAGACCGAGACATTGGTGTGCATGCCGCTGCCGTTCACGCCGACGATCGGCTTGGGCAGGAAGCATGCGGTGTAGCCCATGTTCGCGGCAATCTGGCGGCAGAGCAGCTTGTAGAGCTGAATCTGGTCGGCCGCGGCCACCACCTCGGCATAGCCGAAGTTGATTTCGAACTGGCTCGGCGCCACTTCAGGGTGATCCTTCTCGTTCTGGAAGCCCATGGCGCGCTGCACTTCGGCTGCGGTGTCGATGAACTGACGCAAAGGATCGAGCGGCAGCACGTGATAGTAACCGCCGGTGTTGATGCACTCGAATTTCCCGGTCAGGTGATAGTTCTGCTCAGCGTCTTTTCCGGCAAAGAGGAAGCCCTCAATCTCAGTAGCGGCGTTCAGGGTATATTTCTTTTCCTTGAATAGCGCTTCTGAGTAGCCTTTCAGCACGCCGCGCATGTCGCCCGAGTACTGTGTGCCGTCTTTATCAATCACGTCGCCGAACACCACGACCTTGCCGTTTCCGAATACATCGGCGGGCACCCAGTAGAAGGCGCTCCAGTCGATGCCGAGGCGCAGGTCGCTTTCTTTCTGCGCGGTAAAGCCGCGGATGGACGAGCCATCGAAGGTGAGGTTCTCATAAGCGCCGAGCAGGAATTTCTTGTCGTAGTCGAGCAAATGCAACCGTCCCTCGAGGTCAGAGAACAGCACGGTGACGGCCTTGATCCGCTTTTCGTCGGTGAGGTACTTCAAGCGCTTGTCACGGACTTCGTCAGCGGCGACGCGGCTGGCGCGATCAGCCTTGGCTGCCAGATTGAGTTCCTCCAGCTCTTCATATGAGAGAGCAAGGAAATTGCGATAGTCGGTAGACATGTATCTCCTTCTTAGTTTGGTTGGTCCCGCTGAGATAAACCCCCGGTGCTTGAGGGCGCAGGAGGTTCAGTTATGGAGTGTTACAGCTAGCTTAACTCGTTCGCGCGGGCAGACAAAGCACGAATCCTGCGTCTAGCGTATCGCCAGCAGCTGAAGGATGGTGGAGGAAATCTGGGCGGACGAATTTGGATGGTCAAAAAAGCGGCTGGTTTGCATCATTGATGGTGCAGAATTGAGGAGACGACGCGGGCCTTGTCGCCGGTTATCCGCTTTGCTGCGATAATCTTGGTTCTCAGGAGATTCTTCCCCATGCTCACAATGCAGCGCCTTTCCGCGGCAGTGCTGTGCCTTTTTCCCTTGATTTATTCGGGAGTTCCGGCATATGCGCAGGCCTCGCCAATTCGCATCACGGCCGACCTCACCGATGCGCCGCGCAGGCTTTATCACGCGGATATCGATCTGCCTGTCACGGCTGGCCCGCTGACGCTCATTACGCCGCAGTGGATCCCGGGGAACCATCGGCCGACGGGTCCGGTGAGCGACATTGCCGGCGTGGTCTTTACCGCCAATGGACACACGCTTCCCTGGCGGCGCGACGACGTGAATCTGTACGAGTTTCATTTGGACCTTCCCGAAGGCGTGACCAGCCTGCGCGCACATCTGGATTGCATTGTGACCTCGCGCGTCTCAGAAAAGCTGGCGGTGCTTGAATGGGAGAAGCTGCTACTGTATCCGGCGAACACTCCGGTGCGGGACATCCCCATTCAACCGTTGCTCAAGGTTCCCGCGGGATGGGGCGTCGGCACCGCGCTTACGCCCGTCGGTTCGAGTTCTTACCCGGTTCCGGCCGCCGGATCAACCACCGAGTTCGCTGCCACCAATGTTGAACAGCTTGAGGATTCGCCGGTGATCTCCGGCCAATATTTTCACGAATACTCGCTGGCGCCCTCGATTACGCCCAAGCATTTTATCGACGTGGTTGCCGACTATCCTGAGGACTCAGAGCTGCATCCCTCGGTGCTGGCGCACTTGAATAACCTGGTGCGAGAGGCCGATGCCCTATACACATCGCACCATTATCACGTCTATCACTTCCTGCTCACGCTCTCTGACGTGGCTGGAGGTGAGGGGCTGGAACACGGCCAGTCTTCAGACAACGGTGTGGGCGAAAAAGGCTATTCCGATGATGCCCATATCTTGCCGGAAGCTGAGCTTCTTCCGCACGAATTCACGCACTCGTGGAACGGCAAGTATCGGCGCCCCGCGGGACTGTATCAGCCGGATTTCGCCACCGCGCAGCAAGGTGCGCTGCTATGGGTCTACGAGGGCATGACCGAGTACCTGGGCGATGTGCTGGCTGCTCGCAGCGGCTTTGAATCCCCGGCGCAGTATCGCGATTTTCTGGCGCGCACTGCGGCCATGCTCGATTACACTCCGGGGCGCGACTGGCGATCGACTGAAGACACGGCCATTGCCGCAAGCATTCTGCGCGGTGGCAGCCCCTGGTACAACTGGAGGCGCGGGCAGGACTACTACGACGAAGGCGAGCTTGTGTGGCTCGACGCGGACACACTGATTCGCCAGAAGACCGGCAACAAGAAAAACCTGGGCGACTTTGAACGGATCTTCCTGGGCAAGGGCGGCAACACCGGGCCCATGATCGTCCCTTACACATTCGACGAGCTCGTCGCCGATTTGAATGCCGTAGTCCCCTACGATTGGGCGTCATTTCTGCACGACCGCATCGACAACATCAACCCCCATGCCGATCTGGCGGGCATTGAGCAGGGCGGTTACAAGCTTGTCTATCAGGATCATCCGAACCCCACGGAACGCACCGTGATGGCCATGCCCAGCCCTCGTCCGCGAGGCCCTGACTGCTGGTTCTCCATCGGGTTGCGCCTCGACCACGAGGGCAAGATCGAAGATGTGCTCTGGAATGGCCCTGCCGATAAGGCGCAGTTGGCTCCCGGAGAAAAGATTATCGCCGTCAATGGAAACATCTTCTCTCCCGATGCGTTGCAGTCAGCGATTCGCGCCGCCAAAGCCAGCTCCGAGCCCATTCACCTGATCGTGCAGGCCGATTCTTTCGTCCACATGGCCGACATTGACTATCACGGAGGAGAGCGCTATCCGGAGTTGCAACGCGTCGAGGGCGTGCCCGATTATCTCGACGACATTACCACGCCGCTGACTACCCCGGAAAAAGCGCCGTCGGAAACAAAGAAAGAGGAAGGGCAATGAACGGTGGCCGTTGACCGGCGCATTGTGCCTCGAGTCCGGCGGCCTCTCGCAAATTGATGGGCGCACTTCCGTATTCGCCGTCCCCGGCAGTAAGCTTATTCATTGCGCGAATGGGAGATCTGAAAGCCCTTCCATCTCCCTCGCGCCTGAGTGAGGAATCCTATGCAAATAAAACTCTCCCGCTGCCTGCCTTTGTTGCCGGCGGCTTTGCTTCTCAGTGCCGCAATCGTTGCCCCTGCCGAAGAGGGGATGTGGACATTCGACAATCTGCCGGTAAAGCAACTTGAGGCCAAATACGGATTCAAAGCCACGCGGGAGTGGCTCGATCACGTGCGGCTGTCGAGCGTGCGGCTCAACGACGGTGGATCGGGTTCTTTTGTGAGCCCCGACGGACTGTTGCTGACCAATCACCACGTGGCCCGGGCGCAGCTGCAGAAGAACTCGACGGCCGAGCACGACTACATTCGCGACGGGTTTTATGCGACAAGTGAGGACCAGGAGCTGAAGTCTCCCGATCTCGAGATCAATGTGCTGGTGGGCATGAAGGACGTAACCGAGCGCGTTCAGAATGCGACCAAGGGAATTACGGACAAGGCCGAGTCGCTGAAGAAGCAGGAAGCCGAGATTGCGGCCATCGAAGAAGAGAGCAAGAAGGCCAGCGGCCTGCGTTCCGATGTGATTTCGCTTTACAACGGCAGCGAGTACTGGCTGTATCAATATAAGGCGTACACCGATGTGCGGCTGGTGTTTGCGCCGGAGCAGCAGGCGGCGTTCTTTGGCGGCGATCCTGACAACTTTACCTATCCGCGTTACGACATCGACATGGCGCTTTATCGCGTATACGAAGACGGAAAGCCGATTCACACCGAGAACTATCTGAAGTGGAATACCAGGGGCGCAGCGCCTGGCGATTTGATTTTTGTTTCGGGCAATCCGGGATCGACCGAGCGCCAGGACACGATGGCGCAATTGCTGGTGGAGCGCGACACGGTTGAGCCGGCGGTGATTGCTTATCTGCAGGCGCGCATTTCAGCCGCGCAAGACTTTGCGAAGCAGGGGCCCGACCAGGCACGCGAGGTGGGAAGCACCGTCTTCTTTCTGCAGAACAGCCTGAAGGCTTACCAGGGCCGGTATCAGGCGCTGATGGATAAGTCTGTGATGCAAAAGAAACAGGATGATGAAAACGATCTGCGCTCGAAAGTGGATGCGAATTCCGACTGGAAGGCTGAATATGGCGATGCCTGGGAGACAATCGCGCGCGTTGAAGAAAATGTAAAGCCCGAGATCAAGGACCAGCTCTTCAGGCGAACAGGGAGCCAGTTGTTTTCGATTGCGTTTGAAATTGTGCAGTATGTGGCCGAGGTGAAGAAGCCCGACGGCGAGCGTCTGCCGCAATATCACGAGGCGGGCCTCGAGTCACTGCGATACCAGTTGTTTTCTCCCGCGCCCGTCTACACCGACGTGGAAAAGATGTTCATGAAGAGCAGCCTGAACCTGGCCGTGGAGCAGCTTGGCGCGAACGACGAGTTTGTTCGGGCGATCACGCAGAATTCGGACATCGACAAGACCGTCGATGAGATGGTGGATGAGACCAAACTCGCCGATCCCAAGGTGCGCAAGGCGCTGATCGATGGCGGAGAAGCCGCGGTTGCCGCGTCGACCGATCCGATGATCGAGGCTGCACGGCGTTTCGATCCGATATGGCGCGCCAACTACAAGCACATTCGTGACAGCGAAGAGAGCGTGCTGGTTCCGGCCGAGGAGAAACTGGGCAAGGCGCGGTTTGCGGTGTACGGCAAGGATGCGTATCCCGATGCCACGTTTACGCTGCGGCTGAGTTACGGCACGGTTGATGGCTATCCCTACAATGGCACGATCGCCCAACCGTTCACCACGTATTACGGCTTGTTTGATCGCTCGGCAGGCTTCGGTAACAAAGAGCCCTTCAACCTGACCGGGAAAGAATCCGCGGCACTGGGCAAGCTGGATCTGGCGACGCCGCTCGATTTTGTGTGCACGGCCGATATTATCGGCGGCAATTCGGGTTCGCCGGTGATCGACCGCGAGGGCCAGATTGTGGGGCTGATCTTTGACGGCAACATTGAGTCGCTGGCGGGCGACTTTGTTTACGACGGAACCAAGAACCGCGCAGTAGCGGTGCACACGGCCGGCATGATCGAGGCGCTCAGGAAGATTTATAACGCGGGCGCATTGGCCGATGAACTTGAGGGCAAGAAGTGATTCGGCTCAAGTAGGGAAGCGCGCGACGAAAGCGGAGAGTGCGGCGTGGCCTGCATTCTCCGCGTGGCCGATCGCTGCCGCTCCGGGCGTTTCGAGGTCAAGAAAGCGTTCGAGTTCGGTCTCCATTTCAGCGAATGCGTGGCGCGGGAGGGAGTCGCAGGAGTGTTCATTGTCTGCCGGCTTGCTCCGAGCTCCGCGTACAGAAGCAGAGGCGGGAACGCCAGGTATCTGGTTTTCAAAACTGCATCTCCTGTGGGTCGCGGTTCGGGGAGAATGCTAACGCGGCGGCACGGGCGGACGGAGTCCGGAACGGCCGGTTCCAGCACCCCGGGGATATATACCCCCTTTTGGGGGTTAAGTGGTTTATTATGAGACGTTTCAACCTTTTACCTTTTGACGTAAACCAATGAAATCGAAGGGCTTAGAGGCCAAGATAGTCAGGAATAAAGAGTTACGAACTTCGGTTTACAACGGTTTTGGTGCAAAGTCTGTCAATGAGCTGGTTTTTGCAATACAAAGATTCTGCGCCGGGAGACAGGAATTACATGCAAACGCAGGGCGGAGGTAGGTGAACTCTAGCCGATTTGAGGACCAATCCTCCATCGATGAGTGCCTAGGCGATAATGCACCAGCTGAGCCTGAAGGTGATCCTCAGATGGACGAGTGTAGGTGGACGAGCGCTCAGAAAACTCCGGACCCCAACTCGTCTGCCGCTACTTGAGGAAGATCACCTTGGGTGTGCAAAAACACTCAATAGACGCCCGGAATCAGCCGCTTTGTGCTGCGGCTATAGTCTTCGTACTCGGCTCCAAAAGCCAGGCGGAGCGCAGTCTCTTCAACATGAATGCGATACAACACAGCCAGAGTGGGTGGAACGAAGGACAACGGCAAAACAGGCCCACGTGCGTGAGTGAAGAGCGAAAGCCAGGAGAATCAGTTCCAGACCGAGATAGGAAGGATGACGGACGAGGGCGTAGAGTCCGCTTCGCTGAGTCTCTGCCCGGCGCGCATCGCGACGTTCGCGCTGAAGGCTCTGCCCAGCGTAATGATTGCTACGGCACGAACTCCCAAACCGAGAATGCAAAATCCCAATGGCCACCGGCCGCAGCCAGCTATGGCTCCCTGGCATGTCGACCGGGAAAAATCTGTGCATCCACTCGTCGATCTTGAACGATGCAATAATAACAACCCAGAGAATGATCTGCGTTCCGCGATCTTGTATCTTGCCCTCACCCCGGCGTGTAGTCGGTGAGCAGGGCGATGAGGATTTCCCCCACGACCCATACATTTGTCAGTGCATGAAAAAAGAATTCGAGATTCATGAACGTCCTCGCGTGACCGTAAGAGAAGAATGCGCTGAATGGCCAGGAGAAAACAGTAGCAGCTGTCATCGATGAGAGATGACAGGTATCATCATGACACCTGTCATGCCTTCCATATGACAGCTTTGGGTACAGGGACAGCTTGTCTGGTGGGATGATGAAGGTATGAGCGAAGGGCAGTCACACGCACCAGAGCGAAACGCGGCAGCTTCGGGTACGCACATCGCCGACTCGAAGCGGGAGTTTGTCCGAGGCCGCTGGATCGTGCGCTGCGGTGGCGTTGCTTTATTCCGCCTATTTCTTTCTCATGCCGGCTTATCGGCACTCATTTGCGGTCTGGATGGAATTCGCGGTTTTTTACGCGGCCTTCCTCATTCTGTATTTTCTCGCCGCGAAGCTTACCGGACGCCGGCAGGCCGTGGCGTTTGTGTTGTTCTTTCTCCTCGCCTTTCTTTATTACCCGCTCAACCAGCAAGCCTATGTAGTGTTTGTCTACCCTTTCGCGATGCTTTGCCTCTTTCCTCAGCCGTTTGCGCACCCTGCTTCCTGGTGCTGGCTGCGATGATGGTCGGAGTCGTGGCGGAGACTCGATACCTCGGCCACCCTTTTGCTACAGCCGAAGAACATCCTCTTCTTCTGCGTGATCGTTGGGCTCAGCAATTTTGCCTTCGCCCAGCAGTCACGAACCAATTCTCTTCTGGAGCGTGCAAATTCCGAGATCGAACGTCTGTCCCAGGAAGCGGAGCGCGAGCGCATCGCGCGCGATCTGCACGATCTTCTTGGCCATACCTTAACCGTTATTACGGTGAAGCTCGATCTCGCCCGGCGGCTCCTGTCCCGCGACTCGGACCGCGCCCGGAACGAGATCGTGGAAGCGGAGCAGACTGCTCGGAATGCCCTCGCCGAGGTGAGGGAAGCCGTGTCCGGCTACCGCGCCGAAGGACTTGACTGCAGAGATCAGCCGCGCCCGGCGAAGCTTGCTTTCCGCCGATGTCAAACTGACCACGACTCTCGCTCCGGTGAATCTCTCATCGAGCCAGGTCAACGTGCTTTGCCTTGCCCTGCGCGAGGCCGTAACGAACATCGTCCGCCATGCTCACGCAACCGTCTGCCACGTGGCGCTCCTCGAAAAGGACAGGACGATTCATTTCACGATTGAGGACAATGGGCTGGGCGGGCAGATTCGTGAAGGCAATGGCCTGCGTGGCATGCGAGAGCGGCTTCAATCCATGGCCGGGGCCGTGAAGGTGACAGGTCTCGGCAAATGGAGGAACGGGCCTTGAGATAACCTTGCCGCTGGCGAGTGAGTCACTGGCACAACCGGCGTCACAGATTGTGGGAGAGGCGGATACCTTTTGACGCAAAAGATACGCGTGGTGCTGGCGGAGGACCAAAGCATGTTGCGGGGCGCGCTCGCAGCGCTGCTCTCGATCGAACCCGATATTGAGGTGCTCGGATCCTTTTCCGATGGAGAGCAGGCCCTTCAGGCCGTCGGAAAGCACCAGCCGGAGGTTTTGGTAACAGACATCGAGATGCCGAAGATGAGCGGACTCGAACTCACTGCCCGCGTAAAAGAGCTTTACCCAGATACACGCGTCCTGATACTGACGACCTTCGCGCGTCCGGGATATTTGCGGCGAGCACTGGAGGCAGGGGCATCTGGCTATCTGCTCAAGGACCGCCCCTCCGAAGAACTCGCCGACGCGGTCCGGGAAGTCAGCCGCGGGGCTCGCATCGTCGATCCCCAACTGGCCTCGCAGATATGGAGCACGGAAAAGGACCCGCTCACCGATAGAGAACGTTTGATCCTGCGCCGCGCGGGCGACGGTGAGACTACCGCTGAACTGGCGCGTTCGCTGCGACTGACAGAGGGGACGGTACGCAACTATCTCTCCGAGGCCATCTCCAAGTTGCACGCTTCCAACCGGATCGAAGCGGCCCGGATTGCTCGCAATAAAGGATGGCTTTGAGGTGCAATGGTAGATGCGCCCTCGGTTGTCGAGCGCACACAGGCTGGTTGTCGATTGATGACTTCAGACCAAATCACTCGTCGAGCGTGAAATATGTGTTGAATTTCGGATAGGTCCTCGAAAACGCCGTTCACGTCAGTTTGGTACTATTCTGAGAAACTGTAACCGGATGCGAGCCAATTTCTGCCGTCTGTGGTCTAAGCTAACTCTGTCCAAATCTCTCAAAACATTCTCCTGGTGAGGGCACGTACCTTGGATTTTGTCCAACCATTCAACCACAAGCGGAAGGAACGGCTTGAATATGAAACGATCAGGAGAGTGTTTTATTTCGACATTTCTTATTGAGGTATTCGTCAGAATGGTGGCATCCGCGGCCGGGATGAGGATCGCGTGAAGCGAAGGGATTTTGTACGGCTTGGATGGGCCACCATGATCGCGACCGGAGCGGGCAAGCTGCGGCCCGCGTTTGGCGAGTCGCCAGGCCTCCAGCATGATCCGGGGCCGACCCAGCATCTGATAGCGCCGATGGGACCGAAGGCGCCGATGGAGCCGAAGGGGCATGCGGCGGATTTCACGCTGCAAATCGCGCCCATGTTGGTCGAGCTGGCCCCGCAGGTTGTAATCAGCACAATCGGCTACAGCAATAAAGTTCCCGGTCCGCTCCTTCGAGTGCGCGAGGGACAGCGCGTCACCGTCGACGTTGTGAACGACACCGACGTTCCGGAGTACGTGCACTGGCATGGCCTGCACGTCCCCCCGGAAGTGGACGGGGTGGAGGAAGAAGGCACGCCTCCGGTCCCACCCCACGGCAGGCGGCGCTATCAATTTGTGGCCACGCCGGCGGGTTCGCGATGGTACCACTCGCACACCGCAGCCATGATGGATCTGCATCGCGGCGCCTACACCGGTCAGTTCGGTTTTTTCATGATCGATGGTGCGAATGACGCTGGGGGAGCGAATGACCCTGGACACTACGACCAGGAAGTTTTTCTGGCGCTGCGTGAATGGCAATATTTTCTGTCTACGATGGATCCGGACGAGATGGCGCCCGATCCCAGGGACCCGATGCCCGAAAAGCCCGCCACTCCAGACCTGCGGACTAACGGATTGGAGGTGAGCGCTCCACTTTATTCGATTAACGACAAGATACTCGGAGCGGGGGAACCGCTGCGCGTGCAGCCGGGTCAACGCGTGCTGATGCACCTGCTCAACGCGAGCGCCGCCCAGATTCATCGCGTGGCTTTGTCCGGCCACAAGTTTCAGGTGATCGCTCTCGATGGCAATCCCGTGCCCGCGCCTCAGCCGGTCGACGTGATTGTGATCGCCCCCGGCGAGCGCGTGGATGCGATCGTCGAGATGAATAATCCGGGCGTCTGGATTTTAGGGGAGATCCGCGATGCCGCGCGCCAATCCGGCATGGGGCTAGTGGTGGAGTACGCCAATCAAAAGCAGCATGCGCAATGGATTCTGCCTCTCAAGTGGCGCTGGGACTACAGCATATTTGGCACGACGGGTTTTGGCACCGCCGCGCCGCATCCCACGCCAGACCATACCATCGACATGGTGTTTGAAAAAGTGCCTGGCGGACCCAATGGAATCAATCACTGGCTGGTCAACGGCAAAGAATATCCGCATGAACGGGAATTCGTTTTCCGGCAGGGAGGCCGCTACCGGCTGGTGTTTCACAATCGCAGCGACGATTCTCATCCTCTCCATCTCCATAGGCACCTGTTCGAGCTCGTCGAATTCAACGGCAAGCCGACTGCCGGCATTATGAAAGACACGGTGATCGTTCCCGCATATGGACGCGCCACGGTGGACCTGGTGGCCGACCAGCCGGGCCTGACCCTGTTTCACTGCCATATGCAGCAGCACATGGACTTTGGTTTCATGGCGCTGTTTCGCTACGTCTGAACAGCGCATTGCCGTACACGCCCAGAACCGTCAAAAATCCGCTGTCATCCCGAAACGCAGTGAGGGATCTGCGGTTGTTCCTAGGGATCTCCGCCTTTAAAACGCGTAGTTTCCGGATTGGCGGTTAACCGGGCGGAGCAATCACACCAGAGTATTATTTCTAGTTGATGGCGAACCACCACGAACTCGAACCTTCAATTATTCTTCCGATTCCGCAGCCAACAGCTCGGACTGTGATCGCAATATGTTTCATTGCAGCACTCTTGATACTCCTCGGCATTTTGCCAGGGACGCTTGGATTCGAGAGGTTCTTTGAGTCGCTGTCCTATTTCTCCCCAACTTGGTTAGTGATCCTTATGTTTGTGCCTCCAATTGCTTTCTTTGCGCGGCTCGCATTTCCACCTCGTGGCTCGCTTCCTCGACTCGAGGTCTCGCGGAGTCGCATTCGAATCGTTCCCGGCCGCGTTGCGAGAATGTTCTCCGAAACGGCTGTCGAGATCGCCTTGGCACCTCAGGCGAAAGAGATTCGTCTTTGTCGTGTATTTGGGGACGGGTTGCGATTGGTAGTTCGCGATGCGGATGGGGCGGAGCGTCAGATTCGAGCGACTTCTATGGATTATCTGAATTCACGGGACGCCGAAGTACTAGCGGAGGGAATTTCAGCTGCCATCGGATTGCCTGTGCTGCTCGTCGCCAAGAGGCGACGAGAAGACGGGTCCTTGGAGGAAACCTTATGGAAACCGACGTCCGGAGAGGCCAAGGCGGTGAGTGGAACCGTGCTGGCAACTATCGCCATACCTTTAGTCGGTGGAGCAGTTGTAGGGCTGTTATGGCCATCGCCTGCGGTAATGCTTGCGGTCGGCCTAGGGCTGTGGCTTAGCCAGATGAGTATCCTTGTCTTGCTTGCCCGCTGGATACAACCCCGAGCCAAGTTTCCCATACTGTACTCGCTGACGACGGTCTTCTCGTTTGCTGCAGTATATGGCTTGGTATTGTTTGGGATCGGCCTCATCTCAAGACGCTATTGACCGTCCTTTTGTTCCGGATGGATTGTCGCCACCCCGGAAGTTATGCCGGAGTTGGAATTCCGAGAAACAACTGCAGATCCTTCGACTCCGCTGCGCTCTGCTCAGGATGACAGCGCAGATAAGGAGCGCGCATTTGTGTCGAAACGGAGATTGCTGGTGGATGGTCGCCAATTCGGAAGCTTCGAGTGAGCCCGATCATCGGACCCAGCCGAATTGGCTGGAGAATTTAGCCTGGAAGCTGTCCGTCGCGCGACTGCGGCCTCGCTTACGGCGGGCCTCTTGGTCCTCGGTAGCTTCAAGGACACTCCTCCTGCCTGTGATTTAAATCGCTTCGCAAATAATCTCTGTAACAGGTTTTTAACATATTCGACACACACAAGAAATATTGAACAGATAGAACTTAGTGGTTTGGCAAGTATCCCCAACTTGGCAAGCGTCCCCAGCTTGACAAGTTCCCCAACGTTTTGACAAGTCCCCAACCACAAATCCGAACCGGAGGTCTGCATGAAGACGATCCAAGGCAGGTTCCGAGAGGCAGTGTTTTTTGGAGCCGCCGTCTCGGTGCTGACATTTACAGCGGGAGCAAATGCACAGAATCAAAACTCCAACAACAATCAGTGGCCCTACGGCAATCCGACGCCAGACAATACCTGGCCTTACGCAACCCTCGGCCGCTCGCCCGTGCTGGCGGTGGTTGGCGACGTCTCCTGCGAGCCAGGCGAAACGGAGCCCGGTGGTGAGAAGGCGGGTGAAAGCTGCGCCAGCACAAAGGCCCCCTACACCAGCACCCCAGGGATTCTGTGGCAATCCCAGGAGGCCACTGCGAATCAAATTGAGGCTATGAAGCCTGACCTCGTCGCGATCCTCGGAGATCTGCAATACCAGGTAGGCCAATATTCCGACTTTGAGGGATCGTACGATTTGACCTATGGCGCTTTCAAAATGATCACGCGGCCCGCGCCTGGCAACCACGAGTTTTATGACGAGCATAGCGCGACCGGCGTCGCCGGCTACGGCTACTTCTCCTACTTCAACGGCTTCCAGATCGATGCCACAGGCGCTCCTGTGACGGCCACGATAACGGACCCGTGCCCATCAGGCCTGGTCTGGAACGACCCGAACACGCCGAACCCGGCGTCCGCGCCGGCGAGCCCGTGCGGCTATCCGGGCGCAACCGAGGCCAACCCCCAACCCGTTCCACGGGCGGATGGGCAGGCAGGGCACTTCGAGGAGCCGCCGGACGGAGTCGGAGTTGGAGTCGGAGATGGCTGGTACTCGTACAATCTGGGCTCCTGGCACCTTATTTCGCTCAATATAGAGTGCTCGACGCAGCCGGGCGGCTGCTCGAACACGGGCGCCTGGTTTGCGGCCGAACTCGAATGGCTGAAAAAGGATCTCGAGGCGAATCATTCCGCCTGCACCTTGGCCTACTGGCATCAGCCCACGTTCAGCGCTACGAACGGCATCAGCCAGGAGGGCGTGACCGCTCAGGCCTTTTGGCAACTGCTCTATCAGTACCACGCCGATCTGGTTCTGAACGGACACGACCACCTCTATGCCCGCTACCGCCCGCTTAACCCTTCAGGGAATTACGATCCAGTGAGGGGCATACGGCAATTCACCGTGGGCAGCGGCGGCGAGACACTCGATCCGATCGTCCTAACCCCTGTAACGTCCGCCCAGGCCACGTCCACTGGGAGTACCGAAACAAACCAGGAGGATCCCAGCGGCAACGTGAGTTTCAACGCACAAAATCTCCAGGCGTATACCGGGGACTACTGGGGCGTGATGGGCCTGACGCTCAATCAGAACGGCTACGCGTGGGATTTCGAGTCGGCACTGGCAGGTCCCACAGGTTTAAGCAATGGCCCTACACTTCCTGCACCGAATGCGAATGGTGGTTATAGCGACAAGGGCTTCGGCGCCTGCCACGGTTCAGCCAACAGGTGGTAGCGACCGGATCGCCTTCGCAACGTTAGGCTTGACCGCGCTTCAGTTCGCATTCCCCCTTCGCGAGAAATCGTGAAGGGGGAACTTTTTCGTGTTTGGCTCTCAGTTCCCGCTTGCGGCATTTCCTCATCCGCCCATCTGCGCCCACGATAGTTGAGGGCTGGCGTCGGGGTCAAAGTTAGTTCAAACGCCCTTTGCGCCCGCTATTTTACGAATGGCGCACATTTTCTTGAAGGAAGCGTTTTGCACCCTTCAGAGACTTCAACTTGCGTGTCGGGGCATCTGCGAACCACCGCCGAAGCGAGCGTGCAACCGGTCTGCAACTTCAGCAAAAAGCTACTTCACTCGACTTTGCAGTAAACTAATGAAACAGGTGAAGTTCGCATCCCGCGGAGAGCTGGCCGAGTGGTTGATGGCATCGGTCTTGAAAACCGACGTACCCGAGAGGGTATCGGGGGTTCGAATCCCTCGCTCTCCGCCAAAGACCTTTCCAATCGCTTCGAGGCGTGTCCAGCCAAGGCCAACGAAATAGAAGAAACTCAATAAAATAAACAGTTTAGATTCATCCGCGTTTAACCCTTGCCAGCCCGGATGCTCTGGCTGAATCATTGGCGTGACGGCAAGAGCAAGCGTCATGCCGACACTGTCGAACGACGCATGAATGCTGACCCCACCCTGAAGTTACTTCCCGATTAACAACTGGGCATAAACATACTTGACGGACTATTGCGGGAAGACTAGGCTTTTGGGGACAGGAAGAGGTGGGATTATGGACAGCGACAGCGAAATACGAGCAGCTATTCTGGGTCTGGTAGATGCTCACGATCACTTACAGGCAAGCTATCGCGCAATTCATCACGTGCTTTCTGAAGCGGCGAAAAAAGAACCGAGTCTCGGATTACATTGGCGCGACGTAGCAAAGCGGGAACAGGTGGAGTTGGAAAGAGTGGCCCAAGACTCGGCGGAGATTCGAACAGTTCTAAGTAGTAATGAACAATTTGCTCATTTTCTTCGGGAGTACGCTGCTCTTGGCTAAGAGCACTCAACCGTTCGTACTCGCCGCGTGAGATTACGGTGTTTGTGTGTTCTTCGACAGATTGCATGACTATCTCTTGTGCGGTAATATCCGCTCTAGGTAATCACGGTATTGAAAGCCTCCGGGTGCAACCGGGGGTTTTCACTTTTTGTCGATCTTCTCTCGCAGCTCCTTTAGTTCCTTCATGACTTTATCGAACTTGTGATCAATGCGGTACATGGCGATGCAAGCCAAGAAAATAAACGCATACCATTCAGCATCAGACCGTGAAATCATGGGGTTCCCTTCTATTTAGTATCCTTCTTCGGCTTGCTAAGATTCTTTACGCTTGATCTGCGATGCGGAAGTCCCCAGGAAGCCACTTTATCCAGAACCCATCTCTGCGGCTTGATCAGATGGGTATAGTCGAGAAGTGCGCTCCAGTATCGCAAAGAGTGTAGTCTTCTGTGCCATTCTCTCGAAACGGTGTCGTTGCGATTTATGCACCAAGCGAACAGATCGGCCATTTGCAGAGCAGGAACATACATCGAATTATCCTCGCTCACACTGATAACGTCCTTCATGACTGTAATGTCTTGCTTGGCCTTCGGGTGCCGCCATCTGTCAAGTATGTGTCCGTAGAATGGTTCTCCTCGGTCGAAATGGAGTTCGTACTTCTTAGCTTCAATGTATTTGCCCCATTTGAGAGCGAAGGCAAGAGATTCAGTAGCGCATAACTCCTCGATGGTATCCGGCAGCTCGGGTACAGTTTCTTTAGCCCTCAGCCAATCCTTAAATGGAATCGTAAGCGTTACCGGAAAAAAGCCATCCCTAGGGCGCTTCCCCGGAACTCCGTCAGGGATGGTTATCGTCTTTTCGATTACACTAACGCAATCGCCAATGAAGGCATCTACTCGCGTGTCACTCCATCCCTTTTTCTTTGAGAAGTTCTTTTGCAATGAAACGGCATCCGTCGTGTGCAGGTAATCGGCGTGGTGCTTATATAGAACTTTTCTCCATTCCGTATCAAATCTCTTCCACTGCTTGCTGGTGCCGCAAACAGTGGCGATACTGATGCGGTCATACTCGCTGCTGTCAGCTTGATTGCTGCCGTCAAAGTAGCTTTTCAAGACCACGAGAAGATGATCCTCTGGAGGTGGATTTAGAGGTGACAGATCAGCTAATGATAGCGAAATACGATGGCGCACGTCCGCCCTTCCGGCGGTCGTGATACACTCCGCCTATGCGGAGGTTTATAGCGGCATGAGCGGGAACTCTAGCAACGCGAAACCGAGCGCGAAATCTAAAAAGAAACTGCCCTCTGCCGACAGCGTGAGGGGTGATTCTGAGACCTTTATCAAGTTCATGCGGAAGCTAGTACGAGTTCCGCACAGTGAAATCAAAGCAGAGTTGGACGCGGAGAAAGCTGTAAGGGAAAAACTCAAGTCTTCTTTTTCCCGCGTCCCTCGCGCCCTTTCCAGACGGGCAAATTAGTTCGTTTCCGCCCCCGGCACCTTGCCGGTCAATTCTGCGTAAGTCAGCCTTTTACCAACTATCTGCGACATTGCCAGCATAAACCTGTCTGAGTCATTCAGCGGATTATCTTTGGTTGCGCGGTTGTTGTACCGGAAAGCCTGCTCATCGGCGTAGCGGTGCAAGTGGAACGGCTCGACCGAAACATAGGTGCCCTTGAGGGTGCGCTTAAGCAGGCTCCAGTAGTTCTCAATTCCATTGGTATGGACTTCCCCGCGAACGTATTCGGTGACGTGGTTCACGGTCTCGTGAACGAAATCCAAAGCCTTGAGCGAGACGTAATCGCGGAGTCCATCGCTATAGATGGTGCTTCCCTTCAGGATGTTATTGAGAATCGCATCCATGAGGACTTCGCGTTTGACTTCGGGAATGATCTGGGTGCGCACCTGTCGAGTTTCCCTATCCAGCATCCCGAAGACGGGAATCTTCTTAGTGGCTCGTCCGGCAGTGGGCACATAGTCAGGATTGAGGGATTCACGGAATCCAAGCTCATCGAGCAGGTATTTCTTGCCACTGCCGCGCTTGCGTACACTCAGATGCTTGTTTCCCGGTTTGCCGCCGATGTAAGCCTCATCCACTTCGACGGGGCCGCTGTCTTCCCCGCCCATTTTCAGGAACGACTCAGAGACCATCGCCAGTCTGATGCGGTGCATCATGAACCATGCTGTCTTCTGGGTGACTCCGAGTGACCGTGCAATCTCGTAACTGCTGATGCCGTTCTTGGCGTTGCAGATCAACCATGCAGCGGGAAGCCACTTATCCAAGCCTATCGGCGAGTCCTCAAACACGGTCCCGACCTTGAGGGAGAACTTCTGCGGCTTGTGATTCCCATAGCAGCGATAGCGCCCATCCTTCGCAAGCCAAGTGACCTTAGACGAGTCACAATAAGGGCATCGCGCTACTCCATCCGGCCAGCGCATGAATACCATAAACTTGCGGCAGTTCTCACGGTCTGCAAAGTGAACAATAGCTTGCTGTAAGGTCTTGACTGCGTATTCCATTCCCCTACGTTACCTGAAATGTCGTGGTCCGTCAAGTATATTCTTGCCAACAACTGAGGCACGACGTCGCCAAAAAAGCAATTGAAGAGTGGGCGACAATTCTCCAGAAACCTAGTTCCTTTAGTGGTTGGGCTTATCCCGTTCGCCGGCCAAAGGCATATGATTTTGAAATTCAAAGGCAGGTCATTGATCCGGGTCAATCCACGCCGCACGCGAGACAACATGGAGCGCAAATCAGTCATCTTGCTCATGCTATTGGTCGTCGCAGGATTTGCGTCCGCCAAGCCCAAGCACCACGGCCTTCCCGAGGTCTTCGAAACTGCTAAGACCGTCCATGTCGAAACCCTCGATGAGCGCGATATAACCGACATCTCCGTCGACCGCCAAACCCGCAACGCGATTCTGGATGTCCAAGATGCCATCCAAGACTGGGGTCGTTACTCCCTGAGCCGCTCCCGTCACGAGGCCGACCTCATACTCGTCATCTACAAGGGTCGCTTCAGGAGCAACCCCAACGAGACGCCGACCCTCACCAGTCCGCGGAGCTCAAATAGCCCTGCGAGCCGCAGCCCTATTCAAGACCCCGCCGACGCCTCCGAGGGATCGAACCGTAGCTCCTCAACAGACGGCCTGGATGTGGAAAAAGACGAACTCAAGGTATATACCCTCGGCCCTAATGGCAAACTAAAAGACCTCCTCTGGCACAACGAATCAGCCCGCGGCCTCGACGCTCCTAATCTCATGCTTCTCAAACAACTCGAACGCGAAATAGACAGAACCTATCCCCACCCGCCAGCGACTAGCCAATCCAATCCTTGAGCTTCTGCTCTGTGTTGTGACGCAAAGCGTTTCGAGAGTTCAGGTCCTATCACCGGCTACTCGTAAATTACTACTTGAGCAACAGCTGAACAGGCCTTTGTGCCTAAGCGGCGCGATTTTAATGAAGAGCCCGAGATTGACCGGCCTGAATCCACCGGTTGCCGGGCAGCCTGACGATTTCCGCTGCGCGGTAATCCACGTGGCTGTGTAGTCGGCTACGCGTCAACATGGCAGGTGATTGCGTCCTCACCGGAGCACTTGGTCCCATGGTTCCAGTTTCTATGGGAGACTGCTTTACCGCATGGATCGAGGGGTTTGACCCAGTGTCTGTTGCATTCACTTAGGGCACACATAACGAGGCCGACTCTCGGGAAAAACCTCAAAGCGACTTGCGTTTGGCTTTCTCGGCGAGATCCGTGCAGCGTGGAAAAGATCGGTGCGTGTGTTCCCTCAATCACCATTATTGGAATGAGATTAAACGCGTTTCGTTAGGATTTGGAATGGCGGGATCGCGCAGGCTTCGACGGCCACGCTTACTTGGTTCCCGCCGTGAACCTACTGATGCAATGAGAATCCGGACGGCAAAGCTGCCTCAAGATTGATTTGTTCTCCGGTGATGGGGTGGTGGAATTTCAGAAATTGGGCGTGCAGGAAATATCCTCCATCGCCTGGGAGGCCGGGGAGATTTTCAAGAGGCTGGCCGGTTGAGCCGTACAGAGGATCGCCTACCAGTGGATGGCCGATGGACGCCAGATGGATTCTGATTTGATGGGGGCGCCCCGAATTTAGGCTTACCTCAAATGTTGTGGTACTTGTGGTGCGTGAGATCACCTTTGCCATTGACTTTGACGGTTTGCCACTTGGGTTGGCGGCCCACACGGAACCGATGAGCGGGTGCGGTACGAGGCCGATCGGTGTGAGGATTTCGTAGGCGTCGTGCTGTGCAATGTTTTGAGCCAACGCCCGGTAGATTTTTTGAGTTTTGGGTGTGTTCCAGTTTGCGGTTAGATTAGAGGCTGCCCGCGGTGTTTTGGCGAAGAGAACGATGCCGGAGGTGGCTCGGCCCAACCGGTGGACAGGGTTCGCGGTGGGAATATGCTTTTGCACCAGGCGCAGGAGGGTGTTTTCCATGAAGCCGGCGCCGGGGAGTGTGGGGAGCCCGCTGGGTTTGCTGACGGCCAACAGATGGGGGTCATCAAACAGGAATTCGAAGTGAAGAGGGGCGTCCGGTTCGATCCAGGGTGGACGGTTCCAGACAAGGGTCTCGCCTGAAGTGACCGATTCGCTTCCGGTGGCGGTGACGCTGTTGAGGGTGACTTCGCCGTCGTTCAGTTTTTGTTGCCATGCTTGTGGGGTTGAGTGGGGGTAAAGGCTTGCCAAGTAGAAGAGCAGGGTTTGTCCACGGTATGTACTGCTGATGATGGTGGTGTAGGTATAGCCCAGGTTGAGCATGTAGCTTGAGTGTAAGCTATGGCAACCGTGCCTTCGAGAGCGCCTTATGATGATCCTTGATATGTAGCGCTTTTCACGCGACACCGCTTTCAGCGCAGGCAATCAAGCGAGGACGGAAATGATGGATCACCGATCTTTGAGACTCACCAGGCGTACGTTTCTGTGCGAAGGCGCAGCTTCGCTCGGCGTGTTTGCGGCAATGCCTGCATTCGCCCGTGGCATCGCCGATATTCCCGATGGACACAGGAAAGTCATCCACATCATTGGCTATTCGCACATTGATGCGGCGTGGCTTTGGCCGTGGCGCGATGGCGCGGACGAGGCGCTCAACACTTTTCGAAGTGCTCTGAATCGCATGATCGAGACGCCGGATTTTTGCTACAGCCACTCTTCATCGGCACATTATCGTTGGGTGCAGCGCGCCGATCCGGCGATGTTCGCAGAGATTCAAGAGCGGGTGAAGGAAGGCAGATGGGAAGTTATTGGCGGATGGCCCGTGGAGCCGGATTGCAATATTCCATCAGCGGAGAGCTTCGTACGCGACTCGCTGTATGGCAAGGAGTACTGCCGGCAAAATCTGGGTGCCGATGTCAGCATCGGTTTCAATCCAGATTCCTTCGGCCACGCGGCGGGCCTGCCGACCCTCTTGAAACGTGCGGGGTATGGCTATTACTCGTTCATGCGGCCCCAGGAGCATGAGATGAACCTTCCACTGCTCTTCTGGTGGGAGGGCGCCGACGGGTCGCGAGTTCTGACGTGGAGGATATGGAAGGACTACTCCGCGGGGGCCGATCTCATTCGACAGGCGGCAACCGGGGCATTTGCTCCAGGGTTCGATCACACGTGCTTTTTCCTTGGCGTTGGCGATCATGGCGGAGCGGTCACCAAAGAAATGATCGGGCAGATTCTTGAGATGCGCAAAGATCCAGCCTTGCCGGAACTGCGCTTCAGCACAATGCGTGACTTCTTCACCGCGATCGAAGCTTCTCCGTCATTTGCATCCTTGCCGGTTATCACGGGAGAGCTGCAGCACCATGCCCGAGGTTGCTACTCGGCGAACGGAGAGGGCAAGATTCTCAATCGTCGAGCCGAGAGAAGTCTGGGCGAGGCAGAGACGATTTCGCTTATCGCGAGTTTGACCGCCGGTCACGGCTACCCGGCCGACCAATATGCCGAGAGTTGGTGGAAGGTTTTGTTCTGCCAGTTTCACGACATGATGGCGGGGACATCTCTTTACTCCGACTATCAGGATGTGCGCGATAGCGTCGGCTACGCATGCGAGGTTGCGCAGACCTCGAAGATAGAGTGCCTTGAAACCATGGCAAAGCGCGTCGACTTGAGTTCGGTTAGGGAAGGTGCGGTATTCCTCTTCAACCCGCTCCCATGGAAACGCAAAGCTCTTGTCGAATACTACTCTGAGAGAAATCCAAGCAGCCGAGCGGAGGTTACTCATCTCACCTCGAACGATGGCGCCAAAGTGCCGATTCAATGGCGTACTTCTGCAAGCATGAGCACCTTCAATCCGCGTCTCTCGGCATGGGTTGACCTGCCGCCTTGCGGCTACAAGGTCTTCGAATTAGCGCATGGGGACGCCCCGAAGGGCGAAGAATTTCCAACGTCATTCACGGTTTCTGACACTGGCTTTGGCGTTTCATCGCTCAAGGCGGAGGATGGCACCGAATTGCTTGCGGGCTCCGTGGGCCTGGTTGCAATCGCCGATACCTCTGACACCTGGGCACATGGCATCAATGAATTTCGCCAGGAAATGGGAAGGCCCACATTCATTTCCTCAACCGTGATCGAAAATGGCCCGGTCACCCGCGTAACCCGTCAGCGAGCACGCTGGATGGATTCGGAGATTGTTCTCGATATTGCCCAATTTGCCGGTATCGATTTTCTTGAACTGCGATTTGTCATCGACTGGCGCCAGCAGGAGCAGATGCTTAAGCTCGAGATTCCAACTGCGCTGAGCCAACCGAAGGTATTCGCGAAGGTCCCTGGTGCGATTCTTGAACGCCATACCAACGGTGAAGAGGAACCATATCAAGACTGGGGCGCCGTTCAAGGCAAGGTTGGCAATCCCGATTACACCGTGGCGCTTCTCAACAATTCGACGTACAGCTACGACTGCTTGAACGGACTCTTTCGCACGGTCTTGATCCGTTCCGCCCCGTTCGCCCGCCACAACCCAGGGCAGGTTCCGCACAACGACAACAACGCCTGGCAGGATCAAGGCCGCCAGGAACGGACATTCTGGCTGATGGGCAGACGCGGAACATATCGAGAGCTATCGCTCGACCGGCGGGCGGAGGAATTGCAGACACCAGCCGAATTTGTGGCAGACTCTGCTCATCGTGGCACTGAACCATGGGAGCAGTCGTTCCTTGAAATCATGCCTGCCAGTGTTTGGGTCCTCGCAATCAAGCGTCCCGAAGGCGCTCAGGGCGGAACAATTATCCGGCTCCAAGAGCGGGCCGGGAGCGCAGTTCAAGCATCGCTTAAGAGCTCATTGCTGGGGCTTGATCATACCGTTGACCTTGCACCGTGGGAATTGAAGACATTGTTAGTCGAGTCATCGAAGGATCAGCGCGCGGAGATTCGCAATGTGTCGCTGCTTGAAACCTGAAAGCTAGTGGCGGCGCCGCGGTCGCCCGACTCAAACGATGCCTCCAGAATGGACATACCAGCGATCGCGTAACTAAATGGGACCGGAACCGGGCGTCTCCAAGTCAACCTGCCTGTGAAAAGTGATATAAATCATTTCAGTTCCTCCGTATGAAATGATATTGGGATAGGTGATGCCACAACAATCTGGATTTGAGTCCCTCCTTCGCCCCTTTGATCGTCGTCGCTTTCTGAAGACAGCCGGGTCTGCTGCCATTCTTCCCGCAGTTCTTCGCAGCGCTCGAGCGCAGACTCCTACAACAGCGGCCAATAACCGCATCAACCTCGGCGTGATCGGCATGGGGTGGCAGGGACCTAACAACACAGACGCCTTCCTGACATTGCCGGACTGCCAGGTGGTAGCCGCGTGTGACATCGATGCCAATCACCTGCAAGCTGCCCTCAAGAAGGTTAATGACGCTTACGGGAACGAGGATTGCAAGGGCTACCACGATTATCGCGAGCTACTAGCTCGTGACGATATCGATGCCGTTATGATCGCCGTGCCCGACCACTGGCATGAGATCGTGGCCACCGAAGCCGCCCGGCGCAAGAAAGATATCTACGGCGAAAAGCCTTTGGCACACACCATTGCCGAACAGCAATCGATCGTGCGCGCCGTCCAGAAGAATCAGATCATCTGGCAGATGGGATCATGGCAGCGTTCCGTTCCCATGTTTCATAAAGCCGCGGAGATCGTTCGAAACGGGCTGATTGGCGAGGTGACCAGTGTCGAAGTCGGCCTGCCCGGCGGCAACTCAGACTTCGACGACGTAGGGAAGGAGGCACTCGCGAACCTGGCATCCAAGGGGCAAAACGTGGCCAGCCTCGAGCAGATTGTGTCAGGCACGCCTGCCTGGGATCTGCTCGTCACCGATCCTCCCAAGGAACTGGACTACGAGATGTGGATTGGCCCGTCGAAGATGGAGCCATACATCAGGGCTCGTTCCCACAAATCCTGGCGCTGGAACTACAACACCGGCGGAGGCGAACTTATGGATTGGATCGGTCACCATTGCGATATCGCTCACTGGGGGCTTGATTTCGATCACACCGGTCCGACGGAAGTGGAAGGCAGTGGCGAACTCCCACCGCCCAACGCGGTGTGGAATACCGCGCCGAAGTACCGGTTCGAACTGAAATACCCGCGGAGCGTCACCATGACAATAGCCGGTGGCTACGCCGATATCAAGATGGGGGTGAAGTGGATTGGCACCGAGGGCTGGGTATGGGTCGATCGCGATGGATTTGACGCCTCCAATGAAGCATGGAAGCAAGGTAAATACCTTCCGAGGGAACTGCGCAAGGTCAAGCTATATACCTCATCCGATCATCAGCAGAACTTTCTGGATTGCGTCAAAACACGTCAGGCGACCGTGACACCCGTAGAAATCGGACACAATTCTGCGATTCCCGGACACCTTTGCCTTATTTCGATGCTCACTGGAAAGAAGATCCAATGGGATGCAAAGGAAGAGAAGATCATCGGCGATCCGGAAGCGAGCAAATTGATGACGCGCGAATACCGTGGACCCTGGCAGATGAGCTAGAAATCCAATCGTTCTTTCCCGGTCCTCATTCAGTCGAGTACCGGTTCTCGGCATGACTTCGAGAGCTCCGTGGTTTGGCGCAAGCACCGGCCGACGATACAATGGTCAATTCGGTTGGAGGGATAATGCAACCCGTAACGCGCAGAAACTTTATCGGCGGGGTAGCCGCAGTCGCAGCAGTCTCTTCAACGAAGTTCACGTTTGGAACGCCATTAGGACTAACGCCAGGCATCCAGTTGTACAGCGTGCGGCAGCAGATGGCACAGGACTTTGAAGGAACGCTGGCGGCAGTGCGCGAGGCCGGGTATCTTGAAGTGGAGTCTGCCGCGATGCCGAACAAACCCGCAGCGGAGATCCGTGGGGCGCTCGACCAGGTGGGGCTGAAATGCGTCAGCGCACATCGTTCGTTTGTCGATGTTACCCGGGACCTGGACTCCACAACAGAATTTGAGAAGACCATCGGAGTGAGTTACATCATCTGTCCAGGACCGGGACGCAAGAGCTCCCCTGCTTCCGGCCAAAAGGCTGGGCCGCTTGCGATTGATGACTGGAAGTACAACGCTGAGGAATTCAACAAGACCGGTGAGAAACTGAAACAGGCAGGCATCACCTTTGGCTACCACAATCACTGGGTGGAGTTTAAGCCGGTCGATGACAAGGTGCCCTACGAGGTGCTGCTCGAGTTCTGCGAGCCAGACAAGATGACCTTTGAAATGGATATGGGCTGGGTGAAGGTCGCAGGTCATGATCCCGCCGCCCTGATGAAAAAGTATCCACACCGCTTCTCGATGTTGCACGTAAAAGACTTCCACCTTCCGCCGAACATCTCGTACGCGACGCATGAAGAGGCAAAGGTGACGGAGTTGGGCCGCGGATCGATTGACTACCGGCCGATCTTTGCGCAGGCTGCCGAAAACCAGAAGATTACGCACGCCTTCGTCGAGCAGGAGGCATTCGATATGCCCTGGAAGGAATCGCTGAAGGTGGACGCAGAGTACTTGAAGAACCTTACGATTTAACGCATCTTCATCGCCTGAGGATACATGGCTGCTTCAACAGAAATAAGAGTGTCTCCAGTCCAGAAAGTAGCGTGGGACTTTACCTTCGCTTTTCTGGTTTTGCGACTATGGCTGGGTTTTCGTGCGCTGTTCGTCGGCATTCAGAAGTTTGCCGCATACAAATCGGTTGCAATGCCGCTCATCGATCCTTCTACCGGCCAGCCGGATGCAAGCGGCGTGATGGTCAACGTGAGCGTGAAGTCCTACGCGTTGGCTAATTATGCGGGAATGCCTGTGGGACTCAGAGACAAGTTCGCGAATGATCCGCTGTTTCCGAAATTCGCATTAACGGTGTTCGATCGAATGCTTGGCCCGGCGTTCATTCTGACCGGAATCATGCTCATCGTCGGACTGGGCACGCGCGTGTCATTGCTTGTACAGGGATTGCTCTTCATCGCGCTGACGGTTGGCCTTGTTCTAATTGATTCGAACGATGGCGTGGCGTATCTTGGCATTCATATCGGCCTGGTAGCTGCCGCGTTTTTGCTCGTCCAGCACAACAGGTTTGCGGTTCTGAAAAAATGGTAGACAAGTTGAATCGTCGTGAGTTTATCAGCGCAACAGCGGTGACGAGCGCCGCCCTGCTGTTGGAAGCCTGCAAGTCCGATTCCAGCGAACAGAAGGCCGCCATCAAGAAGTCTTCGCTGAATACCATCAATGTCGCCCTCATTGGATATGGCGAGGAAGGGCAGGTTCTGCTCGAGTCGCTCCTGAACATTGAAGGTGTCCGGCTGGTTGCCCTCTGTGACATCTGGGAGTACCACCGCGGCGAAGGCGAGCGCTACCTGCAGAAGTTGGGGAACGAAGTCCGCGCTTACGAGAATTATGAGGATCTGCTCGCCAAAGAAAAAGATCTTCAGGCGGTTGTCATTGCGACACCGGACTTCTGTCATGCGCCGATGACCAACACCTGCCTCAAGGCCGATCTCGATGTGTACTGCGAAAAAATGATGAGCAACACGATTGAAGGTGCGCGCTCCATGGTGCAGACCATGCGTGACAACCGGAAAGCTGTTGCAGATCGGTCATCAACGCCGCAGCAACCCGCGGTATGTATTCACGCTAAACAAGCTGCTTCACGATGCCCAGTTTTGCGGGCGGCTCACTGCTGTGCAGGGACAATGGAATCGCGCGGTCAAAGAGGACTTCGGATGGCCCAAGAAATTTGAGATGCCCGCAAGCATGCTCGCAAAATACGGCTATAAAGACATGCACCAGTTCCGCAACTGGCGCTGGTACAAAGGCCTCGGCGGCGGTCCCTTATCCGATCTCGGAGCGCACCAGATCGACATCTTCAATTGGTGGCTCGGTATGACGCCCAAATCCGTAGTCGCCAGCGGTGGCCTGGACTACTTCAAAAATCACGACTGGTATGACAACGCCATGGTCATTTACGAGTATCCCCTGGCCCAGGGTGTTGCGCGCGCATTTTACCAGGTGCAGACAACTACCAGCGCCGGGGGCGGCTACTTTGAATCGTTTATGGGGGACGACGGCACCATCAAAATGTCAGAAGATCCGTCGCTCTGCGCTATCTATCGTGAAGCTCGCGCCGATGCGGTTTCATGGGACGACCTGGCACAGAAGGGCTATGTGCGTGCAATTCAGACATCCGGTGACGCCACGAAGGTAGACGTGCGGGAAACCGCGCAACTTGCGCAATATGAGATTCCTGTGTTCTTTAATAAACCCCCGCATCAACCCCACCTGGAGAACTTCTTCAACGCGATCCGGGGAACGGCCAAGTTGAATTGCCCTGGCGATGAGGCTTTCACGAGTGAGTACGTTATTCACAAAGCCAACGATGCGGTGGGGGCCGAGAAGAAGCTTTTGATCACCAGCGAAGAAGTCGAAGCCTGAGATTATGAAAACGATCCTTTTCCGTTATTGGTCTTTTGTGGCCGCATTCGTTGTCGCTGCCAGTGCAGCTCTGGCGCAGGACAAAGTCCCGCTGAAGACCCAACTGCCTCGTCCTCTGTTCGTCGGCACGCCTGTTCCGCTGAATGTGCCCAACCTTGAGCCGCCGATGAAGGGCAAGCGCCCGGACTTCATGGTTCCCGCGGGAACTGTCAATCTCGCTAAAGGGAAGAAAGTTACATCGAGCGACAACAATCCTGTGGTCGGCACGTTGGACCTCGTCACCGATGGCGACAAGGCCGGCGACGAGGGCTCATGGGTCGAACTCGGACCGGGCAAACAATGGGTTCAGATCGACCTGGCAAAGAGCGCCAACATCTATGCCGTTCTTATGTGGCATTTCCACTCGCAGGCGCGCGTCTACCGCGATGTAATCGTCCAAATATCCAATGACCCCACGTTTAAGTCAGGCGTGACGACCATCTTCAACAATGACTTCAAAGGCGAACTTGGAGCCGGCGCGGGTAAGGACTTGAATTACGTTGAAACCTACCAGGGTAAGTTGATTGATGCCAAGGGCACGAATGGCCGTTATGTTCGCCTCTACAGCAACGGGAACACGACTAACAAATTGAACGACTACATCGAGGTTGAAGTGTGGGGCAAGCCTGCCTGAACTTAGCCGCCGGGGTAGCGCACTAATGGAAAGCGCAGCTACCGCTTCGCGTTGGGCTGGCTGGATCGCTTTCTTCATCGTCGCGCTTGTCGGACTGGCAGTTCGCTTCCCGCAACTAAGCGCTCGGCCCATGCATACCGACGAAGCCGTCAACGCCTACATCGTTGGACAACTGCTTGCCAAAGAGCCTTACAACTATGATCCGCAAGATCGCCATGGTCCTGCGCTGGCGGCCCTTGCTCTGCCGATGGTCAGAGCGCAGGGAGCGAAGTCATTCTCTGACCTGACGGAATCAGAGTTGCGACTGGTGCCAGTCGTGGCGGGGACCATCACGATTTTACTTTTCGGCGCTGCCGTTGAAATGTTCGGCTTCATCCCCAGCCTGCTCGCAGCGATTCTGTTTGCCGTCGCTCCGTTGCCTGTTTACTACGACAGGTATTTCATCCATGAATCACTATTCTGCATGGCGACGTTCGGACTGATCCTGTCTGGTTGGCGCGCAACGCAAACGCGCTCTGCTCGCCAGGCAGCGCTTGCAGGCTTGTGTGCTGCTCTCATGCTGGCTTCGAAGGAGACGGCACTCCTTCACTTTTTTGCCCTTGCTGCCGCTGCCATTGTGGTCAAGTTCACGAGCGTGCGCGAAACGCGCCAAACGCGACAGGGCCAGTGGAAGACGATATTTGCCGCGGGCATCTCTTTTCTGTTGCTCAGCGCAGCCTTATTTACCTGGTTTGGCAGAAACTGGAAAGCCCTGCCCGCACTAATCCATGCCGCCCCCAACCTGTTTGCACGCGCGGCGGGTCAAGGTCATGAGAAGCCGTTCTGGTATTTCGGACAGCTTCTCGTTGCCGGCTGGTCCGGTGGAGTGCTTGTGGCCTTCGCCTGCCTCGGGCTCATCATCGTAATCAGAAGACGTGATGCTTCGCCTTATCATTGGCTCGCATACTACGGATTGTCGATTGCCATTATCTACAGCCTGATTCCATACAAGACACCATGGCTCGCGCTCAATCTGTGGCTTCCGATGACGTTATTCGCCGCCAGCGCGGCCGAGACGCTCTGGCGGTGGAGCACAACGAAATTCCCTCAGCGCGCAACCGTTCCAGCATTCTGCGTTCTCGCAGCCTTGACTGGCGTCGTTATTGCGCACGACACGCGCCAACGCGTCTTTCTTTATCCGGCGGACGAGAGCAATCCGTATGCCTATTCGCAGACTTCGGAAGATATTCTAGCGCTACCCACAGAGATCGCAGATTTAGCTCGCCAGAATGGAATAACCGCGCCGCGCATTACGGTAATTGCTGCCGATCCCTGGCCTCTTCCGTGGTACTTGCGGAACTTTTCCGCCGTCGGTTTCTGGCAGCCGGGCCAGCAACCTGGAGATGCGGATTTCTATATCACTTCCACAGAAGCTGCGGATCAGTACGCCGATAGACTCAGGAGGTTTCGTCCGGAGTTCTTCGGAGTCCGCCCTGGCGTGCTTATCCTGTTGTGGTCGCCCGCATCCAAATGAAATCCAATGAGTGATATTCATCAATTCAGCGACCACGCCATGGCGACCCACTTTCAGGCGCGCATCAACTGCGATGAGAAAATGTACGCCGCGCAGGCTGCACAAGCTGCATTCGATCTGGTCGAGACCCTGGAAGCGCGCTTGAGCCGCTTTCGAAGTAACAGCGATATTGCGCGCATCGGAGATCTGGCGCCTGGTGAGACGATGCGCTTGAGCGAGCCGGCCTTTGCCTGCCTGCAAATTGTGGAGCGGATGGAACAGGCCACGCACCACGCATTTTGCGCGACTCCCGCGGCCCTGACAAGTCAGCGTTCCCTTCCCGAGTGGAGTCTATTGTCGAATGAGCAATCCATTCTTTGTATCAGCGGCCAGCTTCAATTCGATCTGGGCGCCATTGGCAAGGGATTCGCGCTGGACCGCATGGCCGAATTACTGTGCCAGTGGGATTGCCACTCGTTTTTGCTTATCGCCGGCTGCAGCAGCGTACTAGCCGGGGATCCGCCTGCCGATAGCCCAGGGTGGTCCTGCGGCCTGGGTGAAGAGGCCGCATCGCACAGGTTCTTTCTGACTCACGCTTCATTGAGCGGTTCAGGGTTGGCGGTACAAGGACCTCACATTCTTGATCCCCGTCACGGGCGCCCGGCATCGCGGAAAATGCGTGCGTGGGCACTTGCCGATACTGCTGCTGAATCTGATGCGCTCTCCACCGCGTGCATGGTTCTCTGCGAGCCGGAACTCGAACAGGTACTCGCTCGGAACCATTCCTGGCTGACTTTTCTCGAAACAGGCGAAGGATACCTTCCGCTCGGAAGGCGCGTTCTCCCGATTCAATCGCAGGGTATTGGCGCCGATAGTTCATAAGCTCTGCAGGATGGGCGTGGGTTCAAGGTGAAGTTGCCGATGCCGACCAGCGCACAGGATTTTCCTCAACGGAAATCCTCAACTGTTGACAAGGCCAAATCACTCATCAATCTTGCTTTCTGCACTGATTGCGGAATAGATCCTTGGAAAAGGGGCCAGAGGCTTGGAATCAGAATGGGCGCATTTCCCCGATGCAATCCAATTGTGCGAAAAGTCGGCATTCCGGCCACGTGGCCCTCCAGTTGTCACCGAGTGGGACAGAACAGGAGCCAAGATAGGGATTTCTTTGCTCTCAGTTCGTCTTGGACTTACCCAAGCATTTCCTCAATAAGAAACACAGGCATGTTACGGCAATATGGTAGCGTCCCTGGCCACCACCATTTCGACAAGTCACAAGCTACCAGGCCGGAAGTTACGTTCCAAAACGCGGCGCAGGCGATTTACTCCCACGGGAAACTGTCAAATATGCCGACCAGAATTCGGCACGAATCCCCTTAGTTGCATTTGCACCTGCGCCGCTCCAATTCGACGAATATCAAAGTACCTTGACGCGGTATAGAACGACTCCATGCGATGGGACCATACCATCGATCGTGCTGCCTGTCTTCTTCATCTCGCCTGTCCACAGGTTCTGTGTGGAATAGCCACGATTATTCTCGGAGAGGCCCAAGGCAGACGCTTGTATGGATACCTTTTCATCTTTCCCGCCGGTGTTGAACAAACCGACGATCGCGTCTCCACTCGTTTCCATCTTGACGAACACCTGCTGGTCACCGGAATTGACAACCCTTTTCGCGGCGATGGAATCCTGGTCAACGGCGAGGACTGCCGTGTTTCTAAGGTATTTCTCTAGATCCAGTTGGTCGAGGTTAGTAAGATCGACGCCGAGGATGAGGGGCGCCGATCCAAGGACCCACAGGCTCATCTGAGTCTGACGCTCGTTTGGAGTAAGCCCGTCGTTGCTGCCATTCCCTATCTCGATCGAGTCATAGTCGTTGAACCTCCCCGAGCCAGAGTAAGGCTGCCAATCGGCCACAAAGTTGAAGCGCTTCGCAATATCTTTCCAGCTTGTGAGCGGGTAACTGCTGCCGCCCTTTTCGCATTTATAGCATTCGACGTCGGGTGCGAATTCCCATTGATCTGCGTACTTCATCAATGTTGGGGTGAGGGCTTGTGTAAAGCTTCCCTGTGTGACATCAAGTACGATCGGCCGCCCGATTTTCCGAATTGCGTCCGACCATGCCTCAACGTCAGGGGCGTTGCTGTTCTTCATGCCGTCGATTTTGATGTAATCGATGTCCCATCCCGCAAGCATCTCGACCCATGAATTGATAAACTCCTGCGCTCCGGGCTTACTGTAATCAATGCCCAGCATGCCTTTGCAGTTGTAGTTATTCTCCCCTACTGACGGTACCGCAATCTGTGCGGCCGTGTACTGCGTGCCTTCAATCGAAGTGTTCTTACTTACCGCCTGACTCGAAATACCCGGAGTAACGTAGATTCCGAACTTCATCCCAAGACTGTGAATGTAGTCAGCGACTACCTTGATGCCGTTTGTATCTCCCTGGGGCGGAAATCTCGACGGGTCCGTCACCCAGCGCCCGTAAGAGTCGACATTGGGACCCTGCGGACCCGGACACTGGTACCAAAAATCGTCGAGGTTTATGTAGGTGTAACCGATTTTCTGCAAGCCGGAGTCCTGCATTGCTCGCGCCTGGGCTTCAAGTTTTGCTGCCGTCGGATCCTCGCGGAGGAAACTCCAACTGCTCCAGCCGAGAAGTGGTGTGCGCTCGAGGCCATTATTCTCTGCGCTGGCGTTCTGCAAGCCCCCCACTGGGGCCCCGCCTGCCAACAACATGATCACCATCGCAGCCGCTAAGGCATGTGTCAATTTCCTCATAAAATCATCCCTCTTATTGTTCAACCGCGTCAGGCTTGGGGAAGAGCACGATGTCTTCACCGCTCAGTTGATGCCGGATGGACAGAAAGTACAACTTGAAATCGATAACCAATTTGCTTAGCTGTTCCATGATGCGTTCCGTATAGAGCTGAAACTGCTCAGAGCCCCTTTGAATCTGGATGACGGGTGAAATTCGAGATAGCCGGCGCACTGAGGCCTGGCATCGCCAAAACCACGGCAAAACAGACTCCCCGTTTCATACAGAGAATCCTACTCCCTCAGGTTCTGAAAGTGTGATTGCCTTCTCATCCCCAGTCCCCCTTTTGGGTAAGACGGGGTGGTACGTTTTGCCGAAGCCTGATACTTATCTTCATTCAAAAAGTTCGGGTAAACCAATTAAACTGGTCCCACAGTGCATTAGTGGGGAAGACGAGGTTGAGAATGGCCAAGGGTAGCTCGATATCGGATTCGTCCGACCAAACAATCCGCCACGATCCGGCGATGGGGACGCCTGAAACAGAGACGCCTTTGGACGGAATGATGGCCGAGGAGCGGCGGACTCAGATTCTGCAAATCGTGCGCAGCGCGGGCCGCGTGAAAGTCAACCAGCTAACCAAGCGGTTCAACACCTCGGCAGTCACAATCCGCAACGATTTGAATGAATTGCATCAGCGCGGATTGGTACTGCGCTCGCATGGCGGTGCGGTGCTCCCGGATACGATTCTGCGCGAATCTCCCGTTGTCGAACGCCTGAAAGCGTACTCCGACGAGAAGCGGCGCATTGGCGCCTTGGCAGTTTCTCTTATCCACAACGGCGAAACCATCATTTTGGATTCGGGGACGACTACGCTGGAAATCGCGCGACAGATGAAGAAAATACAGGGGCTGCAGGTGATTACCAACGGAGTAAACATTGCCGCCGAATTGTTGGACGCGCACGACGTGAAGGTTTTTATTGTCGGAGGTACGGTGCGTGGAGAATCGGCGTCAATCAGCGGACGGTTCACCGAAGAAATGTTCGATCAGTTCTCCGCAGACAAGTTGTTTCTCAGCGGAGCCGGATGTGATCTGGATTTTGGCGTAAGCGGCGCAAATCTTGAAGAGACGATGGTGAATCGGGCTATGCTTCGGATTGCGCGCGAAATCATCCTGGTCGCCGACTCCAGCAAGTTTTCCAAACGCAGTATGACCCGCATTGCGTCATTTTCCGAAATCGACACAGTCATTAGCGACGTCGGCCTCAATGAAGAGATTCAGGCAAAACTGCGCGCAATGGGCTGCAATCTGATTTTGGGATAACAGCTCTGCCGGGGGCGACATTCCGCACCTCCCTCCGGCGTTGTCAATCCTGACAAGGGTGTTGCCGCGACCGGTTAAGCCACTTCAATCCTTAACCGGCTGCGTTGGTACTGGGCGGCAACGCAAATTTCCATCATTTCATTTTCATCTTGTGCCGAGTGGGAGCCCCATCGATTGCCACGCTTGCAGCCGCGGATGGGTTGCTCCGGCCGTTTGCGTTGACTGCGATAACAACATACCTCACTGTCCCCGTATCGATTGCGGGGTCAGTGAACTCCGGGCGCGTCAATCCTGACGCAACTAAATGCGCGGTTCCCCCTTGCGAGCTCTCCACGGTATAGGTTGTCGCCGCAGGCACCGGACTCCACGTTACCTCGACGAAACGCCCCTCGCCTGTGGCTCGAACGCCGGAGGCTGCGGCTGGAGGAGGACCGTCAGGAAGCAGCCCGTAAACGCACAACTGCCCCGTCCCTGCGTTTTCCGTGCCAAAGCTGGCGAGATAAACCTTTCCATTTGCGATAGTGGGGGGCGCCATCTTTGAGTAGTTGTTGCAGTCGTCCCGATCCGGTTTCTGAAGAGAGTTCCAGAGCTCATGATTGATATCGTCTGCGTCGTAGGCATGCAGAATGCCGGGGCGGGACTCATTCCATGAATCGCCCGTAGCGTGAATCGCAGCCCAAAGGATTCCATCCTTGCCCCCGTTTGCAGAGAGCGAAAGCATCGCCCCAGGGTGGCCATCGTTCTTATCCGGCCGAATCATGAATGGCGTCTCGTCGAATTTGTGACCGACAAGCCGGTAAGCGCGTGCCCGGTCTCGCTGCCCCCATAGGTAGAGCGCATCGCCGTTCCTGGCGCTCTTCCAATACACCATGCTGTGCAGATGAGAACTGGTCGCGGCAAAGTGCTGCGCGGCATGCTCGTCCCCTAAATGTCCGAAGTGCTCCGTATCGATCGCGTAAAGCACGCCTTCCTTGCCGCCCCCGATCACCAGGTGCGATCCCGGAATCAGAATGGCTCCCGAAGAGTTCAGGTCATTGTCATCCTTGTCCAACCGAAAGTGGTTGGTGGGCGTAAACCAGTCGAGCAGATGCAAGTGCGGATCCAGCTTGATAAAGCTCTCGCTGAACTGAGTGATGCCGTTCCAACTGCCGTTTCCGGTGATGAAGTAGATGTTGCCCTTGTCATCCACTGAAGGCGCCTGACCGGACTGCCAGATGCTCCCTTCCTTTCCTCCAGGCGATGTATTGAAGACGCCTACTTGCTTCAACGATGTTTCGTTGTAACCCAACAGGAAGCCGTGATAGGGGTCCTTGTCGCAATGCGAAGCGTAGCCTATGAAGACAGTACCCCGGGAAAGAACGAGCGCCGAGCGCTGGTTTTGCATAAGCGGGTCAAAGCCAGGAGCCTGGATGATGGCCGGGCTGTTTGGCAGATCGGCCCCGGTGGCAAGGTCCAAAGCATGAAGACGCTGAGAGAAGCCGTTACCGGTCTTGGTCAGCGCCACGACATACAGTACGGTCTTTTTGGTGTTGACCACCGGCGTGCCAATGATGCCCATCTTGCCATTGATGTCGGTGCAGCCGAAGTCCGCATCGTGAACGCCGGCGGGAGTCCCAAAGTTCACATGCCAGAAAGGTATTGTCGCGGTTGCGTCGTTGGCATCGAACGCATACACACTATTGTTGACCGTTGTCACATACACGACATCGTGCCAGCCGTCCGCTATCTTTACATTAGTCACAATCAGAGGCTGGCTATAAACCTGATCGTCAACCACCCGCTTGAAAAGCATGCCGAACTGCCGGGCGTTCACATTGGCGGGTGTGAGCACCGTCTCATATAAGTTGGCTCCGGTGCGATTCAGATCGTTGCGGTTCATCAATACGTCAACCTGCGCAGAGGTCCCGATCGGCAACGTTAGACAGATCAAACAAATTGCCGAGCGCGCTATAGATTCAATCTCTATCAAGCGATTCGCCCTTATATGTTCCATCTCCGATGGATAACTAAGTGAAGAGGCCCAGCGAACGGTCCCGGAGAACTCTGATTATGCTCGTTCACATGCACCAGGTATCTGACCGCTTAAGTTTGTACCAATGTGGATGCCCCATTCTCCTGAGCGAAGATCTCCGCGGCGACTGGAGTCGAACGAGCTGCTTCTTGATTTCACTCGCGGAAAGGGTGGGAAAGCGAAAAACCACGAGGTCAAAGAACCAGCTTGCCCGCACCTCTCCCGCATCCTTGACTTACTAACTGCTGCGATGCATTCAATTCATTTCCCGAACGAGCGTTGTTATTGTCTCCCTCCACCCTGATTGGTTAAAGGTTGGTTAGAATCTGATCTTCAGCGCCATCTGCATGATTCGAGGATCCCCTGAAGAGCTGATTTGACCAAAATTGCTGTCCTGAAGTCCGGCATCGGGAGCGCCAAAGTTGACGTTGTTGAAAACGTTGTAGAATTCTGCCCGGAACTCATAGCCAATGCGTTCGCTTGCTTTTCCCGTCTTCAACAGAGCCATATCCGTGGTAAAGAGCCTCGGCCCGCGAAGAGAGTCCTTGCCGATGTTACCGTAAGTGCCGATGGCATTTGGAACAAAGTCGGCGATGTTGAACCATTCATTGATCTGCGCGGCATGGGAGCGCCTTGTACTCAACTGCGTATCTTTGATGTTAGACACGGTGATGTCCGGGCGATCATTTCCCATCGCACTGAAGGAATTGTCGTCCTCCGCGAACGCCGTAAACGGAAATCCCGATTGCCAGTTCGTGATATAACTCAGGTTCCATCCGTTGACGGCCTTATCCACGGCACCTTTAATCGGAACGCGAGGAAAAGCATAATTTCCAGACAATCTGAAGACGTCGGCATCATCGCCGGCGTCAGGACCATAGTCAAGAGAGCGGCCACAGCCGCAGGTATTGATGCCGCCGATTCCAAATATATATTCCTGTCCGTTGGGGCCGTAGTTATTCAATGCGTGCGACCACGTATAGTTCGATTGGAATGTGAGACCGTAGCTCAGGCGCTTTTCCACTTCAAACTGGCCGGAATTGTAGTTGCTGTTCACTCCGGAGTTTATTGAACCGATGAATCCGAAGTTTGGATAGATGAGGCGCGATTGAATATTGTTCTCTGTCGACTGCCCGGGGATGTAAACCGAGGGATTCAGTTGCAGCAGTCCGGCCTCTTGATCGCCGGTACCACCCAGGTGAGCACCGTGATTTCCCGCATATTCCAACCGCATAAATACGCTTGAGCCGAATTCATGCTCGAAGGTCAGGTTATACGTCAGGATCTGAGGCAGCCGGAAGTGTCTATCGAAGATCTGCGTAAAGGAAATGTCCTGCGGAAACGTGGCCGTAGCCCCTGGATCGATAGGACCAAACGATGCGGGAAACGGGTCTGTCACACCCGCGGCGGTATAGGGGTTCGTGAAATTGGTGTTAGTGATGCTCACGATAGGAGCAAACGGAGGAATGCCGACAACGTCTTCAAACGCTACCCCATTGGGCGCCTGGTAATAGTAGCCTATTCCACCGCGGATGCTGGTCTTGCCATCTGGGGTCAATTGGTAGGCAAAGCCCAGGCGTGGGCCGATATTGCTCAGGTTGTTATAGATCGAGGAGGCGGGGCATCCAGCGTCATGATTACTCCCGCCGAAGATCAGGTCCTGAGGTGCATTGGGGTAGCGCGTCGATTGCGCTCCCGGCACAAAACAAGCGACGCGCCCCTCGCTATCCGTGTAGGGGATGAATGGATCCCAGCGCACACCGGCGCTCACGGTGAGACGCTTGGTTGCATGCCAGTTATCCTGAACGAAGGCACTCCAATCGTTTCCGCTAAAGTCCAGATACAAACCGCCTGCCTGAACAAAGCCGGACGCGTCTCCCAGCAAGAAATCGGAAAGATTGTTGCCGCTCAGATTGCCACCGAATGAATAGTTCCCATCGGATTGATATGAATTTCCCATGGGAAGGTTGAAGTGTTCCCATTCGCCCCCAACCTCGAGTTCATTCGGTCCATGGACGAAGGTGGCGATTTCGCGATCAGATATGTCGCTGTGATTCCAGGTTCCCGGGGATGGCTGCTCTCCTACGGTAAACTCTCCGGATACATCGACGTTCAGCGTCGCCGGGAAATTGGTGGGTTGAGGAATGTTCGCGCCCGCCGTGGCGATATTGAAGGGCGCGGGCGATTCCGTCAGTCCGACCTTCCTTGTCAGTCCGAAATAGCTATTGAGAAGAGTTTTGGGAGAGATCGTGTAGATGTCGACGACGCTGATGTTCTTCAGAGTCTGATTTTGCGGGTCTTCCGAATTGCCCTCAAGGATGTTGCTCGTGGGCGGGATGATGATGGGGACGATGTACTTGAGTTGGAAATAGTGCCCGCTCAGATGATGCTTGCCCAAGTTGTAATCGATCTTGACCAGGTACTCGTCGGTATCCTGGATGGAGGGTGCGCCGTTGTAGCCCAAATAGTTAGGCCCCATTTGCGGGTCGTTGGGAAGAGGAATATGGTTCAGTAGATATAGCGCCGTGGGGTCGAAGGCTGCCGGATTGATCATGTTGTTGCTGTTGAACTGGTAGGGTGAGGATGGGTTCGGGTTCGTCAATACTGTTCCTGGGAGAAGAGCTGAGAAATCTCCGTTTAGTTCATCCTTCGGTTGGCACCTGGGAATTCAGGCCATTCACGGCGGTGTTTTGACGGGTGCCTTGATAGGATCCGAAATAGAACAGTTTGCCTTTGAGAATAGGCCCGCCGATGGTGCCTCCAAACTGATTCTGCTTCAACGGGTCTGGCCCGCTGGTACAAAGTAGTTGGTGGCATCCATCGCATAGTTGCGAAGATACTCAAACACATCGCCGTGAATTTGATCGGTTCCGGACTTGGTTACGACATTGGCGACTCCGCCCGTTGCGTTTCCGTAAGTGGCGCTCATGTTATCGGTCTGCACGTTAAATTCCTGCAGCGCGTCAGGGCTTGGGAAACGGTAGATTGGTGTTGATATACATGTCGTTGTAATCCACACCATCCAGCAGGTAATAGACGCCGTTGGAGCCGCCGCCATTGACTTTGGCATATTGCTCGCCCGGCAGCACGCCGCCTTCACAATTAGCGCCGCAGTTCTGCGAAGTGACATCGACCGCGCCGGGCACCAGAAAGACCAACTGTTGCGCTTCGCGGCCATTCAGCGGCATGCTTTCCATGCTTTTCTCATCGATAACCTGCGAGATGGCTGCATCGTCGGTGGTCACCTGGTTAGCATTACCCTCAACCGTGACCTGTTGAGTGATCGCTCCGACCGCCAAGGTCACGTTCTGGCTGGCGGCTTGTCCGACTTGCAATCCAATGCCTTTTTGCACATAGGTGCTGAAGCCGGTCATTTCAACCGTCAGTTGATAACTGCCGACGGGGAGGCTCGGAAACAGGTATTCACCCGCGACTCCCGATTTGACTTCCTGCTTATATCCAGTTCCGGCCTGCTCCACGATCACGCTCGCCCCAGGGACCGCCGCACCGGTTTTGTCCGTTACGTCGCCGCTCAGCCGAGCGGTGGTGTATTGGGCCATTGCCGTCGTCGCCCACAGGACGGTCAATAGCAATGATGAGAACAGAAAGGCCGGCTTGTACTGTATGCGGTTGAGAATTCGATTTACCTTATTCCCGCCTTCTTCAATTGGTCTCATTTGCGCTGGTCTCCATCCCGTCGAAAATACACTGAACAACAGTGCGCGGCTACATGTTCTTATCGTTTATTTCTGAACTCTAACAGCAATGGTTTCGTTTGCTGTCGAAATATGATGGTTTTACTGTCATTTAGCTCGTTTGTCAAGCACAAACTTCTTGGAACTACAATCCGATCATTGTGGAGAAAAGGAATATTCTCCATGACATAGCGCGATTACAACGTCTCTGAAAGGCTTAACGACTGGGTAACTGAGCGGGGTCTCGACGGTCGCCGAATTCGACTCGACAGCGGTCCCAGGATCGCTATATTCCGGAGGCAATACCGCCGAGTCGATCCGACCTCAAGGAGGAGCGACCTTTAGCAGGAGCGGGATAGGGCACATATATCCTGGAACCGCCGTAAATGCGTGACTCCGACTAAGCGCCAGCCCTCCTGCCCGCCCGGAATACCGTCGGCTTCAGCCCATCGCTGAAGTTTCAGGCCAGACCGGCGCGCGCCCCGGCAAATATTCTGAGAGCATTCTCGCGGTAGACTTTCTTAAGCACGGCATCCGGTATGCCTAGGCCATAGAGCGGCCAAATATAGTCGGAATAATCCTCATAGTAGTAGTGCTCGTCCAGGGTTTCAAGGGTGCGAAAAGTGGAGCGGAGCTCGCCAGGGGTATAGGTGAAATCGGTTCCGTACACCAGGCGATCCTGATACTCCTGGAAGAAGTGGTTTGCGTATCGCGGGATGGTGGAAATCTCTGACATGCGCGCAGCAAAATCGGCATAAAGATTGGGGTTGCGGTCCAACATCTTGCCCAGGCGCGTGAGGTCGTAGTCGAGATTAGCGAGATGGCAGGCGATGAAAGTGGTTTTGCTGTGCCTTTGCAACGTGCGCTCAAGACTTTCAAGCAGGCCGTCATGTCCGAGCAAGCCCGGCTTGTCGTCCAGCCTCCAATGGAAAGCTGTCATGTACCCGTCGTTGTGGCTGTCCATCGGGAGGTAGGTCCAGATTGGATCCGACACGTGGATACTGACTGGCATTCCCAGTTCCGCGCATCTCTCGAACAGAGAATCCATTCGCGGGTCGTCCGGATGAGGACCCGGGCCGGTGAACTCGACCGGCGTATGCCAGCTGGCTGGTTCAGTTCCTACGCTTGCGCCCAGGCCCTTGCCTTTGTCGTGGAGTTCGCCTACACCCAGGGCGCCCAAGCGATGGCAATCCTCAAGCGCTTTAATGGCGGCGGGGCCGAAGCCTGGATCGTTAACCCCACGGAGGTCAAAGAGGCACCAAAGATCAAACCTCCGCGGGTAGGCGGAGTAGATCGCGCGGGCCCGAGCAAAACTCTCAGGCCTGCCGGTACCGGCAAACACGACGGCCCTTTCTACGCCGGTTTCGTCCATGGCCTTCACGATCTCTTGAGCCTGAGCTGCCGTGTTAAAGCCATGATTATGGGCGTCGATGATTGGATACCTTGCTTTCACAACCTCTGTCACAGGGATCTTGTAGATGGACCTGGGCCGCCAGTCTTTGAGCAGCAGCCTGTCAGGCAGATCTAGGTCGTTGCCTGGGAGAAGGGCGTCCAAACTCTGCGCCTGCGACAGTGGATCGGCAAACCCCGCCCTCACGGCAATTGCAGCGGCTGATAATGCCATCAATTGTCTGCGGTTCATGTTCTTGGGCCTCACTTTGATTTCGTTTTGTTACGTTCGCCGCGGTCGTGCTTCTTATCAGTCCGCCACCGGTGTCTCCGACTCGCGATGGATGAAACTTTGGGGTGCCCCATCCATCGAGCGTCCTTTGCTCGATGGGTGGGATGTCACGAAGCCCAAGTTGCAAGCGACCGGTTTTGTTTCTTATCAGGGCCTCCACCGGCATCACCGACCCGCAGAGGGATGAAACTGTGCCCCATCCATCGGAAGTCTTTGCTCTTGTCCGATGGGTGGGAGTCCGCAGAACCCATCCCGTGTTTTGTTGTAGTTGCATTTTTGTTTCTTTCTAGTCCTCCACCGGCGTCACCGACCCGCGGGGGATGAAACTGTGCCCCATCCATCGGACGTCTTTGCTCTTGTCCGATGGGTGGGAGTCCGCAGAACTCATTCTTTTTTTTGTTGTACTTGCATTTTTGTTTCTTATTAGGGCCCTCGGAATTAATCGCAGCACGATTTCGATCCGATATAAGTGGGGGGCCCGGAATGCCCTGCGGAAAACCGCAAATCTCACTCATCCCTCAATCGGAAACCCGCATACCTCCGCATAGCGCGCAAGCGACTCGCGGACCTTGTGTTGAATGATCGCGACCGGATTGTTGTGGATCGCACCGGTCCGAATCGCCTCTGCCTGCCGGGGAAGGTACTGTGCCACATCGCAGCCGACGCGAGAACTGAACGTTACCTTGCTGACGAGGAGCGACAGATTGTGCGCGAGAATGGCCGAAGAACTTCCGAGTGTGAGGGTGAATCCGCTGGCCAGAACTTCGCGCTCCTCAGGCAGTTCATGCGGTACCCCATAGAGAATCAAATCAGGATTGAGTTCTCCCACAATCGCGACGTCCGGGTGTCTCAAAGCGCTTTCGTGCATACTGGTATTCACCATTTCGGTTGCGTCAATACTCTCCATCTATCGCGTGCTTGAACAGGCATCGTCCTTTGCACTGGATCACCGGCTGCAGCAGAATGCCTTCGCAATGCACCATCGGTCGACGGTTGAATTGCCTTCGTGAGGTATACGAACCAAGCCCCGTCAGCTCACTCGGGACGCTTTTTATCGGCCGGAACAAATCGTGTTGCGATGTTACCGGATATCGTGACCTTGATGTCCCTGGAATTCGCCGATGCATCAAGACCGGTTGCTGTTACATGCACCTCATATTCGCCTGCGTGTGTATAGGCGTGATGGACCTTCATCCCATCCGTTGCCGATCCATCGCCAAAGTCCCAATGGTACGCTAGCACGGGCTCACCATTGGGCAACCCCTCGCTGCTGAAGGTCAACGTCTCTCCTGACCTGCCTGCAGTTGGCGACTGCACATCAAACGCAGGCGGAGCAGCCGAAACGGCATTGTCAATCAGCTTCAACATGCGAACGGAATGCGCCGGCTGAACCAGGTTGATGGCGCCCGAAGAAATGCTGCAGCAGCTTTGATCGCCGAACACTTCTGTGATCTGGTAATCGCCTGTCTCTTTCAATCCAAGACTAGCCAGGTTGATGGCGCGTTTCTGCTCTCCTTCGGTCCAATCGAATACGGTCAGAATCGTCTGGCGGCTGTCTTCCTTTAACAGAAAGATGCTCGGCTGCAAATCGCTTTCTTTGTAGGTCATTAAATCGATGGGTTTGGATGAACGGCTGAGACGAACCAGGTCAAGAAGATCCGGATTCTTTACCAGCGCCAGCCGTTCCGGCGACGCTCCCATGGTGGGCAGGTCGTCTCCAAGCTCAAACATGCCCCCGGCCATTGCCGCCAGAGCGATAGAGACCTTTGCTTCATCGAGACTGAGTGGACGCTGACCTCCGTGCCACGACTGGTCATCGACGGTCTGAGTGGATACTGTGAATGCGTCCGGATCGGCAACAAAGAAATTGCGATTCATGTAGTAGCGTGCAGCAATACCGGAAGCGGCGTCTTTTGATGCTTCAAATGTATGCCCCGTGTCTTGAGAAACGCGGCCCGTGTCCACAATCCCGACCGGGTTGAGCATCGGGCTGCCGTCTTTGTCCAATACAACGTCCTCGCCAACGGTGCTGCGGATAATCTTCAGGCCGATTCGTTGCGCCTCCAGGGCAGTCGTGGTGGGACGATAGTACGCGCCTTCGACCGCCGTGTCGTCCATGAAATCCATCTTGATAAAACGGACGCCCCAGTTGTACAGAGTACTGTACGTCTGCTTGAGGTACTCCTGTGCGCCAGGGTTGGTGGTGTCAAGCACATACAACTGATCGTTGTGGTCCGTTACGTTGCCGATGTGGATAAGCTGACCGGCCGCATTGTGCAGTAGCCAGTCTTTATGGTTCTGATACACCCACGCGCGCTCCGATACCTCAAAGGGCGCCGTCCACACGCCGAAGGTGATGCCGTTGCGGCGCACCACGTCTCCAACATAGCCAAGCCCGCGAGGAAACAGATTTACGTCGGGCGTCGTGTATTCGCCGCGCGCGTATTGGTATCCCTCGTCAATTTGGTAATAGTTATACCCAAACTGCTTCAGGTTTTCTGCCAGCCATAACGCATTGGTAATTGCGGCTCCCTGATTGAGTCCAAAATAATAGGCCGTCCAACTCCACCACCCCATTGGGCTCGGAGTATCGACACGAGCTTTATGCAGCACGCGGATCGCCTGGCCATATTGCTCCAGTTGGGCATGATAGTCGGCCCCCACGGCAAACATGAGGCGCTCCGCCGATAGACTGTCTCCGGATTTGACAGGCAGGCTGAGGCTTACCTGTTCAGAAGCTGGCGAATGCCGAAGCGATTCCTCTTTCATAATCTCAGTCGTGCCCGTTGCCTCGGCTTCATAGGAACTGATCTGCGCGCCTGTGCCTGTCGTTTGCTCCTTCAAGTGGAAGATGGTCAACAAGCGGTCAGAAGTAAGCGCGCCAATGAACAAGCTTTGTCCACTCTCGCGGTTGTAGATAAGCTGGCTTCCAACGGCACGATGCATTCCATTTCGGCCATCGCCCAGGTCGCGAATCGCCAGCTGAGGCCGGTCCTCGCTATAGCTGTCTGAGAGGATTCGATCCGCGGAAACCGGACCATTCAAACTGATGACCGGCTCATCCGTTGCGTGAATACTCCGGATCGCCTGTACAGCAATCGTTCGACCCGTAGTATTAAGCACCTTGACTTCAAGATCGCCCCAGGATTGATCGTGATAGAGACGCAGAGTGCAGGCCAGGTCCGGTTTGTCGGGAAGACCGGTATGCGTTACGGTCAGCACCGTCCCCGACCCGAATTCGTCATGAAACTCAGACTGCACTGTTTTGTGTTGCGGGTATGCGGAGGATCGCAGCACTTTTGAATCGACGTCGGCCTCGACATCGGAGTGCATCACCCTGCCGGGAATACCGGCCTGTTCTATCGAGTAGGATCCATCCGGGTCGATTTCAACTGACAGGCTTTTTCCATGGATCGACCCTGGTCCCTGTGCCCCGTCGTGCGGTGTCGCCTGGCCGGACTGGCCTGCACACGCGGCGCTTCCCAGGACAATCGCTCCGGCAGCGAAAGTCACGCACACATTCCACTTGGACAGTACTTTCATTCAGTCTCCTTCGTTCTTTGCCGCAGGAATTGCAGGGAGTGCATTTTCAGGCCAATTCCTCTTCGGCACGGTCCTCTCTTCGGACCGTGCGCCAGCGAATGGATTCACCATGTTTTGCGAAAGCCGAAAGCTTGGCTGGCTTCGCCGGTAATGGCCTGCCAGTTTCCGCGGATTTTGCCTGAAAGAGCAACTCGATGTCCAAGATCCCGCAAGTACTTTCGCATTCGCCCGGTTTTGAAATTGCGTTGCCCGCTGCATTGAACCATGTATCCAATCTGGACACGGCGGACGTCTGGACACGGCAGACGCATTGTTCAGTGCGCTCCGATCTCTTTCGATTAAGATAAACTCGAAGATAAACGAAACATCAAAGCGCGTTTCGTAATACTATGCAGGATGCCCGTTTGTGTCAATGATAAAGATCCCGCGAGTTTTATACGCCATGGCAATCAAAGGGTTCCCAGGCTCTCTCTAATATCTCGATGGTTCAGCTTCGGCTTCCGAAGTTGCTCAAAAACGAAAGACTTGACGGTTACGTAATGCGAATATATTCTTTCGTGGGGCTTCATATCAGATCAATTGGCAGGGAGAGCAATCCCTCGCGAATGCAAGATGCCCTCCGCAGCGTGGAATGGAGTTTCGATGTCAGACGATCAGAGCGTGCAAGCGGAGACCGGCTTCCACACCGCTCCTCAGTACACCATGCCGGAAATCCTCCGTCAGCCTCTCCTTTGGCCGGTCACGCTAAGAACAATTCATTCCGCATCGGAACGTATGCAACTGGCAGTGAAGCTTCAACATGCTCGCGTCCTGCTCACCGGGGCGGGAACTTCGGCCTATGCAGCAACTGCTGTAGCTTCAGCCTGGCCTCGGGCATGCGCCGTTCCAACCACCGACCTTCTGGTCGATGCGGAACGATACCTGGTGGATGTGGACACGGTGATCTCTCTGGCCCGGTCCGGCGATAGTCCTGAAAGTACCGCTGTTGTCGAACGTGTTCGCGCCCTCCGCCCTGACATTTTTCAGTTGGCGATTGTCTGCAATGAAGACGGCGCATTGTCTCAATCCAGTCTCGACGGGGTCATTACGCTCGACCCGCGAACCAACGACCAGGGCCTGGTGATGACTGGATCGTTCTCCAATCTGGTGTTGGCCGGACTGGTACTGGCCGAGGAGGATGCGGTTGCGGCCACGGTGGATGCGTTAAGCGCCCGCGCGACTGCATTGCTGCCCGACATCGATCGAGCCTGCCGGCGCGTGGCGGATCGCACCCATGACCGAATCGTGATTCTGTCGTCATCGCCCCTGCTCGGTTGGGTGCGTGAAGCCGGCCTCAAAACCCTTGAGATGACCGCGGGACGTTTCCCCGTCCTCACCGAGACGTATCTGGGGTTGCGGCATGGTCCTATGTCTTTCGTTAAACCTGACACGCTTGTCCTTTGCCTGTTGTCCAGCGATCCCGTTCGCCGCCGTTATGAGGAGGATTTGATTGATGAGCTTCGCGCGAAAAAGATCGGATACCTGGTCGGCATCGTGGATCCAGTCGATTCGAAAGACTTATTCGACGCCGTCATCCCTGCCGTAGCTCCGCGAGAGAACGATGCTTTGCGTACGCCCTATGAGATTCTGGGCCCGCAGCTAATCGGATACCACTTGAGTCTGGGAATCGGCTTGAATCCCGATAACCCAAGTCCCAATGGCGTAATCAACCGGGTAGTTCAGGGCGTCAGGATTCATCCGCCTTTTCCATTGCATGCCAAGACTCCAGGTCTGTAACCGCGTTTCCGTAACTTGATTGCGCGCGATCGAAAGGTCTGGGCGCCTATCGCGCCACTTCTCATATCTTTGCGGCGTCGCAACAAAAGAGGAGCCAGAATTGACTAATGAGATTAATCAAGCGAAGTACTACCTGGTCGAGCGTCTGAAAGTTGAAGTCCATCCTACCGCTCAAGCAGCAGGCGCAGCCGCTGCCAGAGCCGCGGCCAAAGCCCTGATTGAGTTGGCAAAGACTCATGACTCGATAGCGGTGATCTTCGCTACGGGAGCCTCGCAGATGGAGACTCTAAAAGAGCTTACCCAAATGGCGGATCTTTCCTGGAACAAGATTCGCGGCTTTCATATGGATGAGTATGTGGGCATCGCTGCGGATCATCCTGCCTCATTCCGCCGCTATCTTCGCGAGAGACTGACAGAGAAAGTGAAGATGAAGTCTTTCCTTGAAATCGATGGAAGCTCGGAGGATCCTGAAAGAACCGGCCGCGAGTACGCCGGCCAGATCCGCTCCGCCGACCCGCAACTGTGTCTCCTCGGAATCGGAGAAAACGGTCACCTGGCCTTTAACGACCCCCCAATTGCGAACTTTACCGACCCGGTGGATGCGAAGATCGTTCAACTCGACGCTGCTTGCCGCCGGCAGCAAACAGCGGAAGGATGGTTCGCGAGCGTTGAGCAGGTACCGGAATATGCGATTACGCTTACAATTCCGGCCTTGATGCGTGTGCCCAGGCTGATTGCCTCTGTGCCCGGGAAGCGCAAGGCCGGGATTGTTCGGCGTGCGTTCACCGAACCCATTTCCACAGCGTGTCCCGCGACCATCCTCCGCACTCATCCGGATGCGACCGTCTATCTGGATTTGGAATCCGCGGCGGAATTAAACGGGATTCCGATTTCTCAGTGAAGATGTAACCGCGGCTGATTCTGACCCACAGCGCGCAATTACGGCAAAGAGGAGGGAGCCTTATGGCAAATGAGCCCGTTTCCGGTACCGATCGTAGAACTTTCATGAAGCAGGCCACAGGCACAATGCTCGCGGCAGGCATGAGCGCCAAATCCTATGCGCGCGTCCTCGGCGCCAACGATCGGATTCGCCTGGGTCAACTCGGTTGCGGCGATCGAAGCCAGGGCCATGTACATATGGTCTCGCTCGCCGCCAAAAAGATGCCGGTGGAAACGGTCGCGGTCTGCGACATTTGGAGCCTGGCGCGGGAGCACCGGGCCGCCCAGGTAAAGCGGGCATTCAACCTCGACCCGCAAAGCTTTAAGTACTCCGAAGAGATGTTGGCGCTGAAAGACATCGACGGTGTGATGATTGCCACTGGCGATTTCCAGCACGCCAAACTGTGTGCCGAGGTAGTGAGAGCGGGAAAAGACTGCTACGTAGAGAAGCCCTTTGCCAACGTGCTCTCCGAGGCGATTGAGACGCGCGACCTGGTGAAGCAGTCCAAGCAAATCGTTCAAATGGGTACGCAACATCGCAGCCAGCCTTATCCCCTCGCGGTGCGGGACATCATTCGATCCGGGCGAATCGGCAACATTGTCCATATCGAGCAGGAATGGAATGTCAATGAGGAGCGTTGGAGATTTACTCCGATGGACACCGGTATCAACAAGGAAAGACTGATGGACATCCACATGGAGTGGAAGCAATGGCTCAATGGCCAACCCTCAAAGCTTCAAGAAAAAGACACGGACTGGAAGCGGTGGCTGCTGGGGAAGCCGGACCGTCCCTTTGATCCGCATGTTTATCTCGAATTCAGACTCTATAAAGATTTTTCTTCGGGGATCTTCGATCAGTGGCTCAGCCACGGATGCGATCTGGTGCATCTTTGGACCGATGAAGCGTATCCCGAAAGTGTCGTCGCCAACGGAGGCATCTTCACCTGGAAAGACGGACGGGAAAATCCCGACACCTGCGTCGCGGCCGTGGTCTACCCCAAGGGATTTCTCTATACCTATAAAACTATCTTCGCCAACAGCTATCGGAGCTTTTCCAGAATTCACGGACGCGACGGAACCATCGAGAATTATGGAGGTGAGGGAGCGTCGCTGTTTACAGTCACCCGCGAAGGTGGGAGGCAGGAATTAGATCCATGGGACTCAGGGCCAGTCTACACAAAACTCCCCATTGTTGGACCTGCGAACGACAACGAGCAGGTTGTGAATGTTCCGGGAGCCCCTGCGCCTACCTCACTCGGACCGGACGATGACGATGTGGGACATCTCGTGAACTGGCTGCAGTCGATGCAGACGCGCACGCAGCCGAACGCAACTGTGGATCATGGCTTCTCGCACGCGCTGGTGTGCATTATGGCGGCCCAGTCCTACTGGAGCGGCAAGAAACTCTACTGGGATCCGCAAAACCAACAGATCGTCGATCGTCCGGTGGGAGATAGCGGCGCCTGAGAAAAACTGACACTATTCATCCGGCCCATGAATACAACCACCGAGCCCCATCCATGGCGCAGGTTTATCGCGAAATAGGTGGGACGCCAACGCACGATTTACGGGCCGGAAACTGTGAGCCTGTTCTACAAATTCGTGTCTTCTCCCATTGGGCGACTCAAGTTAGATTGGCTGAAAACACATAGGTTGCATCATGGTTCGAATCCCTCTCCCACCTCATGATTTCACCTGCAGGCTCCCGCTGCGCTCATGCCTGCAAAACGGCTCAAGTTCGAATCCCTCTTCCTCCGTCATTATTTTTATCTAATGGATACACGTTTACTTGCCTATGTATTAGTGATACAAAAGAGGGCGGAATCTGAATTCCGGAAAACCGGGAGTATGCCAGGTTCTTGACCCCCGCAATACGCTTTCCCCGATCCGAAACAAGGAGCCCACGCGAGTGGCGAAAATCTATCCTAACCAGCTGGGACCAAACAGGATAGTGGCGTACAAGCCGACTTGGCCTCCTTCCGTAATCGGGTTGCTTTGTTCCGGGGTGCTGCTCTGCGCAGCGGTGGGCTGCCATACCGCGCAGCCAGCCAGCGTAGCCGCACACGGCACGCAGCATCTCGATTTCAACCAGGATGTGCAGCCGATTCTGGCGGCCAACTGCTTCAGTTGCCATGGCCCCGACCCGGAGATGCGCAAGGCGGGTCTGCGGCTCGATCTAGGTGAGTCCGCATTTCGCAAGCGGCCCGGCCATCCCGACGCGATCGTTCCGGGACATCCTGAGCAGAGCGAGTTAATCAAGCGCATCGAATCAAAGGATCCGCATTACTTGATGCCTCAATCGTCGCAGGGCGAGGCCAAGCCGATGAAGGCCGCGGACATTGCAATCCTGCGCGAATGGATCAGAGAGGGTGGGGTTTATCGCCCGCATTGGGCGTTTGAGAAGCCTGTGCGGCCGGTGCTACCGGCATTCGCACAGCAGGCCCAACAGCCAGGACAGGATAGCTGGGCTAAGAATCCGATCGACGCATTCATTCTGGCGCGCATGAAGAAGGAGGGGTTGCATCCCTCGCCGGAGGCCGATAAAGACACGCTGATACGCCGCGTGACACTCGACTTGACCGGGCTGCTGCCCACGCCGGCTGAAGTGAAGGCATTTGAAAAAGACTCCTCGCCGCAGGCGTACGAACATCTCGTGGATGGTTTGTTGGCGAGGCCGGCATACGGTGAAGCGCGAGCACGCTACTGGATGGACTACGCGCGCTACGCCGACACGTACGGGCTGCACTACGACAACAGCCGCGACATCTGGCCCTATCGCGACTACGTGATTCGCTCCTTCAATTCGAACAAGCCTTTCGATCAGTTCGCGATGGAGCAGATTGCCGGCGACATGCTGCCCGCCAAGAATCTCGATCCATTGATCGCCAGCGGCTATGTGCGGCTGGGCGTGAGCAGCAACGAAGGCGGAACGATTCCCGAAGAGCTGCGTGTGAACATTGCGCGTGAGCGAACCGAGGCGTTTGGCGCCACGTTCATGGGGCTCACGGTTGGATGCGCGGTCTGCCACGACCACAAGTACGACCCCACAACGCAGAAAGATTTTTATGCGCTGAGCGCCTTCTTCAACAATCTTGAAGAGAAGCCTTTCAACAACGATCGCCCGGTCTGGGAGCCAATGACGCGTGTTCCCAAGCCACAGAATGTTGAAGCGTTCAACCGCGTGCTGGCCAGGCGATCGGAACTGGCGGAACGCGTGCGGGCCATGCGTTTGCAGGAACAAACGCTGGTGGAGCAGTGGATAAGTTCGCGGCTGAATGCGCCTGAGCCGGTTTCCGCTGAGAAGCTCGAACTGCGGCTGCGCCTGGACGAGGGCGGCGGCGAGGTGCTTAAGAACAGCGCACCGCATGCGCAGACCGCGAGTTTCTCAATCGGCAAGCTGAAGCCGCAATGGGGCGAGACAACCTGGTTGTGGCCCGACATGCGCATGGAGACGAGCACGCACATTGTGCTGGGCCAAACCGGGGATTATGAGTGGAATCAGGCGTTCTCGTCGGGTGGATGGTTCATGGTGCGCTCCGCGCCCAACTATCACCTCGACAGCGCGAAGGGCTCGCTGCTGGCGAAGATGGATTCCACGCATCACAATCGCGGATGGGATCTCTCGCTCGATAACGGCAACGTTGAGGTCAATCTGGTGAACCAGGGACCGAAGGACCTGCCCAATCCCAAGCCGCCGGCCAAGCAGAAGGATAAGCAGAAACCACCTGATATCAAGGAGGTATTTCAATATCCAACCCCGGCCGATCTGACCAAGCAGGATCTTGCTCCATACAAGCCGAAGGAGAAGAAAGAACCGAAGAAGAAAAAGGAAGAGCCGAAGAAAAAGCCCGACGAGCCGAAAGAGCCTGAGGACAAGACTCCATTTGTCGCGGCGAAAGTGATTACGGTTGAACCGCTACCGGTCGATGGTCGCTGGCGTCACATCTTCTTTACTTACGACGGCACGGGCAACGCCGCGGGGATTCACGTTTATGTCGATGGTAAGCTGGTTGCGACCAAGGTTGTGTACGACTCGCTGGCCCAGTCATCGATCCGCACGCAGGCGCCAATGCAGCTCGGCATGCGCTATCCCGAGGCCAATCCGGCACGCGAGGCGCGTTACCAGGACATTCGCTTGTACGGGCGCGCGCTGACTGCCGACGAAGTGAGGCGCCTGCCGTTTGAGGATTACGTTGCGGAGATTGTGCATAAGCCGGCCAGCACGTGGACCCCGGATCAGTGGCATGTCGCATCGGAGTATTACTTCAACTCCGTCGACAAGTCGTTCCGCGAAATGATGCTGCAGATCGAGCAGCTGGATGCGCAGCTGGTCAAACTGTCTGACGGAGGCGATCTCACCATGGTTTCGTGGGAGAAGCCTTCGATTGCGTATGCGCATATACTCACGCGCGGTGTTTATACCGCGCGCACTGAGAGAGTTGAGGCTGATACGCCGCACTTTCTTCCACCCCTGCCCGCGGGCGTGCCGCACGATCGCCTGGCGCTGGCCAAGTGGACGGTAAGCCCCGATAATCCGCTCACGGCGCGGGTTACCGTCAATCGCATGTGGAACGAGATCTTCGGGACGGGAATCGTCGAGAGCACTGAAGACTTCGGCATCATGGGCCAGCGGCCAACGAATCCGGAACTGCTTGACTGGCTGGCCGTCGAGTTTCGCGAGAGCGGATGGAATGTGAAGCACATGTACAAGCTGATGGTGATGTCGGCCGCCTATCGGCAAAACGCGAAGTCGACGCCCGAACAACTTGCGAAGGACCCCAAGAATCTGCTGCTGTCGCATGGACCGCGGTTTCGCATGGATGCGGAGATGCTGCGCGATGTGGCCCTCGAATCCGGCGGTCTGCTCGTCAATAAAATAGGTGGACCTAGCGTGAAGCCTTATCAGCCCGCAAACATTTGGGAGCAGATCGGCATTGGCGGCAGCGACACGCTGGTCTACGAGCAGCAGCACGGCGATGCTCTCTACCGGCGGAGCATGTACACCTATTGGAAGCGCATGGCGCCGATGCCCGATATGGATGCCTTCGATGCGCCCATGCGCGACGTGGTGTGCACGCGCAGGCAGCGAACCGACACTCCACTGCAGGCGCTGGTGACTATGAACGATGTGCAGTGGGTGGAGGCGGCGCGCGCTTTGGCCGAGCGCGTGATTCATGAGGGAGGAAAGCAACCTGAACAGCGCCTCGATCTGATGGGTGAGATTCTGCTCTCACGCGATCCGCCGCCCAACATGGCCGATGTTCTTGAAAGCTCGCTGGCGCAAATGGAAAAGCACTACGCGGCCGATCCCAAAGCCGCGCACGATTTGATTGCAGCCGGCGAGAGTAAGAGTGGTACTTCAATTCCCGCGCCCGAGCTCGCTGCGTGGACTATGGTGGCATCGGAGATGCTGAACCTCGACGAGACGGTAACAAAATAGACGAGACGGTTACAAAGTAGTAGCTGGAGGTTGGATGAAACAACATCCATTGTGTACCGATACCGAGCACGTAACGAATGTGCTCGACTTGGCCATTCCCGCGCAAGTAAAGCAGCAATGGGCCGAGTTGCAAACACGCAGGCATTTTCTGGGCCGCACTGGAAAGGTGCTTGGATGGGCCGCTGTCGCCAGCTTGTTTGGCGTCGATCGCGCCATGCGAGGAGACAGTTACCCGGCAGCCGTCGCACCGCCCAGCAGTGCGCTTCAGTTTCCTAACTTCGCACCCAAGGCCAAGCGCGCCATCTATCTCTTCATGTCCGGCGGGCCCTCGCAGGTTGACTTATGGGACTACAAGCCGAACCTCGCCGCGCAATTTGACAAGGACTTGCCGGAGTCGGTACGTGGTTCGCAGCAGTTGACCGGCATGACCACCGGGCAGGCTCGATTTCCCGTCGCGCCTTCGCATTGGCCGTTCAAACGCTACGGACAGAGCGGGACGTGGGTGAGCGACCTGATGCCGAATATGGGGCGGATTGTCGATGATTTGACCATTATCAAATCGACCAATACTGAAGCCATCAATCACGAGCCTGCCATCATGCTCATGAACACCGGCAACATGAATGCCGGCAAGCCTTGTCTGGGTTCATGGCTTGCATACGGACTGGGCAGCATGAACGACAATCTGCCTACATTCATGGTGCTGCAAACCAAGCTTAATACCACAGAAAACAACCAGCCGGTCTCATCGCGGTTGTGGAGCAGCGGTTTTCTTTCATCGGAGTTTGCGGGCGTGGGACTGCGCTCGTCGGGCGACCTGGTGCTTTATCTCACTGACCCGAATGGAGTGGATCGCGAGGTGCGCCGCAAAATGCTCGACGCGGTAAACGAGATCAATCGGCAGACCTATGAAGAGCTCGGCGACCCGGAGACCAACTCGCGCATCGCGCAGTACGAAATGGCCTACCGCATGCAATCGTCGGTGCCGGAACTTGCCGATCTGAGCAAGGAACCGCAGTCGACATGGGATTTGTATGGGCCCGATGCGAAAGAGCCGGGAACGTTCGCATACAACTGCCTGATGGCGCGCCGCCTGGCGGAGCGCGGCGTGCGCTTTACGCAAGTCTACAAGCGCGGATGGGACATGCACGACAATGTGACGAAAATTCTGCCCATCATCTGCCAGGAGACTGACCGCGGCTGCTACGCGCTGATCACCGACCTGAAGCAACGTGGAATGCTCGACGACACACTGGTGATCTGGGCGGGCGAGTTCGGGCGCACGGTTTACAGCCAGGGCGGGCTCACGCAGGATAACTACGGTCGCGATCACCACCCTCGCTGTTACACCACGTGGATGGCAGGCGGCGGCGTGCGCCCAGGGATCACCTATGGCGAAACCGACGACTACAGCTATAACGTGGTCAAAGATCCGGTCACGGTGCGCGATTTCAACGCAACCATTCTTCACTGCCTGGGCATCGACCACAACAAGCTGACCTATAATTTTCAGGGGCTCGATCAAAAGCTCACCGGACCCGTACCCGCCAGCATTGTTAAAGGTTTGGTGGTGTGATCAAGCAGCGCACGACAGCGGAACGCATTCGGCAGATGCTCCCCTCAAAGCAATCCACACGCATTGCGTGGGCGGCATCGTTCGGCTTGAGTCTTCTGCTCTTGTCGCTGCCGTGGGCCGTCAGGCTCGACGGCCACTCGCATGCTGACTGGCAACAGTTTCTCGGCCGCTTTCATCCGCTGGTGGTGCATCTTCCCATCGGCCTGCTGATTCTTGTTCCAGTGCTTGAAGCAGTTGGCGCACTGCGTCCCGCGTTGCGCGAAACAGCAGGCTTTGTGCTCGCTCTTGCGCTAGCGAGCTGTCTGGTTGCGCTTTCACTAGGCTTTCTGCTCGCCCATGGCAGCGGTGACTCGGGCGCAGGCGTAACGCGCCACCTTTGGGGCGGCGTGGTGCTCACCATTGTAGTGATTATCTGCCTGCTTGCGAGGCCGCAATGGATTGCGCAAGGCGCTGGATATGCGTATCCCGCTCTGCTTGTTTGCATGCTGACGGCCCTGGTGTGGACGGCGGACCAGGGAGGGTCGCTTACGCACGGCAGCAACTACCTTACCCAATACATGCCCGCAGGAATGAAGCGCGTGCTGGCTCTAGGCTCAGCGCCGTCCTCGGCCTCATTCTACGCGAGGCATATTCATCCGATTCTGGATGCCAACTGCTCAAGTTGTCATGGCGAGGGGCAGGCAAAGGGCGGCCTGCGCATGGATTCGTATGAGTTGCTGATGAAAGGCGGCAAAGATGGCGCGGTGATTGTTGCCGGCAGCGCCGCAAACAGCGTTCTATTTCAACGCATCACGCTTCCGGCGGATCACAAGCAGTTCATGCCTGCCGAGGGAAGGCCGCCACTTCAGTCCGAAGAGATTGCATGGATCAAGGCGTGGATTGATCAGGGCGCATCACCGACTCTCTCGAAACTTGCCGGGGTTACAATTCGCGAAGAATTGCCTGAAGTCCCCATTGAGCCTGTGGGCGATTACAGTTCTTTGATGCCCGAAATTCGAAAGATGGAGCAGGGGCAGGGTGCAAAGCTCAAGCCGGTGTCGGCCAAACCCTCCGATGGCCTGATTCTGTTTACCGTGGACGCAGCCAGCACCTTCGGTGACGCGCAGTTGGCGCAGTTTCAAAAGTTCGCGCCCTATATTGTTGAAGCTGAACTGGGCCGCACCGCCATTACCGACGCGAGCTTCGACACGCTCAGGCAGTTCACGCACCTGCGCGCACTGCACCTTGAAGAAACGAAGATTACCGGCGCAGGCTTACCCAAACTCGCATCGCTTTCGCATTTAAGTTATCTCAATCTGAGCGGGACCCAGGTCTCAGCCGCATCCGCTGCGTCGTTGAGTGCAATCAAGAGCCTTCGCCATTTGTATCTCTACAACACGCCCGCGCATCCTGCTCCAGCAGCAGCGCGAGTGACCCAGCCGGCGCCGGCCGCGACCGCAGCGGCGCAACCCAAGGAGAAGAGTGCGCAATGAGTAAAGAACATCGACCTGCAAACGTAATAGTCAACAGAAGAACGTTTTGCGCGGCCGCAGGCGCGACGACGCTGGCAGCCCTTGCGCAGCATCCTGCAGAAGCAGAGCCGGCTATCGATGACGGCGGCTCCACGCAGCCCGAACTACTCACGGGCAACGGCGAATGGACCTACAAGGTCGCCGCGGGTTGGGGACGACTGCCAGCGGGAACCGACTTTGGCGGCACGCATGGCGGCATTGCAACCGACAAGGCCGGAAATGTGTATGTGAGTACACAGAGCGCGACGGGAATCCTGGTATACAGCCCCGATGGAACGCTATCGAAGACGATTGCCAATCAATATCCTGAAGTGCACTCCATGGTCTACGCCGAAGAAAACGGCGATGAGTATTTTTATGCGACAGTGCAGACCGGGACTCCCAAAGAAAACTGGCTCTTCGTGAAGACGAAGACCGACGGCACGGTGGTTCAGAAGATTACAGCGCCGCCTGAGGCAGGCTTCAAAGCGCCCAATGAGTGGCGGCTCACAGCAGCCGTCCCCGCACCCGACGGAAGCATCTTTATTGCCAACGGATATGGGGACTCGCGCCTATTCCACTTCGACAAGAACGGCAATTTTCTTCGCAGCTTTGCGGGCAAAGGCAAGACCGATGGTCTGTTCGATTGCTGCCACGGAATCTCAGTGGACACGCGCTACGATCAGCCCCTGATGCTGGTGTGCGATCGCGAAAATCGCCGCCTGTGCCACGTCGATTTTGACGGCAAGTTTGTCAGCTCCATCACGCAGCATCTGCGCCGCCCCTGCCAGGTGAGCTTTCATGGCGACTGCGCGGTCGTCTCAGAACTCGAAGGCCGCGTCACGATTCTCGACCGCGATAACGCTCCTGTGGCCTTCCTGGGGGACAACCCGCTGAAGGAGCAGTGGGCCAACTATCAACTCCCGCCTGCCGACATCTCGCCGGCATTCTTCAGCGCCGCACACGGATGCTTTATCGACCAGCAGGCCAATATCTATATCTCCGATTGGAATCACACCGGGCGCATGACCAGGCTGGCCAGAAAACAGTGGTGATCCGTGAGCGAAAAATTCTATTCGGCTGCGACACGCTCCATCTACGGCTGAAGTTCTTTCGGTGTATACACTCCGCCCTTCACCAGCAGATCGAGAATCTGATTCGATCTTGAATGGCACGGTTCCATCTTCATGTACGTGTAGTTATCGTGCTCTGAGTCAATCACCGGCAATGGTTCTTTCGGGCCGGGAATCTGGTTGAGCATCGTCCATACGCCCGCGGGAGGCGAAACCGTGTCAATGAACCCAAAGCCTGCCATCACCGGCGCCTTGATGCGTGACGCAAAGTCGACAGTATCGAAGTAGAGAGCGGTTTTCATCGCATCGGAATTATCCGAGGGCCAGTAGGGATAGCCGGCTTTGCGGCCATGCAGGTCGCCGTTGGTATCCGCACCGGAGGGTACGCAGACCACCACATCGGTTACTTTGTCCGGCCGCAGTCCTGCGAGCACGATGCTTTGCTGGCCGCCCATGCTGCCGCCGGTGAGCACAACGGTCTTTCCGTCCCAGTCCGGCCGCGTCGCCAGGTAATCCAGCACCCGCGAATCGCGCAGATACATATCGAGAAAATACGACTTCTCGCGATCGGTGTTGCCGATCGTGTTGTAGTTCTGCGGAACACCTCCGGATGGATCGGAAGGCAGCTTGTCGTGCGAATCGACATTGAGAACCAGCCAGCCTTCGGCCGCGCGCTCGGCGTCAGCGTGCGCGTTCAACGCATATACGCCCGCGTACTGCAGCTGGACTAGCGCGGGGAACTTGCCTTCGCCGGTGGGCTTCGCCACGTAGCCATGCGCCTTCGATCCAAGCGCATCGAGGACGAACATACTCTCTTCAACACCGGGCACATCGGTCTGAACCGGAGTGAGCACAGGATCGACCGGCACCTTGGCTTGCGCCGCCAGCTTGCCATCCCAAAATGCGTCGAAGTCGTCGGGGCGCGGTGTTGAGAGTGGAATTTGAAGTGGCGCCACCGCAGCGCCGACCGCATAAAGGCCATTATTGCGGCCCGTGTTGCCTCCGATCCACTTAGGGACGGGGCTGGATTGGCTCGTGGTTCGAGAGCCAGACAGAGCCGCCGCGGAGGTTGCGGCAACCGGGGCCGGGCCTGAAGTTGCAGAGCTGGTGGGCGCGCCAGTTGAGGCCGCGGCCGGTGCGGATGATCCCGCGTCGAGCTTCGCATATGGCTCAATCGCGACATAGATCATCTCAGGTTGATCGCCGTTGATTTCTATTGTGTCCTTGCCCGAGGAAAGATCGAGCTTGCCTTCTTTGAGAACCACCGCATTGTTCCCGCGAATCGTCCACTTATAGGCATAGGTGGGCGTTGTGGGACCGGGCGTGACAGTCCAGCCGACAGTTTCGCCGATCTTGTAAATGCCGTCGGCGTGATATGGCGTGAACGTCAGCTGCTGTTGTATCGGCGCCCGCTGGGCGAATACAAACGCGCCTGCAAACAGAACAGCGACCAAAGAAAAGACACGAATTCGAGTCATGAGATTCACCGGATGATGATACAAGCTGCGGCGTGATGCTATGAATCAAATCCGGAAATCAGTGCGCGGAAGATTCTCTCCCGTCGCTTCAAATCTTAGAGATGAATTAGGCCGCGCTGAAGCGCGGAGACTACCGCCTGGGTGCGGTCGCTCACGTTCAGGCGCATAAGAATAACGCTCACGTGGCACTTTACCGTGGACTCGGTGATGCCGAGGTTTGAGGCGATCTCCTTGTTGCTTTTTCCGTGAACAATGAGATTCAGAACTTCGCGCTCGCGGGTGCTCAGGTCGGAATTCGGAATGCGCGAATTAAGCGCCCGCGTGACCGGCTGGGGTAGAAAACGCCCGCCGGAGTGGACCCGGCGCAGGGCGCTGACCAGCGCATCGTGGGGCATGCCTTTGATGATGTAGCTGCGGGCGCCGGCCTGCAGCGCCTGGTGAATATCTTCGTCGCCCTCGTAGGTGGTAAGCACAACAAACTTGGCATTGGGGTGGCGCGACATGACGATGCGGATGGCTTCGACGCCGCTCATGCCCGGCAGGCGCAGATCCATGAGGGTGATGTCGGGAAGGTGTTTCTCAAAAAGCTCGACGGCCTCTTCGCCGCTGCCGGCCTGCGCCACCGCGGTCATGTCGGGCGTGGCCTCGATAATGGCGGCGATGCCCACGCGCATGATGGGGTGATCGTCGACGATTAGGACTTTGATCCTGGCCTGTTCCTTCATCTCTTCGAACTCGTCCACCTGGTACCCCTTAAGATTGCTCGTTTTTCAGGTTGAGTGCAAATGCCGCATCAGGGCGCGATGGGTTTGACGGGTTGTCGAGCGCCCGCGTCAATTTCGAGTTCATACTCGGGGACGAGAGTGACTCCGTCGAGGTTAATGGCCTGCCCGTTTGGCGCGTATGCAGGTGGAGTTGCCGTCTCAAGATAAATAGGCGCGTCTTTGCGCAACGGCAAAATGCTGAGGTCGAATGTGGTCGGGCGTTGCGGCACGAGAAAGCGCTTGAGGCCGACCGTCCATGCTTTTCCGTTGTAGAAGTTGTCGTCGAGAAGTCGGCCGCCGGAAGACAGCCGGGCGACGTCGCCGGTGTAGTTGATTTTCAAATAAAGATCGCTCAGGCCGTTCATTGCGCCCGCAGGCACGGTGATGGACCAATGAGCCGCTTGGGGCAACGGGCCGGCCTCTGGCGCCTGGGCCACGCCACGTGGACGCCAGTCGAGTGCTGGGCCTGTTTTGACCGGGAGCGCGATCCCAGCGACCTCGGTCTGGACGCATTCAAAAGGATCGGTCCACGCGGCAGCATCTGCGCTGTAGGTGACGGATTGCAAGGTTGAAGCAGAGGCAGTGAGCGGGAGACTCGCACTCAAAGGCTCGGCCGGCGGCGGAGTAAGCGTAAAAGAGATTTGCGATTGATCGCGGGAACGCAGCCAGAGGTGGCCCTGCGTTGCACCGGGGTCAGCGGAGAAATCGGCGCTCGTAATCAGCAACCGATCGGCGCCGCCGATGCGCACTTTCCACGCATCCTCGGCCTGTTGCTGGGTGAGCACAGCGAAACGAATCTGATGGCCATCGGTTGAAATAATGTCGATAGAAGCATCGAGGCCGGGCACGACTCCGCTCACGTAAATTGCGTTTGAGGCGCGACTGACCTGGCCGCTCGAAGCGGTGATGCTTTGTACGGTCGCTGCATCGAGGGCAAATTCAACCGGGATACCGGACAGCGCTTCGAAGTAGAAAGTGGGTACGCCGGCATTCTCAATTCGCGTGAAAACCTGCGCGGTGCTGTAGCGCAGAGTGACATTTCCGAGTTGAAGGTTGAAGGGCCAGATGAAGTAAGAGCCTGCCGGAAGATCGATGGGATTGCACGGAACAGTGAGCATTCCAGACGGCAAGCGAATCTCGAATTGAGACGCTGGGCGCGCCGGCATTGCGTATCCGCGCACATAGTTGTTAAAAAAGATGAATCCCGAGTCGCCGTGTGAACGCACCGAGGCGCGCGGAACGGAGAAGTCGGCAGTATCGCTTGGTGTCAATTCGGGGGCGTGAATCTGCATGGGCGCGAGGTCGGCCCCGAATTCATTCATGAAATAGTTGAAGACCTTGAGCTTGCGCAGAGAGTCGCGTTCCTGGCCGAATTCTCCGAGCGGGGCCTGAAAATCGTAAGACTTAATCGGCAGATCGTTGGGGTATCCGGTTGCCTGCGACTCCTGCAACGTAGTGAGCGCGCCATCGGGATTTTCGCCGCCCTGGAACATGTAGGTTCCATAAAAATTGACGCCGGAACCCAGCATGACCGGAACCTGCGCACCGATGTCGTCGGCGGCGATCACCGGGCGGCGATGATAGGTGTCTTCGATGCCGCCGCCGATTTCGATCGTGAGGTAAGGCAGCGTTTCAGGATCGGTCGGCGCGGCCGCAGGTTGGGATTTCGCAGCGGGCGCCTGCATGGCTACGTTGACGCGGCTGTGAAAGCGAAACGCGTAGACCTGGGCGGGCTGCAATTTGACGATCGAACTGTCCCAGGGCTCATCCGGATATCCGCCGCCGTAAACGGGAAGAACCGCGTGCGGTGGGATGACTGCGTTGTCCCATCCGGTAACGAAGTAAAAAGGAACCTTAAGGCCGCCGGAAACGGCGATCTGCTTCAGCATGAGGATGTGCTCTTCGCCGGCGCCGGGGCCGCGCTTCGAGTATTCGTTCTCAAGCTGGATACCCACGACCGGCCCGCCGTCCTTCCACAGGAGGCCATCCAGTTGCGCACCGACTTGGCCGTACCATTCGCGGACCGAGGCAAGGTAAGCGGGATCGTTGACGCGCGTGGGGCCTTGTTTCATGACCCAGTCAGGCAAGCCGCCATTGCGAACCTCGGCGTGGTCCCATGGGCCGATGCGTGCAACCATATACAGCCCATGTTTGGCGCAGAGCTGTGCAAACGCGCGCAGATCGCGCTCACCCTGCCAGTCGAAGCGGCCCTTGATCTCCTCATGATGGATCCAGATCACATAGGCCGAGACCACGTCGACTCCCGCGGCCTTCATCTTCAGGAGTTCATCTTCCCACTGCGCACGCGGGTAGCGCGAAAAGTGAAACTCGCCTGCGACCGGAAGCCAGGGTTTGCCGTTGAGGGTGAGGGCGCGGGCGTTCAGGCCAAGGGCATCTCCATTGGGCGCAGCCGCGAATTCCAGGTTGTAGTCAGCGGGGCCGGGCTCCTGCCAGGCTTGGCTGGCATCGACGCGGATAACCGTGGACGCCGCCTGGGACCACGCCGGCGCCGACGCTAAAGCGGGAACCAGTAACAACGCAACGGGGAATAAAAGCCGTGCGATTCGTAAAACCCAGCATTGCTTCAATGAATGAACAATAATAAAAGACATTGGAATACTTACCGTGCCCGGAAGCTTTTCTCTGTTGCGGTTTAAGACCGCGGAAATCGAGAAAGTCAACTCTAGTCCCGCTGGCGGTGGTTTTGATCCGTCCAAAGTCTGATCGGGGTGAGATTTTGTTTGCCGCCAGTTTTCGCCGGCATAAATTCGTTCGCGGTATACTGGGCGCCGCAATGAAAAGAAGTTTCAGGTTGCAAGCCGGATTGGTCTTAAGCGCATCGATGCTCTCCGGCGCAGCGATGTGCGTCTCGGCGCAGACCAGCCCGCTGGCGGGATACACTCGGCACGCGTGGCAGGCTTCTGATGGGCTCCCCGAGCCGACGGTGCAGGCCTTTGCGCAAACGCCTGACCGATATCTCTGGATCGGCACCAGCGGCGCTCTGCTTCGATTCGATGGCGTGCACTTCACGGTCTTCGACCGACAGAATACTCCCGCGATCCATCAAAACAGCGTTTTCTGCCTGCTGGTTGCACGCAACGGAGACCTCTGGATCGGGATGGAAGGCGGCGGGCTGGCACGGTATGCAAAGGGCCAGTTCACCTCATGGACCACGCGCGAGGGACTGAGCGACGACTTTGTGCGAGCGCTGGCCGAGGACGCGCGAGGCAGAATCTGGGTGGGAACCGACAACGGACTGCTGCGATTCGATGGCGATCGTTTTGTGCGCGTCGATGGAGCCAACGGCATTCCTTCGCTGGCAGTGCACGCCATCTACGCCGACCGCGAAGGCAATTTGTGGGTTGGCGGGTCAAGGCTCATTCGCATTGGCATCGGCGGCGTGACCGAGTTCACCATGAAGGGCGAAGCCAGCCAGAATCGTGTCAAGTCGATCGTCGAAACCGCCGATGGGACCATCTGGGTAGGCACGGTCTCGGGGCTCAACCGGTTTGCAGTGGGCAAAAGAAAGTTTGAACGAGTCACCGGAATTGTTGGGACGGTTCGCGTTTTGCGCCAGACATCTGACGGAATTCTGTGGATCGGAACCATCGGCCAGGGCGCATGGCAATTCAAGAACGGGGAACTGACGCAAATCACAGCGCCGGCATCGTTGCCCAGCAATACGGTACTGAATTTCTTTGAGGATGGTGAGGGGAACTTCTGGATCGGAACGCAATCGGGAATGCTGCGTCTTACGCGGGCTCAGGCCAGCATCGTTCCTCTACCCAAAGCCAACGACTCCGATTTTGGAACCATCTACCAGGACCTCGATGACAGCTTCTGGATCGGCTCCACGCGCCTCTACCACTTGAAAAACGGAGTTGTGACCGAGGAGGATTTGCCCGGCCTTGAGAACGTGCATGTGCGGAGCGTGTATCGCGATCGCTCGGGCGCGCTGTGGGTGGGGACGGACGGCGATGGGTTGTACCGCATCGCTCAGGGACGCACCGAGCACCTGACAACGCGCGATGGTTTGTCGAACAACTTTGTGCGGGTGATGATCGAGGACCGCAACGGGACAATGTGGATGGGAGCCGATGAGGGCGTGAACCGAATCGACTGGGACGATGGACGTCCGAAGATCAAGAGCTACCAGATGAAAGACGGGCTGGCCTACTTCAGCACCCGGGCGCTGGCTGAAGATCGCAACGGCGATTTGTGGATCGGCACCGAACGCGGAGTGAGCCACATGCACGACGGCGCATTCGTAAGCGATGCGGCTACCGCTGGACTGGCGCAATCGAAGGTTTGGGCCATTCACCCGGACTCAGACGGAGGGATCTGGTTCGGAACTCGCGACAATGGCCTCTTCCGTTATCGCGATGGCAACCTCGCTCATTACACGCAGGCCGACGGGCTGCCCGGTAACGCGGTATATCAGCTTCTCGAAGACAGAGCCGGGCACATGTGGATCAGCGGGCCGAACGGGGTGGCTCTGGTGAATCGTAAAGAGCTTGATGCTCAGGCCGACGAATTTCCACGGCATCTGGCGCTTACTTTTTATCCGACCACCGACATCGCTCCCAATACCGAAATCTATGGCGGCACGCAGCCTTCCGGTTGCATCACCGCTTCCGGCGAAGCGTGGTTCCCCACCAATCTCGGGCCAATTCACATTCCGCTGTCGCAACAACCGCCGCTGCCCCCGCCACCATTGTCAATCGAAAGTGTTCTGGCGGATGGCCGCGTGCTGCCCATCAATGCGTCGATCGTGCTGAAGCCTGGCACCAGCAGGCTGGAGTTCGACTTTACCCCCATCAGGCTGCGTTCGCAGGATGGCCTGCGCTTCCGCTACATGCTTGAAGGCTTTGAAAAGGTCTGGAGTGCGCCGAGTTCGTCGCGACGGGCCGACTATACCAACCTTCCTTCCGGCCCTTACCGTTTCCGCGTGCAGGTCTTCGAGGCTAGCAATCCAGCCGCGGTAACCGAGGCGGATATCGGTTTTGCGCAGCAGCCGTTTTTCTACCGCACCTGGTGGTTCATGGCCGCGTGCCTCGTTCTGATGGCACTGATGGTCTATGCCCTCTACCAATACCGGGTGAAGCATGTGCGCGAGCGATTTGAGGCGGTGCTTGAGGAGCGCAGCCGGCTGGCTCGGGAGATGCACGACACGGTCATTCAAGGATGCACCGGAGTTTCGGCGCTGCTGGAGGCATTGTCGATGGAGAGCGCGAAAAACGATTCGGATACCAGCCTGATGGATTTTGCGCGCCTGCAGTTGCGCGCGACTATCAATGAAGCGCGCGAAGCCATCTGGAACATGCGGCAACCGGGCAATGCCGATAGCCTGGGCAAAAAGCTCGAGAGCATGACGCAGCAGGTCGGTAACGAGTTCCAGGTGCCAGTGGCCTGGTCGATGACCGGAACGCCGTTTAGTGTAACCGAGCCGGTGGCGCACGACCTGCTCATGGTGGCGCGCGAAGCGGTTTACAACGCAATGCTGCACGGCCGTCCGGAGCATGTTAGTGTGGCGCTCGCTTATAACAACCGCGATCTGGCGATGGAACTGAACGACGATGGATGCGGTTTTGATCCGCTCGCGATCGGCAGCATGAATGGGCATCACTTTGGATTGCGCGGAATGCGGGAGAGGATCGAGCGCTCGGGAGGGAAATTCAAACTGACCAGCGCGCCGGGGAAAGGCGTGCAGATTGCAGTCAGCCTTCCAAGGTACCGGTAAGACCCCGGAATCTACGCATCTACGGGCACTGAAGCACACAAACCTCATCGCATATTCTGCGCAAAAATATCCGGGCCACCACGGCCCGGACATTTTCGCTGCAATTGCGATTGTTTAGAAGGTGAGCTTGAGTGCGCCCTGCATCACGCGCGGAGGCTCGGAGCCAGTACCCGAAATCTGGCCAAAGTTACCCCAGGTGAGCGTGGTGCCGGGGGAGCCAAACGACGGGTGGTTGAACACGTTAAAGAACTCCCAGCGGAATTGCACGCCATACCGCTCGGCGATCTGCCAGTTCTTGTCGATGCCGGCGTCGCCGTAAGTTGTGTGCGGAGCCCGCATGATGTTCTTCCCCGTGTCGCCGAATGTTCCCGGAGCGTTCGGGGTAAACGCTTCGGTGTTGAAGTATTTATTCAGCCACTGATTTCGCGATCCCTGTTTTACATTGAGAGCCTGACCCGTCACGTAGTCGCCGCGGTCCTCGCCCTGGTCGGAGAAGGAGTTGTTGCTGCCGTTGGCTCCGCCGTTGATGGTGAGACCCGCGCCGGAAAACCAGTTGTAGATGCCGCTCACTTCCCAGCCGCCCAGTGTCTCGCGCATCAGAAGGTTGCTGCCTTTGAGCGTAGGCATGGCGTAGACAAAGTTGCTGACCCACACGATTGGGAAGCTTTGCGACGAAACGCCGCGGCTCCAGCCAAGGTCGTAGGGATCGCCGATGGCGTTGTAGCCGAAGCTGATATCCGACGACGACGTATCGTCGATGGCCTTCGACCAGGTGAGGTTGGATTGGAACTGCAGGCCGTGCGACTGCTTCCACTCGATCGTGGACTGCAGGCTGTTGTAGCTCGCCGTACCGGGGCTGAACATGTCGAGAATGTTGCCGCCGAATGTGGGTGCGAGCGCGCGGGCGCCGTTGTTGGCGCTTGAAGCTCCGTAATAGACGCCGGGGTTCTCGTCGATGATGGTCGACTGGTGATAGGTTTCAGTGCCCACATAGGCGACACGAGCGACCATATTCGATTTGATTCCCTGCTCGACCGAGACGTTCCATGCCTGCGTCACGCCCAGTTTGAAGTTGGGCGAGATGGTTGCCGGAATGGACAGACCCGAGGCAAAAGCCACGTTGGACGGCGGTTTATAAGTGGCCGAGGCAAAGGGTGGAAACGGGCTCGTGCCGCCTGTGCCCGTGAATGTAGACCATGGATTGTTGAAGTTGAGCGGGGCTGCCGTAGAGCCCTGAGGGGTAAAGGTCGGCGCAAATGGAGCGTTATCGACGGTATGGTTGTATGTCGAGTAGATCATCGGCTGGGTAAACAGCCCGAAGCCGGCATGAATTGAGGTCTTGGGAAGGCCTTTGGGCTGCCAGGCCACGCCCAGGCGAGGTTCCCAATAGCCGTACGTTTTATCCATGAGCCCGGCGCCGATTCCCGCGTCGCCTGGGAAGACCATTCCCACAGGTGCGTTGGGATAAACAGTGCTCTGCTGGCCGGGAACCCACGCCGCTGCGCGGCCCGCGGTCACTTGCGGCGGCACGTTCGGATCCCAGCGCAGACCCAGCGTGAAGTTGATGTTGTGGCGGAACCTGAACAGATCCTGCCCATAAAAGCCCGGTTGCCAGCCGGAGACCGGGGCCACTTCGCCTGCTCCTTGCGTGAACTTATACAGGTCGCCAACCAGGTAGTCGGCCAAGCCGCTGCCGGTGTAACTTCCGTTCCAGTCGAGTTCCGGCTCGGTGGGATATTGCGTGAACTCCTCGGCAAACTGATGCTGAAGATTCATTCCGGCCTGGATGGTGTGCCTGCCGAAAGTTTTCGAGAAGTTGTCGTAGAGGCCGTAGGTGGTGCGCTCCTCCTGCGAGGGCTCATACCAGCCGCTTTCGAATCCGCCGCTATCCACCTCGAAGCCCTCGAGATAGCAGGATCCGGGCAGCTCAGTGATGTTGATGTAGCTTGACCAGCAGAAGGGCTTATTGTCAGCCGTCAGCGCGGCCGAACCGTTGTGTGCGGCCATCTGCGTCCAAAAGACCGATGCCACGTTGACCGAGGTGGGGCTGATCGTCCAGGTGTGGTTGAGGGTCTCGTTGAAATACTGCATCTTTTCGGCGAAGGTGTACTGCCAGGAGGACAGAGGCAGCATCGACAGCACGTTGCCCGGCGTATCGCCGGAGGGCTGCACAAGATTGTTCACGTAGCTGATCAACGAGAGCCGCTGCGAATTGGAGGCGTCCCAGTCGAGACGCCCAGTACCCTCATCGTAGTTGTTGATGATGGCCGCGCTCGTGTACTCCACGCAGCCTGCCGCGATCTCCGACGCGGAGCAGCCAGTTGTGCTCACACCGGTCTTTCCCACCTGCGGAAGGGCGTCCTTCACGATCTGGAGGGCCGTCGGGTTGAAGGCATAGCCTTTGGAAGTGTCGAGTTGGTTCGGCTTGCCCCCAATAGTGGTGAAGGGACAGATGGCCGATTCTCCAGCCGAGCAGAGGGCCGTCGCAAAGCCGCTGAAGTCGCCGCTCAACATGGCCGCCGTAGGTGCGTATGTCTGGTTTTCGCTCGACGCGGCCGCGGAACGCGTTCCCTGGTAATTGCCGAAGAGGAAGAGCTTGTTCTTCCATGCAGGTCCACCGGCATAGGCGCCAAATTGATTCTGGTGCAGTGGATTGATCTGGTGGGTGAACCAGTCACTGGCGTCAAATTTGTTGTCGCGCAGGAACTCGAACATGCCGCCATGGAGGCTGTTGGTTCCCGACCTGACCTCGATGCTGACCACCGCGCCCGGCGCGAATCCGTATATGGCATTGAAGTTGTTGGTGATGACCGTGAACTCCTGGGTGGCGTCAGCGTTGGGAAATGGAGCCGCCCGGCCAAGATAAGTGTCCATGTTGGGCGCCCCATCGAGTATGTAGTAGGTGCTGCCCTGGCGCCCGCCGCTTGCCGCCGCGTCGGTCTCATTCGGGAATGAGAACCCGCTCTGCGTGTAGCTGTTCCCCATATTGGCGTTGATGACGCCTGGAGCCAGCGTAACCAGCGTGGAAGGGTCGCGGCCATTGAGCGGCAATTGGGTGACGGACGATTGATTGACCGTCATGCCCAGCTCTGGCGTGGTCGTGTTGATCAGCTCGGCATCGGCAGTCACGCTGATCGTCTGGCCTACTGCGCCCACCTTGAGTTGAACATCCTGCGTAGCGGCCTCGTTGGGATGGATGACAATGCCCGCCTGTCTATATCCGGCGAACCCTGCGGCAACGATCGCCAAGGAGTAGCTCCCTGGCTCTACCGTGGTAATCAGGTAGATTCCGGTGCTGTTCGTTTTTTCAGTCTGCTGAAAGTTGGTACCTAAGTTGACCAGAGTAACCGACGCGCCGGCGACTGCCGCGCCCGTAGGATCGGAAACCTGCCCGGTCAAACTGCCGCTGGTGCCCTGCGCCGATGCGAGGGCCGAGACGGCAAGAACAAAGGCGAATAGCGTCAGGGTCCTCAGGCACTTTGTGCCGATCGATTGCATAACTACCTCCTGAAATGAGTACGAAAGGGCGGCAGAGGTCGTCATGGCGCCGAAACGGCTGGCATGAAATCGCTTACATTGCGACATCTACAACCCGCGCGGTATCGGAAAACCCGATCTGCCGCGGACCCGATCCTGCGTTTGAGCATAAGAAAACTGAGGTTGTCGAGTCGGATGGAACTCTACGCCCGCGAAAATACGGCACGTATCCGCCAAAAGTACGATCATTGGGAGTTTTTTGCGATAGGCGGCCGCGACGCCAACAGGTCAGGGGAACCCGGGATCGGATGAATTCGATTGTCTGAGGGACTTGGTGCGCCCGTTCCAGCGAAGAGATCCTTTACTTCTCAGTTTGCGGGGCCGCCGATGACGTGACGGTCAGCTCGACGCCTCTCGCCTTCACGGAACTGGGACCAACCATCAGGTCGAAGACGCCAGGTTCTACCACGCGCTTCATGTCGATGTTGAAGATCTGCAACGTCTGCGGCGTGACGGTGAATTCGACGGTTCGACGTTCGCCGGGCTTCAGCGTAATGCGCTCAAAGCCTTTCAGCTGCATTACCGGCTGCGTGACCGATGCGACCTGCTGATGCAGGTAGAGTTCCGCTACCTCATCTCCCTCGCGCGCGCCGGTATTGGTTACATCCACACTCACTTTGGCTGTTCCGCCGGCCGGAATCTGCGCCGGTTCTACGCGCAGATTCTCGAATTTGAAGGTTGTGTAACTCAGGCCGTAGCCGAACGGGAACAGGGGCTCGCGGTGGCCGAATTCATAGCTTCGATTTTGAGAGGGCTTGTGATTGTAATAATCGGGCAGATCGCCCACCGAGTGCGGAAACGTGATGGGCAGTTTGCCGCCCGGATTCACGTCGCCAAACAGCACTTCAGCCGCGGCCGCGCCACCTTCTTCGCCGGGAAACCATCCCTCAAGAATGGCCGGAACATTTTGCGCGATGTAGTTAATCGAAAGCGGGCGTCCGTTGCTGAGAATCACAACCGTAGGAGTGCCGGTTGCGACAACCGCCTTCACAAGATCGTCCTGCGCGCCAAGCAGATCAAGCGAATCCCTGTCGCCAAGGTGACCCTCGCTCCAGGCCTCGCGATCGGTGCTTTCATCTTCGCCCACAACCACGATCGCGACATCGGCCTTGTGCGCGGTCTCAGCCGCTTCCTGTATCGATGCAGTTTGAGTGGCGGGATCGACAAGTTTAACCCCGTCGGCCCAGAAGCCGCGATATCCCGGCGGCGCCGTCGTCACCTTGCAGCCTTGTGCATACAGAACCGTGGCCTTGTCGCCCACCCGCGCGCGTATGCCGTCGAGAATGCTGATGCCAAAGCCGGGGTCGCGGCTGTATCCGCCGAGATGAACGTCAGCCGCATTCGGCCCGATCACCGCGATGGTCTTCAGCTTGCTCAGATCGAGCGGCAGCATGTCCTTATCATTCTTGAGAAGCACGAATGCCTCTCGCGCGGCTTGAAGCGCCAGTTGCCGGTGTTCCGGGCTGTTATTCACGCGCTCGGCGTAGTCGGGATCCACGTAAGGATTATCGAAAAGACCCAGCCGGAACTTTGCAGCCAGCACACGGCCCACGGCCACATCCAGTTTGCTCTCGGGCACGGTGCCTTGCTTTACTTGCGCAATCAGCGTGCGATAAACAGGGAAATCCGCAAGATCGAAATCAACTCCCGCATCGAGCGCCAGCCGCGCGGCTTCGGCGGCGTCATGCGCAACATGATGAGTAAGGATCAGCCCATTCAGTGCTCCGTCGTCTGAGGCCACGTAACCATCGAATCCCCATTCGTGGCGCAGGTTCTGGTCGATCAGCCAGTGATTGATCGACGATGGAACGCCGTCAATCTCGTTATACGAAACCATCACGCTGCCCACCTGCGCTTCTTTGACCGCGGCTTCAAATGGGACCAGGAAATTCTCGCGAATAATTCGCTCGGAATAATTGCCGGGCGCAGTGTTGGTTCCACCTTCGGGTTGCCCGTGGACCGCAAAATGCTTGGCGGTGGCCATCACGTGATGGCGGTCGATTATGAACGAATCGCCCTGCAGGCCCTCCACCATCGCCACGCCCATCCGCGAAACCAGATACGGATCCTCGCCGTACGTTTCCTCGGTCCGGCCCCAGCGCGGGTCGCGCGCAATATCCAGGTCTGGGGCGAATAACTGGTCCCCGCCACGCGAAGCCGCTTCATCGGCAATCGCCGAATAAACGCGCTTCACCAACTCTGGGTCCCACGTGCTCGCCATACCCAACGTCTCCGGAAAACTGGTGCTGCCGTACTCCATGTATCCGTGCAGGCCCTCGCCGAAGAACATCGCCGGAATTCCGAGCCTGTTCTTTTCGTGCTGATACCGTTGCACGCCGTTGCGCAAGATTGCTGCGTTACGCGGGGTCAATTTGATTTCCGGTCCCCATTCAGCCGCCAGAGCCTGTCGCGCTGTCTTATCGGTATAGGTGCCGGTCGGATCGATCACCTGAACCTTGTTCTCAGCGCTATCCTCGGTCCACACAAGCTCGTTGACTTTCTCTTCGAGCGTCATACGCTGCAACAGGTCGGCAACGCGCGCGGGAATGGGAAGAGACGCATCCTGGTATGGAAGTTTGGTGGCCTTCGTGTCCTGACTCGCCTTGTCTGGTGTTGTCTGGCCGCTTGCCACAGCGTTGAGCAGTACAAAACCGATGCCAAGAACGCCGACGAGCCGGCAATAAGTGCCAGGATTAGAATTCCCGCTTGTGGGCATGACCACACTCCATCCTTCCATGAGCTTGACGAAGCCCCAATCGAACGGCCGCACGCTGGCGGCACAATTCGTTGCAACCTCGCACGTTCGAAGCACGCGCAACGTGAGTCTGACTGCAATCCAACACGATAACACTGGCACCGCCGGCCTGGCACTGACGCCGGGAGAGTGTCGATCGTGCTCAACCTCACCGTTCGGAACCAGATGCCGGTGAAGGAGTAGACGCGCTCGATTGCGGCCGCGTGGCCTCAAGCACCTCCCTGCATGGGAGTAGGTACCGGCAAACTGAAAATATCCAATTCTCGTCAGCCGGTGGTAAGCTGGGTACCTCAATCAAGTACCCCTGCGCGCCGTGGAGAAGTTGGGAATGAGCAGTAGAATCTGTTTTGCAAGGGGTATGCGCATGTATCGCCGGCTCCGGTCGCAGTTCCTCTCCGCGGAATCTTTTCAGCGCGTCGGCCCTCGGACGCGGGCGAACCGAATTCGCAGCATCTTATTCAGCACATTGTGGGCATCCAGCGCACTATGGATGGCCGCTGCGATCTCCGCCGCCCGTCCCGCAAGCGTTGCGGCTCAGGATGCTCCGGCATCGCGCCCCTACGCGCCACTGATCGTCATCGGCTTCATGGGCGGGCACGTTCGCGCCGGCAATCTCGTGCACCGCGAGGCGCGGCTGGTTCGCGATCTCGATCGCCGCTACCCGAATGCCGTGCGCGCCATGACTTTCGCCAACCGCGACGAGGCCGCCGCTCTCCGTTCCGTTCTCAATCTGCTCGACACCAATAAGGACGGCCGGCTGAGCAGCAACGAGAAGACTGCGGCCCGCATCGTCCTATTCGGTCATAGCTGGGGGGCTTCAGAGGCCGTGAACCTGGCCCGGGAGCTCGGCCGGCGCGGCATTCCGGTGCTGCTGACCATTCAGGTGGACAGTGTGCGCAAGCATGGCGAGCACGACGGCAGCATCCCGGCCAACGTGCGCCAGGCCATCAACTTCTACCAGACCGAGGGCGTGCTGCACGGCCGAAGCTCCATCAAGGCCATCGACCCCACGCGTACCACGATCCTGGGAAACTTCGAGTCCACCTACAAAACGACGCCCGTGTCCTGCGCCGGCTTTCCGTGGTTCGCCCGCGCCTTCATGAAGCCGCACATTGAGATTGAGAACGACGCCGCGGTTTGGAACCGGATCGATGCGCTGATCGTGGCACGTTCCTGCTCGGCCAATCCCGCGGGGACGGGACCGGATTGCGTCGAGATGAGTGCGGCCTCGGGCCCTCGAACCAGTCACCTGAATTGAGGTTGCGAGACCGGATTGCAACGCAAGATTGCCGAGCGGAATTCTGAAGCTCGGGTCGTGTCCCCGCCAGGCCGGAAGTGATCTTCGGTCTTCGGCAACTGCTCAATCCCCTTGTCGAATCTGTTCACGCGCGCTTGAAGAATCGGCTCTGCAGGAGAGCACTGGCGTCTCGAGACTCCACTTGTTGGACCGGGAGAGCGGCAGAGAACCGGTACGTGCGTCCGCTGGCTGCGCCTCGAACCGCGATCGGAGACGATTCAAGATAGTGGATTGCGACTTGCACCGGAGCCTGCGCGCGTGGGAATGCCATCGCCGGCGGAGGAATCGGGCGCGAAGGAGTTGCCGTCGCGACCGAGGTGTGGCGAGGAGGCTGGGACACGGAAGCCATAAATCTCCTCGTTTGGGTCTGAGGCGAAATCGGCCGGGTCTGGGATTTGCTCCGGCCGGTATTGGCTGGGTTCGTATTGGTCTGGCTCTTCTTGAGCTCCATTCGTTTCTGTCCGCAGCACACTGTGGGCTCCTCCGTGAGTAAGTTCGCCGCCGGATTGAAGTCCGGCGGGTTGCTGGCCAAGACGCTCGAGCAGGCAGGCAGCGCCAGAGATGGCGAGCCAGACCATGATCCAGTCGAGCCAATGACGGGTGACGAAAAGTGCAGCCGGAGCGGCGATCCAGATGCTTAAACAATAGAAGCAGTCCATCAGGCGGCCGGCGAAGCTTCGGCCAAGTAACGCGCGAAAGCGGAACACAATGTCGCCCGGGCCATCCTCGGCAGCCAGCAGGTGGGTGACCCGCCAGGTTGCGAGGACGGCCAGGACGAAACGCCAGGAGAGTTGAAGTACATCCATCGGTGGTCAAACTTTCAGTGTTGAGGGTTAAGCGCCGGTCTGCGCCGGCAGGTCGTTACAGATGCAGAACGGGACCGGGTAGTCGATCTCGTGGCGATCGTCGGGAAGGCTGGGGCAGATTGAGGTGTCCCAGACCGAGAGCTCGATGATGAAGCCGCAGCACTCGCCGCGCTGAAGGACGAGATCGGCAAAGGCCGGGTTGGTGTTGCAGACCGCATCGAGCATCCTCAAGTCGATGAGCGCCAGGATGCCGTCAGAGGCTGGAGGGAAGGGGAAGGACGGAACTGCTGTGGGACAACGCGCGCCGGGCTGGCCGACCCGCGAAGTGCTGACAAACGGGCCAGGCCACGGCGGAGCGCCAGGGCCGGGGATGGGAATGGAATGCCAGCTTCCGCCAGCCTTCATGATCGAAACGGAGTAACCGCCGTAGTTGTCGCTGGGGGCTGAATGGTTGTGTTCTTCGATGAGCTCATCGAAGGCAAGACCGTTGAGAGGAGCCGGCCACGGCACGCTGCAGTCGCCATTGGAAGGCGCGAAGCTGGAGATATCGATAGTGGTGCATATGGGAATGGTGCCGATGTTTGTGATGTGTCCCCAGATTTGCTTGTTGTCGAACCACACCTGGCGCAGGTTCTGGGTGATGGTGCCACCGGTGTCTTCAACGGTGAGCAGAAGCGTGTAGCGGCCGCTCTGGCAGTCGGGCGACGCGAGAGGGGTGGAGTTCCAGGTGCCGGTGGGTGCTGCGCCGCAAGGCACGGTCGGGGGCGGACAAGGATACGCGACGGGGAAGGGGCCTTCAGGTACTTGCGTGCTCCAATAGTCGGCTTCAAGGGGGTCGGCGACCACTTCGCAGACCTCGTGTCCGGGGAAGGGAATCGGATCAAAGAACGACCATTCGAACTCGGTCCATTGACTGGTGAGCACGTTCTCGAATATGTAGTTGGTACCAGCGTCGACCTGGCAGGGCGTGTTGTAGTTTACCTGCCAGAACTGGGTCCAGGAACCGGTGACGGTGGTGGTAAATCCCTGCTGGTAGCTGAGGGTGTAGCTCTTGATGTTGGTGCCTGAGCAGCCGCCGACCACTGCGGAGCCGAAGACGCGCAGTGCCGTGCCGAAGGAGCGGACGTTGCCGCTGCCGTCGACGAGCTGAGCTGTGGGGTCGAAGACTCCCGGAGGCGTGGCCGCGTCGATGCCCTCGATGCCGGTAATCCAGACCAGATTGCGCTGCAGCTGGAAGTAGATCGTGGTGCAGCAGGGAGTGACGGATTTGTCGCTGGAATAAACGCAGAGCTGGATTTCAACCAGGCCCGGGCTTACCAGCGGGAAGGTGGAGAGATAGCCGAGCAGGCCGCCGACCACCCCGCACGAACCTTGCGTAGCGCCGCCGGGATAGACGATGCCCGACGATTGCCACGGACCAATGCCGTCCTGGCGCCACTCCAGAATGTAGTGGTCGCAGTCAAAGCCGGTTGCCGTTCCATCAATCTCAACCCCGCGGAAAATGCCGACGCTGGGGAACGACTCTTCGATGACGCACCCGGTTGGGGCTGTGAGCTCGCAACTGAGCGGCCTGAAGCAGTCGGCAATGCATCGGAAGTAATAGACGAGGCACCAGACCACGTCGGTGAAATTGGCCGCGCGGGCCAGGCAGCAGCCAAAGCAGAGCGAGCACACTGACCAGCACCGGCAAAGCCAGTACGTGTTGTTGGCGGTAGCGCGGGTAAAGTTGGCATCGCCCACCAGCGCCTGTCCGGCAGCGGTGGTCATCAGCCGTTCGAAGATGGCGCAGGTGTCCACTTCGCCCGTTTCGCCGTTGATCTCGCCGCTCACCACTTCTTCAGGAATGCCGTCAGGGAATTCCACGGTGGCGAGTTGATCGGTGAGGTAAGGCTTCCATGCATTGGCCAGCGCATCCACCAGGGTGCGATAGTCGGCGAGCTCGGCTACAGTTGGAGGATTGGACACCGGCGTGCCCAGTACCTGCCTCACGCACAGCCAATAGCGGTACGCGTAATAGGCCCATGACCTGAAGGTGCGCGGGCCGCGGCAAACAAGCCATCCAAAGATGAAACAACACCGGATCTGCTCGAGACACAGGCGCCAGTTCTCAATGGAGCCGATGGTGTCGCGATTCTTCTCGGGGATGAGGCGAAGCGCAATATCTTCATTGAGGAATTTTCCAAACAGCGATTGGGCTGTGGCGAAATCGGTCTCGAAATTGCCGCCGGAGGCAGCCTGCTTTTCAAGGCCTTTCACGTCGCGGGCGAGCTTGAGTTGAGATTCAAGAATGGGCTGATAAGCATCGAGAAGCGCGTTCAGGACGCTCTGAAAATTTGGATCGTTGAATTCGGGGGGAGTGCTGGGGGCATTTGGCGTTGCATTTTGATCTTTTTCTGACATGGAAATCTCCTTCCGGCTGGTGGCTTAAGACGGGCTGCTTGGCCCGGCAGGTGACGGCCGGCAGGCAGAAGGCGACGATCGGAAACCGCCTGCAATGGCCATGAAAAGCACCCGGAATTAGAGCGACGAAGCTGATCTACAGAAGGATGGGACGCGGGCGTGGCACGCAAGCCGGGACGAGCCTGGTATCGGCCGGCGCACTAACGCAGGTCAACGCGCGGCATCCGAGGCATGGGTCGGCGTCTGTTCGCAACCTTCCGCAGACCAGGCAACGAATTCTGATAAACCACGCTCGAGTCGAATGACTTCAAGCGGAAAGGCCAAGGTCGTTTTCTATGCGCGGATGATCACCCTGGATTGGGGGAACGCGAGTTCGCATTTCCAGTGGTGCATCGGGGAAAGTCCACTCCATGCAATTCGCATCGGGTGTGGACGAGAAACAAGGCCCAGAGGAGAAGTCGTTATTGTTGAATCCGGCACAACTATAGCCAACAGTAACGCCGAAGTCAACAGCGGTCTCATTCCACAGTCGCAGATCGATTTCCATCGACAGGGTTATAACGAAGTACTTCCTAAATGCGATGCGCTTACGATAACGCGAAGGGGCCGGTCTCGTTGAAAACCTTTTCATTTTCCACTGGACTCCCTATCCCCCTCATGCGTACAGTGTTTTCCGTAGCTTTTTCAATTCCTCACTCGCGCCGTAGGAGCCCGCTTTGCAACTGACCTCAGTCGATTGGCTCATCATGCTGCTCTACTTCTTCTTTGTGCTGGGCATCGGCTTTGCCCTCAAGCGCTACATGAAGACGAGCAAGGACTTTTTCCAGGCCGGCCGCGCCCTGCCCGCGTGGATCTGCGGCCTGGCTTTTATCAGTGCCAACCTGGGCGCGCAGGAAGTCATCGGCATGGGCGCCTCTGGCGCCAAATACGGCCTCGAGACAGCACACTTCTACGGCATCGGCGCCATCCCGGCCATGATTTTTGTCGGCATCTTCATGATGCCCTTCTACTACGGCTCAAAGGCGCGCTCAGTGCCCGAGTTTCTGCGCCTGCGCTTCGATGAAAAGACCCGCGCGCTCAACGCCTGCTCGTTCGCGGTGATGACCGTATTCAGCTCCGGCATCTCGATGTACGCCATGGCCCGCCTCATCCAGGCCCTGCACATCTTCGATCCGCTGTTCAACCACATGGGCTGGCCCACGGACTGGATTTTTACCGTAGCGATCGTGCTCTCGGCGCTCATTGTGCTGCTTTACATATTTCTGGGCGGACTCACCAGCGCAATCTACAACGAGGTGTTGCAGTTCTTCCTCATTGTCGCGGGCTTTCTGCCGCTGGTGCTGCTGGGGTTGAAAAACATCGGCGGATGGAGTGGCCTGAAGGCGTCGCTGCCGGCCGCCTACATGCACGAGTGGAAGGGCGTAATGCACGCCAGCACCAACCCCATGGGAATTGACGCCATCGGCATCGGCATGGGCCTGGGCTTCGTGCTGGGCGCGGGTTATTGGTGCACCGACTTCCTGGTGATCCAGACAGCCATGGCCTCGCACAATATGGAGTCGGCGCGAAGGGTTCCGCTGATTGCGGCGGTTCCTAAGATGGTCTTCCCGTTCCTGGTGATTGTGCCTGGTCTGATCGCGATCGCCCTACCCACGCCACACACAACCGAGTACGTGCACCAGGCGAATGGCGCGATCTACCACGACATCAACGTGGTGCCGCCGGAGGTTGAGCAGGGCCACGGCCTCATCCCTGCCAAAATCAATCCTGTGACCGGCAAGGCCATGCTCGACGCCAGCGGCAAGCCGCTGCTCGATTACGACATGGCCACGCCCAATATGCTGCTGCACTATTTTCCCACCGGCATCCTGGGCCTCGGCCTCACCGCATTGCTCGCCAGCTTTATGAGCGGCATGGCCGGAAACGTTACAGCATTTAATACTGTCTTCACTTACGACCTTTACCAGTCGTACATTCACAAGGGCGCAAGCGATAAACACTACCTGGCCGTGGGCCGATGGGCCACGGTGGGCGGCATTCTGCTGTCAATCTGTACGGCGTATGCAGCCATCAACTTCAACAACATTATGGATACGCTGCAGCTCGTCTTCAGCTTTGTGAATGCGCCCCTGTTCGCCACATTCCTGCTGGGCATGTTCTGGAAGCGCGCCACCGGGCACGGCGCATTTGCCGGCCTCATCGCAGGCACCGGCGCGGCCATGTTGCATCACGGGCTCACGCTGCCGCTCGAGGCGCACCCCGGCATTCACGGCGGGTGGATCACCGTGCTGCACCACTACCCCAGCGACATGGCGCAGAACTTTTATGGAGCCATCTGGGCTTTCAGCGCGAATTTTATTTTGGCCGTTGTCGTTAGTCTTCTCACCAAGCCGCGCCCCGATTCGGAGCTCGTGGGGTTAGTGCGGTCGCTGACCAAAATGCCTTCCCACGCGCATCTGCCCTGGTGGAAGCGGCCAGAGGCGCTGGCAGCTGCGGTGCTTGTAGGCGCCATTGGCCTGAATATTTTCTTCTGGTAAGTTGAGGAGGTTGCAATGAGGCTCGACCTGCGCATCCCCATGGGATTGATGTTCACGATGGTAGGCGCCATCCTTACAGCGTTCGGCCTTGCCACGCGCGACCGTGCCGATCTTTACGGCAGAAGTCTCGGCATCGATGCAAACCTTTGGTGGGGCATTGTTCTGCTGGTCTTCGGCATCTTGATGCTGACCATGGGCCGCCGCGGCCAGATGCGAATGCTCAAAGAAGAACAAGAAAACCCGTCAGGCGAAGACGACGCGCCGCGCGGCGGGCATTGAAATCAGGCATCAGGGCGTCTCTGACGCGGCCAAGGTCAAATGCGCATCAAGCTTCAACTCGCCACACCCGGCGACGTCGCCGATCTGATCGCACTCAACACTGCTGTCTCGGAACGCCTTCGCGCCGATTTTGGAGATGGCTACTGGATCACCAAAGCGACTGAAAAGGGTACGCTCTTTACCATGCGCCGGTCGAGTGTCTACATCGCCCACTATCGCAAAAAACTCATCGCCCGCGTAAACCTCACAACCAGAAAACCGTGGGCCATCGACACGAAATATTTCACCCCTTGCAAGCGGCCGCTCTACATTGTCGGAATGTCCGTCGATCCTTCGTTTCAACGCGGCGGCGTTGGCCGCCAGTCGATCGGCGAGGTAATCAAGATCGCAAAGAAATGGCCTGCTGATGCAATCCGCCTCGACGCGTGGGAAGAAAAGGTTGGTGCGGGCGAGTTCTACAGCAAATGCGGCTTCCGCGAAGTGAGCCGCGCAACCTATCGTATTGCTCCGCTCATCTATTTCGAGATGTTGCTTTAAAGACTTTTATTCAAATTCGCACAATCCTCTCTCGATCCTGATACTTCTCTTATCTCCTGCCCATTAAACTTGAACCGAGCGAATGAAACGAAGAACAATTGAGCATTACGAAATTCTGCGCAAACTTGGCGCCGGAGGCAGCGGTGTGGTCTACCTTGCCAACGACACGCTGCTGCAGCGCCCGGTTGTGCTCAAGATGTTGCGCGCCGGCGAGCTCACGCCCGAAAAAATGCGATCGACGGTGCTCAGAGAAGCGCGCATGGCCTCGGCCATCGAGCACCCCAACGTTTGCGGCATATACGAAGTGGGTGAGAGCGGCGATGAAGGCTTCATCGCCATGCAATATGTGCCCGGCCAATCGCTCGACAAGCTGATCGATCACGGCCCGTCGAATCTGCAACTCGTGCTCTCGGTGGGCATCCAGATCGCCGACGGCCTGCAGGCCGCGCACATGCTCGGCATCTTTCATCGCGACCTTAAACCGCAGAACGTGATGCTCACGGACGGCGGCCTGGTAAAGATTCTCGACTTCGGCCTGGCGCGGCGTCTCGCGCCCGAGGACATGCAATTCGAATCATCGAAGGCCGGTCTCGCCAAAGATGTCTCGCTGGCTGCTACTTACACCGCGCGCGGCGGCACCATTCGCTACATGGCGCCCGAGCAGTTTGTCACCGGCCACTCCAGCGTGCAGTCTGACCTCTGGGCGCTCGGCATCATCCTCTACGAACTCGCCAGCGGCCGTCATCCTTTCGCGCGCCCCGATGCTGAAGACTTCCAGATAATTCGCGCCATCCAGTTTCTCGATCCGCCCGATCTGAGCGAGATCGTGCCCGGCATCTCGCCGGAGTTGAAGAGCGTGATCGCGACTTGCCTCGAAAAAACTCCTGCCGTGCGCTACGCTTCCGCCGCCGAGGTGCGCGAGGCGCTCAAGACGATCATGAAAGCGCTGCAGATTGAGACCGGCATCATTCCCGGCGACGCGGCGGCAAACTTGCCCACCATGGCCGCCGAGCCTGAGAAGCGCACCACCGGCTTTCTCTCCATGCTTGCCGAGCGCTTTCGCGAGTCCACTCCGGAAAAGTCTGCGCAAAACTCGCTCGTGGTGCTGCCCTTCACTAATCTCGGCGCGGCCGAAGTGGCGCCGCTCTACGGATTCGCGCTGGCCGACGCAATCTCCGCGCGCCTGGCGCGCATTCCCGGGCTCGTTGTGCGTCCATCCAGCACGCTTATGTCGCTTCCCATTGCGCAGCTCGATCCGCTTGCGATCGGCCAAAAGCTGCTCACTTCGTTTGTGCTCGCCGGAAGTTTTTTGCGTTCCGACCAGGGCTTCGATCTCAACTGGCAACTGCTCGATGTGGCGCAGCAGAGCCTGCGCTCCGGCGGCGCCATTCGCGTTGCATCGCTCGACTTGATTGCCGTGCAGACCGAGATTTCAAACGAGGTCTTTGCTTCATTGCACGGGATCAGCGCCGCGGCCAGCATTGAGAACGTGCAAAATGACGCGCGACTCACTGCCCGCGAGGGCTCGCTGCCCGGCCCCATCAGCGAGCGCTACCTGCAGGCGCGCGCGCTGCTCAGTTCGTTCATGGTTCGCACCGGCTCACGCGTCGACCTCGATCGCGCGCACGCGCTGTTTACCCAAGTCACCACCGCCGACAAGAAATTTCCAGCGGGCTGGACCGGCCTCGGCATTGCAGAGTTGCAATATGCTCGCCACGGCTTCGGCGGGCAGACTCACATCATGCGCGCGCGCCGCGCCTTCGATGAAGCGCTCAAGCTCGACCCCGCATCGACCGAAGCCAATCTCTACCGCATCTACATGCTGCTCTCGCGCGGCGAAAAAGAATCTGCCCGCCATGGCGTCGCCAATCTGCTCTCGACCGCTGCCAACGACTGGAACGTGCACATGGTTGCGGGCCTCGCGCTGCGCGGCGATGGAATGTACGACGAAGCGCTGGCCGAGTTCAGCCGCGCGCTTAAGCTGAACCCGTCGAACGCCGCCATCCTTTACAATCATCGCGCCCGTGTTTACCACTACCAGAACCAGATTGAGCTGGCCGGCGACGAGCTTGAGAAAGGTCTCGCACTCGAGCCGCGTCATCCGCTGCTGCGCACCTCGGCCGGTTATCAGCAGTGGCGCCTCGGTAACCTGGCCGCGGCCATCGCGATTCTCGAAGACGTCATCCGCGACGACGAGTCGCTGCGCATCGCTGTGCCTACGCTCGCGCTCTGCTATGTGCAGATCGACGAGCGTGAACGTGCGGCCGCACTGCTCAAAGACGACACCTTGACCGCGGCCGAAGCCGATAACGAGATGGCCTATCGCCTTGCGACTTACTTCGCCGTCGAAGGCGACTCGAGTGAGGCGCTTCATTGGCTGCGCCGCGCCATCTATCTAGGCAACGAGAATTATCCCTGGTTCCAGAAAAATCCGGCCTGGAATAACCTGCGCACCAATGCCGATTTCGAACGCATTCTCGACGATTTGAAAAAGAGCTTCCGCAAAAACCAGAAGACGTGGAAGCGGCTGCTGGAGCAGGTGCCGGCGGAGGAATAGTCCGCATTTTCCACAACCCGCGAGAGGATGTAGCGCCGCCTCCAGACCGACTGTCCCTACAGGCCTCCGGACCCGAAGGCGCGGCGGCCACGACTTAAACTCTAAAAAGTGGGGCCCAGCTTGCATTTCTCACCGATGGGATGAGTGTCACGTACTGTGCGGGCTACACAGGCTGCGGAAAAATTCATTGAACGAAGCATTTTTGCCATAATCAATCCGGCAGGGACTAAAGTCCGCACTCATTTATCGAGCTTTATCGGCACGAGTAAACTCGTGCCCTGTTACAAAACCTATCCGAATTGAGTTTTTCCGCAACCTGTACAGCCCGTGCCCCCCTACTCCCGCCGCCCCCCGGGGGGTTTCTGCAAGCTCGTGATTTCAGGATCGTTGCCGGCACGGATCGACCTTAAGCGGGCTCCTTTCAAGAATATAAACATCAACCTCCTCAAACTAAATGACTTCGAACGGAACTGAATGAGCGTGACTGCGGGCTGCTGCGGAAGAAGGCGTAGAGCGGTACCAGAGTAACCGTGTCCTTTCGGTTTTTGCGCAAGGTCGCCGCTCCCTGATGGTCGCGTCAACTTGAAGTCCGTGCTTTCGGAATACATCGACTCTGGTTCCGCTGTAGCCCGGTCGAATCATCTGCTTTCAAGCTTAGCGAATCGGCTGAGAAAACAAGCAAACGAACGGCTGCCGCAAGTGGCTGAAGAGCAGTGAGTTGAATGATCTTTTAAAGGGGATTGACTTGACTGAGAGTGGGCTGATCACCAGCATTTCTCACGGGCCTCTCACAGGCCGCCGAAAAACCGGTGCCGCCGGTCTCCCGACCCTCGGAGACCCCGCCACGCCTTGAATTCCGCTCATTCCCGCCGTCTACGAGAAAGACTCTTTAGCTTCCACTCTCCACGCGCTCGTATGGTCGGTATACCGGCTCCCACACATACGTCTCAAGGCTGGCGCGCACATCGTCCATCGCATCGGCAACGCCGTCGGCAATCGCCTGCTTCGCCACAGCCTCGCCCACTACCATGCCCGTGTTGCGAGAGTCGGCGATCGGCGGCAGCAGCGGCTCATTGGCATCGTGCCGCGCGGGCGAAAGCGATGCCAGCGTCTTTGCCGCGGCCATAATCATGTTGTCGGTCACGCGGCGCGCGCGGGCAACAAGAATGCCGAGCGCCAGCCCCGGAAAGATGTACGAATTGTTGATCTGCGCGATCTTGATTTTCTTTCCGTCGATCTCGACCGGCGCAAACGGGCTGCCGGCGCCCACCAGCGCGCGACCTTCGGTCCAGCGCAGCAGGTCGGCGGGCGCAGCCTCGCTCTTCGATGTCGGATTCGAAAGCGGAAAAATTACCGGATGCTTCGTATGGCGCGCCATCTCGCGCACAATCTCCTCAGTGAATGCACCGGCCTGCGCGCTCACGCCGGCCAGCACTGTAATGCCTGCGTTGCGCGCCACGTCAAGCAATGATATGGGCCCGGAGCCCGAGAGCCTCCATCCGGCCACGTCTTCGCGCTTGCGCACCAGCGGCCGCTGGCTCTCGCGAATTCCTTCGGCGCCCTCGACGAGCAATCCATTGCGATTGAAGGCGTATATTCTTCGCCGTGCTTCGGACTCAGCCAGTCCTTCTTCCCGCATCGCTCGAATCAGCATTTCGATAATGCCAATGCCCGCCGAGCCCGAGCCGAACATCGCAATGGTCTGCTCGCGCAGCGGAATTCCGGTGGCGTGCACTGCTGCCAGCAGCGTAGCCGTGGTGACTGCCGCCGTGCCCTGAATGTCGTCGTTGAAGGTGCACAGGCGATCGCGATAGCGCTCGAGCAGCCGCCCCGCATTCACGCCTGCAAAATCTTCCCACTGCAACAGGATGTGCGGCCAGCGCCGTTCCACTGCGCTTACAAAGGCCTCAACAAAATCGTCGTACTGCTGTCCGCGAATGCGCTTGTTCCGCCAGCCGACGTAGATGGGCTCATTGAGCAGTTCTTCATTATCGGTGCCAACGTCGAGCAGCACCGGCAGACAGTGATCAGGCGGAATGCCACCCAGGGCCGTGTAAAGCGCCATCTTCCCGATCGGAATGCCCATGCCGCCGGCGCCCTGGTCGCCGAGCCCCAGGATGCGTTCGCCGTCGCTCACCACGATGCAGCGAATCTGGTCGTAGCGCGGGTGCGAAAGAATCTGCGCGATCCGGTCCTTGTTGGTGTAGCTCAGAAACAGTCCCCGCGGCTTGCGCCATATCTCGCTGAAGCGCTGGCATCCCTCGCCCACCGTCGGCGTGTACACAATCGGCAGCAGCTCCTCGGTGTAATGGGCAATCAACGAGTAGAAGAGCGTCTCGGTGGTGTCCTGCAGTTCGCGCATAAACGCGTACCTGGCAAACGGCGTCGTAAGCCCGTCGAAGGCGCGCTTGCGCCGCTCGCGTTGGTCGTCAAGCGTGCCAACGTGCGGCGGCAGCAGCCCGTGCAGCGAAAATGCGTCGCGCTCGGCCTCGGTGAATGCAGTGCCTTTGTTCAATGCGGGGTGCAACAGGAGGTCGAAACCGGAGCGCGCAGTGCGCACTTGAGGCCCGCTGGCCGGGATAGGTTCGGGTGCATTTGAGCTCAATCGTCTAGGCTCCGTGGCGGAGTAGCGCAGCAGTCGTACGTCGCGCGCGTGCCAATCTCATCATAAGAGCGCGCAAATTGCAGGGTTGTAAAGGCCGTCACAGATCTAAATCGGGCTCCCGTCTCACTATCAGTCGAACAAGTCGCACTATTGCCCTGTCATCCTGAGCGAAGTCCGCCGCAGCGGACGGAGTCGAAGGATCTGCGGTTGTTCCTGTCTTTGCCTTCCCGGCGGAGACCCAGCGAATCCCCGGGGCAAATCAAGTGAGGTCGGCAGGGCGGACAAGTTCGTCGCCCAAACGAGGCGGTTCAAATTCGATTTTCGCGGCATCGGGTGCGGCAAGCGCATCGACGATGGTCCGCCGAGTACTCGCTATTTCCCGCTCCCCGCCATTTGCGACAACGGCAGGATCATTGTTCGCGTTTTCATGCGAGCGCACTGAATTTGGATTTGATGCATTTATTGACACGGGTCCATCCTCCTCGCAGTCGCGATTCCGAAATATAGCACGAAATAAGGTCAAGCAAACTCGATCACCACAATTTCCGGCGCCGCGCCCAGACGCATCGGGGGGCCCCACGTTCCCGCACCCGTCGATGTGTATACCTGCAGCTTTCCGAAGCTGTGCAGTCCATGGGTGAACGGCCCAAAGATACGCCGCGTGAGCCACGTGTATGGAAAAAACTGGCCGCCGTGGGTGTGCCCCGAGAGCTGCAGCGCAATGCCGGCCTGCTCCGCAATCGGCATGCGCACCGGCGCGTGATTGAGCAGGATGCTGGGCTCTCCCGCGCCCGGGCTCAGATTCTCGAGTGTGGTGCGCACGCGCAGCGGGAACGTCGCCTCGTGATAATTGATGCCCAGGATGTGCAGCCCGTCTATCGTCACGCGTTCGTTGGCAAGTACGCGAATGCCGGCCGTGCGGATCGCCGCAAGATAATCGCCGGGGTCGTGGAACTCCTCGTGGTTGCCAGTGGAGAAGAAAATGCCGAAGCGCGGCTTGAGCTCCTTGAGCGGCGCAATCAGCCAGTCGAGCTTGGCGGTCGATCCGTCGAAAAGATCGCCGGGGATGAAGACCACGTCGGGATTGTGGCGCGCAATCATGGCCACAATCTTGCGGCAAAAACCTGCTTTGTTGATGTTGCCCAGGTGCAGATCGCTCATCATCACAGCACGCCGACCGCGCCACTGCTCAGGCAATCCCGGCAGCTCAACCTTGATGTGCCGTTCGCGAATATTGCGCGCGTCGATCAGCCCACAGATGCCGGCCAGCGTGCCCATTGCGACGAAAAGGCCGGCCAATATGGGCCGCTCCAGCGGATCGCTGCCTTGGCCAAGCGCGCGCACGAGATACCACAGCGGCCATGTGACGCACGCAGCGAGAAAAAAGTAGTTGGCAAAACCGAGCCACACGGATGCGAGCGTGTAAAACGTCGAAACGAACCAATTCGAGTGGCGGAAATTGAGAAGTGCCGAAGCAACAAAGCTGAAAGACAGGGCGAGCACCGCAATGCGCAGCGTACGCACGGTGATAGGCGCGGGATCGGGAAAGAATGCAAGCCAGGTATGAACGATGAACAGGTGGGCGGCAAACAGGATTCCCTGAACAATAACTAATGCCAGTAACGGCCAGGCTTTCAAACAGAACTCCTTCAACTAATGATGTCATGAACCCGGTTCGGGATTCCGGGTTGCGGAACTCCCGAATCGTTAGTGAATCAGTTTCGACTGGTTGTACCATTAACGCGGTGACCAAGGAGTTGATCGGGTTATGTCTTTCGGATCTGCAGTTTTTCTGACAGCCATGCTTTCAACGATCATCGTTTCACTGCTTTCCTCCTTAAAGAGGCCACGGGGCAAGCTTTGGTTTCTCCTCGCGTCGCTGGTCGTGCCGTTCGCGCTCGCGAACTGCTTTTATTGGCCCCAGGTCGAAGACAGCGCCGCGCTGCCCGACTATTGGACGTGGGCTCCAGTGTTCATTATTCCGTGTTTTATTGCTGGGGCCGTTCCCTCGGTCGCTGCCGTCCTGTTTATCCGCAGGTCTTCTGCGAAAGCAGCGGTTCAGCACGACACAAAATAAGCGCTGCCGAAGGATAGTTCACAGCGCGTCCTGGTGTAAGCTGAATGTTTATCGCCTCGTTCCCGTCAGAGCTGAACAATGCGGGACTAGCCCGTAGGGGTGCTTTGGCACTTCTTCACCGAGGAACCTGTCGGTACCGAGGAACCTATTCATGAATCCGCGTTCGACGCACAGCACCATCCTGATTACGGCGCTGCTCGCTGCGCCATTTGCTCTTGGGCAACTTCACGCCCAAATCGCCCCGCCGCAGAACGTATTCGGCTACAAGAGCTTCGATCGGGAGCAGTCTGTCGAAGAAAAGTTTCTTGCCGTTCCCGACCCGAGCCTGGCCGGCGAAGAGCTTAAATCGCTCACTGCGGCTCCGCACATGGCCGCCACGCCTGAAGATCACAAGACGGCCGAGTATGTCGCGCAGAAGTTTCGCGCCGCCGGTCTCGAGACTGAAATCGTTCCCTATCGCGTGCTGCTCAACTGGCCCAAAACTGTCAAGGTCGAGGCCTGGGATGACACCGGCAAGCAACTCATGAGCGGCCCCACGCGCGAGCACGTTGAAGGCGACCCCTACGAAAACGATCCCCGCGTGGTGATGCCCTTCAACAGTTCCTCGGGCTCGGGAGACGTGACCGCCCAGGTGGTCTACGCCAACTACGGCCGCCTCGAGGACTTCAACAAGCTCGAGACGCAGCACATCGACCTGCACGGCAAAATCGTGATCTGCCGCTACGGTGCAAACTTTCGCGGGGTCAAAGTCTATCTCGCAGAACAGCGCGGCGCGGCGGGCGTGCTCATTTACTCCGACCCGCAAGACGATGGCTACTACAAGGGCGATCCCTGGCCCATCGGTCCCTGGCGGCCTGCGAGCGGCGTGCAGCGCGGCTCGGTCCAGTACCTCTTTAAATACCCCGGCGATCCTGAGACCCCCGGCGTTTCCTCCACGCTTGACCTGCCCGACTCGGCGCGCGTCTCACCCAACGGCAACCAGCCGCACATCGTCTCCATCCCCATCAGCTACCACGATGCCGCGCCCATTTTGCAGGCTCTCAAAGGCCCCGGCGTGCCGCAGGGCTGGCAAGGCGCTCTGCCTTTCCGCTATCACATTGGTCCCGGAGGCGTGAAAGTCCATCTCGTCTCTGATCAGGACTACGAGCGCCGCATCATCTGGGACGTGATCGGTAAGGTGACGGGCTCAGACTATCCCGACGACTGGGTGGTGGTGGGCAACCATCGCGATGCATGGGTCTACGGCGCGGTCGACCCCAACAGCGGCACCGCTTCGATGCTCGAGGCGGTTCACGGCGTTGGCGCGCTGCTCAAGAAAGGCTGGCACCCCAAACGCACCATCGTCTTTTGCAGCTGGGATGCGGAAGAGGAAGGCCTGATCGGCTCAACCGAGTGGGTTGAGCAGCACATGGCCCAACTGAACAACGCCGTGGCCTACTTCAACGTGGATGTGGCCGTCGCCGGTCCTGACTTCAGCGCCGCCGCCGTGCCTTCGCTCAAACAGTTTGTGCGCGCGCTTACCCAACAGGTGCCCAGCCCGCTGTCGGGCACGGTTTACCAGCAGTGGCGGCTTGAGCACCCCGAAAGCGATGAGCATCGCGCTTCCGACGCGCCTCCAATCGACGAGGGCGAAGTCCACGTGGGCGACCTCGGCTCCGGCTCCGACTTCACGCCGTTCCTGCAACATGCCGGAGTTCCCTCTACCGACATCGGCTCCGAGGGGCCCTACGGCGTTTATCACTCCACCTTTGACGATTACGCCTGGTTCACAGAGAACGCCGACCCCCACTTCGAATATCTGCAGGAGATGGCGCGCGTCCTCGGGCTCGAAGCCGTCCGCATGGCCGACGCAGACGTGCTGCCTTACGACTATGTTGCCTACGCGCACGCCGTCGAAACGTATATCAAGTCCGTGAAGAAAAAGGCGGGCGATAGCGGTCTGAACTCGCTCGATTTTGCTCCTGCCGAAACGGCGGTCGCCCGGCTGGCCACTGCCGCGCAGCACGCCCACGACCTGCAGGCAGCGGCCACCGGCGATCTGACCGAACTGAATCGTACCCTGCGCTCGGTTGAGACGGCCCTGCTCAGCAACGCGGGCCTGCCCAACCGCCCCTGGTATAAACACACCATCTACGCGCCGGGCGAGTACACCGGGTACGCCGCGGTGGTCATTCCCGGCGTGAGCGAGGCAGTCGAGGCAAAGAACGCTCCACTCGCCGCTCAACAGATCCAGGTGCTGGCCGATGTGCTGAACAACGCCGCTCAAGTGCTTGAATCGGCAAAGTGATAGGTTAGGAAGGCGCCGTCACTGGCGCGAGGATGGGATAGCACGAATCCGGACTGACCCATTCTCAAACCAGCACAAAAAGGGGTGCCCCAGGTCCCTCGCATTTGGGGACCTGGGAGACCAAGCTGAAGCTCGCACCGCCGTCCCTTAACCGGTTGCCCCATCCCGACAGCGCATTTTGCCGTCAGGGTGGGATAGCACGAACCCACCGTGCCTGTCTCGACCACACAAAAGCTGGGGTACCCCGGGGGCCCGATTGTGGGACCCGGGATGGCACGAACTCCACTACACCGTTCCCAATTTCGCCCCCTCAAGTGAGCTAAATCACATCCCAACCCGCTCCCACGGTTGACCATGGATGTGCAGGCTCGTATCGTTATAAGGGTAAAGTCTATGAAGAAATCGCAGAAAAATGTGCAGGTCGGCATTGCAGCGGCCATTATCCTCGGCACCATTGCCTGGCTCGCCTATTCCGGCTATGGAGCCAACAAGAGCTACTACGTCACCATCGCCGAGCTGGGCAACATGGGCAACAAGGCCTACACCAGCAACCTGCGCGTTGAGGGCTTCGTCAAGCCCGGCTCCATCCAGCAGGACGGCACCCACGTCACCTTTGTGCTCGATGAGTTTGAGAGCCACTCGCCCAAGGCCGCAACCGGCCGCGTGCTGACGGTGGCTTACAAGGGAACCGAGCCGCCCCCCGACACATTTAAAGACGATGCCCAGGCCCTCGCCGAGGGAACCTACGGTCGCGACGGCGTCTTCCACGCCAACACGCTGCAGGCCAAGTGCGCCAGCAAGTACGCGCCCGCCGGCCCCAATCAGCCGGGCGCAGCGCCGGGGATGTCTTCGCCGGCCACCAAGACCGCTGCGAACGCAGCCCCTGGCGCCGACCAGGCGGCAGCCGTCCGCTAATCGCAAGCCCTCACAAATGACCGCCAGCCCCAAAGCCGATGCCGTGCCCACCCTCGTCGCACGGCCAGCTTTTTGCGCGAAAGTTGAGCAGGTGTCGAAGCTCTTCGGCTCCTTCGCCGCCCTCCGCCAGGTCTCGGTCGACTTCGAGCCGGGCCGCTGCTACGTTCTGCTCGGCGAAAATGGCGCCGGCAAATCAACGCTGCTGCGCGTGCTCGCCGGCCTGCTGCGCCCCAGCTTCGGCAAGGTCAAACTTTTTGGCGAATTCGAACCGCTCGATGCCCGCGACCGCATCGGCTACATGAGCCACGCGCCCATGCTTTACGACGAACTGACCGCCCAGGAAAACCTGCGCTACTTTGCCAGCCTCTATCCCGGTCGCCCCTGCCTTGCGCCCGCTGAAGTGCTTGGCCAGGTTGGTCTCGATCCAGACCTGCCGCGCTACCTCGGCCAGTATTCGCAAGGCATGCGCCAGCGCACCTCACTGGCTCGCGTTTTGCTGCCGGTTCCCGAGTTGCTGCTGCTCGACGAACCTTTCTCAAACATGGACGTTGAGAGCGCCCGCCAGATGGTCGCCCTGCTGGCGAAGTTCCGGCAGAGCAACCGCACCATCGTCCTTACCACGCACCAGCGCGAACTGGCCGCGCCCATCGCCGACTGGGTGCTCACCCTGCATGCGGGCCGCGTCGCCTCGCTGGAGCATGGAGCGCCCACGTTATGAAGACAAACGGCGCGCGCTACCTTGAATCTCTCGGCATCGCCTTCGAGCTGCGCGAATACGAGGTCGACCCTAACGACCTGACGGCCATCACGGTGGCAAAAAAGATTGGCATGCCCGCCGAACAAGTGTTCAAAACGCTGCTGACCACCGACGGCCACAAGGAATATGTCTTCGCCGTCGTCCCCGGCGATGCCGAACTCGACTTCAAGAAACTCGCCCGCGCATCGGGTCTGCGCAAGCTCGAAATGACTCCGCTCAAAGACGTGCAGCCGCTCACCGGCTACATTCGCGGCGGCGTCACCATCTTCGGCGCAAAAAAAGCGTACCCCGTCTACATCGACGAGACCGCGATTCTCTTCGACAAGATCAGCGTCTCTGCCGGCGCACGCGGCACACAGATCATCCTCAGCCCCGACGATTACGTGCGCGCCGCCAAGGCGCTTGAAGTTCCCGTCGAGCTCGTCGATCTGACCAAAGATGCCCCATCCTCCTCAAATCTGGGTGCCCCATCCTATGATTCGCGCCCATCGGGCGAGAAGCATAGGGTGGGAAACCAGTTCGGCTCTCCCAGCGATCCCAATGAGGAGAGTTCCGAATGACCCGCGCCCTGTGGACTCACCTCGTCAAAGACCTCCGCATCGAGTGGCGCTCGCTCGATGCCATGATCTCCATGCTCTTTTTCTCGGGCCTCGTGGTGGTGCTCTTCTCCATCGCCTTCGACCCCCACGGAGCGTTCGCACAGCAGATCGCGGGCAGCGTGCTTTGCGTGGCCACCATGTTTGCCTCGGTAAGCGCGCTCAACCAGGCATGGTCGCGCGAAATCCGCCACCAGGTCATGGACGCGCAGCGCATGGTGCCCTCGCCGGGCGCAGAACTTTACCTGGCCAAGGTCATCCTCAACTTTCTGTTCGTCACCGTTGTGCAGATCATACTCGCGCCGTTCTTTTTCATCTTTTACAACCTGCACATCGCGGGCCAGGGATGGTTGCTGCTGCTGGTTTTGCCGCTGGGCACCTGGGCGCTGGTTGGCAACGGAGTGTTCTTTGCCGCGCTCTCGATGAGCAGCCGCAACCGCGAACTGCTGTTATCCATTATTCTTTTTCCCATCTTCATTCCCGCGCTGCTGGCCATGGTGCAGGCCACCGGCGACATCTTCACCGGCGACAGCGACCCCACGCTCTGGATCAAAATGCTGCTCGGCTACGACATCATCTTCACCACGGTCAGCCTGCTGCTGTTCGACACTGCGTTGCACGCGGACTGAAAGAAGCAGCTTCTAGCTCCTAGCCTCTAGCTTTTAATTCATTCTCCTCAACCAGCCACTGTCATCCCGAGCGAAGGTCCCCGCGGCGACCGCAGTCGAGGGATCTGCAGTTGTTCTTGGCGCACTGAGCCAAACTCGAACAGCCAAATCCCCGCAGTATTTGCAGATAATTTCACTTCGCTGGTGCACAATCGTTCCATGCGGGACTGTAACCAGATGAGGACCATGGGTTCACCGCACGAGGATCACCGAGACCAGCACAATAAGCGCGGTGTTTTCTGGATTCTGCGGAAAAGAGATTTATTCTCAAGAATCTACAGCGAAGACACCCGGCTATCTCCATCGAAACAAGCCAGTTTCTGGCAGAAAGCTTGCAGGGATATATATTCGGGTGCCTGATCACTGACCACTGTTTTCTATGAAAATCTCGTCCGCCGGTGCAACATCCTTCCCACTACAACCAGCGGGACGAACGTCAGGATGGTCAGTACGATCATCCACGGCAGGCTCATGGCGATGTGCTGCGCGCGGGTACCGAGAGCCAGCCACACAAACACGCCGAAGGCCGCAAGCATGATCAACAGCTCCCACCAGCGGCGCTGGTGCTTGAGGTCGGCGTGCGGATCGTCGCCACGCACAACGGCGGCAACGGCTGCCTTGTCGAGTCCGTAACGATCGCACTCGCGGTGCATGGCCGCATCCCAGTTCTCGAGTTCGGTGGCCGACGGCGCGGCCGTGCTTATGGAGATGGCTCCGGCAATCATGATCGCCGAGCCGGCTACGATGAGCGTGCGACCCCACGGTGACAGGCCGTCGAACTCGGCAAACACCAGCGCGCCCCACGCAAGGCCCCAGAGCTGATTAGTATTCGACAGCGGAATGCCGCGCCCGATGCCGATGTACTTGGCCGCGTACTGCTGAAACAGATCGCCGATCACCCAGCAGAATCCGCCGACAAACGGCCAGAAAAGCATCGGCCGCGCGCGGTAGAGCTCCGCTGTCAGATTGCTCACGCTGCCGTAGAAGACGAGGCCAAGCGCGGTGATGGTGATGACCTCGCCGAAGGTGAAGATAGTGACCAGCGAAAGCGGATTCATTCCGCTGATGTAAGCCTTGCGGTAAGGAATATACATGGTGCCGAACAACACGCCCGCGCCGAGCGCGGCCACAATGCCAATAACTGCGCGATGCCCTGAATTGCCCGACTGCTCGGCGGTGGCAACAGCGAGCACCGCGGCACCGAAGACGATCGCTCCCGCGCCGCCCAGCACCCGGACCCAGTCGCGCGTCCGCGAGCCGCGCAGTTCTTTAAACAGCAGGCAGCCCCAAAGCAATCCAACCAGCGAATTTGTGTTCCAGAGAGGGAATGCAATGGCCAGCCCCACATCGCGCACGGCAAAGATGGTGAGCGTGTTCCCCACGGCCCAAAGCATTCCACCGAGCAACGCCCACACAATGAGGTGCGGTTTGTCACGCAGGTCTGCGAAGAGAAATCGCGTTCCCTTGATGACAGTAGGCAGTGACCAGCGCGCAACAAACGCGCCCATCACCATGCCCATGGAGATGAGGAAAGGCGAAAAGCCCTCGTTGACAAGTTTGGTCGGAGCTTCAGCGCTGCCCAGCCACACCGCAGCCGCAAGGCCGCAGAACACCCCGAGCCGGTGCAGTGAGATGGTCGATCGTGCGCGCGCAACGGTTGTGCCTGAACTCAAACGGTCACCTCAGAGCCATCAGCAGTACAATTCCCAGAATCAGCACAACCACAGGCACCCAGAGGTGAATGTCCGTGAGGACCGAAACAACAGGCGATGGCTTCATTGCGCGACCTCGGCCAACTTCACCGGCCTGCGCTCGTCCACCGATTTGCGCGCCGCCAGCGCCATCACGACTGGCGCGCGGCTATCCGCGCCCGTCACCGGCACCGGTTTGTCTTCAAGCACGGCCTCGATAAACATCTGCAACTCCAGCGCGAAACTTTCGGGGTAACGCTGCATGAAAAAGTTATGAGGCAAATCAGTGTAAACACATTTTTCGCCACTGACTACAACTTCGTTAGAGTAGCGATTGTCGGAGGCGATTTTGCCTTTGCTGCCCAGTATCTCGACGCGCTGGTCGTAGCCAAAGGTCGATTTGCGGCTGTTGTCGATGGTGCCGATTGCGCCGCTCGCGAACTTGAGCATGGCGATTGCGGTGTCGAAATCGTCCTCGGCGGCGAAGCCGGGAACGACTAACACCGCGCCCGAAGCAAAGACCTCTTCAACTTCACCCATAAGGAAACGAGCCATGTCAAAGTCGTGAATCATCATGTCAAGAAAGATTCCGCCCGAGGGCCGCAGATAAGTGAGCGGCGGGGGAAACGGATCGCGGCTGACAATATGGAAGATGTTGGGCGTGCCGATTTCGCCGCTCTCGACTGCCCTTCGCACGCGCATGAAATTTGAGTCGAAGCGGCGGTTGAAGCCCACTTGCATTTTTACGCCCGCGGCCTCGACGGCGGCGATCGAAGCGTCGATTTCGGCGAGGCTTTGCGAGATCGGCTTCTCGCAAAAGATGTGTTTGCCGGCCTGCGCCGCCTGCGCAATTAGATCGGCATGCGTGTTGGTCGGCGTGCACAAAACAATCGCGTCGATCGTCGGATCGCTAATGACTGCATCCGGCGAATCGACAGCCTTGGGAATGTTGTATCGCGAAGCCAGGCTTTCGGCGGCGGCGAGATTGATGTCGGCCACGACGACTGCCTCGGCCTGCGGCGAACGAGAGGCCAATGTTTCAGCATGAACGGGGCCGATGCGGCCTGCGCCCAGAATTCCAAAGTGAAGCTTCTTGCTCATGATTTCCTCGGGAAGGCAGCTTCTAGCTACTAGCTCCTAGCTTTTTCTGGTTGGAACTGAAGTCTCCGAGAATTTCGGAGATGTGTTTCAGCGCCGCAAAGAATCATACCGGACGACGAGGTATTGGCTACTGACTATTGACTATTGGCTGCAGTCTAGAACTTGCGGCTCCACTCGCGCGGCCAGCGCTCCACCACGATTTTAGTCTGGGTAAAGAACTCAACCGAGTGCTGCGCCTGCGCGTGCAAGTCGCCGAAGAAGCTCTCGCCCCAGCCACTGAAAGGGAAGGTGGACATGGGCGCGGCCACTCCTACGTTGATGCCCACGTTGCCCGCGTTGACTTCGTAGCGGAAGCGCCTTGCGTTGGCTCCGTCAGTGGTGAAGATGCACGCCATGTTGCCATAGCTGCGCCCGTTCACCAGCGCGATCGCTTCTTCAATGGTGCCCGCGTGCATCAGGCTGAGCACCGGCCCAAAGATTTCGGTGCGCGCAGCTTCGGCATCGGGTGCAACATCGTCGAGAATCGTCGGGAAGACAAAGTATCCATCTTCGTAATCGGAAATCTTCACGCCGCGGCCATCCACAAGCACTCGCGCGCCGTCGCTCTCGCCCTTGGCAATCAACCTTTCGATGCGGGCCTTGCTTTCAGCCGAGATCACCGGACCCATCTCAACTCCAGGCGCCGCTCCGTAGCCAACTTTGCGGCCCGCAGCCATGGACGCAATCTGCTCAGTAAAACCGGGCCGCGCCTCGCCCACGGTGATCGCGACCGAGGCCGCAAGACACCGTTGCCCCGCGCAGCCAAATGCCGAGTCGGCGAGAATGCGCGTGGTCATCTCCATATCGGCGTCGGGCATCACGACTACAGGGTTCTTTGCTCCGCCCTGGCATTGTGCCCGTTTGCCGTTGGCAGCCGCGCGGCTGTAGATATAGCGTGCAGTTGCAGTGGAACCCACAAAGCTGACGGCGCGAATACCAGGGTGGTCGATTTCAGGAACAAAATTTTACTACAGCAGAGAGGACCTTTGTCTACGCTGTCTTAACAGAATTTGGTGAAATAAGCAGGATAATTCTCCAACCCTTTTGCGTGAATATGGAAAAGTCATTATTACAGATGATGCAGCTGGGCAGATAACCAAGTTTTCTCACGAAAATTTATGGTGAATTCGTTAGACTTTCGTGTAATTTTGTGATGCAGGTCTGTTGTTCTTCAGCAGTAGATTTATTCCAAATAAGTTCAAATAGAACTCCTAGCCCAGGCAGGAGTTTTTCTTCGCCTGATTTTATTGAATCCTCGATGGTTCCTCTAAGTTCAGCTTGATCTAAGCCACTTAATTTTTTTGCGATTGCTCCGCGAATGTCAAAATGCTGTAAGTCCATAATATTTCCCCCAATATATTTTTTATTACTTTGCCCTTATAGGCGGTTCTCATACTAAGTACCTGAGCTCGGGATAACAGTATAAGTTTATGCTACAATTAGATTGAGGTGTTGATCATCAAAAAAATTACATCAATCCATAACGAACAGATTAAAAAGTTTAAGAAACTACAGACGAAGCGTGGTCGCGCAGATCAGGGTTTATTATTAATTGGAGGGCGAGCATCTAGTACAAAGCTACTACAACTGGCGCTACTTTTGTCGATGTTTTTTATTGCGACAATGTTTTACATAAATACATCGATCGTTGGCCGCAATTGGCGCCATTACAGCAGTATCTGTTAACACCACCAGTTTTCAAATCATTGGTCGGGACAGTCTCACCACAAGGGATTGCAGCTACCATTGCT
>CAVSYM010000010.1:0-35621 GCA_963732165.1 uncultured Acidobacteriaceae bacterium
CCTTGCATGTTCCGATTCCACTGCTCTGGGTATTGGCTACGTGGGGAGTAGTTGTCGCGGCCTGGGTTCCAATGTCGATCCTGTTGAAAGGCGCCGGAATCTTGAAAATTCAGACGACTGCCATGGCGATCTCGAGCGTTGCGAATCTTGCGCTATCGATTTATCTCACCCGCCGCATTGGCGTCATGGGAGTCTGCCTTGGATCGATAATCACCCAGGTGCTTATCATGTTTCCTGTATCGATTTTCCTCATCAACAAATTGTTTAAGAGCATGGCCGACGGAAGCATCAGGCCGGACAACCAGGAATCGCCCCCCGTACTCCTGGCGTAATGATGGCCCTCGGCCCAAGTTGAACCAAGACGCAAGATAGAGTGAGAGCGCATGCCCAAAGAGAAATGAAATGCGGAAAACGTCCGTCGGCAATGAGGCGCGTTGCATGAACGTTATGGCGTACGCAGAAGGCTCTATGGGAGCGAGCCCGGGGACCCCTCTGTTGTACAAACGCGACAAGCCGCCCCGCGATGAACGGGTTGCAAAATACTTACAATCCATTTACGAGCCGAACCTGCGCCAGCTGGAAAAACTCCTTGGACGCAAATTTCCGGAACTGCGCCGAACCTGGATAGATGTTAGGATTTCGGCAAGTCTTTGTCGCAGCGGTACGGAACAAAATGTTATACCAAGGGGAGATCATCGTGAAAAATGAATCCATGTATTGGCCAAATTTCTATATCGTCGGTGCGGCGAAGGCTGGCACAACGTCGGTCTATGCTTATCTTATTAAGCACCCGCAGGTCTTTATCCCCAAGATTAAAGAACCAGGTTATTTTCTCTCTGTGCGGCCGAATCCTGATGCTGCGAGCAAACTATATGTCGGAGATCTTGAAGGCTATCAGCGCCTCTACAAAGACGCGAAGGGATATGAAGCGATCGGCGACGCCAGCACCGGCTATATCTTTGATCGACATGCGGCACGCAGCATTCACGAGGTGTGTCCGCAAGCCAGGATTGTGGTTCTGCTGCGCGATCCGGTGGCTCGATCATACTCTCAATACTTCATGTTTCAGCGTTATGGCATGGAGAAACTCTCCTTTGCTGAGGCTATAAGGCGCGATCACACCGAGATGATTGAGAAGAATTCGTGGGGAGGGTACTTTCATGAGCTGTATGTCGAACTCGGCCTCTACTACGAGCAGGTGCGCCGTTACATCGAGGTATTCGGCAGGGACCAGGTCGAGTTCTTTCTGCATGAGGACATGGCCAAAGACACGCCAGGCGTGATTGGCGCGATATGCCGCCACATCGGCGTTGATCCAGGGTTGTTGAGTGCGGAAGATCTTGCGCGCATCCACAACCCTGGCCGGGTGCCACGATATGAATGGTTATACAATGCCGCACGGACGGTGTTCAGCCTTCGCTTGAGAGATAAGCTTCTTCCAGACAGGGTCAAAGACTGGCTGGGAGACAGCTCGCTCTTCTACAAACGTTATAAACAGCAGCGAGATGATGAGTCGACCAGGTATCTCCAGTCGATATATGAGCCGGATATCTGCCGCCTCGAGGAGTTGCTTGGACGCAAATTTCCCCAACTGCGCCGAACCTGGATATAGGATTTCGGCAAGTCTTTGCCCCAGAGGGACAGAACCAAATGTCATTCCAGATGCGGGCGCAGGGACTGCACTGAGAACCTTGCCGCTACCGCAGGCGATTGCAGGCATGCGGACCCGGCAATACGCAGAGCGACCGTTTCGCACAAGGTTGCCTGCGAGCGGTCTTGCACACGATAGGCTGTAGACTTGCGGACATTGGCCAATGGACTGTGGGAGACTGAGAGACCGGGAGAAACCGTCGTGAGCGATGAATCAGTGATCTGGCCGACTTTCTACATTGTTGGAGCTCCGAAATGCGGAACGACTTCCGTGTGGGCTTATCTCAGAGAACATCCCCAGGTGTTTCTCCCGGATTTGAAGGAGCCGAATTTCTTTTCCATCGATTCGGTGCCTGAAAAAACTAAGAGCGCAAGGAACAAATGGTTTCTTCGCTGTTGCGGCAATCAGGAAGAGTACAACCGCATTTACCAACCAGGACGCGGATTTCCCGCTATTGGCGACGCGAGCTCCACCTATCTTATGGACCAGAATGCGGCGAGACGGATCCACGCAGTCTGTCCTGATGCCAGGATCGTGATTATGCTTCGGGATCCGATTCTCCGCGCACATTCTCATTATCTCGCCAATCATAACAGCAAGGCATCATACGGCGTGTCATTTATGCAGGAGATACAGGAAGATCTGGCCATGAAAGACAGAGGCTGGTGGAATGCGCATTTACATGTGGACCTCGGCATGTATTGTGACCAGGTTCGCCGCTATTTTGACACTTTCGGCCGGAATAATGTATTGATTCTCCTTACTGAGGACCTGACCAAGCGACCCAAAAGATGTTCTGTCAGAGCTTACGCAGCATCTTGGGATTGATCAATTCCCCGAAACAATTGAATTTACAGGAACCGTCCATAATCGATATCGAGAACCTCGAGCTAAGGGTTTGTACCGCATTCTCAGGAGTGAAGTCAGCTTGAAACTCCGGGATGCTCTGCTTCCGGAGTCCGTGAAGAACAGGCTTCGAAACAGCAAATTACTTTACTCCCACGATAAGCCGGAGTTAGAAGATGAACCACGCCGGCTTCTCCAGGAGATATTTGATCCTGAGATCCGATGTTTGGAAGAACTCTTGGGCCGGGAACTTCCCGCGCTACGAAAATCCTGGAAGTGATATGCCGCCGGAGACGGGATCTTTCTGTTCCATCGCGGGTGGCGCCGCTTGATACTGCGCCCGCCCATTCATGTGGGTTGGTGACAAACGTCTCGGCGTAGTTCTTTCGGCGGACGAATTCCGCGAGCAATCGTGCAATCCTTGGAGAAGGGAATAAGTCGCCGCCAACCCGCGAATTGCTCGCCCGCTCGTTAAAAGCGCAACTTTGAAGTTAGTGAGCCGGGGCTTTATACTTAGCTGCCGGAAAAATCGGCACACCGCACGGATGCCCGGAAGCGGTTCTGCAAGCAAAGGAATGAATACAATGAAGTCTTCAGCTGAAGACATCCAGAAAGAGTATTACAGCCGAACTGCTTCGCAGTATGACTCCATGCATACTGCCTGTGAGCACGACGAGCATTACGTCGCGCTTGAGTTCATTCACCTTCTCAGCCGGAAGACCGATATTGAGAGTTTGCTCGACGTCGGAGCTGGTACCGGGCGGGCAGTTCGCTTCCTCCTCGAACGGGGCAGGAATGTGCGTGGAGTGGAGCCCGTCGCGGCTCTGATCAGCCAGGCGGAACAACACGGCATTCCTCAGGGCGTAATTGTCGAGGGGTCGGGGTATTCGCTGCCGTTCCCCGATAAATCGTTTGACGCCGTCTTACAGTGTGGAGTTCTTCATCATGTCGCTGAACCAGCGCGCGTCGTGCGCGAAATGATGAGAGTCGCGTCGAAGGCCGTCTTCCTTTCGGATTCAAATCGCTTTGGTCAGGGGCGCCCCGCGGCACGATTACTGAAACTTCTGTTGTACAAAACCCGTCTTTGGAACGCTGCTCGATTTGTTCAGACGAAAGGCAAAATGTATACCATCTCTGAAGGTGACGGTCTGGCGTATTCGTATAGCGTATATGACTCCTACGCACAACTCGCCGAATGGGCCGACTCAATTTGGCTCATTCCTCTGAGCGAGAACGAGAATCGCCGGCTGGCTCAAAGCTGGCTGCATCCATTGCTAACTTCCCCGCACGTTCTACTGTGTGCGCTTAAGGCCTAGACGGCGAGAAATGCGCTCCGGTCCGCTCCGAATTCAACATGGCAGAGTTATTCGGAATATCGCTTCAAAATGCTCCGGTCCGTGGTGAATTGTCGGTTGATATTTGAAGATAGTTACTTTGTCCGGCTTGATATCACGCCTTTAAGTATGCGAAAGACGAAAAATAGAAGACCAGCGGTCAAACGAGACCGGATAGTTACTTAAGCCCGGTCTGCGCCCTCGCGACCATCATTCGGTGCTGAAACTAGCTAATGCGTTAAACGAATATCGCCAATGGCGAATGGTATACCAGACGTTTCTTTGAAAACACGAATCTGAAGATCGCGATCGGGGAATAGAATCAAAGAGCGCCTTTATGCAACCCTGTTTCGGCTTGGATAACAAGACCCGTTGAAAGTGCGGGCTGATCATCGATACCATTCGGAGAGGAGCAATTGAAGATGAGCAATAAAAAGGCGTTGGTTTGTGGTGCGGGCGGCTTTATCGGCAGCCATATGGTTCGCCGTTTAAAGTCGGAGGGGTACTGGGTGCGGGGCGCCGATTTGAAGCTCCCCGACTTCAGCCCTTCATCGGCCGACGACTTTGTCGTAGCGGACTTGCGTCTAAAGGAGAGCTGGGACGCGATTCTGGACGAAGGAACCGACGAAGTATACCAATTCGCTGCGGATATGGGCGGCGCCGGCTATATCTTCACTGGCGAGCATGATGGTCATGTAATGCATAACTCTGCAATAATCAATCTGCACGCGGCTGATTACTCTGTGCGTCGTAAAGTCGGAATGATTTTCTATTCGTCTTCGGCGTGCATGTACCCCGCATACAATCAGGAAGACCCGCAGAATCCAAAGTGCGCGGAGGAAACCGCTTATCCCGCCGCTCCCGATAGCGAATACGGTTGGGAAAAGCTGTTCAGCGAGCGACTGTACTTTGCCTTTAGTCGCAATTTTGGCCTGAACGTGCGCGTGGCGCAGTTTCCATAACATTTTTGGGCCCGATGGAACCTGGCGGGGTGGCAAGGAGAAGGCGCCGGCAGCGCTGTGCCGCAAGATTGCCGAACAGGGTGACGGCGGCGAAATCGAGCTATGGGGAGATGGTCTGCAGACGCGCTCGTTCCTCTTCATCGACGAGTGCATCGATGCCGTTCGCCGTCTTGTCCAAAGCGACTTCCCGGGTCCGGTCAACATCGGCTCAGAAGAAATGGTAACAATCAATCAGATGGCCGAGATGATCATGGGGATTGCCGGCAAGAAGGTTGGCGATCAGACATATCTCCCGGCCCGACAGGTGTGCGTGGGCGCAACTCCGACAACGACCTTATTCGTAAGGAACTTGACTGGGCCCCATCGCAGAGTCTTTACGAGGGTCTTTCGAGGACATATCCGTGGATCGAGAGCCAGCTCAAGGCGTATCGCGAAGAGGCGAAGGAGACTGTGGCCAAAGCCTGACGTTGTATGGCGATGTGGTCAGATCATTGTGGTGAGGCGCAATCCGGTATTTGAGCAGGTTCATCCCGGTGCGGCACAACACAAGTAACATGCCAAGGAGTTAACAAGTGGGCTACGGAAGCGCCAGTGCTGCGACGCTTAAATTTGAAGACCGGGTGGAATGCCCATTGTGCGGGGCATCCAACAGTACCGTCTATCGTGCATTTCAGGAGATTCCGGTATTGCGCTGCTCCGTCTGTCAGTTTCTTTATTCCGGTCGTATCATGCCGGCTGGACAGCTTGCCTGTTACTATCAAAATGAATTCGGCAGTGAACGTCATCGCAAGGGTCAGATCGTAAATGCGGCAACCAACTTGGGCGTGCTTGCCAACGTCATGGACCTTAAGAATGCCAAGCGATGGCTGGATGTCGGTACCGGCTACGGGTACCTCCTGGCCGCGCTGCGCGATCGTTTCTCCATGGAGACGTGCGGAGTGGAGTTATCTGAAAGCGAAGCCACCTTTGCTCGGGAGAAACTGGCGTTGAATGTAAGCTCTTCACTGAATGACAGCGGTATCCCCAAACGCTTTTTCGACGTTGTTTCTTGTTTTGAAGTTATCGAGCATATTGCTTCTCCTATTCCCTTCATGCAGGGACTCGCAGAGCGCGTCAAGCCGGGAGGATATCTCGTTGTTATGACTGATAACTTCGAGTCCGATGCCGTCAATAAACTGGCGGGGGGCTTCCCTAAATGGATTCCGCATACTCATATCAGTTACTTCTCGGCACTCACTCTGCGCAAATGCATACAACAGTGCGGCGGTTTGCAGTTGGAAACAGAGTATTCCTACACTCCCCCCGACCTGGTTGGCCGGTGTATTCTGTCCAGCTTTCGCAAGCCCCCTCTCGATAAGGATGCATTCGATCTGCGTGCAACGCTGGCCACCGAGATGGACCGGGACTATCGTTGTTTTGGAATTCGTAATTGGTTGAATCCCTTATGGGCTCGCCTCACAGGTTCCAGATCGGCCGAGCGCGGCGAGCTTATGTTCATGGTTTGCCGCGCAGACCCATAGGTAATGTTTGCAGATCGACGGCGATCTCCCGGGAAATTCTTGACGAGAACCGCCGGCGATGGAGAACTCCGCCTCGCGCTTGCCAAGCGTGGAAGAATAACTCTGCAGTTTTCCCAAGGACGCACTTATGCCGCCCAAAAAACGCAACGCACGCCGTTCCTTGAGGGTAAGCTTCGTCGCATTACAAGCGATGGAAGTTATATTGCTGAGATTGATGGTCTCAGGTTCATTGCCATCGTCTCGGTCCTTTTGTACCACACTCGTATGATGGCGAGGATTTACTATGGTGAAATCGTCCTGCCGTCAAACAGGCTATTACATGCGCTCCTCATCATGCTGTCGCATGGCGGGCGTGGGGTGGAACTTTTCTTTTCGATCAGCGGGATGATTTTGGGCTTGCCGTTTGCAAGACATTATCTGAATGGAGACCCTGTCCCCTCCCTTGGTCGCTATTTTAAGCGACGGCTGACAAGGCTCGAACCGCCGTATTTGTTGAACCTTCTTATACGCTTTCCTTTGGTCTTAGCAGCGTACCATTTGACATTTTGGCAGGGTTTACCGCATCTTTTATGCAGCTTTCTCTATCTCCACGGGCTCATCTACGGAAAGTGGCCCCTCGTTCATCCTCCCGCGTGGTCTCTCGAAGTTGAAGTGCAGTTCTATATTCTTGCGCCGCTTCTTTACTTTCTGGCGTTCAGCAGGTTCAAGCGCGCGGGAAACATGATCCTGACAGCGTCGATCCTCCTGGCCGTGGGCATACAGTCGTTTTTCCATGTTACACCCGATATAACTCCAAACGAACTTCCGACACGCTATTCTCTGTCCCTGTTGGCATACATACAGTATTTTTTTGTAGGGATATTGCTGGCTGGACTGATGGTCACGAGCTTTTCTAAGTGGAAAAGCTCCTGGATTTGGGATGCAACTTCGGTTCCGCTCTGGTTCTTGATTTTCTACTTAGATGATAGGTTTACATTTGCGGTCCCGATTCTGATGTTTGTGGTTTACCTGGGGGCGTTCAAGGGGCGGTTGATCAGGAGCATACTCCACAAGCTCATCGTCTCCGTGATCGGAGGCATGTGCTACAGCATTTACCTGACCCACTCATTGGTTTTGCAAGGGTTGTATTGGATATATGCAAAGGCGCCTCATCTAGGCGGGGTCGACGAGCACCTGATCATAGCTCTGATATTGATGCCTCCATGCCTGGTCGCTTTCGGGGCGATTTATTTTGTCCTGATCGAGAGGCCATGTATGGATCGGAATTGGCCGGAGAAGTTGATGCGCTTTGTCCGCGAGCGCATAGGTCTTCGAGAAGCAGAGGCCGGTTGATCCGTTTTTCTTGTACCGACCAGCAAAGGCGCGGAATGTGTCTCATGGCCTACCCTCAACATGAGAGGGTTTGATCATGTTGGCAATCAGTCCGCTGCGCAAGTGAAGGCCGTGGTTTACTATCCTGCTATTGTTTAATCGGGAACTTTATTTCCAATCATTTAGGACTTCATCCATGAGCAAATATCTGGCCAGTCTTGAAGCGGAATCCATCGAAATCATTCGCGAGGCGATCGCGCTGGCGGAGAATCCGGTAATGCTGTACTCTATCGGCAAAGATTCCACAGTCATGCTGCATCTTGCGCGAAAAGCGTTCTGGCCTGCGCCGCCGCCATTTCCACTTCTGCACGTGAATACCACGTGGAAATTTCGCGAGATGATCGCCTTTCGGGACAAAATGGTTCGAGAGATCGGCATCAAGCTGATCGAGAAGATCAATCACCAGCGAATCGCCGAGGGGATCAGTCCATTTACGTGCGATTCCGATCGATATACCACACTGATGAAGACCGAGGCTCTGAAGCAGGCGCTGGATGAAGGAGCTTTCGACATCATTCTCGGCGGCGCAAGAAGGGATGAAGAGAAGTCGCGGGCGAAGGAGAGAATCTTTTCGTTCCGCTCTCCCGGGCATCGTTGGGATCCGAAGTTACAGCGGCCCGAATTGTGGAATCTTTACAACACGCGCGTGAACCCGGGCGAGACAATTCGCGTGTTCCCGCTTTCGAATTGGACCGAGTCCGATATCTGGAGCTACGTCGAACAGGAAGAGATTCCAATTGTGTCGCTTTATTATGCCGCGGATAGGCCCGTAGTGAAGCGTTCGGGGCAATGGCTGATGGTCGATGACGACCGGTTCCCATTGCTCCCCGGAGAGATTCCGGAGATGCGCATGGTTCGTTTCAGAACACTGGGGTGTTATCCCCTCACCGCGGCGGTTGAGAGCACAGCGGCCACTATTCACGACATCGTACGCGAGACTCTTGCAGCACGAACATCCGAACGCGAAGGAAGGCTGATTGACTACGACCAGCCGGCTTCGATGGAGCGGAAGAAACAAGAGGGCTATTTCTAATGCTGGATATCTTGCGATTCATTACCTGCGGCAGTGTTGACGACGGTAAGTCCACTCTGATTGGAAGACTGCTTTGGGAGTCGAAACAGGTATTCGAAGATCACGTGTCAGCATTGGAACGGGACACCGCTCGTTATGGAACTACGGGCGAGAAGATCGATTTCGCTTTGCTCGTCGATGGTCTCGAAGCGGAACGGGAACAGAGCATCACCATCGATGTCGCCTACCGGTTTTTTGCCACGGAGCATCGCCGATTCGTAGTAGCGGATACACCGGGCCACGAACAATACACCCGAAATATGGCGACTGGAGCATCGACATCCGATCTTGCAGTGCTTGTCGTGAACGCCGAAAAGGGCCTGCAGGTTCAAACTCACAGGCACGCCAGGATCGTTGCGCTGCTTGGCATTCGTCACCTCATCGTGGCTGTGAACAAGATGGATCTCATCGGTTGGGATCGGGAAGTCTTCAATCAGATTGTTCGCGAATTCGAACCGCTGGTGCGCGAACTCGGATTCCTGACCTTTCAACCTATTCCGGTGTCGGCGCTGAATGGTGACAATGTTACAGAAGCGAGCGCAAGTTCACCGTGGCATTCCGGCCCCACCCTGCTCGCTTCTCTAGAAGACGCAGAAGTCGACAGAGGAGCAGGCGATTTACCTTTCCGCATGTCCGTCCAGCTGGTTAATCGTCCCAACCCCGACTTCCGCGGTTATTGCGGCCGCATCGCAAGCGGCGAAGCGAAAGTGGGCGATCCGGTGCGAATCTTGCCGGGCGGAACTGAAACCCATATCCGATCAATCGTTGCCTGGCAATCGGAGTTGCCCTCCGCTTCAGCCGGAAGCTCGATTACTCTTCGCCTGGAGAAGGAAGTCGACGTCACCCGCGGCACCGTCATCTCAAGCGCCAAAGAGCCCATTGAATTAAGTGACCAGTTTGAAGCCAAAGTGCTGTGCCTTACCGAACACGCACTGGTGCCAGGACGTTCCTACCTGCTTAAGCTTCATACCATTCAGGCCGTGGCCAGCATCACTGCAATCAAGTATCAAGTCGATGTCAAGCTGGGCTCGCATCTTGCCGCAAAATCTCTGTCCATGAACGAAATCGGCGTCGTCAATATCTCCACTGACCGTCCGCTTCCCTTTGAGCCCTACAATCGCTGCCGAAGTCTCGGTTGTTTCATCCTCGTTGACAAAATCAGCAACCAGACGGTCGGCGCGGGAATGATCGATTTCTCCCTGAGAAGGGCGTCGAATATCCACTGGCAAGCAGTGGACGTCAACAAGGAATCGCGGGGAAGGCATATGTTGCAAAAGCCGGCTTGCCTGTGGTTCACCGGGCTTTCAGGCTCAGGCAAATCTACGATCGCGAATCTGCTCGAAAAGCGATTATTCGCCGCCGGCAAGCACACGTATCTGCTCGACGGGGACAATGTTCGCCACGGGCTGAACCGGGATCTTGGGTTTACTGAAGCCGACCGTGTCGAAAACATCCGGCGCGTGACTGAAGTCGCCCGGCTGTTTGTGGATGCGGGACTTATCGTGATTGTTTCATTCATCAGCCCCTTTCGAGCGGAGCGAAGGTACGCACGATCGCAGTTTGCTCTTGGGGAATTCGTTGAGGTCTTTGTAGACACGCCGCTTGAGGAGTGTGAACGCCGCGATCCCAAAGGGCTATATCGCAAAGCACGGAGCGGAGCCCTGGCAAACTTCACCGGCATCGACAGCGACTATGAGCCGCCGGAGTCGCCCGAGATTCGATTGGACACGGTGCTGCATACTCCCGAAGAGAATGTGCACAACATTCTGACACAACTGCAGGGCGTGAACCTGGATTTGACCCTGGGCGGATAAGCGTCGTCGTAAGTTGTAACTTCACCGGAATTTCTATGGGACCACTCTTCCGCAAGCCCCGTTCAGGCAAAATAAAGAATCGGCTTTTCTTCTATGCGACATGAAATCGGTTCCCTGACAGGCTCGGGAGGCCGCGGTCCAAACTCACGTTTTGTGGCGGAGGTCAGGTAGTGATAAATCTTGACAGGCTGTTCAGTACACCCGGACTCTCGCGCAGGGTGATCAGATACCTCATTAGGAAGACGGGACTGGGTGGCTGGCAATTCCAATACAAAACCGGATCATTGGCGCGCGCCAACTATGCTTACCTGGTTTATCAGGCGGCGCAGCTGGCGCAAAGACTGGGTGAGCCAAGGGTAAGTGTAATTGAATTTGGCGTGGCAGGCGGCAGTGGCCTTGTGGCAATGGAACAATACGCTGAGCGAGTAGAGAAGATATTTAATGTGAAGATTGAAGTGTACGGATTCGATACTACCGAGGGACTACCTGCGCCTGATCGACTATCGTGACTTGCCTTATTACTTCAAACTGGGTTTTTCCACATGGACCTGCCGCTACTTGCGGAGTAAGTTGAAGCGGTCGAAGTTAGTCATCGGAGATACACGAGAAACTGTCTACAAGTTTATTGAACAGTTCGACCCGGCGCCGATAGGCGCAATCTCTTTCGACCTTGATTTCCATTCATCGATGGTTGCCGCGCTTAAGATCTTGGAGTCGCGGAATAAGTATCTGCTTCCCAGGATGTTCGTTTATTTCGACGATGTGGTTGGCAGAGAGACCGAACTTTATAACGACTTTACAGGCGAGAGACTTGCCATTCACGAGTTCAACCGCGATCACGAGAGCCGCAAACTTTCGCCACTTTATTACCTCAGGGCAATGGATCCAATAACGTGGTGGCACCACCACATGTGGTCGTTTCACGCCTTCGACCACCCCAAATACGGGCAATTCGTCAGCGAAGAAAACCAGCAGATTCCGCTTCAATAAAGGGCGGCCCATTTCAGCATCAGAATATGATTCTGAGATATGAACCTGCAGTCGATCATCCCTCTTGTGGTGTACAAACTCTCTACAGCCTCTCTCGAAACCACGGACGGGTTCAAGATGAGACTCCAGGTTGCTCGGCTCGACTGGGTTTCGCGGCCGAAGCTGTTGGAATTGATTGCCTCTCTTGGCCACTCGCTCCATGGGTTGGTGGAATCTCAGTCCTGATCCGGGCTAAGATGCCCACGAGCATCTTCGGAGAAAAGGAAAACTATGTGCGGCATTGCTGGAATGGCCGGTATCAAAGACGTGTCCTTGCTTCAGGAGATGCTGAGGATTACAGCGCACCGCGGGCCTGATGATTCCGGCGTCTTCGTAAGCGACGGAAACTGCGCGAGCACCAAAGTAGCAATTGGGAACAATCGTCTGAAGATTCTCGACCTGAGTTCGGCCGGTCATCAACCTATGGCCAACCCCGAGAGAACGGTCTGGGTGGTTTATAACGGCGAAATATTCAATTACCCTGATTTGCGTGACGAACTTGCCGCCGACGGTCACGCCTTCCGGTCGCAAACCGACACTGAAGTTCTGCCTCTCCTTTGGCTGAAATATGGTGCGCGAATGGTTGATCGATTGAACGGCATGTTCGCCTTCGCCATCTGGGACAGTCGCGAAGATACGCTCTTCATCGCACGCGACCGCATGGGCGTAAAGCCGCTTTATTACGCAATCCGCGGGGAACGCCTCTACTTCGGTTCGGAGATCAAATCGCTTCTGCTGGCGCCCGAGGTTGGTGCCGAAATTGATTTGGCAGCGATGCGTGAATTTCTAGCTTTGCAGTACGTTCCTCACCCGAATACAATGTTTCGCGGCATTCAAAAGCTGTCGCCCGGATGTGCTCTTACGTGGCGGAATGGCGCCACGCGCATCGATCGTTTCTGGGACGGCTCTCGTCCTGTGCCGCGCCTGCCTGGCACTGAGCGGGATCTGGTCCATCAATGCCGCGAGGTCCTGCGCGACTCAGTACGCCGCCAGTTAATGAGCGATGTTCCAGTCGGATTCTTTCTTTCCGGTGGCCTGGATTCCAGCACCTTGTTAGCTTGCGCTTCCGAGGTGCATACCGGTCCGCTGCGCTGCTATACAATTTCGTTCCGGAAAGAGCATGCGCAACTCGAACAAACTGGCGCGGACGCATACTATGCCAAGCGGGTTGCAAAAAGATTCGGAGCGGAGTGCCAGGAGATCGTCGTTGACCCCGATGTCGCCAGCCTGCTTCCCAAGGTTATCTGGCATTTGGATGATGCGATTTCCGATCCGGCGGCCATCGCTACCTGGCTCATCTGCAGCGAGGCAAAGTCCAGTGCTACCGTGCTGCTCAGCGGTCAGGGCGGAGACGAGCTGTTTGCCGGTTACAGGGTTCATTTGGTCGACAAGTATCCCCGGTGGCTCCGTCACATTCCTGCCGGCATTCGACAGAAGGTTTTCATTAGTTCCTTTGAGGCGTTGAGCCGGAACGCAAACCGCGTGCCGGGAATTTCACCTGGGCTCATGTTGGCTCTCTGCCGGTACGGAATCAACACTCTGCGGCAGGCCGGATTGCCCCCGCCCCGCCAGTTCGCCGGAATGAGATCGTGTATGACTGACGACGATCTGCGAAGCCTTATGCTGCCCGATGCCTTTGCCGCATCCCGCCCCCCGGATCAAATGATTCTGGAGCATTTTCGCACCGCCGCCGATCTCGACTCTCTCGATCAGTTGCTCTATGTCGATCAGCAGACATTTCTTCCCGATATAAATCTGGCGTATTCCGACAAACTCAGCATGGCGGCATCCATTGAAGCGCGGGTTCCGTTGCTCGACAATGCGGTGGTGGATTTCATGCGCGGCATTCCAGGCAACCTCAAGATGCGCGGCTACAATCGCAAATACATTCTGAAGCGCGCGATGGAAGACATTGTGCCCCATGAAGTGATTGCCCGGCGGAAGGCGGGCTTCAGTCTTCCTGTTCGGAGTTGGCTGCGCAATGAGCTGCGGGAGATGGTGGGCGACCTGTTGTCGGAGAAGCGCGTGCGCGAGCGCGGGATCTTTCATCCCGGCGCGGTCGCAAAGATGATTGAAGAAAACCAGTCCGGCACGCGGGATGCCACGTTGCCGATCTGGGCGCTGCTTACGCTGGAGCTCTGGCAGCAGACTTTTGTCGATTCACCAACGCTGCGCAGAACGGGAAATGAAGGCGTTTTCCAAAATCAGCCGGGCAGAACATTGGAAGTGTGAATTGTGAATACAGAAAAACAGGCTGTAAAGGACTTCTGGAATCGGGCCTCTTGCGGCGAAGTCTATGCGGGTGGCGACACGATGCGCAATCGGCTCGATGCGCAGGCCGAAGAACGGCGCCGGCTGGAGCCCTACATCGCGGAGTTCGCCCGGTATTCGTCTGCCAAAGGAAAGCGGGTTCTGGAGATCGGCGTAGGTATGGGCGCCGATCACCTTGAATTCGCGAAGGCCCAACCTGCTTCGCTGACCGGAATCGATCTGACGGAGAGGGCGATTGAATTTACACGGAGCCGTCTGGAACTGTACGGCTTTGTCCCTAACATCATGGTGGGTGACGCTGAAGGCCTCCCTTTCGCCGACGATTCCTTCGATATCGTGTATTCGTTCGGGGTTCTGCACCATACGCCGAACACGGCACAGGCAATCCGCGAGGTTTACCGTGTGCTCGCGCCCGGAGGCGTCGCCAGGATCATGATCTACCACAAGTACTCGATTACCGGTTACATGCTTTGGTTGCGATATGGTCTTTTCGCCGGCAAACCTGCCAGGCCCTTGAAAGAAATTTACGCTCACTATCTTGAGAGCCCGGGTACGAAGGCTTTTACACGAGAGGAATCGCGTCAGATGTTTACGCAGTTCGAAGAAGTATCCATCCTCACCCAGTTGTGCTTCGGCGACCTTCTCGAAGGCGAGGCCGGGCAGCGCCACAAAGGACTGCTGCTTTCGCTTGCAAAGCGATTTCACCCGCGCTGGCTGATCAGGAGAGCCCTGCCAAACCACGGCCTGTTCATGATGATCGAAGCCAGGAAACAGGCTCGCTAGCCAATTCGGAGCGGGAGTGTGCCGGTTATACGAAGGAAAAGAAGATCAGCATTTTCCACTGTTGAGGTTGCTTCCTAATGAAGCAGTTGATCCAGAACTACAAGTCCGGTGAAATGACCGTTTGCGAGACCCCCGCTCCGCAGCTAAGCCGGGGAGGAGTTTTGGTGCGTACGGCCTACTCGCTCGTCAGCGCAGGAACTGAGAGAAGTATGGTCGAGATGGCCCGTAAGAACCTGTTGGAGAAGGCGCGGTCACGACCCGATCTGGTGAAGAAGGTTCTCGACAAAGCGCGCACAGAGGGACTTGCTTCCGCATATAAGAAGGCAATGCTCCGGCTTGCCACTGATACGCCGCTTGGATACAGCAGCGCCGGCACTATCATCTCGGTCGGTGATGACGTGCAGGGACTACGCGCCGGCACCAGAGTTGCTTGCGGCGGAATCGGTTATGCCAGTCATTCTGAAGTTGTATTTGTGCCTAAGAATCTGTGCGTTCCCGTTCCGGATGGGGTAGAGCTTCGCGAAGCAGCTTTTGCGACTGTCGGCGCGATTGCGTTGCAGGGTGTGCGCTTATGCAGCTGCAATATTGGCGAGGTGGTCGTCGTCATCGGACTCGGCTTGGTCGGTTTGCTGACGGTGCAAATCCTCAAGGCGAACGGATGCTTTGTCGTAGGAATCGACCCGGACAAGCGCCGCTGCAAAATGGCCTGCGATCTGGGCGCAGATGTTGCAGGCGACAACTGGCGTGAACAGATGGACGAGTGTCTTCGACTTTCCGGCGGAGGGGGCGCCGACGCAGTGGTGATCACTGCGGCTACGTCGTCAAGCGAACCCCTGGAGCACGCGGGCGAGTTGGCACGCGATCGGGCGCGCATTGTTGTCGTCGGGCAGGTGGGCATGGAAGTTCCTCGAAAACTGTATTACGAAAAGGAACTGTCGCTTTTTATGTCGCGTTCCTACGGACCCGGCCGATACGACCGAAGCTATGAAGAGAAAGGTGTCGATTACCCGGTCGGGTATGTACGCTGGACGGAACAGCGAAATATGGCGGCGGTGCTCAACTTGATTGCCGCGAAAAAGCTGGATGTTGCCGCGCTGATCACCCACCAGTATTCCCTCGACCGCGCTCTGGAAGCGTACGACATGATCTTGAGCCGGCGAGAGCAATACCTGGGCGTGCTGCTCACTTATGACCAATCATCAACACAGGAAAGTAGTACGATTCATCTCACGAAATCAAGTGGCGCCCAGGGATCGTCGTCTAAGTCATCCGGTTCTAAGTTAGGCGTAAGTGTTATCGGGGCGGGGAACTTCTGCACCGGGGTTCTCCTGCCTGCCTTATCGACGCACGAAGGGGTTTCTCTACGTTGTATTTGTTCGCAGCGCGGCTTGAGTGCACGCAGCGCGGCAGGCCGCTGGAATTTCGAAGTCTGCGCATCCGCTCCCGGTGCCGCCTTGTCCGATGAAGGTACTGATTGCGTTGTCATCGGCACGCGGCCGGATAGTCATGCACAGTTAGTCTGTGCGGCCCTTGAGGCTGGCAAGCACGTGTTTGTTGAAAAGCCGCTTGCCGTTTCGCGAGAGCAGCTGGATCAAATCTACCGCGTAGCTGCGCAGCATCCATCGCAAATTATCATGGTCGGTTTCAACCGGCGCTTTGCCCCATTCGTGCTTGAGACCAAAAAGCTGCTTGCGGAGCGTAAAGGGCCCATCATGGCCACCTATAGGGTAAATGCCGGTCAGCTCCCAGCGGGAGATTGGCAGCACGACCAGGAACAAGGTGCGGGTAGGATTATCGGCGAATGCGGACATTTTATCGACACGCTCTGCTACTTGAGCGGGAGCCTGCCGTCGAAAGTATTCGCGTCTTCGATTTCAGGTGGACGAGCGGATGAATGCGAGTTTGAAAATGCGGCGCTCAATATTCAATTTGTCGACGGCTCCGTGGGGGTAGTTATGTATACCACGCACGGGAACGCCGCATTTTCGAAGGAACGATTGGAATTGTTCTCGGACGGTCTGGTAGTGGTCATTGACGACTTCAGAAGGCTTGAGATTGTTTCCAAAGACATCAGGAAAAAGCGCAAAGACTGGCTAAGTCAGGACAAGGGCCACGCGGCCGAGATCAAGGCATTTCTCGATGGCGTGCGCTCGCATACCGCTCCTGTTCCCCTCGAGGATTACATATTGACGACGCTCTGCACGATTAAGGCAGTTGAATCCTTGAACTCCAGGCAGCCTCAGGATGTCTCGATGTCGGATTTCTTGCTTGAACCTGTCACCGTGCAGGAGGAGTTCGAATAGTGCTTGGTCTCTACCTCCGGACTGCTCGATATTACAAGCCCGGCCAGATCGCGACGAGGTTACGGCTAAGCTTTGATTCGTTGTTGAACCGAAGGGTACCCGGACTTACGCGTGTCCGGTACAAGAATCCTGAGAGGCTGGTTTGTAACATCGGCGCAGAGTTCTTCGGTAAAGCGCGCTCGAAGCTCCATTTCAATCTCGATGAAGTGAAAGAGAACGCCAAGCGGCTCCAAGACGGGACGTTTGAACTGCTTAACAAGGAAATCACACTTGGCACGCCGGTAAACTGGAACCCCACCGGTACAACAAGGCTTTGGCGTTACAACCTTCACTATTTCGACTATGCGATTGATCTCGCCCTTTTGACGGATGTAGAGAATGATAAGGCGTCGGCAGATGCACTAGGACACTTATTGCGTGACTGGATCGAGCACAACCCAGTAGGACAAGGCGTCGGGTGGCATTCGTATCCAACTGCCCGTCGAATCGTGAATTGGATCCAGGCGGTCACTCTCGCCACTCCCCAGAAGATGTTTCGAGATAGCAAGTCTAGAGATCAATTCAACGGAAGCCTCTATCAGCAGGCGAGGTTCCTTGAAGATCATCTGGAGTTTGACTGTCTCGGCAATCACCTGATTGCCAACGGGAAGGCGCTTCTCTTCGCGGGATTGTTTTTCGGTGGCGCGGCTGGAGGTCGATGGCATGAAAAAGGGCAACATATTCTGTGGTGCGAATTGCGGGAACAGATCCTGGACGATGGAGGCCACGAAGAGCGCAGCCCAATGTACCACAGCATCGTGTTGCAGGATTATCTAGAGGTAGTGCTGGCCGAGCAATTGAATAAGCACAAGATTCCCGATTGGGTGCGCGAACGGCTGATTCAAATGGCGGATTTCCTCGATGGCGTTCTGCATCCCGATGGACAGCTCCCTCTCTTCGGTGATTCTGCCTTCGGAATTGCACGATGTCCAGGAGATGTCCTTGCTGCATCCGAACGTTTGCTCGGTACGCCAGGTAGATGGAGCAACGCCAAGCCGGCCAACTACTCTGCTCTTCTTGCATGCCCTGAGCAGACGAATTCAAGTCAAGCCGATCTCCCGCGAATTCCATCCAATTACTGGCCTGCTACCGGCTACGCCAAGCTACAAGGCGCGCAGCCAGGCAGCCAGTTGATCGTAGATACAAAACCTCTGGGGCCGTCTCATTTGCCTGCGCACGGTCACTGCAGTCTCTTCAGTTACGAGTTGTCGCTTGAAGGCCAACCGATCATTGTAGATTCGGGAGTGGAGGAATATGAGGCGGGCCCCTGGAGAGATTTCTGGCGAAGCACTCGCGCTCATAATGCCCTCACCGTCGACGGCGCCGAACAGAGTGAGGTGTGGGCATCCTTTCGTGCGGGCCAAAGAGCAGCGCTACAGCAATGTGCATTCGTTGAGAACAACTACGGTTCTATCTTTGTGGGCCGGCATGGCGGCTTTGCAACCCAGAAATCCCCCACTCCTCACCGAAGAATTATTGCGGGCCTCAACGAAGGCATCTGGCTGGTATTCGACCAGGTATTCGGCCATGGAAGTCACCGCATCGATAGCTATGTTCACTTTCACCCGCAGGCCTGGTGCCGCATCTCCGGCGACAGAGTAGAATTCGGTCGCGATGAAACACGCGCCTGCATCTACCCGATGAAGAACACGAAAGCACCTCCAGTTGAGATCTCGTTAGTAAAAGGTTCGACAAATCCGATTCAGGGTTGGTACGCTCCCGAGTTTGGCAAGCGTGAACCCAACCATGTTCTCAATCTGTCAGCCGAGACGAATCTGCCTTCGCAATCCGGGTATCTGATCGCCCCCGATGGATTCGATGTCAGCGCCTGGAGTATCGAACTCGAGGAAACGCAAAACCAAGTCGTTACCGTCGCAATCTCGACCGATACGAAGGCCGGTAAAGTTGAAAGGCAGTTTCGAATTTCTCAAGTTTAGCGAACTCCATTCCACCGGTGTCTGGCGAATCCCAGGATCGCTCGGAATCTGACGAAGAATTGGCAACAAGAAAGCCTTGAGGGAATATGAAGATCGCCATATTTGGAATGGGATATGTCGGTACAACAGCCGCTGCCTGTCTGGCACATCTCGGCTACGACGTCCTGGGAGTCGATACCAACGAAGAGAAGGTTGGCAAGATCAATTCCGGAGAATCGCCGATTGTAGAACCGGGTCTTGGAGATTTGGTTCGCTCCGCTGTTGACAACAAGCGGCTCCGAGCTACGACCAATATTGTTGCCACGGAGCTGGATTCCACTTCCGTCGCGATTGTCTGCGTCGGAACTCCGAGTGCGCCCGACGGGTCTCACAACATGGGGTTTATTGCCGAAGTGTCGCGTCAAATAGCATCGCTGATCAATCCGAAGCGGAAGGACCGGTTGACCGTCGTTTACCGTTCAACGTTCCGGCCGGGGACGATGGACGAACTGGTGCTTCCCATCTTTAGACAATCCGTTGGCGACACGTCGGAAGCATTCGAACTCGTTTATAACCCCGAATTTCTGCGTGAATCCGTTGCAATTGACGACTACTTCAATCCACCTAAGATTGTTATCGGCACCTGCGAGGGTGCGCACTGCAAGAATCTCGATGCGCTCTATGCAAACATCAAGGCTCCGATTTTCTACACCAGGTTTCGCGAAGCGGAGATGACCAAATTTGTCGATAACACTTTCCACGCTGTCAAAATTGCATTCGCTAATGAGATCGGACGCGTGTGCCGGCAGTTAGACATCGATACGAGTAAGGTGCATGAAATCTTCGTCTCCGACACCAAGCTCAATATTTCGGCGCAGTATCTTCGGCCGGGAGGCGCCTTCGGAGGGTCCTGCCTACCGAAGGACGTTCGGGCCTTGCAGCAGATTTCTTCCGACGTCGGCGCCCATACGCATCTTATTGACTCGCTTATGCGCTCCAATGAAGCCCACAAACATTACCTCTTCGACCTTTGTGTGCAGGATCTCGACCCCAGCTCAAAAGTGCTCATGCTTGGTCTTGCCTTCAAAGCCAATTCCGACGATCTGCGAGAGAGTCCGAATATCGATCTTGCCCGCAAGTTTCTACAAAAGGGATTTGAACTCTCCATTTTCGATCCGCAAGTGGAGCCGGCGAGGCTGCTCGGCCAAAACCTTGGCTATGCCTACGCTAACCTGCCTTCGATCAGTAAGCTTCTCATTTCCCGCGAGCAATTGGAATCTTCCTGTTACGATCTGGTTATCGACACGCGCAATTGGGCTAAGCAATATTCCATTAAGACAAAGCGCATTCTCGATCTAAGTCGTCTCTGAGTAACTTTGATTTCGCTTGTTCCCTCTACTTCCGGTTTGCAACGCAGGGTTATTAAGCGGTTGAGCTCACCCGGAAGCACTTACAGAAACCTGACAACCAACAGGGGCTGGACGAGCATGTTCCCAAAGGTGATGGAAGTCGCATCAGCTGAGCGCCCTTTGCGCATCGCACTTGTCTATAGCCGCATCCCGTTGCCCATGCGACGGGCCGACCAGATGACGGTCGCACACCTGCTGGCTTTCCTGAAAGCCCGCGATCATATCGTCGATCTGTTTTGCATCAAAACTGGCGCTGTTTCTTCGGCCGCGGACGAAGACTGGCTTAGGCAGACGTGCCGCAATGTTTACTTTTACAAACACGACTGGCGCGCCTACGTGCGGGCGCCACTGCTCGCATTGTTGCGCGCCGTCCCATTGCAGGTTGGATACTTTTCGCACCCGCAGCAGCGGAAGGAAATTCACAACGAAGTCATGGCGGGCAAGTACGACATTGTCTACACCTACTATTTACGAAGTGCTGAGACGGTTCGGGGCCTCGGCAGGAGTCCCGATTCTCGGCACGACGGAAAAACTCCTGCTACGTTCCTGGCATTGCAGCTCTCGCAAGCCTTGAATGCCCGGCGCATTGCGCAGAACGCGCCGAATCTCTGGCTTAAGTGGCTTTATCAGGTCGAAAGCCGCCTCGTCGCCCGATATGAATCCACCATATGGCAGCATTTCACGCGCACGGTCCTGATCGGTAAAGCCGATGTGGATGAGATCAAGAAGAATTGCATGAGACGGAACAAGCCCCTCATCAATAACTTTGTCTTCGACGCCCACGGCACCGATGTGGTTCGCTTCGCTCCTCGCAATGATATTCCTGTCCGGCCTCACCATCTGGTTTTCTCCGGGGTGATGAGAACACCAACAAACGTGCAAGCGGTGCAATGGTTTGCCACTAACGTCTGGCCAAAAGTGCGCGCTGCCGTTCCGGATGCCACGTGGTCGATTGTGGGCCGCGAACCCGCTCCCGAAGTCAGAAGATTGGCCAGCTTGGCCGGCGTCGAGGTCACGGGGACCGTCAAGGATCCGTCTATCTGTATCGCCGAAGCCGAAGTCTGCATTAACCCGATGCAGGCAGGAGGCGGGATGCAGAATAAGTTGATCGAATATCTGGCATGCGCCAGGCCGGTCGTCGCTACATCCGTCGCCAACGAGGGGCTTGGCGCGACCCCGGGAAAAGACCTTCTGATTGCCGATCAACCCGATGATTTTGCCGATGCCGTCGTCGAACTTTTCCGGAACCCGGCCCGCAGAGAAAGATTGGGCGCCGCTGCACGCGAATTTGTCCTCTCCCATTGGACCTGGGAGGCCCATTTTCTCAAGCTGGAGCAAGCGTTCTATGATGCACTGCAAAAGGAAGAAGTGCCTTTATCTGAGGTTTCGTCCACAGCTTAGCGAAGCACGCCATTTGCTCCTGCACGGCCTCAATGGGTCGCAGCTATTCACTCAATCGCCGAAACCACCAGATATTGAAGACCCATTGCAGTATGCGTAAAGAGAGTGCGGCGGCGGAAACCGCAGGTGCGCTCAGGGGAAAAGCGAGGTCGAATCAGCAAAATTGCGCTGCTATTTTCAGGCTGTGCGCATCGGACTGGTATTAATCCCTACTATTTTGGTAGAGTAAGTTATTATGGAACGATAAGGCGAATCCGGGCGGTTTTCTCAACCGGGATGCGACTAGGGCGAGATCAATAGCAATCACAGACAGGTTACGAGGTTCTGGATGGAAATCGTCGCAGGTTTTCTGATTGCCGTGTGTATCGCACTCACAGGTGTGGGCGCCGGCACCATTACCGCGCCTATTCTGATCCTGTTTCTGCATGTTCCCGCAGGTGTCGCAGTCGGAACCGCCTTGGCCTACGCTGCCATCGTCAAACTGATTGTTGCGCCGGCACAAATGGTTCGCAAGCAGGTGAATTACCGTGTCCTTGGCTTCATGATGCTGGGTGGCATCCCCGGAGTGATTCTCGGAGCAATCCTTTTTCGCGACGTTGCGCATAAGGGTAACTGGGCGTCTGTGTATTGGGTTTTGGGTGGCATCATCGTTTTCTCATCCGGCTGGCACATCTTTCGCTATTTCCGTCCGGCGCCGTCCCAGCGAGCCCCTTCCAACCACGCACCTTGGATTGCCGCCCTGCTGCTCCCGGTAGGCGCCGAGGTCGGATTTTCATCTTCCGGCGCCGGAGCGCTCGGGACCGTGATCCTGATGAGCCTGACTGACCTGCCGGCATCGGTGGTGGTGGGCACCGACCTGGTTTTCGGGTTCGCCGTCGCGGTCGTCGGCAGCGGAATCCACTTTCTTGACGGAACCGGGGACCCCGCCCTGTTGTTGAAGATGGTTATTGGCGGCGTTCTCGGCGCGATTGTGGGCGTCAGTATCTCCCCGCGCATTCCTCACAAACAGCTTCGCCTCGCTCTGTCGGTCTGGCTGTTGTTTATCGGTCTTGAGTTCTGCTATAAAGCTGCAAGGCTGTAGAGCGCTTTCGAATCCGGAGATTCTGACTGCGTCAAGTGCTCGCAATGAGTATGCGTTTTTTTAATCGTCCCTCTGATTCGAAAATGTCTGCCAGTCCTCCCCTCCACTTTCATAGGCCATGAAACCGCTGCCGTTGGGTACGGCGCGCAACCACACTATCATCAATTCGATTCACTCTGCGAATTTGCAGTGAGGCGCCAAAATGTATAAAGTTTCGATCGTCACAATCTCGTTCAATCAATGCAAGTTTCTTGAACGGGCTATCGAATCTGTACTCAACCAGGACTATCCCGATATCGAATACATCATTGTGGATCCCGGTTCCACCGACGGAAGCAAGGAATTGATTCAAAAGTATGAAACGCGGATCTCGCGGGTAATATTTGAGCCGGATAAAGGGCCTTCCGACGGCCTCAACAAGGGCTTCGCCGCAACAACAGGCGATATCATGGGCTTCTTGAACTCGGATGACATCCTCTATCCGGGTGCGGTTTCGACGGCGGTACAGTTTTTCGAGAAGCAACCCAGCGTCGATGTTGTCTCGGGACATGCCAAAATCATCGGACCGCGCGACGAAGTCTTGAGACTGGCTTATTCCGATCGGATGTCGAAGCAGCGCTATCTCTACCGAGGCGCCATCCTGATCCAGCCCTCTACCTTCTTTCGAAGGAGGGACATATAGGTTGTGGTGTGGTACTCGATCCCACCTTCTCTACGGCTGCACTAAATTGACCGGCAACACCAGATTGTCCAACTGCTTCAACTGCTCCTGCATTGCAGCGAGTTCCATCTCCATATTCCGCGACACCGCTTCGAGTTGGAGAATGTTGTTGTTGCACAGGGCGTCCAAGGCGTGCGCCATCGCCTCGACCACTTCCGTGATGTTTGCCATTGAGACTGTACGCAGGAGTGGAAAATTTGTCGTGTGCGTACTTCAACGGCCCTAAACAGGCCTTATTGATAGCGACCTGTTTCTCGATGATGGCGATTTTTTGACTGACCATCGCCTTGGCCTGTTCTCTGGTGATTGGTTGCTGCATTGTGTGCCTAGCCAGAGTATCGTAACCGTTGTCTATAGTCAACACCTTTAAGAAAGTAAAAGTACCAGGACCGTTGATTTGGAGGGGGAGATAGGTTATGGTTGGGGATATGGCTGTGGCGGAAAAAATCGACAGAGCTAATAGAGCGCAGTTGAGCAGGGAACTGGGCATGGACAGGAGTTTTGTGTCTCAGGTGTTGAGTGGGAAGAAGGGGCTGGGGTTCGAGGCGGGGTTGAGATTGAGCGAGAGGTTAGGGGTTACCGCAGAGGAGCTGGGGGAGTATTTGAGGGAGAGGGGGAGGGTGAAGGTGGGGGTGGGGGTGGGGGTGAAGGTGGCGGTGGTAGTGAACTGATGGCGTCTATGGAACGGTTGTGCTCCCTTGTTTGCGTTTGGCAATCTCCTCGCCTACAGACGACATAAGTACAGTTACCTCTCTCCCTTGCGCTTTTCGCGGGCGTAGACGCGGGTGTTGTCGGTGAGGATGTACTCCTCGTTCAAGTCTGATGCCAGGAGCATCACCCACACGCGATCCCCGGCCTTAAAATCCTCGGTGAAGCCGCGGCGGGGGGTCATGCGGAGCACAGTGCCGAAGTAGGCTAAGTCCCGCTCACGGGCGTCTGGCGAGGAGCCGAGATCGCGGAGGACTTCGGGGGATATTATGTGTGGGGTAGCGAATTCGGGTTTACGCTCCATGCGGATGAGGGAGCGGCCGGCGGTAGGGCGGAAGGTGGGGTAGGCGGAGAGGAGGGCAGGGAAGTCGATCATTGCCCCTCCCGTTTCACGTTTGATATTTTCGCCCCTATCCTATCCAGCCCGTCTTCCTTTACGCACAAGTCACAGACGAGCACAACCTCTATCGCAGCGCCTTTGTCCATGGCGTGGTCCTTACGCTTGCCGCTGCCATGTTCAAGCGGCCAGGCGGGATCGCACATCACTTGGCCCATGCGATCCGGGCGGGCGCGGATGAAGGTGGCTACAGAGGTGAAGCCTTTGAGGACGCAGAGACAGGCGGTGTAGGCGAGCGGGCGGCGGCCGTGGCGGGCACAGACGACGGGGAAGAGGGTGCGGGGGAATTTGGTGGTGGTGGTGGTGGTTTGGCTCATTGTTTTCCTTGGTCGGGCGTGGCGTCGGCGCAGAGCGCCTCCAGCCGGTCGTCGAACGTCGCGGGGCGTCTCACGGGAATATCGTCCTTCCGTTCCAGGTGCAACCTGGGACACAGTTGCTTGCGTGGTGGGCCTTACCCCACTCGGCGCTGGCCTTACCCCACTCGGCGTAGGCCTTGTGCCACTCGGCGCTGGCCTTACCCCACTCGGCGTAGGCCTTGTGCCACTCGGCGTCGGCCTTATCCCACTCGGCGTCGGCCTTATCCCACTCGGCGTCGGCCTTGTGCCACTCGGCGTAGGCCTTGTTCCACTCGGCGCTGGCCTTACCCCGCTCGGCGTCGGCCTTGCGCAACTCGGCGTAGGCCTTGCGCAGATCTGGGGGAGTCTGCCGCAACGGGCGCATCAACCGTAAGCGCAACGCCTGCTCGGAATTGGGCTTTTGCCTCAGGATATATTCGATCCGATTCTCGGCCGGCTCTAGCAATACCTCGCATACGAGGCTGTGATGGATGTGGATGCCGATGTCTCCGACCTTGCTGCCGGCCCAGGCGGCGCGACAGTCGGCGGCCTCCTCCTCTATCGATTTGAGCGTCAGCGTCGTGGGGCGTCTCATCGCGCACTATCCAGTGGTGTCACGTGGTTGGCCTGTTGCGGTGGAATGGGCTGGACCAGCTCGTTTACGACTCTGCGGCATGAGATGCACAGGTCTTTAATCCACAGTCGAGCAAATGCCGAATCGTGCGCAGTCACCTCCGAGAATGCCACGGATTTCACATCCTTCGTACCTCCACAGCGATCACACGAAACTGTTGTCATACATTCACCTTTCTCACCGCTTCCTGGTAATCCTCTGCTACATCGCCCAACCCCACATGCTGGTACTTCTCCAGGGTCTCTTTGCTGGTGTGGCCGCTGATCAACTGAATCTGAGAATCGCTCAGGCCCTGCTTCGTCAGCCACGTCAACATCTGATGTCGGAACAAGTGAGGGTGTACCCGCTCCTCTAGCCCCGCTTTATCGGCGTACTCGACCACGATTTGGTGGATGCGCCGGGTGGAGTATCGCCGCTTCATGCGGGACTCGAATAGGTAGGTGTTGCCGTGGTTGGCGTCCATGTGGGATTTCAGCCATCCGCGCAATTGCGACCCGAAGAGTACGTACCGGTCTTTATCGCCCTTGCCGGATTCGATGAAGATTTTGCTGGCCTGGAGGTCTACGTCGCCCATTTTCATCGCGCATAACTCACTCACGCGTACCGCGGTATTGAAGAGGAGGCGGAGCATTAACTCGTGCTGCTTGTCCTCGGTGCGGGAGACGGCGTCGAAGTACTTGCGGAGGGATTCCTCGGAGAGGATGCGAGGGAGATGGCGGTGAGAGCGGGAGGGGTGGAGACCGGTGAGTTTACGGGCTTGGCCGACGTACTTGTGGAAAGTGGCGTAGGTGAGGCGGTGGCGGCGGATGGTGGTGGCGATTTCGCGGGCGGCGGGGTGGGTGTGGGCCATCTTCACCGCCCGTCCTTCAGTGCCCCGTTCCCTTATCCGCAATACTCCCGCCCTCTGGTCAAAGTGCCGGCTCTCCCACCCTCTTGTCCACGGTTGGGGCCGAAAGGGGCCAATTCGTAGTGTGCCTTCAGCGCTGCGCCAGACTAGCTATTCCAATCCGGGCTCCAGGAAGTGCGGAAGGACAAGTCTCGGTTTTGTGTATCCATAGTTCGAGGAGGACGGCTCGTGCTAAGTAGGCGCCTGTAGATAGTTCCAGCTCTCCATACACCCGGTCAAAGTCGGCCAGGGCGTCGTATCTGGTCCTCTTTATCCGAGTCCGCTTGTTTGCTCCGCTCTAGAGTCTCTATGGTCTTGTCCAGGTCCGCGAGTTTGACCACGAGCGCCTCCCGCGCCTCCCGCAGCTCCTTAACCACCGTTTCCAGAGTTTCCTTTTTCATCCCGTACACCGGAAATTACCACCACTCCACCCCCTCTGTCAACCCCTTTTCACCCCTCACCCCGCCGTTTGGCTTCCGAAAAGGGGGATTAGAGGAAATTGAGAAATGGGGGTTTACTTCGGCCTCGACACCGACCCCGACACCGACCTCGATATCGACCTCGACCAAGACCCTGACACCGACCACGACCTCGACCACGACCTCGACAACGACCACGACCCCGACACCGACCACGACCCTGACAACGATCTCGACCGCGACCACGACCTAGACCTCGACCTAGACCTCGACACCGACAACCTATAGAACTGCCACGAAGTCATCCACCCTGGTAGCCGCACTTTTACTTCTGCTCCTTAGGCAGAGGATGGTTCCACTGGAAGGCGTCTGTGATCGCCGCTACATTCACCAGTGTCCCGTCTGGCACTGGCTCCACTTCCTTGAGCACGCCGTCCTTCAGAGCCTGCATGAATCTTCCGCTATCGGCAATCCATGCGGCTTCGTCCAGCACCAGAAAGTATGCTTCTCCAACCCGCCGCACTCCGCGCACCCGGCCGGTGAGGTGGTAGGTGACAGTGCGGATGAAGTAAGCGGAACCGGGTAAGAAGGTGGATAAAAAGGGGGTGAAGGAGGTGGTGGCGGCATCGATCGGTGTACTTGCCCATTTGCCGGCCCCGCTCCTGTTTATCAAATCCGTGAGTTCTTCGGGTGTGATTTGCATGCTGCGATTCTACCTTCGGGGATTCTAATTTGTAAACAGTACTTCCGGTCTATTGTCACGTCCACATCCCCATGGGACTCTTCCACCAGGAGGAAGTACCCCATGTGCTCATTCAGCATTTCCATCGCCGTCATTTTCGCCCTGTCGTTCGCGTTCATGTACACGGTCGCATCGAGAGAGAATCGCCGGAGGAATAAGGCCGCAAAGCTCATCCTGGACCGGCTGGGAATTAAGAAGTGACGCCGGAAGTTGTAAGCTCGTTGGATTTCTGGGGCCGGTGTATCGCTGAGTTCCCACCGGTAGAGTGCGATTTGGTTAGACTGGTGAGACGGTATCAGGAGGCGCTGGAAACACTGTGATCCTCACCGACGACGAACTATATGCCCTCACCCGCCTTGCCGGCTTCCCCGACAACCCACCCGGCACCCTATACACCCCCGGCCCCGCCTGCAAAATGACCGCCATAGCCCTCCGCGAGTCCGCCGGCGACCCCAATGCCTACAACGGTAACCGGAAGACCGGCGACGATTCCTACGGCTTGTGGCAGATCAATCTAGGCGACATCGACGTGTGCATCACCCTCTCTACTGTGATCCCCTCGTGTTTCACCGGCCAAACCTTCCCGCGGATGATCCCGGACGGCGTACACACCACCGTAGCCGCATGGCCGCCTGGTCACGGTCTATTCGACCCAGAAACCAACGCTAGAGCCGCATTCGGTCTGTGCCGCGGCGGGAATGAGAAGCTGATGGAAGTGGCCTGGTACATCGACCGGACGGACACTGCGTACCAGGAGAGGTATTTGGCGATGCTGCCCAGGGCGATTGCCGCGGCGGAGAGGTATGCTATGCCAGCGACCGCCGGAAAACTGCCTATTGGGTAGAACTGGGAATCGCCCCGCCCGCCGGCGTCGAGTAGTGCGCCATGTCGCTTACGAGCACGTTACACGCCCCGATCCCAGCCGCGACCCATGCTTTCTCCTGCACTGTGGTGGCGAGTGGCAGAACTGCGTTGAGGACGTGGCCCACCATCAATATGCTCTGCAACACCCGGCTAGTCGTAATCGTAATGTGTGGTAGTTTCATCGTCTCATCGTCTCCTTCACCATCACCATCACCATGTCAGCCCCGCCCCCAGCTTCCAATCTATCTTCCCCGTCACCTGATTTTTGATCCCGGCCGCCTCCACCGTCCACCCCGTATGGCGCCGGAAAATTCCGATTCCTCCCCAAGCCGGATTGAACTGTGTGGCTGTAGATGTGACCGCCACTCCCGCCGGCGCCCCGATCCCGTACACGCCTATGCTATCTTGCGCCTTAGTCTGCCACTCCCGCAGTAAAAGGGCCAGACCCGTTATCGTAGCTGTAGTGGGAGGTTTGCCGCTATTGGGCAGAAATTCGTACATGGAGAACGAGTATAGCCCCCGGCTCGACACCACCGGCACGGCAAGCGCACACCACCCGGCAAATCCAGGATCGGAGAAGCTCGCTCCACACCCTGCCCAGTGGGTAATCATGGAGGTGCCTGCTGTGCCTATCCCAGACGGCGCGGGGGGTGGAGGAGTCGTCTGTCCCCACCCCCTTGCCGCCAGCGCCACCACAACCGCCAGAATAGCCTTCGATGTCATGTGTTAGATGTGAGAAGGATCGGCGGGGGTGAGAGGAGTGAGTTTCAGTTGCAGCCCGCCATCGATAAACTCGACCTTGGCCCCGTCGAGACGGGCAAGTAAACGGTCCACGATGCGGTTGGCCGCCGCCTCAGCGGCGGGGATGTCCACAGTGGCGATTGCCGCCGTGGCATCCTTGGCCGCTTTGTCGAGATTCAGCAGATCGGCCACTTGGGGTTTAGGCCGCCGGCGGGAGCAATAGCACGCCGTTGAACTGCTTGCCGGTGTGGGGGTTCACGACGTTCACAACCTGCACCAGAGGAGTGACGCCGGGGATGGAGACAATCCCGGCCATCGCCGGCCCTGCGTTCCAGAACGCTTCCGGTCCTTTGTTCGCCGGGTTGTTGATGGCCGCCAGGATGGCATCGGGGATGGTGACCGTGGCGAAGTTTCCCAGCGAAGCTCCCATGCCGTAGGTCAGAATCATCAATTGAGCCTGCGAGAGGCTATCGCCCACCAGGCCGGAAGGCCCGTTCACCTTCCCCGCGGGGCTCCCGGTGTCGGACGGATCGTATCCGCTGCGCACCGTCTGAATCATCATGGCCGCCTGTTGCTCGGGAGTTTTCTTACCGTATTCGTTCTGCTGCACATCGAGCAGCGGATTGGCCTGTGCGGCCCCCGGTACGGATGGATCGAGCTGAAAGTTACCCGTCATTTCATTCTCCTTTTTGTTGTGTGGTGTGGCCTTGAAGCCACTGCGATTCTATCACAGTAATGGGTGGTTTTCAGCCCTAATCCTTATCTTCATCCTGAATCCTCTTTCTCACTTCCCGGTACGCCGTATGGACGATCAGCAGCCCTGTCCCGATCCCGGTAGCCGAGCGCTTCCACTCATTATCCTGATCCTCCTTCAATATCGTCTCGATGACAGTAAGCCGATGGTCCAGATTCAACGATTCAAACCCGGCCACGCGTCTCTCTAAATCTTCTATTTCTACCTGCTGCTGTGGTTGGGCGGCGATGACGGGGACAAAGCTCATTACTATCAGTACCACTGCGAAAAGCGATACCACGACGTTGAAGACCATGAAGGAGTACAGCTTGAACAGTTTCCACTTCCACATTGACAACCTGCCTCTTTCTGCTATAAACTCGCATCAGACCTTCACCGGTCTCTTCCGCTCGCTCGACTGGCGGGGGAGTTGCCCTGCTCTCCCGCCCACCCCCTTCAACTCAAAATCACAGCCGCGGCGGCAACCGCGCCAATGATGCCTACGGTCATCCAGTCGATAGTAGAGCCAGAGCCGGAATCGCCGGTAAGTGCGGAGAGGTCGATACCGCTCGTATCCATGCCGCTCGTATCCATGCCGCTCGTATCCACGCTCGTGCCTGCATACGCGCCAGTGCCTGTATCGCCTGCACCACTTAAATCCACCCCATAATTACTCTGCACATACGAGATCAACCCCAGTGTCTGGCTGCTCGGCGGCAACCCCTGCGCCACCGTACCCGGCCCGTCGCTGAACGCCTGCAACGCCTGCGGCCAGTTCCCATACGTGTTGTAATACTGTGCCAGCAGCGACACCCCGGCATTCACATTCTGCTGTGCGTCGTATGGGTTGCTCACCCCCATGGTGGTTTGCGTGGCCGATACCAACTGAAACACTCCCGCCGCGCTGGAGCCGGGATTTTGCGCCGTGGGAGTGAGCGCCGATTCGTGTGTCGCGACTCCCAGCGCAACCGTCGATAAATCCGGCACGTTGTACTGTGCCGAGGCGCTGGAGATCAACTGCGCCACCTGTGCCTGAGATGGCGTGAGTGGAGCCGTGCCTAGTCCCCGGCTGAATTGCAATCTCACCAGTGTGTCCTTACTCCGTCTCTACCCAGCCAAGCCGCCACGACGATAAACAGCCACAACAGTAGCCAGCGCTTCACTTGGCCTTGTTTGCCTCCGGCGTAGCCGGGTTGGCTTTCGGTTGCTCGTTGGCGGGATTCGGCACTGCGGGAACCGGAGCGGCCGGAGCAGCCTGCGGTGAAACTGCGGTCGGATTCGGCGCGGTGGTTGTAGCGGCGGCTTGCGGATTGGCTGTTGTCGCTGCCGCATTAGGAAGCGGCGGCGGGGCCTTCACTCCACACATAAACTCACCCGGCGCTTGAATGATGACCATTCCCTTTCGCGCACAGTAGGCCGTCAGATCGTTCTCGCGCCGCACCGCTTCCCGCATGGCTCTGACCATGGCGTCAGTGAGCTTTTGCTCTGTGCGGTCCTGAGCGAAGGCCGGTACGATCAGGAGCAACAGAAGGGCGCTACGAAGAATAGTTTTCATTGGATGGATTGGGCCGCCGTGCTGGTGATCGTGGCTTGATTCGTGGTAACGGCGACAGCGGCAGCTTGGCTCGTCGAGTCCGCCTGATTCTGGAGTGATATTTTGTTGATCGCATCGGCCAAGAGCGCTTTCGTCAGGCAGGTTCCCCCGCCTGTCCGCGTCACGGTGACCGGGGCGAGAATCGGTGCCGTCGCCTTCGTGGTGCCCACGGTTCCGCGAATCACGGTTACCGTGGGACCGGAGACCGCATAAACTTCGAGCATCTCCGTCCCAATCTTGAGCCCGTTGCACTGCGCGAGGTTCGTTGTGCTGGTCAAAGTGATCTGGTCGCAAACCGCGTTCGCGCTTGCTCCGGTGACGGAGTACGTTGCGCAAAGGGCGTGTGTTCCATTCTCGGTGATCGCGGCGGCCAATGTCGTGTTGCTGGGCACGCCGGAGACGTTCGGGAAGCTGCCATAAACGGGCCCTGCCGCCTCGATGTAGGCGATGGTATTCGGGAAGCTGGTGGCCTTGTAAGTCGTGCTGAGCGCCCATTCCTGGGTCGATGGGTCGGGCAGCGTTACGGTCACATCCATGTATTGGCCGAAGGCGGACACGGAGAAGAGTGCGAAGAGAATAAAACGTTTCATTGTTGACTCCTTTTATGTCCCGGAAACACACAACCCGTTTTTGAATCCCGTACAGGTGGTTACAGTTGCCCCGGCAGTTCCATCCGCAGCCGCATACCCACCCAGCGGTTGTAGGACGCCACCAGTTGTCAACGTCATCGAATCCGAGAAGCTCGGCGTGCCGGTGTCCACACTTCCTTGCCAGTGCCAGATACCGCTAGGGGTCGCGCCGCTCACCGGGAGCAGGTACACGCGGCCACGGACATTGTTGTCTGCTGCCGTCGCCGTGGTGTTCCATGCGTGGCCATCGAAGCGTAGAGATGGGGTGATCTGGACAGTAGCGCCGGAAGTGGAGGCGGTGGTGTTCTGGAGCAGGGCCGAAGCGGCCGTGGTGGTGCCGAGGGCAGTTTGGATGCCAGTGTACGCGCCCCGTTGGCAACGTACCCCAATGCATAGAGCGTAGCCGCTGGCGTCTCCGAACCGAAATAAACGGCTGTCACACTCCCATTTCCGATCACCACTTCGTTCGAACTTCCAAATAATGCCCCGCTGCCGAGACACGTGGAGTTCGAGAGCTGCGTTGCCGTATTGGGGCCGCATTGGTATCCAATGTAGGTGTTGTTGGAGCCTGACACATTTCCGTTGGCTGGCGTTGCAGTGTAACCGGCCTGATATCCATTGGCAACATTGCTGCCACCGGTGGTGTTGGAATCGAGGGCCTGATATCCGATGGCGACGTTGCTGCCACCAGTGGTGTTGGAAAAAAGAGCCTGAAATCCGCTGGCGACATTGTTGCCACCATTGGCGTTGAAAAAGAGGGCCAGATATCCGCTGGCGACGTTGTTGCCACCAGTGGTGTTGGAATAGAGAGCCTGAAGCCCGACTATCCGTTGGCCGGAGTTGATTGCTACTACCGGTGGTGTTGGAATAGAGGGCCTGATATCCGCTGGCGACGTTGCTGATACCAGTAGTGTTGCAATAAAGGGCCTGAAGTCCGCTGGCGACGTTGCTCTACCGGTAGTGTTGGAATAAAGGGCCTGAAGTCCGCTGGCGACGTTGTTGTGACCGGTCATATTGGAATAAAGGGCCTGAAGTCCGCTGGCGACGTTGCTGTTACCAGTAGTGTTGTAGCTACCGCCACCACCAATATAGACATTGTCCAAGGATGCAGTCTGCTGAAGCAGCATCTGTGCAGAAACGGCTCCAGTCGAGTCTTTCCCCGTGACGGTAACTGACTGATTGGAGTGATAAGCTTTACGCTTATTCCAATTGTCCCGGTGTACGTGCTGGCCGGTGTGTAAGTCACTGATGTTCCATTGGCCTTTAGGCCAGCCGTGACAGTTCCGCTGGAACCGCTCGCCGTCTGCGCTCCACCGATGGCGATGACAACCGAGCCCGACCCACCCGCTCCGATACTGGTGACCGTCTGGTAAAACTGGCCGCTCGTGAATCCCGTGCATGTCAGGGGATTAGTGGTTCCTGGTGCGACGTAATTCGGATAAGTCCCCGTCCATCCAGTTCCCGAACAGGTACCTGAGGTTGTCAGCTCCGGCCCCAGGGATGCTGAATTTGTCGCCGTGGTGCCGAGATAGGTCATCGCTGGAATCGTCGCCGCACTCGTCGCATCCGCCTTGCAGCAGGATCCCGTTGTCGAAAAGCACCGCATTTGCCGTTGGCGATCCCACCGGACCGCAAAACAGACTCCCTGAAACCGAGACCTGGAGTATCCCGGCCACAATCGAGCAGGTGACATTGGTAGAGCAGTTCACCCCTACTGCCCCGCCTATCGGAGTCCCGCCGCTTTGGCCCTGGATCACCGTCCCAATGATGGAGTTTTGTGCTTGCGCGGGAACGCTCAACAGCACCATTCCGCCAACGCCAAATGCAAACCCTAGAAACGCACGCCGGAGGTAACTCATCAGTTTGTCCATTCCACAGCCACCGATGCTCCCGTGGTTGAAGCGATCACGTAGAGCAGATTCGTCCTCTTCACTCCTACGCAGGTTCCCAGGCCCGGCGGAAGTTCAAACCCGGTTGCCGTCGTGACGCCGACGGCTCCCACGTACACATTGATTGTATTTCCGATCAATGCCTTGACGCACACGCTCTTAGCCGTGTTGGTCCCCAGGTTCACCGCCGATCCGGTTACCGCCTGCCGTTCACTGGTGAACGCCGTTGCTCCGGTTGGAGGGACCGAGCTTTTCACGTTTACATTGACCACACCGCTGGTATCTGTGCTCACAGTACGAATATCGGTTCCGTCACTCCCAGCAACTTGAACCGGAGCCCCACTAGGTGGGGAACCCGCCGCTGCCGTCCCAACAACCGGGCACGGGTTCGGGCACCCTGTCCTTCCTCCTCCTCCTCCCCCTCCTCCCGTTCCTCCCGTCGCTCCCGTCCTATACCCGTACAACACCCCTCTGGTCTGCCCGCTTGACCCCGTCACCACCTGCACCCTCACCCACGGCGTATCCACCACCGTCCCCGTGACCAAATTGCTAAATGTCATGATCCCAGCGCCGCTAAACACCGTCGTCCCCGTGTACGCCCCATAGCTCGCCGGGCTCGCCACGCCCAAACTACTCTGAAACGTAACCGTGGGACTCAAACTACTCTGCCACTCCAACGTCCACGTCACCCCTCCAATGGTCCTATTATCAAACCCATTCCCACCTGGAAAATTGTACGTCCCCGCCGCCGCTCCCGCTCCCGTGTCAAACGGGATGATGATGTCCGGTATGGGCACCTGCTGGCCTTTTACGTAGTTAATCCCCATGACCATTACGGCCGCTATGAACCACGAGGTTATAGCGGCGATGGAGTGGAAGTACTTCATTGTGTGTTTCATTTTGTATGTTTCCTCCTCCTCTTTAACGCGAGTAGTACCATCCAGACAATCCACACACCACAGTAGCCGTGGGGTCGAGCACGCCAGATCCGGTAGAGAAAAAATCGGCATAAACCGCGACGAGATCGCCGGAGTAGATGCGGAGGGAGGAGTTGGGCGTAGGGACGGGGACGGTCAACGACCCGTAGGAGAAGAGGATATTGCCCAGATTGCGGAGGTAGCGGGGGGTGGCGATGGCGTCGGCCGCGACTCTCCAGGCGATGGTGCCGGACCCCTCGACAAATCCGGTAGTTCCCCCCGTTCCAGGAGCGAGTCCGCAGATTACCGTGTCGATTACGCCGTCGTAGCCAATGGGGACACGGAAGGATAATACAGAGACTAGAGTGTCGCCGGTGACGGGTGGATTGGTGCCCACCAGCACAGAGCCGACTTCCTTGAACCGCCTGCCGGAATCGGGCATGGCGATGTAGGGCTTGAGGTAGTACGGCTCTCGCCCCTGTGGACAGCAGATCTGATCCAGCCCACCCGCCACAATCGCATCCCACATTAGTTTGTCATGCGCTAGGCAGGCATCGTATATGTTAGGCTGCGGCCGGTTACTCAGCCTGCCGATGTCCATGTAGGTGCG
>CAVSYM010000011.1:0-48935 GCA_963732165.1 uncultured Acidobacteriaceae bacterium
TCTGCGCGGCCAGCCCGCGCGCACCGATCTGAGCCTCTACCAGGAAGACACCGGCGTGGTGCGGCTCGAGGCCACGATGCGGCACGCGCCCACGCTGCAGCAGAGGCCGGTGCGGCTCGATCTGGACTGGCGCGACGCCCAGCTCGGCCAGCTTTACCGGCTTGTGTTCGGCACCGATATCGGCTGGCGCGGCGATCTTACCGGCAACCTGCATCTCGAGGGGACGGCAGAATCCGCGCATGTGATCACGCGTTTGCGGGCCGGGGGCGTGCACCGCGCCGAATTCGCGCCCGCCGAGCCGCTCGACTTCGACGCCAACTGCGACCTGGTTTACCACTACTCGCGACGCAGCTTTGAGAAACTGGCTTGCAACTCTCCGATCGGCGATGGGCGCATCCGCGTCACCGGCGATCGGCCGGCTGCCGACGTTGCCACGCGATTGACTGCCGAACTCGACCACTTGCCGGTGGCTGCGGGCCTTGGCCTGTTGAGAACGGTGCGCAGCGGCCTCGCGCCCGATCTGCAAATTGCCGGCACTGTGAGCGGAAAGATCGCGTATGATGCAACTGCGCCCGCCAAACCTGCGAAGACTTCGCGGTCGAAACACTCGCGCCCGGCCGAGGTAGTAACAGGTCCGCTCACGGGCAGTCTGACGGTCGAAGGATTGACGCTGAGCGGCGGCGGGCTGAGTCAGCCGATTCAGGTCACCAAAATCGTACTCGAACCAGTGTTATCTCAGTCTCCCAATCTGCGGCTCGCACTTGCCGGCTCGACAGCCGTACCTCTGGGCGGCACCGCTCCCGTGACCGTGGGCCTGAGCCTCAGCATTGCGGGCTACTCGGCCCAGCTGCGCGGCCAGGCCACGATGGCGCGGGCAAGGAACTGACGCGGGCAGCGGGTTTGGCGCAGGCTCCGGCGCTCGACGGTCTGGCCGGCGACCCGCTGGATGTGGATCTGACCGCGGCCGGGCCGTGGCTGGTGCAGCAGAAGAGTCCGCCAGCGGCGAAGACGGCAACGCCCGAGACACAGGCCGCAGAACCGGCGGCGAAGGCTGCTGTGCCTGCGGCCAAAACTGCGCCTGCTGCCAAAGTTGAGAACGCGCCGGCATCGATTCCCGTTGAGGATTCTCACACGGGCACTGTGTCTCTGCGCAACGCCAACTGGCGCGCCGACTTCCTGGCCGGCCATGTTGAGATCGCACAGGCCACGCTGAATCTCTCACCCGGCGAGATTCGCTGGGACCCGGTCGATTTCAGTTACGGTCCGCTCAAAGGTACGGCCACGCTCGGCTTGAGGACCGAGTGCGCCCCCGGCGAACCTGCCGCCCGCATTTCACCGTGGCCCTGGGCACACTGGATGCAGCCGATTTGCAAACTGCGATTCTCGGCGCGCATGAGAAGGGACGTTGCTCTCGTCGCTAATTGACCAGCTGCATCCCCGTCGCGCCGCCGTGGCCCGAACTCGACGGCTCGCTCACAGCCGAGTCGCTGGTCCTCGGGCCGGTAACGCTCAACCAGCCTTCTGCACAGGTGCGCATTGTGCCCGCCGGCGCTCGCATCACATCCATCACCGCGGGTTTGCTGGGCGGCCGACTTGAAGCAACAGGCTCATTTACCCGCGCGGCGTCGGACCAGGATAAGCCGGGCTATTCGTTCGAAGGCAAGCTTGAGAATCTGAACGCCGCCGCGGTTGGCCAATTGGTAGGCCAGCACTGGAAGGGCGGGACCTTCAATGCCGGCGGCAACGTGGACCTTGATGGGTACACTGAAAAAGACCTTGCGGCCTCAGCCAAGGGCACTGTGGACTTTGAATGGGAGCGGGGGCAATGGGCGCATGGCGCGGTCAACGGCAAGGGTGCGGGCAAATCGCGCGCCGCGGTGCTGCCCGCATCGCTCACACGTTTCGATCGCTGGACGGGCAATGCGGCCATTGCGTCCGGAGGCGTCACGCTGGGCGAGAACCAGGTCCTGCTTGGCTCGCGCAAGAATTCAGTTGCTGGCTCGGTGACCTTCGGCGATCCGCCGGAGGTGGCGCTGACCGCTCCGAAACAGAAAATCGCGGACAAGCCGGCCCACTAAAATTGAATTCATGGCTTCGTCCTTTTCCCCTTCCCCCGTTCTGATCCGCTGCCAGGGCATTTTGTTCGACATGGACGGGATTCTGATCTCGTCGCTCGGCTCAGTTGAGCGCAGTTGGACGAAATGGGCCGAATTGCGCGGCATCGACGTCGAACAGACTCTCAAGTTGACGCACGGCCGCCGTGCCATCGAGACCATTGCAATGCTGCGGCCGGACCTCAACAGCGAAGCCGAGCTCAAGATCCTTGAAGACCAGGAGATTGCCGACAACGAGGGCCTGCGCGCGCTGCCCGGCGTCTTTGATCTGCTGCGCTCGCTGCCGGCCGACCGCTGGACGGTGGTGACCAGCGCCACGGAAAAGCTGGCGCGGGCGCGGCTGGCCGATGGCGGCATTCCTGTTCCCGCGCGCCTGGTTACCGCGGACCAGGTCACACGAGGCAAACCCCACTCCGAACCGTTCATTGCCGGCGCGGCGTTGCTTGGATTCGAGCCGGTCCAGTGTGTTGTTTTCGAGGATTCGGCTTCAGGAACCATTGCCGGCCGCGCCGCCGGCTGCACCGTGATTGCGACGACGTTCTCGCACTCGGTGGAATCGCTTGAAGCGGCGCATTATTTGGTGGAAGATTTGACCGGAGTGACGGTGGCGCAGGACGCGGAGGGAATTGTGCTGAGGTTTGTTCCGCTCGCGAGCCAGTAGCTAAAAACAGCCAATAGTGAATAGCCAATAGCCAGTAGCCGAAGGGCTGGGTTTTCCTGCTGGCTATTGGCCACTTACCACTGGCTGCCTTATGGCTGCTGGCTGCGCTACGCGGATTCTTCGGTCTGCGTAATCAGATAGCGCTCGTAGCCAATTTCCCTGATCTGGTGCAGTTGCGCTTCGAGCCAGTCCACGTGGCCTTCTTCATCTTTCAGCAGGCGCACAAAAAGGTCGCGAGACCCATTGTCTTGGTTTTCGACGGAGATTTTGATCGCTTTATTGTAGGAGGCAACTGCGCCCAGTTCGAGCTTCAAGTCGGACTCGATCATTTCTTTCACGCTTTGACCGATCGACAAAGACATTGGCTCCATGCCGGGTATGCCGTCGAGAAACAGAATGCGTTCCATCAGTGCTTCGGCGTGCTTCATTTCGTCGATGGACTGCTTCTTGATGTTCTTGGAATATTTTTCATATCCCCAGTTTTCCGCCATCTCGCTATGGAGAAAGTATTGATTGATCGCGGTGAGCTCGTCGCGGAGCGCCAGGTTTAACTGCTCGATGACCTTGGGATTACCTTTCATGGGTTTCTTCCTCTCGCAGCGAACATTCTACAGTAGGTTTCAGATGATTGAGAATGGGGCGATAGCCAATAGTGAATAGCCAATAGCCAGTAGCCGCAGGGCAAGGTTTTCCTACTGGCTATTGGCTACTTACTACTGGCTGTCTTATTCGTTCGCCTCAATCTTCCGCCCGTGCAAGTCCTCGACCGGCCGGGTATTCATCCGGATGAGCGCTGTGAACTGGCGCAGCTGATCGCGGCTTACGTCGATGGGTTCTTCATACACAATCCATTCGACTCCTTCGCTGCAGGGCGGAGTGAGCTCCGAACCGGTGTAGGTCCAGTAGCCGGGATCGGCGGGGATGAATCCGCCGGCGTCAATCATATCGGTCACTTTGGTGCTGGTGCCGGGACGCGTGGGCAGGTGCGGCCACAGCGTGGCCATGGTCGCGTTGGGATTGCCGCGGTCCTGGTTGAGCCGGACAGCCACGATCGCCATCTTGCCGTCCGCGCTCCGGTGCACCAGATCCACTTCCATATCGGTGAGCTTGCCCTTCACCATGTGCTCGCTGGGGCGGTGAAACTCGTAATCCACAAGCTCGTAACGTACGCCGCCGGCCACCATGTAGCTGCCCTTGTCAACGTGCACCACGATGCCGCGGCCGGTGTTCTCAATGGTCACCGGTCCCGCGATGTAGTGGTACTGGATGGGTTGCAGCGACTTGTTGAGCCGCGCGCCGCGAATGTCGATGGGCGACTGCTCGTGGCCGTGGTTGCAGGCCGCGTACGAGGGATCGAGATGGCTCCAGACCAGCGGCCCGGTGTGACCCTCGTAGCTCCAGTTGGCGCCGGTTTGCGCGGCGGCCAAGGAGGCAGAGACAAGGAAAAAGACAGCAAAAACAGAAGGGCGCATCGATTTCTCCCGAGCGAAGACGCCCTAGGCGTCTCCGAAAGGATTCTATTTCATGGACGCAGATGGGAGCTAAACTCGAGCAAAAAGCATCGGCCCAGGCTTTTAAGCCTGGGCCGACGCTTTATTCATAAATGGGTACTAAACTACTTTGCTGCAGTCGCCACGCCTGCCTGCTCGGCCAGCTTGGTGGCCTTGTCGGTGGCTTCCCAGGTGAACTCCGGTTCGGTGCGGCCGAAGTGGCCGTAAGCCGCGGTCTTTTGGTAGATGGGCCGGCGCAGATTCAGGCTCTCGATAATACCCTTCGGAGTGAGCGTGAAGTTCTTGCGCACCAGTTCGGTCAGCTTGGCTTCGCTCACCTTGCCGGTGCCGAAGGTATCGATGAGCACCGATACCGGTTCGGCCACGCCGATGGCGTATGCAAGCTGGACCTCGGCCTTGCCCGCGAGTCCCGAAGCCACAATGTTCTTGGCGATGTGACGCGCCATGTAAGCCGCGCTGCGGTCAACCTTGGTCGGGTCTTTGCCCGAGAAAGCGCCGCCGCCGTGACGGCCCATGCCGCCGTAGGTATCAACGATGATCTTGCGGCCGGTCAGGCCCGTGTCGCCCATGGGTCCGCCGATAACGAAGCGGCCGGTGGGGTTGATGTGGTACTTGGTGTGCTCGTCGAGCCACGCCGCCGGCAACACAGCCTGGATGACGTGCTTGAGAATGTCGGCATGCAGCTCATCGTTGCTCACGCTCTCTGAGTGCTGGCTTGAGATGACCACTGCGTCGATGCGCGCGGGCTTGCCGTCTTCGCCGTACTCCACCGTCACCTGGCTCTTGCCGTCGGGGCGAAGGTAGGGCAGCTTGCCATTCTTGCGCACCTCGCTCAGCCGGCGCGTGAGCTTGTGGGCCAGCGAGATGGGCGCGGGCATCAGCTCCGGCGTTTCGCTGGTGGCGTAGCCGAACATCATGCCCTGGTCGCCGGCGCCGCCCGTGTCAACGCCCTGGGCAATGTCGCCCGACTGCTTGTTGATGGTCGAAATCACCGCGCAGGTGTTCGAATCGAAGCCGTAGAGCGCGTTGTCGTAGCCGATGGACGCAATCACGCCGCGAACCAGGCCCTGGAAGTCGACATACGCTTTAGTCGTGATCTCGCCAGCGATGACTACCAGTCCTGTGCAGGTCAGGGTCTCGGCGGCAACACGGCTGTAGGGGTCCTGCTCCAGGCAGGCGTCGAGAATTGCGTCCGATACCTGGTCGGCAATCTTGTCGGGATGGCCTTCAGTGACGCATTCAGAGGTAAACAAGAAACGGTCGCTCAATTTAGTTAAGCTCCTTCCCACAAGAGGGATGTGTGAGATCGATTTGCTGTGCAGGTTGGCTTTGGGATGCCTGCCAGACTTTCAGATTGAAACCCGCGGCCTCCGCCGTCTTTGCCGCCATTCGGTTGCGCAGATTTGTGCCTGGCCTTTTCTTAAAGGGTGCGGGAACGCCGGTGCCTCTTTCCATGGTAATTGGACCGGCCAGTCTGCGGCAAAATGAGTTAGCGAATGGTAGAGAATGGGGGTTCAAAGGGCCCAGAACGGTGCTGAACCGGGAGCCAGCCCCCGCTCAATTTCCTGCGTGCGGGCCAGTGTGCGTAATCTTCGTCACAACTGCCTGGTATGCCGAAGTGAAGACGTGCGTGGGCAGCAGCTTTGTCCACCAGCCGGCGCGCACACCGTAGAAACGTACGATCAGGTAGCCGCCCAGGAGCACCACCAAAACCAGGATCAGCGCGCCCACCCAGCGCAGCCGCAGCTCAACCTGGTCGTGGCGCATAATGCGGGCTTTGCCCACGTTCGATGCGAAGGTCGTCCAGCCGCGTTCGTCCTCCGCCGCCTGGCCCGCCGCGTCGCAGGCCTTCAGAAAACGCTCGGTCCAGTCGTGTTCGTCGAGCCCCAGGGCGTTAGCGTATCCGCGCACAATGCCCTTGCTCAGGATGCCGCCCGGAAGCAGGCGAAACCGCTCCTGCTCCAGCGCGAGAAGGTGCCGCTGGCTGATCTTGGTGATCGCCGTTATTTGTTCAAGCGCAATGCCGCGGGCCAACCGCTCCATGCGCAGGTCTTCGCCAAAACTCCCCATCCGCGATCCGTAACCAGCAGGAATTACAAGGAATTTCCCTCTTCACGATAAACCCCGTTTTCGGCCCGAGTCAAAACAAACTGCGGCCAATGAACAAGAGTGCATAAGGGCGCGTGTTGGCCTGGCCAGTGAATCGGCATTTTGGATTCGCCGGCGAGCGGCCGCAATAGTGTTGGGCGCCGGCAGAAGTGCCTCGCGGCCCCGGCTGCTAACCTTGTAGAGGGTTTTGGCGCGCTTCTGCCGCCTGCCCGCAAAAGCATGAACAAGCTGATCTTCGCCAACCTGCTTCATCGCCCTGTCCGCTCCATCATCAGCGTGCTTGCCGTGGCCATTGAAGTGGTCATGATCCTTTCGATCGTGGGCCTCTTCATGGGCATACTCAACGATCAGAAGGATCGCACCAATGGCATTGGCGCCGACATTATGGTGATGCCATCGAATGCCAGCATGTTCAATGGTGTGGGAGCGGTTTCGCTGCCCCAGATCGACGCCGAGGCCCTGCTCACGCTACCTCATGTTACCGGGGTTTCTCCGGCCATCACGCATCTCAACACCAGTGGCAATCTCGAGATTCTCTATGGCATTGACTACGCGAGCTTCAACGCCCTCAAGCCGTTCACCTTCATCGAGGGCGGCCCCTTTAAGGGGCCGAACGACGTGATTGTCGATACCGTGTTTGCCAACAATAAATACCATGTCGGCGACAAAATCCAGATACTCGACCAACCCTTCACCATATCCGGCATTGTGGAACCCGGCAAAGGCGGCCGCAAGCTCATACCGCTTGACACCATGCAGCAGATGATCGGCACCCCCAAGAAGGTGTCGCTGATCTACGTAAAGTGCGACAATCCCGCTAACGCCGACATCGTGCTTAAGGAAATTCACGCCACTGAGGGCTTTGAGAAGAACACGCTCTGGACCATCGACAGCTGGCTCAACGAGATGACGCCCAGCAAGCTTCCCGGTTTCAAACTGTCTCTTGAAGCCGTCACCGGTATCGCTGTCATCGTTGGCTTCCTGGTGATTTTTCAAACCATGTACACGGCCGTGCTCGAACGCACCCGCGAGATCGGGATACTGAAATCGATGGGAGCTTCAAAGTCCACGATTGTTGCGGTGCTGTTGCGCGAGTGCTCGGTGCTGGCTGTCGCCGGCGTCATCGTCGGCTTCATTCTTACTTACGTGGTTCGCGGCTCGCTGCTGCATTTTTTCCCCACGCAGCACTTTGAGATCACCGCCGGATGGCTTCTGCGCGGCGGACTCATTGCGTTTGCAGGCGCAATCGTAGGCGCGATCTATCCAGCCTGGGTGGCCGCACGCAAAGACCCGATCGACGCGTTGGCGTACGAGTGAGACAGGGAGCAGGGAGTGGGGAATAGGGTGAAGGTGCGCGCCAGAGTCTGAGGAAAACTCAACTCATTTATTCGCTTCCTCTTCGCCTGCCAGGCGCGCTATGCTGCAAAGAGGATCGTGTTTCCCCGCGCGCCCAATCCCGGCACCCACCCCACCCCGGCTGCTGCAAGTCCGGATGCAGACCCGCTTGATGTCTTTCATCCCGTCACGGCTGCGTGGTTCCGTGCGGTATTTGACGCGCCCACCGCGCCGCAGCGGCTGGGATGGCCGGTGATTGCCCGTGGCGAAAGCTCGCTGATCACGGCTCCAACTGGAACCGGCAAGACGCTCACTGCGTTCCTGTGGTGCCTCGACCGGTTGATGCTTGAAGACAGGGATCAGGGGTCAGGGATCAGGGATCAGAAAAACGGGGAACAGAACGACAGAGACCGAGGGAACAAGGGAACGAGGGAACGAGAAGGCCGCGGCTGCTGTATCGTTTACGTTTCGCCGCTCAAGGCTCTCGCTGTGGACGTGGAGCGCAATCTGCGCTCGCCGCTGGTGGGCATTGCCAACATGGCTCGGCGCATGGGCGTCGAATTTCGCGAGCCGACCATCAGCGTGCGCACCGGCGACACTCCGCAGCGCGAGCGCGCCCGCTTTGCCCGCCAGCCGGCCGATATCCTTATCACCACGCCAGAGTCGCTCTACCTGCTGCTGACTTCGCGCGCGGCCGACGCGTTGCGCACTGTTGAAACGGTCATCGTGGATGAAATTCATGCTCTGGTGCCCACCAAGCGCGGCGCGCATCTTTCTCTCAGTTTGGAACGGCTGCAGGCGCTCACACCCCGGCCCATCCAGCGCATCGGATTATCGGCCACGCAGCGCCCGCTCGAAGAGGTGGCGCGGTTTCTGGGGGGAGTGGAAGTACAGGGAGCAAGGATCAGGGATGAGGTATCAGAAAAAGGCGAGTCGGAGCGTCAGCGAGTCAGCGAGTCAGCGAGTCAGCAAGTCAGCGAGTCGGTAACCCCGCATTCAGACGAAGACGCATTTGCGGAAGCGGCAGAAGCTGACAAGCGGAGGGACGGAACGCTGCGTTATAGGCCGGTCACCATCGTCAACGCCGCGTCGCCCAAGCAGCTCAAGCTCCGCATCGAAGTTCCGGTCGAGGACATGGCGCACCTCGGCGAGATGGAAGAGATCCCCAGCGGGCCCGCGTCGCAGATGCCGCGCCGCGTTTCTATCTGGAATGCGATTCATCCGCGCCTGCTCGAAATTATTCGCGAGCGCAACTCGACCATCCTGTTTGTAAACGCGCGGCAGACCGCCGAGCGGCTCGCCGGGGCGCTCAACGATCTTGCCGGTGAGCCGATTGCGCGAGCCCATCACGGCTCGCTGGCCGCGGCGCAGCGCTCCGTCATCGAGGAGCAGCTCAAGGCCGGCCAGATCAAGGCGCTCTGCGCCACGTCAACGCTCGAACTCGGCATCGACATGGGCGCAGTCGATCTGGTGATTCAAATTGAGTCGCCGACCTCGGTCGCGAGCGGCATGCAGCGCATCGGCCGCGCCGGCCACAGCGTCGACGCGGTGAGCGAAGGAGTCATCTTTCCCAAATATCGCGCCGACCTGGTGGCTTGCGCGGCAGTTACGCGCGCCATGCACGACGGCCAAATCGAATCCACGCGCTATCCGCGAAACCCTCTCGACGTGCTGGCGCAACAAATTGTGGCGATTGTTTCGAGTGCAGGGAACAACGGAGCAAGGAAACAAGGGAACAAGAAAGCAGGGAACAGGGAACAGGGAATAGGGAATAGGGAAGACCGAAGCGGCGCAAAAGCATCGCTGGATCTATTTGAGCTTGAGAATGATTTGGGTGCCCCCGGTCTCGATTTTGAGACCGGGGAAAGCACGGACCACGCTAACGCCGCTAACAACGCTAGCTCCGCTGCTCCTGAAGTTCCGGTCGACTTCCTCTTCAACCTCGTGCGGCGCGCTGCTCCATTCGCTTCTCTCACGCGCTCCACTTTTGAAGGCGTTCTCGATCTGCTCAGTGGACGTTATCCTTCTGACGAGTTTGCCGAGCTGCGCCCGCGCCTTACCTGGGACCGCATTCGCAATGTCGTGAGCGCACGCGAGGGTGCAGCACGGCTTGCGATTCTCAACGCCGGTACCATCCCCGATCGCGGCCTGTATGGCGTTTTCCTTGCGTTTACTGAGGGCAAGCCGGTTCGCGTGGGCGAGCTTGACGAAGAGATGGTCTTCGAGTCGCATCCGAATGAGACCTTCATTCTCGGCGCGTCGACGTGGCGCATAGTCGACATTACCCACGACCGTGTGCTGGTCACGCCCGCTCCAGGTGAGCCCGGCAAAATGCCTTTCTGGAAGGGTGACGGCCCAGGCAGACCGCTGGAGTTTGGCCGGCGCATTGGCGCCATGGTGCGCGAACTGCGCGCATTGCCTAAACCTGCCGCGCTTACGCGGCTCATATCCGAACACGATCTCGACCCCGGCGCAGCGGAAAACCTGATGCAGTTCCTCGCCGATCAGGAGGAAGCTACGGGCCAGGTGCCCGATGACCGGACGATCGTGATCGAGCGTTGCCGCGATGAACTCGGCGACTGGCGCGTCTGCGTCCTCACACACTTCGGCAGCCGCATCCACATTCCCTGGGCCATGGCGGTCGCCGCGCGCATCCGAGCTGCCGGCGGCGCCGAGGTTGAAACTCTATGGGGCGACGATGGCTTTGTGTTGCGCTTCCCCGATACCGACGAGCCACCCGATTCCGACATGATTCTTGTCGAATCTGCCGAGGCCATGCAGTTGGTGTTGCGACAGCTCGGGTCTACCGCTTTGTTCGCCGGACGTTTTCGCGAGGCTGCGGGCCGCGCGTTGCTGCTGCCGCGCCGCCGCGCAGATCAACGGTCGCCGCTATGGCAGTTGCGCAAGCGCTCCTACGATTTGCTCAGCGTCGCATCGCGCTATCCCTCGTTCCCGTTGCTGCTTGAGGCTTATCGCGAGTGTCTGCGCGATGTCTTTGATATGTCTGCACTGGTTGAGATCCTGAAAGAAGTGGAAGAGCGCAAGCTTCGCGTGCATGTTGTCGAGACACGCAAGCCTTCGCCGTTTGCTTCGTCGCTGCTGTTCAGCTATGTTGCCAACTTTCTCTACGACGGCGATGCGCCGCTCGCCGAACGCCGCGCCCAGGCGCTCACCATCGATCAGGATCAGTTGCGGGAGATTCTCGGCGAGGCCGACCTGCGCGAGTTGCTCGATGCCGATGCCATTGCCGACGTGGAAGAGGCAGCACAGTGCTTGACGGAGTCGCATCGAGCCCGCACTGCAGACGGCATTCACGATCTGTGTCTCAGACTTGGGGATCTTTCCAGGGCCGAACTAGCTCTCCGCATTGCTTCGCCGGATTTGCTTGCCCACGTTGACCGATTGATTCGCGCGCGCCGATTGCTCGAGCTCAACATCGTCGGGGAGCGGCGGCTGATTGCTGCCGAAGACGCAGCTCGCTATCGCGACGCGCTGGGCATGCCGCTGCCTCCGGGATTGGCCGCGGCGCTGCTTGAGCCGGTGGCGCATCCGGTGCTTGAGCTGTTGCGCCGCTATGCGCGCACGCATGGACCATTTACGCAGCGAGAAGCGGCCGAGCGATTTGCGTTTGATTTGCAGGCCGTCGAAAACACTCTGCGCCAACTGGCTGCCGAGGGTCGCGTGCTTGAGGGTGGTTTTCGCCCCAACGGAATCCACCAGGAGTGGTGCGACGCGGAAATTCTGCGCATTATTCGCCGCAAGTCTCTGGCGCGTTTACGCCGCGAAGTTGAGCCCGTGGAACAACGCACGCTGGCGCGCTTCCTCACTCACTGGCAGGGGCTGGTCGCGCCACGCCGCGGGCCCAATCTCGACGCGCTTCTCGATGCAATCGAGAGCCTGCAGGGCGCACCGCTGCCGGCGACTCTGCTTGAAAGCGCAATTCTGCCCGCGCGTCTTCAGGGTTACACGCCCGACGGCCTCGATACATTGATTGCCGCCGGCGAGGTTGCGTGGGCAGGTGTTGAGCCGATCGGCGAACGCAACGGCCGCATCGCACTTTACCTGGCTGACAAGCTGCCACTGCTCGCGCAGCCGCGGCCACTTGTCGATCCTCTCACCGAGCGCGAAGAAAAACTGCTTTCAGTTCTGGCGTCGACCGGGGCTAACTTTTTTGAACCGCTGCATCAGGCGATTGGAGGAGGTTACCCCGGCGAAACCATTGATGCACTCTGGAGCCTGGTGTGGCGCGGCCTGATCACCAACGATTCGCTTCACGCGCTGCGCGCCTACATCACGCGGCCCGAGAGCGCACGCGCCCCGCGCCACGTTCATGCGGGCAACGTTTTTCGCTCGAGACGAACAACGCCGCCGAATGCGCAGGGAAGGTGGTCGTTGCTACCAATGCGCGAAGCCGATTTAACCGCAAATATGGGTGCCCCAGGTCCGGATTTTCGGACCTGGGATACCTCAAAGGCGTCCGTGCCGGCTGGCGATTTGCGCGGCTCTGGAGACCCACGCGACAGCTGGACAGGAGTCCGGCGCTACACGCAGACCGAGGCCTCTCACGCTCTCGCCATGCAACTGCTCAGCCGCTATGGCGTTTTGTTGCGTGAATCCGTGATGGCCGAAAACGTTCCGGGAGGATTCAGCGCCGTTTACCCCGTGCTGAAGGCGCTTGAAGAATCGGGCCGCATTCGCCGTGGTTATTTTGTCGCGGGTCTCGGCGCTACGCAGTTCGCGCTGCCCGCGGCCGTCGATCTGCTTCGTCAGCTGCGCACCGAACCGGCGACCGAGAAGCCTGAGTTCGTGCAACTCGCCGCGGCCGATCCGGCCAACCCCTACGGAGCGTCGCTGCGCTGGCCTGAGCTGCCGACGATGGACGACGATTCGGAGACTGCTCCGCGCGTGCTCACGCGTGCCGCTTATGCTGAAGTGATTTTGCGCAATGGCGGACTTGTGGCGTGGATGCGCCGCGGCAATCCTCACGTATTGGTTTTTCTTCCCAGCGATGAGCCGGAGCGCTCTCAGGTTGCATCGGGGCTGGCGCATTTCTTAAGCGCGCGCGGCCAGGCGCATCTGCGCGCGGGCAGTCATCAGGGCGCGCTCATCACTACCATCAACGGGCAGCCGGTGACCGCGCATCCCCTGGCGCGATTCCTTATGGACGCCGGATTTTTCTCCGGCCCGCTCGGCATGCATCTGCGCCGCATTCCGGTGCCGCTTTCGCAAAGTCAGCAAGCCCGGCCTGAGGTGCAGTAGAGAATGCCTGAAGGCGACACCATCTTTCGCACCGCGCGCACCCTCGGCCGCGCACTCGGGGGTAAAGCGGTCACGGGTTTTCGCTCCACGTATCCCAACCTCACTCGCTATCACGACGACACTCCTCTTATCGGCCAGACCGTCGAGCGCGTCGAGTCGCGCGGCAAGTGGCTGCTGATTCATTTTTCAGGCGGAGCTACGCTGGCCACGCACATGCTGATGAGCGGGAGCTGGCACATTTATCGGCACGGCGAACGCTGGCAGCAGCCGCGCTTCAACATGCGCATCGTGGTCGAGAATCAGGACTACATCGCCGTCGGCTTCAAAGTGCCCGTGGCCGAGATGCACTCGGCGCTTTCGCTCACGCGCGACCGCCGTTTTCCGGCAGAGAATCTCGACGTGCTCAATCCGGAGTTCGACGCTAATGAGGGTGCACTGCGCATTTGCGCACATCGTAGCGAAGAGATCGGCGATGTGCTGCTGCACCAGGAAGTGATTGCCGGCGTAGGCAATGTGTTTAAGTCCGAGGTCTGCTTCGTTACAGAGACCAACCCGTTTGCACGCGTGGCCGCGCTTTCGCTCACCCAGATTCAGGCGCTCATCTCCGCGTCAGTGCGCCTGGTTCGCGCTAACGTGCTTGAGGACTCCGGCGACACCATCGTCACCTTTGGCGGCCGGCATCGCCGCACCACACACTCGTCGAATGCGAGTGAAAGCCTGTGGGTCTACGGCCACGCCGGCGAGCCCTGCCGTCGCTGTGATGAGATTGTGCGCCGCCGCATCCAGGGCCCGGATGCGCGTGTGACCTTCTGGTGCCCTCGGTGCCAGCCTATGCCTGACGGAAGCGACGTGGACGGGCAATGAACAACTTCAGTTAACGGACGAGTCCTGGGCTTGCGGCTTCACGCCTATTCAAAAAAGTAACTTTCCTCTGTCCGCGCGCGAAATGAGGACTCGTTCCGCAATTCCTTCGGGAAGTCGTCGCGCAGGGGCAACGCTTGGGTTGTCCGGATAAGATTTGCCATCGAATCGCACTAGAGCCTCATATCCCGGCTGGATACCTCCGCCTTGCACCCACACGCCTATATCGAAATGGTCGTGGGACTTGCTTTGCAGAACACGGATTGGAAGCTGCACAATTGTTTCTTCGCCAATTATTCTGAATGAAGCACCTGCCGGCTCCAATATCCAAAGCCTGCACCCACCACTTCCACACCAGCTTTCGCCCGAGAGGTAGACGACGATCTCCTCCTTAGTAGTGCCGTCGGACTTAATCACCGCCGCCTGGTAACGCGTTGTTTTGTCGATTCCAAAATGAGGGTCGGTCAGTTCCTTCTGAATAAACTTCTTCAGTGCGCTATCGTGACTCTCTATCGAAAACTGTTGCAGTTGCCCAAAACAACTGAACGCAGAAAGAAGCAGAAAGATCAGGCAATTCACCGCGAGAGAGCAAAATCGAACGAAGACCCGGGTTGCAATCATTGGCGTTCTCCGAACTTGAGCCGTGAACTCGCTCGACACTAATTCCCGCTCTTCCCAATCCCGAATATCTTTTGAAAAATATTGCGTTTATCCGGCGGGTGGTCGCAGGTATCTGTCGGCGCAGTGCCATCGAGAAACGCTGCCGTATAGTCGTCGGGGCAGGCCGCATCGGCCAGCAGATTAGTCACCTGGTCCAGCGTTACCATCTGCACTCCTTCGGGCGGCGTGAACTCATTGGTATCGGAGTACTGCGGCAGCTTGATGGCGTTCTTCATGAATTCGGCCCATATTGGCGCGGCCACGTGCGCGCCTTCAAGACCATGCGGCAGGGGCGTATAGTCGTCGTTGCCGACCCACACAATGCAGAGAAGGCTGCTGGTGTATCCGGCGAACCATGCATCGTGATCGGTGCCTGTTTTGCCGGCCGCGGGAGCCAGAAAGCCCATGTTGCGTACGCCCGCGCCGGTGCCCTTGCCCTGCAGCACAGCCTCAAGCATGTTGGTTGTAAGGTACGCCACACGCGGATCAAGCACCTGGCGCGATGTGGGCGTGTAGTCGGTGATCACGTCGCCGGTCGGAGTGCGAACGCTGGCCAGCATCCAGGGGTCGAGATGCACGCCGCCATTGGCGAATACCGTGTATGCCCCAGCCATATCCAGCGGGGTTGCGCCGTACGAACCGATCGCCATCGATGGAGTTGGCTGCGCGCTCTTGATTCCGGCATCGCGCGCGAGCGTAGCCACGCGATCGAATCCAACCATGCTTGCCAGACTGATGGTGGCATTGTTGTCCGAACGCATCAGCGCAAAACGCGCGGTGATATTCCCGTAATACTCGCCCTCGTAGTTGCGCGGCGTGTACTCGTAAGGAGTTCCTTCGCCGTAGGTGTTCTGCTGATCGTTGAGTATGGTTGCCGGAGAAAACAGCTTGGTTTGCCCGGGCAGCATGGTACCTTCAACGGCGGTCTGAAAGGCAGCAGCGTACACGAAGGGCTTGAAGATTGACCCCGTGGGCCGCACTGCCACTGCGTGATTCACCTGCGAAAGGCCATAGCCGCGGCCGCCCACCAGCGCCAGCACCTGTCCGGTGTGCGGATTGAGCGCCACCAGCGCGACCTGCGGATACACGTACTGCTTACCCAGCTTGCGATCGCGCGCGTGCGCCCTGTCAACCTGCTGGTCAACCACCTTGATTGCGGTATCGATGGCATTGGTGGCCACGCGCTGCAGATCGGGATCGAGCGACGTGTAGATGCGCAGCCCTTCGCGGTTGAAGTCGCGATCGCCCAGCCTCTGCAGCAGCTGGTCGTGCACCAGGTCCACAAAGTAGGGCGCTTCGCTGGCATCCACGCTGCCCGGCGCAAGATGCAGCGGTTCGCGCTTGGCGTCTTCGGCTTCATCTTTGGTTATGGCGCCGGTTTCAACCATCGAGTCGAGCACCAGGTTGCGGCGATCGAAGGCCCGATCAGCGTGGCGGAACGGATTCAGCCGGCTGGGGCTTTGAATTACTCCCGCAAGCAATGCGCACTCTGAAAGTGAAAGTTGCTGCACATCCTTGCCGAAATAGTCCTGCGCCGCCTCGCCAAATCCATCGATCGAGAAACTTCCCCGCTGCCCGAGCGGCACCTCGTTGGCATACATCTGAAAGATTTGTTTCTTGGTAAAGCGATTCTCGAGCTGGAAGGTGATGACCACCTGCAGGAACTTGCGCTTGAAGGTGCGTTCCGGGGTGAGGAAGAACATCTTCGCCAGTTGCATGGTCAGCGTCGATCCGCCTTCCATGTAGCGACGCCTTGGGCTCAGGTCGTTTACAACCGAACCGATCAGCCGGTGATAATCCACGCCATTGTGCTCAAAAAAGCGACGGTCTTCAATGGCCACAACGGCGTTCACCAGGTTGGACGGAATTTCGTCGTAGGTGATGAGGCGGCGCTTGGTGCGGTTGGCGCCCTCGCTCAGTCCTGTGATCAGCAGCGGCTCCAGCTCGTAGCTAGAGAGCTCTTCTCCCCGGTTATCGGTGATCGACTCCACCACCCCGCCGCTCACGTGAATGGTGGCGCTGTCGGGCGCGTGAAACGACTGCGGCCCGGGATGTACGGTGATGGACTGCGCGCCCAAATGGTAGGTGCCGAGCTGCGATTCTGGCGGCGCGCCCTCAATCGTGTATCCTGCCTCGCTCAGTTCGTTGGCAATCAGATTGACGGTCACCTTCTGCTCAGGGCGCACCTCGCGCGGCGCCGCATAAATCTTCGCGGTATCCACAAACACCGGCTGTTGAAAGCGCTGGTCGACGATGCCGCGGTATTGGTAATAGGTGAACTCAAAGATGCAGAAACACACCAATACTACCAGCGCGATCGCTCCGCCGCCGATCAGCAAGAGCCGGCGGGTCCACGAGGCGCCGTCCGTCTTCCATGCGAATTTGATTTTTAATGCCATGATTTGAACAGCTCTTAGCTTTCAGCTATCAGCTTTCAGCTTTTTTCTGCCTGGAATTGCGGCTGAGTTTCAGCGTTCGTTCCCTTACAACTCCGGTATTTGCTGCGGCGCGATCAACTCACTGCTGCACGAAAGAGCTGAAAGCTGACAGCTGACAGCTTGCCTTTACGCCTCTCCCAGCAGCAGTTCTTCGCGCACCTTTTCCTTTACCAGCACCGCAACTTCGCCCAGCGGTACGTCGACGCTGGTGCTGGTTGCGCGCGTCACCAGTTCCACCTGCCCCGCGGCGGCTTTCTTGCCCACATTGATGCGGTATGGAATGCCAACCAGGTCCGCGTCTTTGAATTTGACTCCCGCGCGCTCGTCACGGTCATCAAGCAGCACGTCGAGGCCTTCCGTTTCAAGCTCCGCCGCCAGCCTTTCGCCCGTCTCGCGCAGCGCCGCGTCGGCCGCGTTGGTTACCGTAACCACCACGGTGAACGGCGCAATTGAGGCCGGCAGCCAGAAGCCGTTGGCGTCATTCGAGCTCTCAATTGCCGCCGTCATAATTCGTTCGATGCCGATTCCGTAGCAGCCCATGATCGGCTTCACTTCCTTTCCATTTTCGTCGAGTACGGTTGCGCCCATCGATTGGGTGTACCTTCGACCCAGCTTGAAAATATGCCCGACCTCAACGGCCTTGCCGACGACAAGTTTTCCGGCACAGCCATCCTTGGGGCATGCCTCGCCCTCGTTCACGCTGCGGATATCCGCCATCAGCGTCCAGGTGAAGTCGCGGCCCGGCGTCACGTTGCGCAGGTGGTAGTCCTGCTGGTTGGCGCCGCACACCATGTTCCTGCGGCTTTCGAGCGACTTGTCGACAACCACGGTCAGCCCTTCGCCCAACGGAGCCTTATCGGGACTAAGCCCGACCGGGCCAAGATAACCTGCAGGCCCGTTCATGTATTGCGTCAGCTCTTCCGTCTGCATGGTGCGCAGTTCGGCTGCGCCAATCGCGCCAAGCAGCTTGGTCTCGTTGACCTGGTGATCGCCGCGCAAAAACACCGCTACACCGTGCCAGGTTCCTTTCACTGCGCCCTTCTTTGAATCGGCCGAGTGCTTGAGCGCCATATATGCGACGCACTTGACGTCGCTAGCCGGCGAAATCTTGAAGAACTCTGCCACATCGGCGATGGCCGCGCAGCCCGGCGTAGCAACCAGCTCGGGTTTGCCATCTCCGGTCGGCTCCATCTCGATGACCGGCCCGAGCAGCGAAGTTGCCTTTTCAAGATTGGCCGCATATCCGCACAGCGGGCAGCTTGCAATCAGATCCTCGCCGGCGTCGGTGTACACCATGAACTCCTGCGATTGCGAGCCGCCCATCGCTCCGGAATCGGCTTCGACTGCGACAAATTTCAAGCCGCAGCGCGTAAAGATGCGCCGATATGCACGGTCGTGTTGATTGAAGCTCTTGTCGAGGCCGGCCTCGTCGATGTCGAAGGAGTAGGAGTCCTTCATGATGAACTGGCGCACCCGCAGTAGCCCGGCCTTCGGTCTCGGCTCGTCGCGGAACTTGGTTTGAATCTGATACCAGATCTGCGGCAACTGCTTGTAAGAACGCAGCTCGCCGCGCGCGATCGAAGTCACAATCTCCTCGTGCGTCATGCCCAGGCAAAGCTCCGCGCCCTTGCGGTCCTTGAGGCGAAACATGTTGTCGCCCATCACCGTCCAGCGCCCGCTTTCAACCCACAGGTCTTTAGGTAGAAGCGCCGGCAGAAAAAACTCCTGCCCGATCCTGTCCATCTCTTCGCGCACGATGCCGATGATCTTGTTGAGCGACCGCTGACCGAGGGGGAGATAGTTGTAGATGCCGGCGCCGAGCTGGCGAATGTAGCCGGAACGGAGCAGAAATTTGTGGCTGGCCACTTCGGCGTCTGCCGGGGCCTCGCGCAGGGTAGGAACAAATAACTTCGACCAACGATGCATAAAAGAGTGCGTAGACTTTCCCGTTCGCCGTGGCGAACGTAGAGCAAATAACAGCAGTCTTCATTCTAAATGTTAGAAGTGTGGGTGCATCTCAGAGGGTAACTCCTTGCGTCGACGATGGATTGGCTGCGGATGTGTGGCATACTTCTTACCATGAATCTCCACCACCTCCCCTGGGAGCCGATCCTGTTCGGGATCGTCAAGCTGCTCAAGGTCTTTGGGATCATTCCCGGGGCGATGGCCGCTTACGGCGTGCGGAAGCTCTACCAGAGGCATCGTCAGAATAAAGCGATGGCCGGATGGCCGGCGACCGATGCCACAATCCAGAGCGGGGAAGTTCACAAAGAAGGGATGCGCTATTGGGTCGAACTCACATACATCTATTCGTAAGCGAGTATCGCTCGGGCAAGCATGTGCATCGCTTCCGCCGCGAGGCGGATGCCTATGATTTTGTGCGCCAGACAAAGGACAAGCGGGTTCAGGTCCACTACAACACTACCAACCCCGAACAAATCCGTCATTCTCGATCGCGATCTTGAGATGGTTGCACTGTTGACCCCGCAGTATCGGTGATCTTAGGCACAGAGTGTTCAGAGTCCTGGCCCCAACGAGCGATTGCACTCGTTGAGGTGGAGTTCGCCATTTTGAGACCCGGAAAGCGAGTCCTTCAACCAGCGGGTCTCTCTGATCCCTGACCCCTGATTCATGTCCGCTGTCGTTAGTGCCGCTGCGCGTATTGCACGGCCATATCCAATTCGTGCTCGGCCTGGTGCAGCAATTGATCTGCCCTGGCGGCGTGACCGCCCATATTGTAGCCGTTCGCTTGTTGCAGGTGCTCCAATTCCTGTATCGAATCAATCACGTGCTGGTGCACCTTTTCGAACTTCGTGCCAGTCGCGCACCTGGGCCATCGTATAGGCGCCGGACGCGAATGCTACTGTCATGGCAAGTACCAGGTAAAGGCTCTTGATCTTCATTGCTTTCTTCTCCATTTGCAGGGGATTTAGCCCGCCTCAGGCGGGTTGTATGGAGGATACGATACAGCACAACGGTACTCGTTGTACAAATTTCCTTTTAGAATTCTCTGTCGGTCTGCTGACAGCACACCCTTCAACCGGCGGTTCTTTTTCTGATCTCTGACCCCTGTCGTTCCTTTAGATCAGCTCAACGCCCCACAGATCGTGCAGGTGCACTATACCTTCCACTTTGCCGTCTTGATTCACCACCACCAGCGACGTGATCTTGCGTTCCTCTAAAACAGCCAATGCGGTGGCCGCAAGTTCGCTCCCCGCAATGGTGCGTGGATGGGGATTCATCGCCTCGCCGGCCGTGCGGCTGAGCGCCGCGCCGCCTTCGCGCTCCAGCAGCCTTCGCAAATCTCCATCGGAAATGACGCCGCGCAAGCGGCCAACTTCCTGCACCGTCGTAATGCCCAGCTTCTTCGACGACATCTCGAAGATCACGTCGGCCATCATGGTCCCCGGCGCTACCACCGGCAAGTCTATCGCCGCTGTGCATCAGGTCGCTCACCTTGGCCAGTTGCTTGCCCAGCTTGCCGCCGGGATGCAGCTCAGCAAAATCCTCGGCGCGAAAGCCCTTGCGCAGGCTTACCGCAACCGCCAGCGCATCGCCCAGCGCCAGCATCGCCGTGGTCGACGCCGTGGGCGCCAGGTTTAGCCCGCAAGCTTCGCGCTCCACGCTGCAGTCTAGCGCCACATCGCTGGCCGTGGCCAGAGTCGATTTCAGATTGCAGCAGAAACTCACCAAGCGCGTCGCCCTTGCGCTTGAGCGTGGCCAGCAGGCGCAGAATCTCTTCGGTTTCGCCGCTCGCCGAGAGCGCAATCACCACGTCGCCCGCCATCAGCACGCCCAGGTCGCCATGCACTGCTTCAGCCGGATGCAGAAACAGCGCCGGCGAGCCGGTGGAGCTCAGCGTTGCGGCAATCTTCTGCGCAATAATGCCGCTCTTGCCCATTCCGGTCACCACCACGCGCCCGTTCTGCCCGCCGCAGCGCAGAATCAGCTCAACCGCGCGCGCGAAGGGTTCCGCCATCGGCCCTTCGAGCCGCCGGGCAAGCTCTTCGAGCGCCGCCGCCTCGGTGCGCACCAATGCCGCACGGATGAAACGATTCGTCATCATGCTTCGGATTCATCGGTTTCTGATGGTAACAGGTTAAAGGCAGGGAATGAGGGAACGAGGGACTAGGGACTAAGGGGCTGAGGGACTAAGGAACTGAGCCCCGACAATCATTGATCGGGGGCCCCACCCTCGGCGCGTCTCTTTTTTTGTGGCTAGGGTAAGGGCGAAAGGTGACTCGCCGACTCGTCAACTTGGTGCAGCGCTAACTCCGCTAGCTCCCCTAACACCGCCAGCTCCGCTTTACAATATCCCCATGAGCACTTTCCCCGTGCGCCGCAATACTCTGGTTCTTGGTGCAGTCCTGTTTTTATTTGCGGTTTTCGCCTTGGCGGGTTGGGCCAATTGGGAGTACCGCCAGCAAGCCGCGGAACGCCTGCTGGCCAACGTCGCCAAAGGCGAGCTGGTTGCCGACGCTGCCACCGGCGCACCAGTTTATATCTCGCCCCTCCAGGGCAGAATGGCGCCGGCCTTCGCCCTCAATAGCCTGAGCGGCAGCAAGGTTCCGCTATCGAGCTACCGAGGCAAGGCGTTGCTCATCAACTTCTGGGCCACTTGGTGCGCGCCTTGCAAAATCGAAACCCCCTGGATCGTGGAGTTGCGCGACAAATACGCCTCGCAGGGATTCGAAGTGCTGGGCATCGATACTGAGGGCGACGACCTGAAACCCGACGACAAGGTGGGCTGGGCTAAGGCCAAAGAGGCCGCGGGCAAGTTTGTAGCAGAAGAGAAGATTTCGTATCCCATTCTGCTCGACGGCGACAGCATCAGCATTCAATACGGCGGGCTCGATGAACTTCCAACTTCGTTTTTCGTCGATCGCAAAGGCAACGTGGTCGCCGCGCAGGTGGGTCTTACGTCAGAGAGCGACTTGGAATCCAAGATCAAAAAGGCGCTGGCAGATTAAGCGAGCCAGCATCAGCAGGCAGGCAGTCGATCGATGCGTAACATAGCCAGGACGAGACTTTCAGCCATTGCGGTCCTCATCTTTGCGGCCCTACTTGCCCGCGCCCAGTTCGTAGACACTGGCGACAAGGGCCGAGCCGGCTCAAAGACGAATGCTGTCGTCTACCTTTTCCCTGAGCAGGTCACCGTTCATGCCGGCAAGCCCAGCCCCGTAAATCTGCACTTCCGCGTCGGGACCGGCCTGCACATCAACTCGCACACTCCCAGCGAAAAATTCCTGATTGCCACCGCGTTTTCCATCGCCGGCAACGACGGTGTCGAGCTCGCCTCGGCCAGCTATCCTGCCGGCGAAACCATCACGCTGGCCTCTGATCCCGGCACCAGGCTGAGTGTTTACACCGGTGAATTCGTTATCCACGCGCAAATTGTTTCTGTCGCCGGTAATCATCTGGCCCAGGGCAAGCTGCATTACCAGGCCTGCGACCGCAACGAGTGCATGCCGCCTAAAACCATTACAGTGCCCATCGATGTAATCGCGCAGTAACAGGTGACCATTATCCATATACGCCGATCGTTGCGGCTCTGTTAAACTCGAATTCGATTTCCCCCCTCGATCCGTGAGGTGAATTCATGGGCGCAAGACCCAAAGCTGGCGGCGGTGGTTCGATGTTCACGATTATCCTCACCATCGTTATCGTTGGCGGTGTTGCGATCTACCTGGTGGACCCTTATTTGTTCCAGAGCATCATTACCACGATCGCCCGCTTGTTCCGTTTCGGGCATTGATGCCGGCGAAAGACATCTTGCATCGATAATCGAATTGAGCCGGACGTCGACGGTCTCGACTTTAAGGCTTTGGGATGCGCAACAGCCCATGCGAGCGATTAGCGAGCGACTGCTCCCTGCGAGGGCTTTTTCTCAATCTTCGCCCAGCTGTCCTTCAGCGGCAGCGTCCTGTTGAACACCAGCTTTTCCGTGGTCGAATCCGGGTCCACGCAGAAATAGCCCACCCGCTCGAATTGGTAGTGGTCCCCGACCTTTGCGTTCTTGAGCGACGGTTCCAGTTTCGCGCTGGTCACAATTTCAAGCGAGTTGGGGTTGAGATTGTCGAACAAGTCGCCGCCCTCGGGAAAATCGTATGGATCGGGCTTCGAGAACATCTTGTCGTAGATGCGAATTTCGGCCTCGATGGCGTGCGCAGCCGAGACCCAATGCATGGTTGACTTCACTTTGCGTCCGTCCGGTGAGTTGCCGCCCCGGCTGGCCGGATCGTATGTGCAATGCACCTCAACAAAGTTGCCGTCGGCAGACTTTTGGACCGATGTTGCGGTGACGAAGTATGCGTTGCGCAGCCGCACCTCCTTGCCAGGCGACAGCCGGTAATACTTTGGCGGAGGAGCCTCGCGAAAATCGTCCTGCTCGATAAAGATTTCGCGCGAAAAGGGGACCTGGCGCGTCCCGGCCGATGGATCCTCGGGGTTGTTCGCCACTTCAACCAGTTCTCCCGGCCCTTCGGGGTAGTTGTCGATCACCACCTTGAGCGGACGCAGCACTGCCATGGCGCGCGCGGCATGGCGGTTCAGGTCATCGCGCTGAAAGTGTTCCAGCATTTCGATGTCGGTGGTGCCATTGGTGCGCGAAGCGCCGATCGAGGCACAGAAGGCGCGAATGGCCTCGGGAGTGAAACCGCGGCGGCGAATACCGCTGATCGTAGGCATGCGGGGATCGTCCCAGGCGTTCACACGCTTTTCCCTTACAAGCTGTAGTAGTTTGCGTTTAGAAAGCATCGTGTAAGTCAGGTTGAGCCGGTCGAATTCAATCTGCTGCGAGGGGAAGATGCCGAGTTGTTCGATGTACCAGCGGTAAAGCGGCTGGTGGTCGGCGAACTCAAGCGTGCACATGGAGTGCGTCACGTTCTCGATTGAATCCGACTGGCCGTGCGCGTAATCGTACATGGGGTAGATGCACCAGTCGTCGCCGGTACGGTGATGCGTGGCATACAGAATGCGATACATCACCGGGTCGCGCATGTTCAGGTTGGGCGAGGCCATGTCGATCTTCGCCCGCAGCACGCGGCTGCCGTCGGGGAATTCGCCATTCTTCATGCGGATGAAAAGATCGAGGTTTTCTTCGACGGTGCGGTTGCGATAGGGGCTGTCCGTGCCTGGCTCGGTGAGCGTTCCTCGATGATGGCGAATCTCGTCGGCCGAAAGATCGTCAACGTAGGCCTTGCCGTCTTTGATGAGCTTCAGCGCCCATTCGTAGAGCTGGCCGAAATAGTCGCTTGCGTAGCAAAGCCGCTCCCAGTCAAAGCCCAGCCAGCGCACGTCGGCCTGAATGGAGTCGACGTACTCCTGCTCTTCTTTTTCAGGATTGGTGTCGTCGAAACGCAGATTGGTTTTGCCGCCGAACTCATCCGCCAGTCCAAAATCGAGAAAAATTGCCTTAGCGTGGCCAATGTGCAGATAGCCGTTGGGCTCGGGCGGAAAACGCGTCTGGACCACGGCATCGCCGTACTTTTTGGTGCGGATGTCTTCTTCGATCTGGCCGCGAAGGAAGTTATTCAGCGTGAGTGTTTCTTGACTTCCTGAATCTGTGTTGGTCATAAGCTAAGAATCATTATTCCACTGGAGGGTTGTGCTCAATATAAGCGGGGGTTGGGTTGAATCGTTTCGGGCCTCAGAAGCAAGACCTGTGACACTTGGCATCCGCGGTATACTTCTGGGCATGATTGACGCCTTATCTGCACTCTCACTCTATAGACAACTTCATGCCCTTGAGGAAAACTTGCGGGCCGTTAAGGACGACCCCGTCAGCCAATTCATGGCTGCGTACAAGAATCAGGGCTCTTTCAATCACATCTTGAGCCAAATTACGGAGCAGAGCGCAGACGCTCCAGATTACCTCAAGAGCTTCAGCCATATTGAGCCGGCAGACATCCCGAAGGGCTTGAACCGTTCAGCATATCCAAGGTTCTTGGCCAAAGTGCAGATGTTGAAACAAGCTATTGGCGCATTCATTGAGTTGGCATTGCCGCCTGAGCAGAAAAAGCAAATTGGCTTTAAGTGAGCAGGAAACCGCCTGTACACCACTAGGCGTGGATTTAAGGAGGCTAGCTTGAAGCTGCACGGATTAGCGCTTTTGTCGTTTGTGCTTGCGGCGGCATGTGTCGCGGAATCCCCTCGTGAACTGGCGGAGAGGGGATTTAAGTCTGTTGTTCTCTTGGCGATGAGCGATTCAAATGGGCAGCCGCTCTGCATCGGCAGCGGGTTTTTCGTTTCTGACGACGTCGTCGCAACAAACGCCCACGTCATTCAGGGGGCCTGGAGCGGGTCTGCAAAGCTGGTCGGGCAGAGCCAGACTTTTCAGGTCTTGGGCGTCCTTGCGGTTGACGCTCACGCAGATTTGGCACTCTTGAAGGTGTCCGGAAAGGCGCCCTTGCTGGGGCTGAGCCGTGGGCCTGCCCCGGCCGTCGGCGATAGCGTCTACGTGATTGGAAGTCCCCTTGGCCTTGAGGGAACCTTTTCAGAAGGCATAATCAGCGGGGTCAGGACGATGGGAACAGACTCTTTGATTCAAATGACCGCACCGATCTCCCCAGGGAGCAGCGGGGGACCCGTGATGGATGCCGCAGGTGAGGTCGTTGGCGTTGCCGTCGCCACGTTCAACGAAGGCCAAAATCTAAACCTGGCGGTGCCCGTCGCCTACTTGGAGCGGATGCTTGACGCGCATCCCGCCGCGTTGGCACCGCTGCAATCTGCATCGCCGCGCGCTAACGCTCCATCATCCATAGTCGACGGCTTAGGGACGAGAGCTGAGGAAGGAGTTATTGCAACGGACTTCCGTTCCGAACATGAAGTGGTGTTCGACAACATCCAGTACAACTATAGGATCAGACTCACCAACAGGCTCCCCGTCATCGCCTCCCACGTTGTGGTCGTAATCGCCTTTTATGATGGTTCCGGGAAGATGCTGAATTTTGACCAACTCACGTGCGAGGGTCCAATTCTCGCTGGCTTAACAAGGGACTTCCTTGCCTACGGGAGTAGCGACTGCAGCCAGACGTCGGGGTGGTGGTCGCTCGACGAAGTCGTGAAGGAGACTATGGATCGTCGCGGCCATGCGAATTTCACGACTTCGATGAGAGTGATCGGTTTCAAGACAGGAGAGTCGCAGAATTGAGGGTCGTTCCAGACAATAGTTTATCCCCTGCTACGGCTGCCATGGTCTTTTTGCCCACTCAAGTCTCTCTCGAATCGGTTGCATCTTGAGGTCGCAAACAATCCGGCACCAATCCATCCCTTGACGCGGGAACTCCATATTCAGGAATTCCAGGATGTTGCGCGATAGGAGGTTGAGCGAGTCTTCTATGCCTTCAATCTGTTTCCAATCAATCCGGAGGCTTTCCAGGCCGAGCACCTTATTCCTGTGTGCATCGCCATGCGAAAATACCTCTTGAAATTCCTTGTTGATTCTGGCCTCGAGTTCTTCGTTGCGCAATGTTGCCACCCCTTCTTATTGAACGCTACCGCGTATTCCTTCATCGCGCTTCGTCGGTTCTAAAGAAAACTGTGCAAAACGAGACTCTGATTCCGGGTCAGCGCCCGGTGTCCCCGGGTCCCGTTTTTGGGTCTGGGATTAAGCCGTCCGCACCTTCGGCCCGCTACGCAGTCGAGCACTCGCATTCATGCGGCAACTTTACCGGCAGAAATGGGCTGGGCCACCAAACGCACACCGAGCGCCGTGCAGACGCGGTTGATGGTGTCGAAGCGCGGCGCGCTATCGGGGCGAAGGGCTTTGTAGAGAGCTTCGCGCGTAATTCCGGCGGCCTTGGCCATCTCCGTCATGCCGCGCGGGCGGACAATGTCACCTAGCGCCGAGGCCAGCAGCGCCGCGTCATTCGCTTCCAGTATCCCGGTTAAATAGACGGCGATGCTCTCCTCGTTGTCGAGGTAGCGCGCGGGGTCGAATTCAGGCAACTCGTTAACGCTAACGGTTCTTCTCATCCTTGCCCTTTTCGCTCGAGCGCTTCAAGTTTATCAACCGCCTGCCGAATCCGCGCCAAACATACCTCCCGCCCCAGCACAACCAGCGTTTCAAAAAGCGGCGGCGCATTTTTGCGTCCGCAGACGGCCACGCGAATCGGTTGAAACATCGGCCCGGCCTTCAGTCCCAGCGTAGCCGCAGCCCCGCGCAGCGCCTGGTCAAGCGAATCGTGGTCGAAATTCGTCATCGCCAGCACTTCAAGCGCAGTCTCAAGCACTCGTCGCGCGAGCGCTGGGTCGCCCGTCGTCACTCCCTTTTTGAGCGGAATCAACTCCGCCGCATCATAAGGCGCGAGCTCTGAAACAAAGAAAAAATCCGCAGCGCCAACCGCGTCGCCCAGCAACTTGATGCGCTCGCGAATCAGCGGCGTCACGGCCAATGCCTTTTCCGGCGGCGCGTTGAATCCGGCCCGCGCAAAAAACGGCTGCAATTCGCGCGCCAACTCTTCCACCGGCAGCGCGCGAATATGCTCGGCATTGAGCCACACCGCCTTTTCATCGAACGGGAGTTCTTCAGTAAAGTTGATGACCGCATTCGAGCGATTGACGCCCTCCAGCGTAAACAGATCACGAATCTCATTCAAAGTTAGAAACTCGCGATCGTTCTTGGGCGACCAGCCCAGCAGGCACAGAAAATTGACGAAGGCCTGCGGTAAGAAACCAGCGTCACGATAGGTCGTTACGCTTACTACCGGCCCATGCTTGCGCTTTGAAAGCTTTGTCCCGTCGGGCGCCACCAGCAAGGGCAGATGCGCAAATTGCGGCGTGCCGAAACTGGAGAACCCGGGTCCAAGCGCTTCGAAAATGAGCAGGTGCTTGAAAGTGTTGGTCAGGTGGTCTTGTCCGCGAATAATATGCGTGATCCTTAAATCGGCATCATCAACGCTCGAGGCGAGGTGATAAGTCGGCATCCCATCCGAACGCAGCAGCGCAAAGTCTTCAACCTCGTCGGCCAACTTCGACTGCGCGCCATAAACACCGTCGACAAATCGCAGAACCCGGCCCTCATCCCGCGGAACGCGATAGCGCAGCGCAAACGGCTCGCCCGCTGCGGCGCGGCGGTCGCTCTCTTCGCGCGCGAGCTCCCTCATGCCGGGGTTACAAAGCCAGGCCCCTTGCGTGCCACTCTGCGTGTCGTCTCCTGCGTGAGCCGGCGTAAAGTCGCGATACGCCAACCCTTTTGCGAAGATGGCCTCAGCGGCCCGGCGGTGCAGGTCGAGCCGCTCGGACTGCTTATACTCTTCGTCCCAGTCGAGGCCCAGCCAGCGCAACCCCTCGAAGATCGACTGCACACTGGCCTCCGTATTGCGCTCAACGTCGGTGTCGTCGAGCCGCAGCACCATGGTGCCGCCGTTGTGGCGGGCATAGAGCCAGTTGAAGATGAAAGTGCGGGCGCTACCCACGTGCAGAAATCCCGTGGGCGAAGGAGCGAAACGCACGCGCGGTGTTCCGGGCGCGGAATGATCGGATTCAGGCATCGTAAGAAAGAGTTACCTCTACGATGCTAAAACATCCTGCCTCGCGCCAAAGGTGCGCGCCGCCTCTTCAGACAGTGGGCGGAGTCGGCGGAAAACCGGTGGCCCATGTCGCCGGAGGCGCCGGAGCCACCTTCCACTCGGCAAACGCCAGCACATAAATTAGTACAAGATTACCGAGTGGAATGATGTTCAACAATGCCAGCCAGGGGCTGAACCCTGCCTTTTTGCAGATGAACCAGAAGGGAATGATGATTATGGCGACGCAGATGAGGCCGAAGACCATGATCATGGGAATCATCGTCAACATGATCTTCTGAACCATTTCAGGATCGGGCTGCGACTGCGCGAGCAGAAAAAACAGATGCATACGACACACTCCAGAGTGGGTTGGAAGCTCGCACACAAGTTACCCTGATTCGCGCCGATTCGCAATGAAAATCGTCGGTCAGAACGCGCGAGTGTAACTGACCCCTGATCCTTGGCTACGTAATGTCCTCGGTGTCGTAAACACTCGGCGCGATGCGCCGCTTGGGCACGCCGTGGACAGACGAGAGCAGATCGTCGACCACGTCCTCGAGCTGGCGCTGCGACTCGATCACCTCGCTGATAGCCTTCAGGCCTTCTGAATCCTGATTGCGCTCCACAAGCACTACGGCGTGGCATTGCGCCACGTGGTCCAGGCCCAGCCCCTCGGGAGTTTTGGCCTTGATGCTCACGCGATCGATGGGCAGGTTGAGCAGGTCGGCCACGCGCGACCGCATCTCGCCGGCGATGGGCGAAATCTTGGGTGCGGCAAGCACCAGCGTAGTATCCACATTCACAATGCCGTAGCCGGCATGCCGCAACTCTTCAAGCGCAAGGTTCAAAAAAATCGAGGAGTCGGCGTCTTTCCAGCGCGGATCGCCGGGGGGAAAGAAGCTGCCGATGTCGCCCGCCCCCACTGCGCCCAGCAACGCGTCGGTAATGGCGTGCAGCAGCACGTCGCCGTCGGAGTGCCCGGCCAGTCCCTCGGGGTGGTCAAGCGTCATGCCGCCAATGCGCAGCGGTATCCCCGCCTTGAATGCGTGCGAGTCCCAGCCAATTCCGATTCGTGTATTCATATCGATTCGTTCTTTCTTGACGCAGCGCGCGATCGCAGTCCCCGGTCAAGAATCCCCACCCCGTCTCGGGCATGGGTCTTTACTAACTCCGCCAGCGTCGCTAAGTGCCCCGTCCCAGTCGCATTCCTGGCGAAAAGGGTGGGAGGCCACTTCAGCTCTGCCGGCTCCCCTGCTTCAGATAAAACTCTGCCAGTTCCAGATCGCCGGGCTGCGTAATCTTCAGATTAACCTGAGATCCGTGCACCACGGCTACCGAGTGGCCCGCGCGTTCCACTACCGACGCTTCATCGGTACCCACAAAGCCATCCGCCTGGGCCTCGGCGAACGCACCCTGCAGCAGCCCGTATCGAAACCCTTGCGGCGTCTGCGCCAGCACCACAAACTCCCGGGGAATGGTGGCCGTAATCAGCGCCCCGTGGGCCGTGCGTTCAACCTGCTTGATGGTGTCAATAGCCGGCATGCCGACAATGGCCGCGCCGGTCTCGATTACCGCGTCAATGGTGCGCTCAATCGTCGCCACGTCAATCAGCGGACGAACCGCATCGTGCACCAGCACAACGTCGTCGGCCTCGGCGGGCAGCGCGGCCAACGCGTGCGCCACCGATTCCTGCCGCTTGTCGCCGCCTTCAACCACCTTTACGCGCCCTGAAAAGCCATACTCGGCAATCTGCGCCTCAACCCGCTCCACCTCTGTCTTGCGCACCGCTACAAAAATGGATGTGACCCGATCAACCGCGGCAAACGCCCGCAGTGAATGGATCAGGATGGGTGTGCCGTCGAGTGTGAGAAACTGTTTCGGCTTGGGTCCGGCCATGCGGGTTCCCAAACCCGCCGCTGGAAGAATGGCAAACACTTGCATGACTCGCCGAGTATAGCACTGGGAAGGGATTGACTTTTAGCTGTTAGCCGTTAGCTTTCAGCTCTTAGCTTATTCGTTTCGCCCATCGCGATGTTGCAGGCTGCACTAAAATCCACGGCCTGAAGCGAGCCCCGTTGTTGTTGCACGCCGGAATTAATAGCTGAAAGCTGAAAGCTGACAGCCCGTTATAGAATGGCCTTGCCTCGAAATCAGCCCTCAAGTAAGGACCTACGCGATGACCATCTCCCGTCTCCTGTTCGCTGCCGCCTCATTCATGCTTGCCGTAACCGTGGCGCCCGCCCAGGCCACTGACGTGATGCCACCTGAAGGCGCCGCGCAGCCTGCCAACGATGCCTGCGCCAAGCTCGCGAGCCTCCACATTTCCAACGTCACCATCACCTCGGCTACCGCGTTCGCGACAGGCGCCTACAAGCCGCCTTCAGGGCCCGGTGGCGGCAATGAGTCTGCGTTCTATAGCAAGTTGCCCGGCTTTTGCAGGGTGATAGCAAAGGCCACACCGAGCGCCGACTCCGATATCGCAATCGAAATCTGGTTGCCGCTCGAAGGCTGGAACGGCAAACTTCAAGGCACCGGCAACGGCGGATTCGCCGGATCGTACGACACCGGGGAATTGGCTCAATTCATGTCAAAAGGCTACGCAGCCGCAGCTACCGATACAGGCCATGCTGCCTCATTCATCGACGCTTCGTGGGCGCTCGGCCATCCTGAGAAGGTAATCGATTTCGGGTATCGCGGCATTCACGAAATGACCCGCGTGGCCAAGCTGGTTGTTGCGCAGTTCTATGGCTCGGCAGCCAGCCGCTCCTACTTCGCCGCCTGCTCCGACGGCGGCCGCGAGGCGTTGATGGAAGCCCAGCGTTATCCCGACGACTACGACGGCATACTGGCCGGAGCACCGGCCAATAACTGGACCCTGCTGCTCACCACCGGGGCCATTGACACGCAGGCGCTGACCGCGACGCCGGAGAGCTTCATTCCGCCGAAAAAGATCGCGACCATCGGCCACGCGGTCCTGGCCCAATGCGATGCGCTTGACGGCGTCCGCGACGGAATCCTTAACGATCCGCGCCAATGCGAATTCGATCCCGCCACCATCGAATGCAAGAGCGGGGAGGATACGGATCAGTGTTTGACCTCGGTCCAGGTGGCGACCCTCAAGACCATATACGGTGGCGTCAAAGACGAGCATGGCCGAACCATCTTCCCAGGGTATTTGCCCGGAGCTGAAGAAGGCGGGAATGGATGGGGGACCTGGATCACCGGCCCGGCGCCCGGTCGCAGCCTGATGGCGGCGTTCGGAACCGGCTATTTCTCCGACATGGTCTACTCCAACCCCAATTGGGACTTGAAGTCGTTTCGCGTCGAAACCGGACTGCCCTTGGCCGTGGAGAAAACAGCCCAGGCGCTCAACTCCACCGATCCTGACCTCAAGCCGTTTTACTCGCGCGGCGGAAAGCTGATCCTGTATCACGGTTGGAACGATCCCGCGATTCCCGCGCTCAACACCGTGAACTACTACCAGAGCGTTATCGGTAAGCTAGGGCCGGACCCGGACTGAGTCCTTCGTTCGCCTTTACATGGTTCCCGGCATGCAGCACTGCTTCGAAGGTCCGGGTCCTGACAACTTTGGCCAGTCGCCAATGTGGAATCCCGACCCGCACGACAACGTGCGAACCGCGCTCGAGCTCTGGGTTGAGAAGGGAACTGCTCCCGGCGCGATTATCGCTTCCAAAATGTCAGCCGGTCCGTCTGGAGCCGGCGATGCGCAGAGTAAGCCACTTATGACCCGCCCGCTCTGCCCGTTCCCCCAGGTCGCGCAGTACAAAGGCAGCGGTGACAGCAACAGCGCTGAGAGTTTTGTCTGCGCGACAGAGGAAAAATAGTCAGGAGCTGGAGACCGGCTCATCGATGAGAAACATCTCGCTGCTGGTCTGGAACCCGAGGGGTTCGTAAACCCTCCTGCCTGCTTCTGACGCGTGCAATGCGGTTACGCGGAAACCCCTTCGCCGGCTCTCGGCCACGGCCAGTTTGACCAGTTCTTTTGCCAGGCCCCTGCGCCGGTGCGATGGTTCGACCCAGAAGTTGAGCAGGTAGCCGCGCGCCTCGCTCGATGGGTTAAACGGGTGCGGCGGCCAATCGAGCTCGAAGAACCCAGCAGACGCAACCGGCTGCCCTTCGTCTTCAACAACCCAGCCAACGTATTTGCCCGCCGCCATCATGCGCTGCACCCACGGGCGGAAATGGCGACTCATGGTGGCAAGCGCATCGGAAGAACGCATGCCCATCTCGGTAAACATGGCAAGGCGATGCTCAGTAATCAACGCGAGGTCGTGGGCGTTGGCAATTCGGGTCGTCAGCATGAAGCTCAGTATAGGAGACGGGAAGGGAATTCGACTCGTATGCGACGCAGTGATCTGATTGTGGCGGCATGCGCCCACATTTCTTATCATTCATTGGTGCGTACTCCACCACCGACACTCCTGCTCGACACTTCGCTGTTCAAGCCCGGCATGCGGCTCGGCGTCGGCCTTTCCGGTGGCGCAGATTCGGTAGGCTCTGCTGTGCACTCTCGCTCGCGGAGCAGAGGACTGGGCCTGGTGCTTCACGCAGCCCACCTGCATCACGGCCTGCGCGGCGAAGAAGCCGACGACGATCTCGAGTTTTGCCGGGATCTGGCCGAGCGCCTGCAGATTCCTTTCCACGAGGCCCGCGTCGATACTGCAGCCGAAGCCCGCGCCAACCCTGCAACCGGCAAGCCCGCCGAATCCATTGAAGAGGCTGCGCGGCGGTTGCGATACGCGTGGTTCCAGCAACTCTCGTCCAAATCGCCGCTCGACGCAGTCGCAACTGCGCATACGCTCGACGACCAGGCCGAAACGGTTCTGGCCAAGTTTCTACGCGGCGCGTGGACCGAAGGTCTGGCAGGCATTCATCCAAAACTCGAAAGCGCGACCGCGGGCCTGATCCTCAGACCGTTGCTCAAAACTACGCGCGCGGAAGTCGAGGCCTTTCTCAATGCCATCGGCCAGACCTGGCGCGAGGATTCTTCGAATCGCCAGCTCTCGTTCACGCGCAACCGCATCCGCCACGAGCTGCTGCCGCAGCTTGAGCAATGGAACCCGCAGTTCCGCACCCATCTGGCAAACATGGCAACGCTTGCCCGCGATGAAGAATCGTGGTGGCAGGCGGAGCTCGACCGTATTGCTCCGCAGCTGATTCTCCGCGGCCGGCCCGTCCGCGGGGGTGGCCGCGCTTCTTCAGAAGATATTGCTCTCGATTGCACCCGCCTCGCCGCGCTTGCTCCAGCATTGCAGCGCCGGCTGCTGCGGCGCGCCGCGGCCGAACTTGGCGCCGAACCCGATTTTGCGGCCACCGAGGCCCTCGTGAACCTGACCCTCAGCGGCCACGCCGGCCAGCGACTTAATCTGGCCAAAGGCCTGACCGCCGAACGAACCCCGCGGGAGCTGAGACTTAGCCTCGGCTTTGGTCCAAAAGATAAAAGCGCACAAGCGCGGCCAATAAGTAGCACCGCGCGAACGCCGGATACGCTGCAAAAGAGCAAAAGCGCGGAGAAGCCATTGCAAACGCCGATTCCCGGTCAAATCGATGCGCCCATTTTCGGTCTCCACCTGAAAATCGACTTTGACGGCGCCAAACGCCCCTGTGCTCCTGCAATCGCAATCCTCCGCAATTGGCGCCCCGGCGACCGGGTCCGGCTGCGCCACTCGTCCGGCCCCCGCAAGGTGAAGCAAGTGCTTGAACATCTTCGAGTTACGGGATCCGAGCGCGCTCTATGGCCGGTTCTCGAGTTCGACGGCCGCCTCATCTGGATGCAGGGGGTTGAGCTAGAGCCTGAGCCCGGCCTCATCGTCACCGTCAGCCTGCTTGCTCCTCCCATCCCCGTCTAATCCGCGGCTATCGCCCCTTGAACCCACAATTTGTGAACCCACAATTTGCACTCAGGCCCGGAAACTAACCCGAAAGCGGATCCAATCCATTCCCAATCCGTACCCACGTTGACGGCACTGGTGCCGCACGCGACCACCCCTTACGTCACCTCCAACTTTTATCGCCGTCGGAGTACAATCGGGTTACTGCTGATCTGAGCGGTGAGCCAACGGTGTAGGCTGAAGGTCATTTCTGCACATATTGCCACTTTAGGCCGGGCCTAAACGTCTAAAAGTTGGCGCAGTAGATCGATGGAGCGAAATCTGAAGAATTTCGCTTGCCGGAAACGAGGGAGTGCTGGTGAATTCTAGCGTTAGAACGATCATGTTCTGGGTCTTCATCCTCATCTGCCTGATGGTGCTGTGGGCAGTGGTGACCAAGGGCGCGAGCATGGGCAAAGAGGTCGAGTACTCCTATTCGGATCTCTTCGACAAGGTCCAGAACAATCAGGTTCAGGATGCCGTCATCCAAGGCGACGAACTCAAGGGTCATCTGAAGGCCTCGCCCAAGGAAGAGTTCCACACCACCATCCCCACCGATTACGAGGATCTTGAGAAGGCCCTGCTGGCCGCCAAAGTCAACTTCTCCATCAAGGAGCCGCAGAGCAACATTCTGCTTCCGCTGCTCTTCAACGTGGGCCCGTTTGTGCTGCTAATTGCCATCTGGTTTTTCATGGTCCGGCAGATGCAGGCCGGCGGCAACAAGGCTCTCAGCTTTGGCAAGAGCCGCGCGCGCCTACTTTCGATGCAGCAGAAAAAGATCACCTTCAAAGACGTGGCCGGAGTCGACGAGGCCAAAGAAGAGCTGAAGGAGATCATCGAATACCTTCGCGAACCGCAGAAGTTCCAGAAGCTCGGTGGCCGAATTCCCAAGGGCGTTCTGCTGGTCGGCCCTCCGGGAACCGGCAAGACGCTGCTCGCCCGCGCGGTAGCCGGCGAGGCCAACGTTCCGTTCTTTTCCATTTCCGGTTCCGATTTCGTTGAGATGTTCGTCGGCGTCGGCGCAAGCCGCGTACGCGACCTGTTCGAGCAGGGCAAGAAGAACGCTCCCTGCATCATCTTCATCGACGAAATCGACGCCGTGGGCCGCCATCGCGGCGCAGGCCTCGGCGGCGGGCACGATGAGCGCGAGCAGACCCTCAACCAGTTGCTCGTCGAAATGGACGGCTTTGAGTCGAACGACGGCGTGATTCTTGTCGCGGCCACCAACCGGCCCGACGTGCTCGATCCAGCGCTGCTTCGCCCGGGGCGTTTCGATCGCCGCGTGGTTGTCGGCCTGCCCGATGTACGCGGCCGCGAAGAGGTGCTCCGTGTGCACATCAAGAAGGTGCCCGTCTCTGACGACACCAACCTGAATGTGCTGGCCCGCGGAACTCCCGGCTTCAGTGGCGCCGACCTCGCCAACATGGTGAATGAGGCTGCGCTCAGCGCTGCCCGCATGAATCGCAAGCAAGTCACAATGTACGACTTCGAACTCGCCAAAGATAAAGTCCTGATGGGCGCAGAGCGCAAGTCGATGCTGCTGAGTGACGAGGAGAAGAAGGTCACCGCCTATCACGAGGCGGGCCACGCGCTGGTCTCGGTCAAGAGGCCCCACGCCGACCCGGTGCACAAGGTCACCATCATTCCTCGCGGCATGGCGCTGGGCGTCACCGTGCACCTGCCCGACGACCGTCACAACTACACGCGCGAGTATCTCGAGACGCGCCTGGCCATGCTCTACGGCGGCCGCGTGGCTGAGGAGATCTTCCTCAACCAGATGTCTACCGGCGCAGGCAACGACATTGAGCGCGCCACCGAACTCGCTCGCTCCATGGTTTGCGAGTTCGGCATGAGCCGCCTTGGGCCGCTCACCTTCGGCAAGAAGGAAGAGCAGATCTTCCTCGGCCGCGAGATTGCCCAGCACCGCGACTTCAGCGAAGAAACCGCGCGCCAGATCGATCTCGAGGTTCGCCGCCTCATCGACGAAGCCTATCAGGGTGCGCACAACATCCTCGATAACAACAAGGATGCCATGCACCGCATCGCCGCGGCACTTCTGGAGCGCGAAACCATCGACTCCGAAGAGTTGCGTCTGCTCGTCGAGGGCAAGGAACTGCCCCCGATGCGCTCGTCGCTGGCATCGCCCACCGACCCCGGAAGCCCTCCAGCGCAGGTTCTCAAGCCTGAGAGCCCGCGTGGACCGGGCTTCCCCGAGGGATCGCCCTCACCGGCGTAAACGCAAGGGAATAGGCAGCAGGGAATAGGGAATAGCAAAAAGGGCTGCTCTTCGGAGCAGCCCTTTTTGCGTCTGCGCGAAAAAATGCTGCTCGCAAATTGAACCGTCAGACACCGGCATTCGACTTATATTACGAAAGCAAATGGAAAGCGGACGGGCACAATACGAGTGGTTGGCTCTCCGCTGCCAGGCGAATGAGCCCGGCGCTTTCGAAGACCTGATCGCGGTGATGGAGCAGCCGTTGCTCTATTACGCGGCTAGCTTGACCGGCAATGTGGACAGCGGGCTCGACGTACTTCAGGAAGTGTGGATCAAGGTGTTGCGCAACATTGGCAAGCTTAAAAACCCCGGGTCGCTGCGTTCCTGGCTCTATATCGTCACACATGGCATTGCGGTAGATCGAATTCGCCGCAGCACTTCACGGGAGCTAGCCGAACAAGTGGAGCTTGAGGATTTTCAGGAGACTGAGGAGCCGTCGTTTGCGCGTGAAGATGCCGCGGCGATTCATGAGGCATTGAGTCAGATCGGCCTCAGGCATCGGGAGGTGCTGGTGCTTCATTTTCTGGAGGACTTGTCGATTGCCGAGATCGCGACGGTAGTCGGTTGCTCCGTAGGCACCGTCAAATCGCGTATCCACTATGCCAAACGCCAAATGAAACAGATTCTCGAAGGAGTAAAATATGGCACAGCAAACGAATAACGTGCGCGAGCGTCTTCTCGCTACTCTGCCGCACCCTGAAAACCTCGCCGCCTATCGTGAAGAGACCGCTGCGATACTGGCCAGGCACGCAAGAGCGCTTCGCTGGGACAAAATCACGTTATATACGTTCCTATTCCTCGCTGCCTCGCTATTCTGTTGGAGCTTTTACCCTGGGCGCCTCGGCCCCCCGGCGGTTTTCAGCTTTCGTTTCGGCAGCGCACTGCTCTACTTTGTGGGTGCCATCTATGCGGTGCAATACAAGGTCTACAGCAGCCAGGTTGCTACCCTGAAGGAGATCAAGCAGGTGCAGTTGCAGATATTGGAATTGCAGGCGGCTATTGAGAAGAATGCGACTCGATAGAGAGTCAGCGCGTTGAATCCCGCGGCGGCCAGGGGCATTCGCCAGTGCGAGCTTTGGAAATGCTTCCTTACTGCGCCCGTCCGCCAAATACGCGGTAAGTGATCCCTGCGCTTGCCCCATACGGATGCAGCGCGGGAGTCGTGTGCCAGTCTTGTTCCTCAAAATCGAAAGCCCTTATCGTCAGCTTCCGAGTCCACTGATACTCCACTCCACCGCCGTAGGCAAAGGCGGTCGCGTTTCCCGACAGCCAGCCGCCTGAGCCGCCGCCCATTCCGATGAGAAACTTTCCATAAGGAGTCCAGCGATGAAAGTCGATGATCGGCACCTTGGGGCCAATCATGTACGTGTTCATGCCGATGTTTTGGAACTCGTTGAACCGCAGCCAGCGCCCCTCGCCTTCAATCTGTATCCAGCGTGTCAAATGCACATCGACCAGGGCGCCAACGCCATAAAGGCGATTCGGGCTGGTTTGGGCAATGCCGTTTCCGGCATAGTCAGGCTGGAAGACCGAGGCCTCGGCGCCGGCGTGGATCGACAATCCCCGGCGATACGCCGCAGGACCCACCTGGGCGCACGCTGAAATCGCCGAAGAAACAATTACCAGGCAAAATGACGCCGAAACAATTCTCTTCATGAAAACTGAACACATACGCTTTCGGGGAAGATAGCTTCAGACTGAAATTCCCGATCTAAAAGAACACCTGCAATCCAAAAGCCCGGCCGGCTGTTTCATCGAGACCATGCCGGGCTCACATCGTGTTTTATTGCGGGTTCTGCGCCGTCGAAGGCTGCTGTTGATCCTGTGCCTGAGGCTGCGGCGGGTTCTGGGCCGGAGCGGTCGCAGGTGCGTTTGCTCCTGTGGGCTGCGTCCCGTTGGGCGCCGTCGGCGGAGGAGCGGCAGGCTGACCGTTGCCAGGAGCGGCTGCGGGATCGCCGTTAGCCGCAGGAGCGGTTGCCGGGGGCGTGGGGCCGGTTGGCGGAGGCTCAACATTTGCCAGATCGTACCGCTGCAGCTTGAAGAAGATCGGTGTCACCTCAAACGGCATCTTATCGCGCGCATTCATGGGCGCGTACCGCTTGGCGTTCAGCATGTGCACCTTGTCGTCCCACGGATCGGTCTTCAGCCAGCTGCCCAGCGGAAGGGCTGGAGTCTGTGCCAGGTCGTCCCAGTTGATCTTGGGCGCCATATGTTCCAGGTCGCTCATCCACGGCGTGCCGTCGACCTTCAGCAGGCTGTCGCCCAGCTTGGGAGTGTTCAGCGCCTTGAGCACGTGGCCCCGGTCCATCAGCTGCGCATAGTAAAGGCCTGCCTCAGGTAGCTGGTCCTTGTACATCGAGTTATTCAGGTACTCCATCGCCTTCTTCGCCGCGGTCGCGTTGTCCACATCGGAGTGATACATGTCGATGCGCTGGAACGTCGTTTCATCCGGGAAGAGCAGGCGATCGTTAAATGCGTACCGAGTATCGATGTGGTGGCCGAGCGCAATGTGCGCCAGCTCCATCGAAATCACCGACGCGATCGCCGGCTCGCTCGGGAGCGAATCCAGCAGCCCCTTGCTCACCAGGATCGTATTGCCCACCGTCGTGGCTTCGATCGTGTCAGTCAGCAGCACGCGGCAGTGAATCTGGTCGGTGAAGGCGAGGTTGTTGGGCACCACCAGGTTGATCACGATCTGGCCCAGCACCTTCTCTTCGTAGCCGCCCGGCGTGAGCGGGGCCACCAGACCAGCCTCGACAAGTCGGTCGATCACGTTGTTCTCAGCCTGCGTAATCCACATGCGCGAGGCCTGCAGCGGACCCACATCTCCCGAGTCGTCGCTCTGGTCCACTGCGTCGTCAACTTTCACGCTCACGTTCTCGCTGTCGCGCGTGGGGAGTTTCAGGCTGTAGCCCCAGAAGTGGGTCTGCGCTTTCAGTCCTACTGACTTTGCTTCGGTGTCCACGCGATGCGTCTCTTCCACGTACACCGCAACCGGCAGCCAGATGCCGGGCTGCACATTCATTCGCCAGCTGTCGAAGTGGAAGTAGTATTTCGAAGAGTCCTCCGAGGTCGGTCCCGTGTACGTGCCGTTGAAACGCACCACGTTGCCGTCCTGATCCTCGATCCAGATACGCCCGTAGAACCGGCCCATCCCGTGCACATCCGTCTTGGGATGCACGTCGAAAACCCAGGTGCGCACCGAGCCCAGAAACTCCCGCCGCACAAAGCTGAACACGTAATGCTGCTGATCGAATCCGTTCGGATCGATGAACATCATCTGCATGAAGCCGGTAGGCGAGTATGTGAACTTCTCCAGACCCAACGCCCTGGTCAGCCCGGTGATGGAACCCAACGAGCCCTTGAACCAGCCTTTCTTGGCATCGGAGCGCGGACTATACTGCTTGTCGAAAAAACCTTTGCCGAAGTCCACCCGGCTCAGCATGTACTGGTCGTCAACCGGAACTTCGTAGAGCTTTACATCGGGCCGCGTATCCTGGATATAGGTCTCAACCAGCGGCGTGCGTTGTTGAATCGCCTTGATGAGAACTTTTTCGCGCCCCACAGCCCTCTCGACGAGAGCTGCCTGCTCCGGCGTCAATGTGCGCGACTGCTGATATTTTGGTTGTTTCTTCGCATACGCGCACGTCGTGCCCAGAGCGAGGATAAGGAAGGTTAGGGGGATCTTCCGCAATGTCATTTCAAGCTCCTAGTTGAATACTTCCCGGTCCTTCCTCTCATCCGCTTGCGCCTCTGGGGCAGGCCGTTGAGCTTCAGACCTTGAATCCGGGTCCCGGCGATTTCGAATCGCTAGCTGAATCCTAATCCCTGGACCCGTGAGTCGGTTATTAACTTTCCCGCTGCCTGCGCGAAAGTTAATAACCGACCCTATGCCAGTTGGAACGTAATAACGATATTCGTCGTCATATCCACGGGCCGTCCGTCGCGGGTGGCGGGGCGGAATTTGATCTCCCCCGCTACGCGCCTCGCTTCTTCGTCGAGACCGTAGCCGAGACCGCGAACCACGCCCTGAACGATCACCTGTCCATTGGCCGTGAAGGTCACGCGCAGGACCACGTCGCCCTGGATCTTCTGCTGCCTTGCCGCGGCAGTGTATTGCACAGGCGGTTTCGACAATACTTCAAGGCTTGTGGATGCCGGCTGAACCGTTGCCTGTGGCACCGCAGCCGCGACCGTCTGCACCTTCGGAATTTCTGCCGACCCTACCTTACCGTAGGACGAGCCATTGGGCGATCCGGTAGCCGCCCCTGGAATTCCCGCCGATGCCACGCGTCCGACGACGCCGGAGTTCGATCCGGATCGGAGACCGTTGCCGATGCCGGCCGATCCAACCACGCCATGTGGCGCTACGGCCGGCCCGTTCATGCCGCCATAAGGATTGCCGATCGCTGCGATAGTTGCGGGCCTGGTTGCGTATGGATTCGGCTTGACTCCGAAGGTCTGCCCTAGGTGCACGGGTGCAGTCGAGGGCTTCACCGATTTGTCCTGCGCCGGCATGGCCGCCGTCAGCGCCGCCTTAGGTTGCGGTATCTCGATGATGTTGGGCTTGGCCTGCTTTATCTCCGGCATCGCCAGCTTGGCTTCCATCTGCACCGGCTTCGGCTCGGGCTTCGGCTTCGGCATCTCGATCATCTTGGGCTGCAACTCGAGCTTGGGGGGCTGAGGCGGCGGCGGAAGCTTCGGCGGAGGTATCGGCTTCACCTTAGGCTCCGGTGGGGGCGTCGTAGGCACAATAAGCGTGGTTACCTCGAAATGGCTCTGGATTACGCGTTTAGCCATCATGCTTATGACAAGAATCAGCGCCAAAATGCAACCGTTGATCACGGCGCTGGTTATAAAAGAGACTGACCGGCCTTCGGGCTCAGGGAGCATTCCAAAGGTCAGCTGGCCGGGGGAGTAACTCATCGACATGTGCCGTCCTCGCTTCAGGCCGTTTCCACGGCGCAGAATTAATCAACTTTGGGCTGGCGGATGACCTTTGTTCGTGCCATTTTCACGCCGCATTTCCTGCTGCGTCAGCTTCCTGTTTCCAATCCAGGTCGCGTACCACGTCGCTTCGGGTCTCAAACATCCGTAATAACCCGGCCGCCAGGCCTGGTATCAATTGTTCAAACATGCAGACGAAGGGAGACAGTTTCTTGTTCAAATTTCTGTTGACTGCGGTGATAGGGGGAAGCCCCCACGTCTGCCGCATGGTCAACCAACTGCCGCTCGATGCTGTGCTTCTGTTCCCTCTATAGCCTCGGATAAACTTTCTTCTCCAACATTCATCCAAGGCGTTTGGCACGAGAGATCCACTTCCCTCAACCCCGGCTGGCAATTCAAGCTTCCGGCCGCAAAATTGAAGCATCAGATATTCCCACCGCTCATCGGTCGCATGATTGTTTTCATCACGGCTCCGTGGGATGAACGGCAGGTGCGGGAGTTCACTTTTCGATGATCTCCCGGCAGCCTGACCACAGACTACTGTAATAGACTTAAGGTTACCTAAACTGCTTGCGAAAGGACAGTGTTTTTTGTGAAAGTGCTGATAACCGGAGGCGCGGGGTACATAGGTGGTACTGTGGCAACCCTGCTTGCGTCGAACGGGCATAAACCCGTCATTTTCGACAATTTGAGCCATGGCCGGCGCGAGCTGCTTCCGCCCGGAATCGACTTCGTCCAGGGCGACGTTGCCGACCATAAAGCCATTGAAACCATCTTCGCCTCGGCAAACTATAGTAACCACCCTTTTGACGCTGTGTTGCATTTCGCTGCGCTCATTGAAGCCGGCGAATCCATGCTCCATCCCGAGCAGTTTTTCCGCAACAACACCGCCGGCACGCTTTCGCTGCTCGAGGCTATGCTTTCTACCGGACCCCGGCGCATCGTTTTTTCCTCTACCGCTGCGGTCTACGGCGAACCCGAGTCGGTGCCCATCCGCGAAGATGCACGCCTCAAGCCCACCAACGCCTACGGCGAGTCCAAGCTCATGGTTGAACAAATGCTGGCCTGGTTCAACCGCATTCACAGCTTCCGCTACGCCTCGCTCCGTTACTTCAACGTCGCTGGAGCTCCCGAATCTCCTACCGGGGTCAACCGCGGCGAAGCGCATACGCCGGAGACGCATCTCATTCCGCTCATTTTGGATGTGGCCGCCGGCAGGCGCGCATTGATACGCATATTTGGAAACGATTACAGCACCCCGGACGGCACCTGCATTCGCGACTACATCCACGTATCCGACCTTGCCGATGCCCATCTTCTTGCCCTCAACGCACTCGAAACACGTGACCGGCTCATCTACAACCTCGGCAACGGCAAAGGCTTCAGCGTCCAGGAGGTGATTGAGTCTGCCCGGCGGGTTACCGGACATTCCATCCCAGTCGAAGTCTGTCCGCGGCGCGCGGGTGACCCGGCAGTGCTCGTAGCCAGTTCCGAAAGTGCCATCTGCGAGCTCGGCTGGCAGCCGCGCTACTCAAATCTGGATGACATCCTTCGCACTGCCTGGGCATGGCACAAGAGACTCTATGGTGTCTGATCTGGGAGCCCAGTCTCTCGCCGCCCCGCAGCGTGAATCTTGTCGATCGAGAAAGGTGCTATTACGCGGCGTCCGGGCTTTCGCCCTGTTTTGGGAGCGCTGCCCGGTCCATCCTGTGAGCCGCGCCGCGTGGGAATCCACCTTTCCCTGGATAAGATTCTGCAACCGAACCCGCTAGTTGCATCTCCAACAAAGGTGTTAGTGGCATCCAACAAACTTCCCCGGGGGCAACCAGCCATGGAATCGAGTCAAACGGCTGAAAAAACAGCCCGCAAGGGCGCCTTCCGCGCCTTTCTCGACTTCTTCGTCCTCTTCAGCGGCGTTTCCACCAAATCAAATCTCGAGCGAACCCAGCGTCGCCCGCTCATCAACCGGGGGGTCTTTCTTTTCCGAAGCAAAAAAGGCACGGGGACTCCGCACTTGTAGCTTGGAACCCCGCTCGCGCAGTAATGTTTCGTTCCGCCCTCCAGCCTGTTAGATGCCCCGGAGCGGACTCCGACCCTTGCTGCTTAGCTGCCTCGCTGACTTTCAGACTTGCTGACTCGCTGGGTGCCCTATCCTGAACGCAGGGGGTGCGCGGGTCCCTCGGATTTGGGGACCCGGGAGCGAATTCCTACTCCGCTAACTCCGCCGGCGCCACTGCTTCCGTTGCCTTGCTAAAATCAATTCATGCCGTTGACCCGCCAACAGGCGCTCGACCACTTCCATTCCTCCGACCTCATCGGCCTGGGCTTTGAGGCCGACGCCGTGCGTCAACGCCTGCATCCCGAGGGCGTGGTTACATACATCATCGATCGCAACATCAACTACACCAACTTCTGCACCGAATACTGCACCTTCTGCGCGTTCTACCGCCCGCTCCCTAGACCCGGTGTTAAGGACCCGCGCGCCGAAGAGGGCTACATCCTGTCCTTCGAGACCATCTGCGACAAAATCGCCGAGACTCTTGAGATGGGCGGCACCGGCGTGCTGATGCAGGGCGGCATTCATCCCGACCTCAAAATCGACTGGTTTGAAAACCTCTTCCGCGGCATCAAGGAGCGCTTCCCGAAAATCTGGCTCCACTGCCTCTCGGCTTCTGAGGTCCTGGCCATTGCCGAGTATTCCAACCTCGATCTGCGCACCACCATCGCCCGCCTGCGTGACGCCGGACTCGACTCCATTCCCGGCGGCGGCGCAGAGATCCTCGACGACGACGTGAGAATCAGAATCGCCCGCCTCAAGTGCCGCACCGATGATTGGGTCAGCGTGCATCGCACCGCGCACCAGCTCGGCATGAGGACAACGGCCACCATGATGTTCGGAGTCGGCGAAACCTTCGACCAGCGCATCAACCACTTCGAAGTTGTGCGCCGCCTGCAGGAAGAGACTGGTGGATTCACAGCCTTCATCCCCTGGAGCTTCCAGCCCAAGCATACTGCTCTCGGCGGCCGCGGCTGGGACGAAGCCACCAGCGTCGAGTACCTCAAGGTGCTCGCGATTTCGCGCCTCTATCTCGACAACATTGAGAACGTGCAAGCCTCGTGGGTCACGCAGGGCCTCAAGGTGCTCGAACTCGGCCTCCACTTCGGCGGCAACGACGTCGGCAGCGTGATGCTCGAAGAGAATGTGGTGAAGGCTGCAGGCACATCGAACTGCACCACGGAAGAAGAACTCCGCCGCATCATCCGCGACGCCGGCTTCAAACCCGTGCAGAGAGACACGCTCTATCGGACGATGTTTTTGAACTAGCGCGTGTGTCTTTTACTGTGAGTTATGGGTTGGGATATTTTAGATTTAACTGTCTGAATCTAATATATTTATATTGCGAGTTATGAAATCGCACACAATGCGGATTTTGTTGAAATCTTGCACCAAGCCTGGTGCAAAAGGGCTGTATTCGAGGCCAAAACTCTAACAAATGTAACAATCATTTTCGGTGTTTTGCGCCGTCTAAGCGGCTTGTATCGAGGAAGTTAGTACAGAATCTTCGCTGTTAACTTTCTTAGCACCCCGGGGGTGGGGAGGGGTACGTTTTTTTGTTTTTTTCGTTGGTTTTGGTTCGCGAGGGAGGGCGCCAAGCGCGGCCTGCGCCGCGTAGATGAGCTTGCCGCTGGCGCTTTCAGGGATGGCTTCGAGGAGAACTCCTTCAGCGACGCAGGCGATGAAGTTGAGAATGTTCTGACGGTTTGAGAGCGTAGGCAGTTTATCGCGATAGGCATCGCTTGCTGCTTCCTTGCATAGATATTCTGAGACCTTGTCCGGCCCACCGTTGTTGTTCTCGTACTCTTCGTAAGCATCAAAGTAGGCTCCGCGGCAGACGTTGACGGCGGCAAAGGCCGGGTCGCGCGGGCTATCGTCCGGGGTTTGCGGGTCGGGTTCCGGGTCGGGTTGGGCTGCTGTGGTGTTGGGCTCTTCTGGCATCTTCAATTTCTCCTGATTCCAGTGTGCGCGTGGAAGAAGTAATTATCTGCAAATGCGGCGGATCTGCGGGGCGGCGAGTCGGCGGGTGGGTGCGGGATTGGTCGGATTGCGTGGAGTGAGGGGCGTTTTCGGGGAGTAATCCAGAAAATCGAGCGAAACCGGCTGTCAATGAGTGCCTTGGCCTGTTCTCTTCATTCGTAGATTCGGGCCGCGCTCTCAAATGAATGCAAGCCGATTTGCGCATACTTATCCTCTGGCTCCTGATCCTCTCCATGCGGCCAGCGTCAATCGTATTTTTCTCGTGGCCACGTAGAAGGTCGAAGCCTGTGCGCAAGGCTTCGAGTAAATGCCAGAGGACGTAGATCGAATTGATATTTCGCAGCCCAATCCGCTCAGTACATCGGAGGCAAGCCCAGTTCCTGGATGATCGAGCGATAGCGCGGGTCTCGATGGAGGAAGTCAAAGGCAGGATCAGATTGAACAGCGAGTAGCAATTGAGGATCGCGTTCATCGACAGCCTTATCGAGTAGCGCGAGTGTTTCGTCGCGCTGACTCAGCATGCCGTGGAGTTCAGCAAGGTCGAAGGTGGAAACCCTCCCGGTTCGCGCCTTCTTTTCAACTGCAGCCAGCCGAGTACGAACGACGGCAGAGTATCCCCCGGACTCGAATGCGCGACGAACAGAGGCCGAGAGGGTATTGTCTCCTTCGGCGGAAAGCGAGCGAGCAAGCATTTCAACGGATTCTTTGTCTCGGCCTTTCCAGTGATAGCTCTCGGCTAAAACATCGAGAATATCGGGGTCCGCAGGACGATCTTTGAGACGCATCTCCGCATCGCTGATCGCGGCATCGAATCGGCGTGTGCACAGGTACATTGCCGCCAGAGACGAGGGGTACTCAAAGGCGTTGATGGCAATTGACTGTTTCTGCACTGCAATCGCTTCGTCATAGCGGCCCAACGCGCACAGGAATCTAGCATGAAGTTGCATGGACTCGCTATCGTGAGGGTCTAATTCTGTGGCTCTGGAGATCTCCTGCAGTGCTTGTGCCGTATCACCCCGATTGAGAAAAATCATGCCTCCGAGAGTTGCGTGTGCCCGTGGGAGGCTGTCGTCCATTTCGACCGCCTTACGGGCTGCGGTTTCTGCCTGCGGGAGAGCCTGGCTGGGATCGAGTTCACCCAACATTGCGCCCTGCGCATAGTAGTCGGCGAGACCCGTCCAACCGAGGGCATAATCGGGCTGAAGATCGACGGCCTGCCGGTAATACCTGCCTGCATCCTCATTTCGACCGACAACCCAATCGTAGTGGCCGCGCAGATAGGCATCATGGGCTTCCGGTTTAATGTAGCGGGCGCTGGTATGCGACGACGTCGCTCGGTTCAGGCGAGCAGCGATGGCTGTGGCGGCAACGTCCGGAAGTTCGGCAGCATTATTCGTATCGCGGTCGTAGCTCTCGGCCCAAATGTCTGCATCGGTATCGCCGCGGATGAGCTGAAGTGTCATGTGGACCTGACCATTCGCGCGGGAAACGGAGCCTTCGAGAATGCCGTCGACGTTGAGCACGCGTGCAATTTCCGGCAGCGAACGGTGCGCGCCCTTGAATTGCATGGCGGAGGTGCGGGAAACGATCCGGAGGGTGGAATTCTTGGCAAGCATGGTCGTGAGTTCGTCGGTCATGCCATCGGCGAAGTACGCCTCATTAGGATTGCCGGAAAGATTATCGAGTGGGAGAACGGCGAGCGAGGCGATCGGAGCGTGAGTGTTTCGATTAAGGAAGCGGGCAGCCAGAGGATGCGGGCCGAGCGTAAGTATAGAAATGATAACGAGCACGGAGGCACATAGGGCACTGACCAGCCAGATTCTGTAAGGGGATTTGCCGGCCAATGGGATGACGGGAGTAGCAGAGATCTCAGGAGGAGGAGGCAGGTCGACAGGGTCGCCAGACGGTTGAACTGGCTCGGTGACTTCTTGCTCAACAGCTCTCACGGGCGCGACGAAGCGGTAACCAGAGCCGGAAATTGTCTGCACAAACTGCGGCAGGTCCGAATTGTCACCAAGAACTTGGCGAATTTTTCGGATTGCTGTATTGATTCCGTGTTCGATATCGACGAAGACTTCCCGCCCCCAAAGGCACCCGGCAATTTCCTCCCGCGTTACAGTCTGTCCATGTTTGGTGACCAGGACGGCGAGAAGTTCGAGGGGCTTCCGCTCAAGCCTGAGCCTATGGCCTTTGCGGCAAGTTCAAATTTGCCGCAATCAAGGCTGAAGTCGCCGAATTTGTAGACGACCAAGGGCACTCTCACTCTCCGCAGCGCGGCTGAAGTATACATTGGCCCAAAATCTGGACGGAGATTCTCTAACAGATTCAGGGACTTACGCCTTCAGCTTTCTTCACCTCTGAATTTTACCTTCCTGCATTGTACGCGAACTCGAATTAGGTTTTATCTCGTTCAAGCCGGCAAAATTCTCCGGCAGAGGAGGAAGTCATGAAGTCAGGAAATTGGAAAATCGTACCGGCGCTGAGCGTGCTGGTACTCGCAACTATGTTGGTCCCTACGCCCATGCCGGGTGCGGCCTCTATAGTCCAGTGCCACACACCACCGGTTGGCAGCCCCATATCGCCTCGCCGCGACTCTTACTTGCGGCTCTTACCACAGACGACGATGACGCTGCCACGAAGGAACCCAGCATCGTCGGACTTTGGAAACAGCATTTGATCTCCGAAGGCAATGAGGGAATCGAGGACGGCACCGAGGTCGATGCTTCTTACGTTCAGTGGCACAGTGACGGCACTGAAATGCAAGTCTCCGGCATGCGTGCTCCCTTGACCGGCGACACTTGCCTCGGTGTATGGATAAAAACCGGCGCGCGGACTTATCAGTTGAACCACTTTGGAGTCTCGTTCGACCCCACAGGTCAAATCCTCGTCGGCCCCGCCCGCCTTCAGGCATGGCTAACCCTTGACGCCAAGGGGAATTCAAGCTTGGGAAGATTCACCCTCGAGCAGTGGGACGAGGCGGGCAATCTGCTCGCTCACGTGCAGGGCAAAGTCACCGGAACCAGAGTGACCATGGAAACCGGATTCCAACCCGTTGAATAAGTTAAATCTCGACTGGCAATCGCGGGTCTCGCTCGCGCTAACTGGATCGAAGCGCGACCTGCGTTTGCTGACCGGACCGCGAATCGCGGTTGGTTACCGGGCCTGATCGGCGGCCGAGTCAGATACCTCGCCGCCATCTCACTCTCCATGTTCTTCTTTTTGCGAAAATGCAGACACTGGTTACAGCAGCACGTCCGCGCAACTTGAGTTTCTAGATGAGGCGATCCGTCACTTCGAAGAAAATATGGCTCAATGAGCGCGTCATCGC
>CAVSYM010000012.1:0-241080 GCA_963732165.1 uncultured Acidobacteriaceae bacterium
ACGCGGACCGTGTGCTGGCACAATTCGAACGCAGCGCCGAGCGTTGGTTCGATCTGGTGATCGGGGCCGACGGACCTGCATTACGGGCGTTCGCAGGCTCGTATTCGGACCTCCAGCAGCGTTTTTGAAAAGCCACTCGGCTACATTGTCGCGGCATTTGAGGTCCGCGGCTATCGCCCGCGGGATGAAGAGATATACGTCATTTACAGCCGGCCCGCCCGGATGCTGGCGCGCTTTGCCTTGCACGACGACCGGACGCTTGTTTCTGTTCTTCTTCACCGCTGATGCTGCCAGCACTCCCTCAATCGACGAGCCTGCCGGAGCAGAGGGCGATGCTGCAGGGAGAAGTTCAGGGACAACGGGAACTGGGAATGTGCCAGCATCCTCGGTGAACTGGATTGCGCCCAAGACCTTTATTTCGATCGCGTCAGTCAAATCAAAATGGACTCTTGGTCGCGAGGCCGCGTCGCGCTCGTCGGCGATGCTCGCATTCTGTGCGTCGTTGATGGCGGGACAAGGTTCGGCGCTTGCGATGACGGCAGCCTACGTGCTGGCCGGCGAACTCGGCAAAGCGGAGGGATCGCACGCCGAAGCATTCTACAACTACGAAATGCTGTTACGAAGCTATATCGATTTCAAAAGCAAAAGGGCGCTGAACGTTTTTCCGCAGCCTTTGCGCCAAAGACCCAATGGGGATTGTTCGTGCGCAATCAGGTGATAAAGGCCTGCGCAATCCCGGGGCTGGCAAGGCTCGCGTTCGGCAGGGATATCCTCGACGCCCTGCAACTTCCCGAGTATCGCTGGCCGGCATGTGGACCAACCACCAAATAAATTTGGACTCTTCAATTTCAGCGTTTCATGGCCTTATTACGAGTTCGCGTCTCAGCGCAGCCGTTCCAGAATGCTGACGTAATTGGCGACTGCGGCGCCGCCCATATTGAAGATGCCGCCGAGCCGCGCGTCCTTGACCTGCATGTCGCCGGCGGTGCCGGTGAGCTGCATCGAGGTGATGGCGTGCATCGACACGCCGGTGGCGCCGATCGGATGGCCCTTGGCTTTAAGCCCGCCGGACGGATTGATCGGCAGCTTGCCGTCTTTGGCGACGATGCCCTCGGCGATCGACGCGCGCGCCCTGGCCTTCGCGGCGCCAGACCCATCGCCTCGTATTCGATCAATTCGGCGATGGTGAAGCAGTCGTGCACCTCGGCGAAGGAAAGATCGGCAAGCGCGATGCCGGCCTGCGCCAGCGCGCGCTGCCAGGCCACCGCGCAGCCTTCGAACTTGAGAATGTCGCGCCGCGACATCGGCAGGAAATCCTGCACGTGCTCGGCGGCGCGGAACACGATCGCCTTGTCGAGCTTGAGCGCCGTCTCGACGTCGGCGAGCACCAGGGCGGCGGCGCCGTCGGAGACCAGCGAGCAGTCGGTGCGCTTGAGCGGCCCGGCGACGCGCGGATTCTTCTCGCTCTCGGTGCGGCAGAATTCGTAGCCGAGATCCTTGCGGATCTGCGCGTAGGGATTGCCGACGCCGTTCTTGTGGTTCTTGGCGGCGATCTGCGCCAGCGCATCGGACTGGTCGCCCCAGCGCTGGAAATAAAGCCCGGCGATTTTGCCGAACACGCCGGCAAAGCCGCCCTCGATGTCGGCTTCTTCGCGCACATAGGACGCCTTGAGCAGATTGCGGCCGATTTCGGCGGCCGGCGTCGCCGTCATCTGCTCGACGCCGACGACCAGCACGATGCGCGCCGAATTGGCGGCGATCGCTTTCAGTCCCTGATGCACGGCGGCGGAACCGGTCGCGCAGGCATTCTCGACCCGCGTCGCGCGCTTGAAGCGCAGATCGGGCGAAGCCTGCAGCACCAGCGAGGCGGTGAAATCCTGCGCCGAGAAGCCGGCATTGAAGTGGCCGAGCACGATCTCGTCGACGTCCTCGGCCGCGATGCCGGCGTCGGTCGAGCGCTTCGCCCGCCACTTGCACAATGAGGCTCTCGACGGTTTCGCCGGAGAGCTTGCCGAAGGGCGTATGCGCCCAACCCACGATGCATGCGGTCATGATCGCTCCCTTGATTTTGCGCCGTTGCCGAATTTTGGTCGCTTTTCCTTGGCTTTAGTGCGGTGGTGAATCGCGGCACGCTCGGCGCCAATCCGCATGTGCCGCTTGATGATACCGGGATTCGCCTTTGCGTTCGAGCGTCTCTTGCGGCTTAGATAGTTGTGCTTGGGTAGTCGGACGCTTTCGGAACCTTTCGTGAACATTTCGCGGCCCTTGCGGCCTCGGGCTACGCCTGAGCACTTCCGGGCCCGACCAACCGAGCGGACCGCGACACGTGAATCAATTGCAGATATTTCGGGCGCTGACGCTGGCTATCGCTCTCAGTTCGTTGTTCGCCGTCAGACCTGCACGTCGACGTCCGGCGCGCGCCGGAAGCGCTGATTCTGGTCGAAGCGGATACCGGCAAAGTGCTGCGCGCCGAGAATGCGACCTATCCCTGGTATCCGGCGTCGGTGACCAAGCTGATGACCGCTTACCTCACGCTTGCGAGCGATCAAGGCAGCACCGCATCACCATCGACACGTTGTTCACGGTTTCGCACACCGCCGCTGGCGCAGTCGCCGACCAAGATGGGTTTGCCGTCGGCACGCAGGTGACGGTCGACAACGCGCTCAAGATGCTGATGGTGCACTCAGCCAACGACATGGCGGTTCTGCTCGCCGAAGGCGTCGACGGCTCGATCGAGAATTTCGCCGACGACATGACGCGCACCGCGCATCGCGCTCGGCATGACGCGAATCGAATTTCGTCAATCCCAACGGCTTGCCGGCCGACGGCCAGATCACCTCGGCGCGCGATCTCGCCATCCTCGCCCGCGCGCTGATCCACGATTTTCCCGAATACGATTCCTACTGGCACATTCCGGCGATCAAGTTCGGCCGGCGCGTGATGCGCAACACCAACTCGCTGATCGGCCGCTATCCCGGCATCGACGGCATGAAGACCGGCTTCATCTGCGCGTCCGGATTCAACGTCGTTGCCACGGCGACCCGCAACGGCAGGCGGCTGATCGCAGTGGTGCTGGGCGCGCCGTCGTCGGCGGCGCGCGCGGTGAAGGCCGCGGAACTGCTGGAAGGCGGCTTTACCCAGAATCGCGCTGTCGTGGCTCACGCCGTCGCTCGGAACGGTCGAGTCGCTTGCGCCGATCAGGCGGCGCCGCCCAATCTGCATGAAGAAATATGCGGCCCGCATCGCAAGAAGCCGGCCGTGGAAGAGGAAGAGGCGGCGGGAAGCGAGGAGAACAGCGGCACGGAAGCCGGTACGCCGTTCTCGGTGTTGCTCTCGAGCTTGCGGGCGCCGACGCCCAAAGGCGCAGCGCTGCTGTCTGATCGGCGGCGCCGTGGCGCCGATCGTCGTCTATACCGGCCCGACACGTACCCAGGCTCAGATCGCCACGCTGAGTGCGATCGAGGAAGCGGCGCCTGCATCACAAGAAAAAAGGCGCCAAAACGGCCGCCAAGCCCGGACGGAATGCCGACGGAAGCCATCGATACCAATTCTACCCGCGGCAAAAGCGACGGACCGGAAGGCGACGGACGGCAACAAGCCGAGAGCCAGATGGACGCCGACGTCATCGTCGACGCTGGCGACGACTCCGCCTTCCGAATTGGAAACCAAGCCCGCAGCCGAAACGCCGAAGAAAAAGCCGAACAAAGCCGCCAAAACAGATCCGGCAGCCAAGCCGGCGCCGGCGCAATAGCAAGCAATCCGGCCTTCAATCTGCCTACTTGGCTTCGCGCGGAGCGGTGAAAGCGAGGTCAATTCGCCTGATGCAGCGGCGCGTCCGTCACGTCCTGCAGCGCCTCAAACGTCAGCCCCGGCACCATGTCGCGGACGGCAAAGCCGTCCGCAGTAATGTCGAGCACGGCGAGATTGGTGTAGACGCGCTTCGCAGCGCCTAGCGCCGTGAGCGGATAGGTGCAGCGGCGCATCAGCTTGCTCGCGCCGTTCTTGGCGGTGTGCTCCATCAACAGCCACACCGCTTTGGCGCCCGCCGCCAAATCCATGGCGCCGCCGACCGACGGCATGTCGGTATCCGACATCGCCCAGTTGGCGAAGTCGCCGTTCTCGGCCACCTGAAAGGCGCCGAGCACACAAAGGTCGAGGTGGCCGCCGCGGATGATGGCGAAGCTGTCGGCGTGGTGCATGTAAGCGCCGCCGGGAACCAGCGTGACGTATTTTTTACTGGCGTTGATCAGCCAGCGATTGATCTTGTCAGGCTCCGGCGTCGGTCCCATGCCGAGGACGCCGTTTTCCGACTGGATAATGACTTCGCGTTCCGGCGGCACGTAATTCGCGAGCAGCACCGGAATGCCGATGCCGAGATTGACGTAAAAGCCTTCCGGGATATCGCGGGCGGCCCGCGCGGCGATCTCCTCCCGCGTCCATGGCTTGCAGGCGGCCAAAACGTTGGCATGCACGTTCATGTTCACAGCCTCCTCACGTGATCGTCGGTTCGCCGTAGGGCACATGCACGACGCGATCGACAAAAATCCCAGGCGTGGCGATTTTCTCCGGATCGAGCGCACCCAAATCAACAATGTGCTGCGCCTGCGCAATGGTCAACTTCGCCGCTGTCGCCATCACCGGATTGAAGTTCCTGGCGGACGAGTTGTAGGTCAGATTGCCCCAACGATCGGCTTCCCAGGCTTCGACCAGTGCGACGTCGCCGAAAAACGCCTCCTCCAGAACGTATTGCCGGCCGTGAAATTCACGGACCTCCTTACCCTCCGCGAGCTTGGTGCCAACGGAAGTCGGCGTATAGAACGCCGGAATGCCGGCGCCAGCGGCGCGCATGCGCTCGGCCATCGTCCCCTGCGGCATGACTTCAAGCTCAATGCGGCCGGTACGATAAAGCTCCTCGAACACCACCGGATCGGTGGTGCGCGGGTATGAGCAGACGATCTTGCGCACGCGCCCGACTTCCATCAGTCGCGCCAGGCCGACGTGGCCGACGCCGGCATTGTTGGCGACCACGGTCAGCTCTTTGGCGCCTTGCTCGATCAGGCCATAGATCAGCGCATTCGGCTGGCCGATGCTGCCGAAGCCGCCGATCAGCACGACCGAACCGTCGCGAATTCCCGCCATCGCCTCGGCCATGGTCTGTACGATTTTGTTGATCATCGATTCCCCGTCACCCCGAGGTCCAAGCCAACGAATCCGGCCCCAGGGCCGGCGGCCGGACGAGCAAAGTCTGATCGGCGTCGGCCCACCGAGCGTAGTGGCGCCGCCAAACAGACCGCATTAGGTCGACTCCTTGCGCAATTTCAATGATTTTACCGGGAGCACGGGTGGTTTCAAAAGCGCAACCAAGGGTCAAGCCGGGTAACCCCGGGAGCCTCGCCCCTCAATCTTTGGTTTACCTTATTGCGTGATGATGCAACGGCGGGTCGCGGAGCGGCCATTCGCGCCGCCATCGATGGCTTGGCTATCGATCGCTTAAACGGCCGCCGACTGTGGCAGCGATGACCGCGGAACTCGCTTTTATCGACGAAATCGACGGCCCTATCACCAGGGCGTCCAGCGGCCGGCGCAGCGAAATGCTGTGCAAGATGACTGATTTATTTGTCGACGGTTCGGATCAGTTCACGGACGAGGACATTTCGATATTCGACGGTGTCCTCGTTCGACTCGCAGTCGAAATCGAGCAATCAGCCCGCGAATTGCTTGCCAAACGCCTTGCCCCGATTCGAAATTCGCCGCCGCAGATCATTCGCGCGTTGGCATTAGATGATGCGGTCACGGTGGCCCGGCCGGTTCTAACCCAGGCCGTGCAGCTCGATGACAAGACCCTGGTCGAAATAGCGCGGACCAAAGGTCAGGGTCATATGCTCGCGATCTCGAACCGCGCCTCCCTGAACGAGCCGGTGACCGACGTGTTGGTCGAACTCGGAAATCGTGAGGTCCTGATCAATACCATCGATAACTTCGGCGCCAGCTTTTCCGACAATGGGTTTTCGACGCTGATCCGGCGGTCCGAAGGCGACGATATGCTCGCCGATTTGGTCGGCTCACGGCCCGAAATTCCCGCGCCTTTGCTCCGCGTACTGATTGCAAAAGCATCGTCGGCGGTTCGTATAAAACTTGAAGCTGTACATCCGCAGGCAAAAGCGGAAATCCACCGTGTGGTTGCCGAGGCTACGGGTCACGTCGAAGCGCGAATGACTTCGACGATGTTCGACTATACCGCAGCGATGGCGTCGATCGAGGGCCTGCGGCAGTCAGGGAAACTCGACGAGGCTGCGTTGGCATCGTTTGTGAAACGCGGCGCCTTCGAAGAAGTCACCGTCGCGTTGGCGGTCATGTGCAATCTGCCGATCCAATTTGTCGAGCGCTCGATGACGCGCGACCGATCGGAGAACCTGTCCGTACTTGCCAAGGCAATTGGCCTTTCGTGGTCAACGGTCAATGACATTCTGGTATTGCGGGCCAGGAGGGGCTTCATCGTGCAAGGCGAGATCATTGAGCGGCTGGCGCGCTTTAACCGTCTACAGGCCGCGACCGCGCAGGAAATTCTGCGGCTGCATCGAACGCGTCCGCAGATAAACCCACAGATCCCGAAATAATCGCGCCGCCCAGGTCACCCAGTCACGTCGATCGGTTGTCGCAGGTTGCCTGTTCACGCCGGCTTAAACATCGGCACCGGCGGGCCGTTCTCGGTTTCCGCGAACACGACCGCGACCGGTTGGCCGATGCGCACCGCATCGAAGTCGCAGTCAACGATGTTGGTCAGCATGGTCGGGCCTTCGGCGAGCGTCACATGGGCGATCGCGTAGGGTTCCTTGACGCGGCGCATGACGCTGAAGGTGTAGATCGTGCCTTTGCCGGAGGCTTCACGCCATTCGACCAGGTCGCTCGAGCAAAATGGGCAGATGGCGCGCGGATACCAGTGCGCTTTGCCGCATGCGGTGCAAACCGGAATCATGAAGCGGCCCTGCGCGCGCGGCGTCAAAGAATGCCTTGGTTTCGGTGTTCACCGGCGGCGACGTGAGCTTGCGCGCCATCGCCTACTCCCGTTCCATAATCAAGGTGGCGCTGCCGTGACGCGTGCGCGAGCTGAAAGCCGGTGCCCTGCGCCAGCGCCAGATCGCAATTCTTGACCTGTACCGCCGGGTGCGCCTCGCCGCGCAGCTGCCGCACCGCTTCGATCACCTTGGTCATGCTGCCGCGGTTTGCCGGATGATTGTTGCATAGCCCGCCGCCGTCGGTGTTGAACGGAAGTTTGCCGGTACCCGAGATCAGATTGCCGTCGGCGACGAATTTTCCGCCGGCTCCCTTGGCGCAGAAGCCGAGGTCTTCGAGCTGCATCACCACGGTGATGGTGAAGCTGTCATAAATCGAGGCGTATTTGATGTCGGCCAGGTGTGATGCCGGCCTCCCCGAACGCGATCGGGCCGGAGCGCGCCGCGCCTGACGTGGTGAGATCGAAGGTGCCGCCGGCGAGATGCTTGACCGCTTCGCCGGCGCCGATGATCTTAACCAGCGGCCGTTTGAGCTTCTTGGCGATCTCCGGCCGCACCAGGATCAGCGCGCCGCCGCCGTCGCTGATGACGCAGCAATCGAGCCGGTGCAGCGGATCGGCGATCAGCGGCGAGTTCACTACTTCTTCGACGGTCACGACCTCGCGCAGCATGGCGTGCGGGTTATGTTGCGCGTGGTGCGAAGCGGCGACCTTGACCCAGGCGAGTTGCTCGCTGGTGGTGCCGTATTCGTGCATATGGCGCATCGCGCACATGCGCGTAACCATTGGCGGTCGTGATGGCGTAAGACACCTCAAAGCCGGCCTCGGGCTGGTCAGCCGGCCGCGCGCGGGGGGCGGTGCCGGTCGCCATGCCTTCGCTGCGCGGCCGCCCGGCGAGCGTGATCAGCGCCACGTCGCATTTGCCGGCCGCGATCGCCTCAGCCGCGTGCGAGGCGAGCGTCACATAGGACGTACCGCCGAGCTCGGTCGAACTCGGCGTGGCGGACTTTCAGGTTCATGTATTCGATCATCGACGCGGGCCCCGGGCCGGGCGCGTCGCCGGAGCAGAAATAACCGTCAACGTCCTTAAGCGTCAGCCCGGCATCCTTGATCGCTCCGAGCGCGACCTCGGCGTGAAGCTGCGCCACGGTCTTGTCCGGAGCGTGCCGCGTCGGGTGCTCGAAGGCGCCGGCGATATAGGCCTTACCCTTTACGCTCATGCCGGGAATTTCCCCCTGTTTTGCGGGCGCAACCTTATCGGTCTCCGCCGTGGCCTCCAACACCCACTGCTGCATGTACCCGGCTTTCGGACGGCATGGCTCTTGCGTTAAAACGGGGCGAGGTTTTCAAGCATGAAGCGTGCGCACGAAGTCAGAGCCGCCGGTCATTGGGATGCTGCGAGCGCCATCGATTCCGTTACGCTCGATGCCTACGAGCGGCATCGCCGCCGCGTTGTCCTGAGCGGCGAGGGTGGCACGCGGTTTCTACTCGATCTGCCGCAAGCCACGGCTTTGCACGATGGCGACGGCCTTGTGCTCGACGATGGCGGTATTGTGCGGATTGTCGGCCGCGCCGAGGCGCTGACCGAGATTGCGGCGGCGGATTCGCGCGAGCTCGCGCGGCTCGCCTGGCACATCGGCAATCGCCACATCGACGTTCAGATCGTCGGCGATCGGCTGCGCATCCGGCGCGACCACGTGATCGAGGATATGCTCCGCGGACTAGGCGGACGGCTTACGCCGCTCGAAGCGCCGTTCGATCCGGAGCATGGCGCCTACGACCAGCAGGGCCACAGTCACGATCATCACGGCCATCATCATGGCCACGGTCACGATCACGGCTGAGCATTCTCCGGGGGAATGAGCGAATGGACTCTGCGGCGCTGTATCGTTTAATGGCCTGGCTGTCGCCGGCCTATCCGGTTGGTGCCTTCGCCTATTCGGGCGGCATCGAATGGGCGGTTGAAGCCGGCGACATCAAAGACGCGCAGACGCTACGGTCATGGCTGGAAGTGACGTTGAGCGAAGGCGGCGGTTTTTCCGATGCGGTTTTCCTCGCACACGCGCACCGCTCCGCTGCTGCAAACGATGATCCGGCTCTGCGCGCTGTCGCCGAGCTTGCTGCTGCGTTCGTTCCATCGAAAGAGCGATTTTTGGAGACCACTGCACAAGGGCGCGCCTTCCTCGAAGTGACGCGCGCGGCGTGGTCGTGTCCGGCGCTACCGCATTTTGCCGCCGTTTGGGATGGACCCGTCGCGCTGCCAATTGCTGTCGGTGTGACTTGTGCAGGCCACGGCATCGCCTGCGAGGCGGCGCTGCATGCTTTTCTGCATGCGCTCGTTGCCAACTGGATCTCCGCCGGTGTGCGGCTCATTCCGCTCGGCCAGACCGATGGCCAGCGTGTGCTCGCCGCGCTCGAACCTACCATTGGCGCAACCGCAAAGCGGGCGCTGGCGACGCCGCTCGAGGAAGTCGGCACCTGCGCCTTTCGTGCCGATATCGCCGGCATGCGGCACGAGACCCAATACACACGCCTGTTTCGCTCCTGACACCGTCGATCATTATCCATTATGCGGGCTTCGGCGCTGCGTATGCGGCGCGCAGGAATCGTGTAATGGTCAAGCCCTGCACCACGACGGTGAAGATAACCACGGCGTAGGTGACGACCAGCAGATCGACGCGCCATGGCGAGTTCGGCAGCGTCAGGGCGAGCGCAATCGAAATGCCGCCGCGCAGGCCGGCCCAGGTGAGCACCAGCGAGTTGCGCGCTTTGTCGCGAAGGTTTTCGCGAGTCAGCAGCAGCGGCACGGCGACGCTGATCAGGCGCGAGACGACGGCGAGCGGTATGGCAAGGGCGATCGGCAGCAATTCCCTGGGGTGAATGATCAGAGCGAGCAGCTGCAAGCCGATCAGCAGGAACAGCATGCTGTTCAAAAGCTGATCAAGCAAAGACCAGAAGCCGATCAGCGCCGTGCGCGAAGTGGGGCCGATTCCGAATTGCGGTGAGGCGGAGCCGATGCACAGCCCGGCGCTGACGACCGCGATCGGGCCCGACGTTTCGCAGACATTGGCAAGGCGGTAGCTGCCCAACACCAGCGCCAGCGAGATCAAGAGGTGCAAGCCGTCGTCGTGAACGCGCCGCATCAGCAGCGTCGCCGCCCAGCCGGCGATCAATCCGAGTCCGGCGCCGCCGACGATCTCGCGCAACAAAGCCGCCAGGACGTATCCGTGACCGAGCACCAGTGTGTTGCCTTGGGTCACGCCGAGTGCAAGCAGAAACAGCACCACGCCGGCGCCGTCATTGAACAGACTCTCGCCCACAATGGCGGCCCGCAGCTCCGCCGGCAGCCGGACCTGCTGTAGGAGGTTTTCGACCACGACCGCATCGGTGGGAGCGAGGATGGCGCCGAGGACAAAGCACCACACCAGAGGGACGGCCGCGCCAATCATCGTGAACGTGAGCCACATGCCGGCGCCAAACAGCAGCGTGGACAGGATGACGCTCGTGGTCGCCAGAAGCAAAATCAGCCACCGGCGGCGGTTCAGTTCCCTGACGTCGACATGCAGGCTGCCGGCGAACAAGAGCAGCGCAAGCACCCCGTCGAGGAAGAAATGCGGCAGGTCCGCGGCCGCGAACGTCGCGCGAAACCAGCGCATGATATGCAGATGGAAAACGTGATCGCTTGAGACGACGACGGCCGATAAGGCAAGCGACCCAAGCAGCATGCCAATCGCTGGCGGCAGGCCGATCCAAAGGCGGTTGATGCACCCGATGGCCACTGCGAGTCCGAGCAGGATTGCAAGGAGGTCTGCCGGTGCCAACGCTTCGCCCCTCGCAATCGCCGCAAACACCGTCCAGCTTGGCGGAAATGTGCGACTTTGCCTAGCCGCGGCACCCGCACCAAATTGTGCGCGCGTCGAAATTTTGACACGCCGCCCTAACACGACGCTTTGCGCATCAGCGTCGGCGATCCGGTCGGCTCGGCATACCGGGCCGGCCGCGGCGTTGCGGACAAAAGGCCGCACGTCCTCATCATTTTGCCGACAATGTGAGCGGCGAGGCTACATTGGACATCGATCTCGCCGGGCGTCGGTGAGGCCCCGCGTCCCAAGGAAAGCTGGCACAAGCGATGCAGACCAGGCGATGGCAAAACGTGAAAGTCATCGCGCCGCTCATGGTCCTGCTCGGCATGATGTGCGGCACCGTGGCCTATTCGCCGACGCTGTACCGGATGTTTTGCGCTGCGACCGGCTACGGCGGCACGACCCAACGTGTGCTTGCCGATACAGCGACTGTTGCGAACAAGACCGTGACGGTGGAGTTCGACAGCAATGTCGCCCCCGGCCTGCCTTGGCGCTTCGAGCCGGTGCAACGCTCGGTCACAGTGCATCTTGGTGAACAGCGGCTCGTGTTCTTTTCCGCCGAGAATGCCGGAAACGAAGCGATGGTCGGTCACGCCACTTTTAACGTCACCCCGCAATCGAGCGGAATCTATTTCAACAAGATCCAGTGCTTTTGCTTCAGCGAGGAGCGCCTCGACGCGCACGAGAAAGTCAAGATGCCGGTCGTGTTCTATGTCGATCCGGCTTTCGGCAAAGATCCGGAAATGCGCGGCGTCTCCACGATCACGCTCGGCTACACGTTCTTTCGTTCGGCCAGGCCGGCGAACGCCAAGGATTTATCGCGCTTCCTTGCCAATGCCGCGCCGGACGCAGCACGCGGCCACGCGCTTTTCGCCGAACGATGCAGTGCCTGCCATGCGCTGGACCGCAACAAGATCGGTCCTATGCTCGGCGGCGTGGTCGGCCGCAAAGCCGGCTCCGCGACCGGCTACGACTATTCGGTGGCGCTGGGCGGCGCCGGCCTTGTTTGGTCTACCGCTAATCTCGACCACTGGCTTGCCGATCCGCGGGCATTCATTCCTGGCGCCAAAATGCCGATTCGCGTGCTCGACGCGCCGTCGCGCCGGGACATCGTCGCCTATCTGCAGAAAGTGAGCCAGGCGCACACGGACCACGGCTCGGGGTCCTGACGCCGTCACGATCGCCACAGAGATCGCCGTGATGGAAATCAGGATGGCGCACAGCTGTGCCCGCAGCTAGGCTATCTCGTGCAATCTTCAACTCGCTCGGGAGCAGGGGAGATTACCATGGCAAAGGCACATCGCGGCCTTGATGGCCGCCATCGCGATAAATCCGGCAAGATCGAAAAGAAGCACGGCAACACCAAAGTCGGATCGCTGCGCAAGGAATATGGCGAGGGCTTCGCCGCGGGCCGCCGCAAGGATTTGATGCTGAAGAATCTGCTCAAAGTGACGGGATCGGCCTCGTTGCACGAATACCTGAGGCATCATCACAAGTGACAAGCGTCCTGGTCGCCGCCTGCATTAAAGAAGGCGCGTGTTGCCTCAAGGTCTTCGGTGCTGAAAGGCGGATAAGCGTCGGGGTGCCTGACGGCGCTAGTGTAAAGCGTCGCTCCGCTTTGCCCGGACCACCCGCTCGCACTAAGCTTGTGGGTCTGACGGGAGTTTCCCTATGTCTGTATCTCACGGCCCTTTGCGCGTCGGCGTCGGTGGCCCGGTCGGTTCGGGTAAGACGGCGCTGATGGACGCGCTGTGCAAACGGTTGCGCGAGCGCTACGAGATCGCCGCCATCACCAACGACATCTACACCAAATGGGACGCCGAATATCTGGTGCGCTCCGGGGCGCTGATGCCCGACCGCATCGCCGGCGTCGAGACCGGCGGCTGCCCGCACACCGCGATTCGCGAAGACGCTTCCGCGAATCTGGCAGCAATCGCCGACATGCGGCAGAAATTCCCGGCGCTCGATCTGGTGCTGATCGAATCGGGCGGCGACAATCTTGCGGCGACGTTCTCGCCGGAACTCGCCGACCTCACCATCTACGTCATCGACGTCGCCGCCGGCGACAAGATTCCCTCGAAAGGCGGCCCTGGCATCACCCGCTCGGATTTGCTGGTGATCAACAAAGTCGATCTCGCGCCCTATGTCGGCGCCTCGCTGGAAACGATGGAGCGCGAGTCAAAGCGCATGCGCGGCGCGCGGCCGTTCGTGTTCACTAACCTTCGTGCCGGCAAGGGCGTGGATGAGATCGCAAGTTTCATCGAGGAGAAGGGCGGGCTGGGCGTGCTGTGAAGCAGCCTTGTAACGACCCAGGGAGAGGGCACGGTGGCAAGAAGTGGTTACGCAATTTTGCTGATGAGTGCGGCGCTTTTCCTTTGCACCTGCGCGCAGGCCTTCGCTCAGGGGCGGCGATACTCGCTTTCGCCGGCCGCTCCATTCCCGTGCAATGCCGTGAATGTGGACGGCAACAGCATCACGTTTCGTGAGACCATGATTTTTGTTTGCAACGGCAAAGAACAACTGGAAATGCCTGCCGGCAGTATTATGGGTATCAACGCGATATGTGACGGGACGACGCTCATTCTTCATCACGACTTTGGTCAGAGAAACAGCTTGTTTGATATCCTTCACCGGCGCTGCGGACGATCCCGAGTGCGTCGCTGACCGTTCTATGCTCTGCCGGTATGCTTTCGCGCCGCTTCGAGGTGGCCGAAACTCTGCACCGGCGCGCACATTAGGAAGCGGTAGCCTTCCTTGACGACGCGTTCGGCGTTGCCCTGCTCGACATGCGGGTGGCCGACCACGACGTTGTGCTTCTTGCAGGTGTCGACCACCCGCTTCATCCATTCGAGCACGACCTTGTGCTCGTATTGCCGCGGATAACCCAACTCTTGTGACAGATCGCCTTCGCCGATCAGGATGCAACCGATGCCCGGCACATCCTTAAGCATGTCGTCGAGGTTCTCGACTCCGCGGGTATCCTCGATTTGCAGGATGCAGAAAATTTCGCCCTGCGGATTGAGCGGCCAGACGTCAGCCTTCTGGTAGTATTCCTGCTGGGTGAGGCCCCAATAGCGCGCCGCGGTGGTCGGGCCGTCGCCGCGGATACCGGCCGGGTGGAAAAACGATGCATCGCTGAGCCGCGGGTAACGGCAGGCGCCGACCGCGTTGGCCGCTTCCTCGACGGTCGAAATGTGCGGGAACACGATGCCGTAGCAGCCCATGTCGAGCGCCTGCTTGGCGTGCCACTGCGCCATCTCCACGCCGTTCACCGGCACGCGCGCCAGCGGTGTTACGCCGGGCACCACCGACGCCGCCTTGGCGATCTGTGCCCGGTTGAGCATGTATTGCAGGCAGTCGCGAAGGAGCCGGCCATCCCACGGCTGGTGTTCCATCTCAAACACGCAGCCGTCGAATTTCGATGTGGCCATCGCCACGGCGCTCGTGATTTCGGCCGGCGCGAAGCATGTCAGCGCATGCTGTCCCGCTTCGAGCGCGCGGATGACGCCGTTGAGGCGCGGTAGGTCGGCCATTTCGTCTTTCTCCCGTGATGCCGCGGGCATCCTAGCGCATGACCCCGAAAAGTGGATGCCGGTTTTCGGAAAAGGTCACGCGGAAATAGAATGAGTGCCGTTCCCCTTTGACAATCGCGTCCCGCGCTCTAGCATCGCACTGTCCGAAGCCCCTGAAGCGAAGTTGTCATGATCATCGATTGTCACGGCCACTACACGACCGAACCCAAGGAATTGCACCGCTTCCGCAAGGAGCAGACCGCGGCCGCCAACGCCAAGGACAAAGCGGCGATGCCGTCGCGGGCGGCGCTCAAAATGTCCGATGATGAAATCCGCGAGAGCATCGAGCAGAACCAGCTCAAGCTGCAGCGCGAGCGCGGCACCAATCTCACCATTTTCTCGCCGCGCGCGTCCGGCATGGGGCACCACGTCGGCGACGAGAGCGTGAGCCTCGAATGGTCGCAAATTTGCAACGATCTGATCGCGCGTGTCGTCTCGCTCTACCCGCAAAACTTCATCGGCGTCTGCCAGTTGCCACAGTCGCTAGGCGTGCCGCCGGCGCACTCGATCGGCGAGCTCGAGCGCTGCGTCAAGGAGCTCGGCTTCATCGGCTGCAATCTTAATCCCGACCCGTCGGGGGGCTATTTCAATTCGCCGCCGCTGACCGACAAGTGGTGGTATCCGTTCTACGAGAAGATGGTCGAACTCGACGTGCCGGCCATGATCCACGTGTCCGGCTCCTGCAATCCGGCGATGCACACCACCGGATCGTATTATCTCAACGCCGACACCATGGCGTTCATGCAGCTGATCCTGTCCGATCTGTTCAAGGACTTCCCAACGCTCAAGCTGATCATCCCGCATGGCGGCGGTGCCGTGCCGTTCCACTGGGGCCGGTTCCGCGGCCTGGCGCTGAACAATGGGCGGCCGGAGCTCGTTGACATCATCAAGAACAATATTTTCTTCGACACCTGCGTCTATCACCAGCCCGGCATCAATCTCCTCGCCGAAGTCGTGCCGACCGACAACATCCTGTTCGCCTCGGAGATGGTCGGCGCGGTCAAGGGCATCGACCCGAAAACCGGATTTAATTTCGACGACACCAAGCGCTATGTCGACCACGCGCCCAACCTGAGCGGCGCCGAGCGGCAGAAGATCTTCGAGGGCAATGCGCGTCGAGTGTTCAGCCGTCTCAAGACCAAGGCGCCGGCGCAGGCTGCGGTTTAGGCGTTGTTGCGTTGGCAAAGACGCGCCGAAAGCGGTCGGACGGGAAATCCCAGCTCGTTCGGTTCGGCCACCGCGAAATCGAGACGCTGGGCTTAAGCCAGGGTGTCTGGACCGATTTCTATCACCGGGCAATGTCGGTTTACTGGCCGGTGTTTTTCGGCAGCGCGGCTTTGGTGTTCGTCACACTCAACGCCATTTTCGCTTTCCTTTATTTTCTCGGCCACGAGCCGATCGCCAATGTGGCCGGTGATAATCCACTGGAATTTTTCTACTTCTCGATCGAGACGCTGGCGACGGTCGGCTATGGCGACATGCACCCGCAGACCAACTACGGGCATCTGATCGCCACCGTCGAAATCTTCACCGGCATGTGCTTCCTCGCGGTGTTGACCGGATTGGTCTTCGCCCGTTTCTCGCGCCCCCGCGCCCGTTTCGTCTTTGCCGCGCATCCGGTCGTCACCCAGCACGGCGGCCAACGCACCTTGATGATCCGCATGGCTAACGCGCGGCACAATGCGATCTCGCGGGCGAACGCGCGGCTTTGGCTTATTCGCGCCGAGCGCACCAAGGAAGGCGATCAGCTGCGCCGCTTCTATGAGCTGCCGCTCGATCGCAACGACCATCCGATGTTCGTGCTGAGCTGGATGCTGTTTCACGTTATCGACAAGGACAGCCCGCTCCATGGAACCACCGCGACCGATCTCGCCGAAGGCGACGCGATCCTGGTGCTCAACGTCGGCGGTCTCGACGACGGTTCTGCGCAGCAGCTTTATGCCCGGCGGGTCTACTCCTGGCGCGATATCCGCTGGCGGCACCGCTATCGCGACATCACCAGCATTTCGCCGCAGGGCCGCTTCCTGCTCGACTACACCAAGTTCGACGACGTGGTGCCCGAAGAGGCGTGACGACAACGGGGCGGGCCGCGGTATCACCGATGTACCTGCTTGCCCCCGCCGGGCAGTTACCTATCTTTCCCGAGGATCAAAGGATCACCGAGCAACCGCGGTGATCGGCCTGCAATCGTTTCGCCAGGGATGAGTTCCCGAGGATAAATTCCAATGTCCATTCGCCCCGTGAAAAGTATCGTTTCGTCGAAGCCGACGATGGAGGGCGCCGGTGTACGCCTCCGCCGCGCCTTCGGTTTTGGCGACACCACCGCGTTCGACCCGTTCCTGTTGCTCGACGATTTCCGCAATGACCGGCCGGACGAATATGTTGCCGGTTTTCCATGGCACCCGCATCGCGGCATCGAGACCATCACCTATGTGCTCGCCGGCAATGTCGAGCACGGCGATAGCCTCGGCAATCGCGGCAACCTCGGCTCGGGCGACGTGCAATGGATGACGGCCGGGCGCGGCATCATGCATCAGGAAATGCCGCAGGGTGACGCGCAGGGCCGCATGCACGGCTTTCAGCTCTGGGCCAACCTGCCGTCGTCGTTGAAGATGACGGCGCCGCGCTATCAAGACATCCAGGCCGCCGAAATTCCGGATGTCACCGATGACGACGGCACGCGTGTGCGCGTGGTCTGTGGCGATTTCTGGGGCAAGCGCGGCCCGGTCGAGGGCGTCGCCGCCGACCCGCGCTATCTCGACATCTGGGTGCCGCCGGGCAAGCGCAAAATCCTGCCGGTCGAACTTGAGCGCCACGCCTTCGCCTATGTGTTCGAAGGCTCCGGCGATTTCCGCGCGGCGTCGCAGCCGTTCGGCGTGCTGACGGAAAAGACCGACGGCGAAAGCGAGATTCTGGTCCGCGAGCAGACCGGCAACCGCTCGCTGGTGTTGTTCGACTCTGGCGACGAGGTCACGGTGCAGGCCGGCGACGAGGGCATCCGCTTTCTGCTGGTCTCCGGCAAGCCGATTGAGGAACCAGTCGCCTGGCACGGCCCGATTGTGATGAACACGCAGGCCGAGTTGCGCCAGGCGGTTGCGGAGCTGCGCAACGGCACGTTCATTAAGTAGCTTTGGGCGGCAGCGGCGGTGTGACATCGACCTTCAGTGCCAAGCCGACACCCCGGCAGCTGAGGTTTACTTGCCGCACCGAGCGCGATGTCGGACGCGGTCGCTGGTGTCATCCTCGGCACCTGCCGTCCCGGACGGTATTCCCGCTTTGGGAGGCTGCTAGAGCTTAAATACTGTCTTCAGAAACTGCCTGACCGACACTTTTGCTGCCTCCGTGGCTGTGGCGTCGAAACCCACATGCGGGTTGAACTCTACGCAAGAGTCTTTGTACGTGAATGGCTCTTTGGTCACGGCGTTAATCAACAAGCCTGGGGCTTCTTCACGTATGACGCAATGGCGCAAAGTCTGGCCGCCGGGGACAACAAGGCTCTGTGGAAGGTGCGGATCGTCAAACGAGTGTGGCGCGTTCGGATACTCGGTTACTTCCACGTCTTTTCCGGCAGCTTTAAGCCGCTCCGCATAAGCCTTGCAGGGCGCGATCGCATCGTAATCGTCGGGTGTGCCGCCAAAAATTCGGATGGGGCGATCCGCAATATCGGTGCCGGAGAGGTAGGTGGTCGCGCAATCGGGATACATCGGAATGTAAGCCGCAAACTCGATGCCTGACTTGTTCCACATCTTGTTGAAGCGGTTGAGACTGGCATTGAGGGCAGCGTGACCGCCGCGTGAGAAGCCCATCAGTGCGATACGCTGGGTATCCACGCGGGGGTGCTTGGCCAAAACGTCGAGTCCGCGATAGATGTCGAGTATGAAATTGAGGCGGCCGAGCATTACCTGGTCGGTTATCACCTGCATCAGGCCGCGGCCGGTCAATCCATCGAGTGTAAATGTTGAAACGCCGAGGGCGTTGAATTCTCTTTCCCACATTCCAATGTTGGAGCCGATGCCCCCCGAGCCGTGCTGGATTACGACGACTGGCAGTCGGCCGGCGCCCAGCGCGATACGGAACTCGCCGTTGATGGTTGTTGGCCTGCCATTGGCATCGCCTTTCAGAAACTGCGTGTCAGATAGAGTCAGCGTCTCGATTGCATGGAGTTCGGTGCGGGCAGCCAAATTATCCGAGCCGGGCTCGGCAATCGCGAGGGACGCCGTGGCGAGGGACACTGCAAGCACCGCGATCAGGCTCGGGCAGTTCATCAGTTGCTCCGATTGTCGGCTTTGATCTGTCAGGAGAGCATTGTCAGCCTGAGGCCGGATTTCAAAGTTCTGCGTCGTACCAACGCGCGAAGGCGAACAGGAACAACAGCGCGGCGCTGATAAGTATCGCAGTTACCGATGCGGCATAAACGCCCGTCAAGCGCTCGATGGGCAGTGCAATCGCATTCGCCGCGAGTGCGAGCGCAATGAGATCCATAGCCGCCGAGAAGATTATAACTTGTATTGGCAAGCCCGTTGAGTTCGTGGCTGACCGGCGCCGTGGGAAGGTCAATGCCCACCACCCGAGAATAATCGCCATCAAGCCACTCGAAATCCGCCAAACCACTGGTGTCGAGACTTCAAACAATCCCAACAGCGGCGGCAGGATTGAGCCGAACGTGACCATAAACCCCAGCTGAACCCAAGTGCGCGCGACGAACGTGTCGAACTTGGTCATCTGTCCGCCGAGTATTTGCCGCACGACCATTGTCAGGACTGACAGGGCGGCGAACGACATGCCGGCAGCCGCGATTGTGTAGAGGTAACCGGACGCCTCCACGTTAACCCCCAAGCTTGCGTGATGAGTGGGCGCCTTAGTCCCGTATCGCTTTCAGGTGCTGCACCAGCTTCGCGCGCAACGCCGCCTGTTCGTCCGGCTCGCCTTCCGGAACGAAACGCCCATAAGGGAGCCCACGGCGTGTAATGCGGCGCCGGTTGATCAGTTGTCCATTGAAGCCGAATGCATCGCGCGGATGAACGCGGCGGATGTGCGCGCCCATGGGACAACGTGTGCCTTCGGCATCGGCGCCGTAGCTAAAATCTGTGTTGCGGTTCGGGTTCTGGACAATGGTGGGATCGGGACTGTCGGGCGAAAGCTCGAGAGGTGTTCCGTCTCGCCAGCGTCCGATGAACTTGGCGGCCAGCTTCTCTTTTCCGCCTCCATAAAGCACTGCCTGTTTCTCGAGATAGGCCCGGAACGTGGCAACATTCTGATGCAGCTTGCGATAGACCATGAATGTGCCGTTGCTAGCCAGCAGGTGGGGTATCGGAGCCACCGGCAGCTCGCCGGCTTCGTCGGCATATCCAAGCAGAAGCTCTCCGGTCGCAAGCGGCGTCCAGGTTCCGTTGGGCGTGAGCTTGCCTTGTCCGGGCTGGGTGCTTCGTTCAACCCCGAGGTAATCAGGATTTCCGAAGCCGTCTGTATAGCCGAAGTGTTCGCTGGTGGTTGGCTTGCCGTTAATGACGACGGCGGCCGCGTCCTGAGAGGAGATGAGTGTTGCTCCACCGCTTTCATGAATTAAAGACATGATTTCTGTGCAGCGGGCTTCCAGGGCCTCTGTTGTGAGGCCGTTGACGCCAATCCAGGCGTGGACGCGGTCTTCCCGCCAGATTTCGTCCCAATGGTCGGGTGAGTTTACGCCACAGTCGCCGAGAATTTCTGCGCGATGTCTCATTCCCTGTTGAAATTCAACCGGGAAGCTCAGCAGCGTAGAGTCCGGCAATTCCAGACGTTCCAGGCCGCGGTGGGTGAATGCGATGTTCACCGTGCTTTGCGGCTTGCCGCCGTCCCAGCGCTGGCCCGTTGTTATCTCGCTCAGCATCCGGCCGATCAGCTTGCGCGCACGCGCCGCACCCTCAAAGCGAAGAAACAGATATCGGGCAACAGGCAGGTTGTAGCCGCGCAGAACAAAGCCCTGAATGTCGGTCTCGTTAAGCTTACTCATTTCTGCCGCCAGTCTTGATGTCGCGATGAGGGCCCATGGAACCCGGTTTGGGAGGAGGCAAAGTTTTAAGATGCGCCACGAACTCTATGAATTCGCGCTGCAGCGTGGCCGCATCTACGCCCTGGTGAGTTGCAATGAAGTCCGCAACGGCGGTCTGCGTCTGGAGCGCTCGCAGTGTCTCGGTGACGGACTGATCGTTGACAGCTGCAAAGTAGAAAGTGGTGTCGAGCTGGCAGGCCTTCATGTAGTCGATGAAGGCCTGGCGGTTCCGAGCACCGGGGTATCCCACACAATGTTTCCACACCGCATCCAGATGGTCGGGAATGTTGTCGGCAAGACCGAAGAGATAGCTGTCCAGGTCGCCATCGAGATTCGACTCGAAGATCAGATACTTTGATTTCAAGTGCTCTTCACATGCGGGCGCTCCAACATAGATCACGTCGTCCATGACCACGAGGCGGGCGAGATGCGTACCCGGCGCCTGAGCGAAGGGGCTTTCTTCCCGAGTGGAAAGATGGGCCAGATAGTTGCGGATCTGCAGATCGTGAGAGGGCGTTGCCTTCTCATCGTCGATGATCGGGGAGAGGATCGTCAGTCCGTAGACGCTGCCGTTCTTGTTGGGCATGGCTGATTTCTCTATCCGGCGATGGGGGCATCGCCTGTTTCGCCAATGTGGGCCTGGACCTGCAGTACGAAATGTAGATATGCATCGGCGAACTGCTCTGGGCTGCATTGGCCCGCGACCAGGCTGAGACTGTCCAGCGAGGACTGCACAATGTGAGCTGACTTGACGTCGTTCGCCGTGGCTTGGGGATAGGCAGTGTAATAGTAGTCAGTATCGAACTGAACGCGCGCAATGTACTCCTTGAAGATGGTGACCGGTACCGCGCCGGGAAACTTCTCGCTCCAGCTCCAGATCAGGTTGAGACCTTTGCTCAGGACCGCTGAAAAGGCGTCGATGTATTGGTTCCATGTCCCGTTAAAGTTGCTGAAGAAAAGCAGGTAGTCGTATCTCAGATCCTCCTGCTTCTGTCCGTTTCCCAGGAACGGAAAATTGCTGCGCGGGACAACCACCCACCGGGCAAACTCGATGAACGACAGGTCGATCAAGTCTTGCTGTAACGGCTTTACATGGCCCAGTACAAAGAAAAACGCTCGCAGGATCCACGTCTTCCATGGCTTCATGGGAGTGATCGCATTCATCGCGTAGACCTTGCCGTTGATGTTGCTCATTTGACCTCTGAAGTGGGGAAGAGAGGCGCTGGCCCGGTATCGCTCACCCTCTTTTCATCTTGCGTGCTCGACGGGAGGGCATTCTGAAGTGATGGGGAAGCGAATCAGCAAATTATGCCACAAATGGGGAACGCATGGATACAGAACGACTTGAGGCCTTGACTGCGATCTATCCTCGTGCGCTTTTTCAGGTATTGTTCGACCATCTGAAAAGGTTGGAAGCGCATTTCACAAGAGCGCCGGGATGAAAAACCGTACTCGAACCTCCAGGATCTGGCCCATCTCTTGAAGCGTGCAATTCCCGAGTTGACCGCGAGGACTGGCAGAACGGAATGGCCTGTTGAATGGGGATATCTTGCTTCATTGCTTTGCCGAGACAGAATGCAGCAAGCCCTTTCAGGACTTATTCTTTCCACAGATGAAGCCTCAGCTGCGCGGTTAGATGGCTTCCAAATCGATAAGTCCGGCGCATTTCTAGATCCTTCGAATGCGCACAGAATAGACTCTGGAGCATGCAGCAGGAGTTCCCTGAGCTGAGGGAACTCCCGCTGGTGGGCGCTCAATTGGATTCAGTTGCCGGGGGCGTGTTCCGGTAGGAGCGTGAGGGCAACCTGGGTAGGCGCCAATCCGTTCTTGATCTGCTCCCGGTATTCGCGGTCGGCGTGTTTTTCGGCGTTCGACTCACTCACGGTGATGCGGTCACCACGGTCGGCGATGAGGACTTCCGCGAGGAAATAGCGATCGCCGTACTTGTGGAAGATGACCTTGTTATCGCCGCGCAGGTTGGATTCCGAATCGGACTGGACAATGGCCATGGCGCCACCACCATTGCGGCTGAGAACAGTAAGGAAATTGGGTCCGTCCTTACTGATGGTGTAGAGGCCGGGTCCGAAGTGCTTCATCCCATAATCGAACGGGAAGGGCACGTCGACCCTGGCGGTGAGATTCATTTGGGCATGCATCGCCGGGGTCAGCGACGCAATGGCTGCGACCAAAGTCGCAAGAGCGGTGATACGGAAACTGGACTTCATGGTGTTACCTCCTTGGGGAAGGAGTCTTGATGACGCCTTCACTGAGGAGTGCGTAGCGATTGGGAAAAAGGGGCAACCCGGGAGAATGTTTATTTTTCGGGGCCGGCGTCGCTCGAATCCGCGGGCATGGGAGTATTGGGATGCAGGTGGCGAAAAAGCGAGATGCGGGCGAGAGACCAGTCGCGCTTGACGGAGCGGGGTGAGACTTCGAGGATGCGGGCGATCTGGTGGACCTGAAGGCCGCCGAAGTATCGGAGCTCGACGACACGGGCCTGGCGCGGGTTGTCGGTGGCGAGCCGGGTGAGAGCTTCATCAATGGATGCGACTTCATCGAGGCGGTCTGGAGAGATGGCGAGGTCATCGTGCATCTCTACGCGCTGCAAGCCGCCCGCACGCCGGGCGGCGCGGTGCTGGCGGGCATAGTCGACGAGAACCTGGCGCATGACGTGAGCGGCGAGTCCGATGAACTGGGCGCGGCTGCTCCAGTCGATATCCTCGCCGGCAAGGCGGAGGTAGGCTTCATTGATGAGCGCGGTGGCCTGCAGCGTGTGGTCGGGTCGCTCGCGGCGCATGTAGGCCTGAGCGAGACGGTGCAGCTCGGAGTAAACGAGTGGAAGCAGCCGGTCGGCGGCTCCGGGGGCGCCCGCGTGCATGGCTTTGAGGAGTTGGGTGACCTCGCCGGGAACTGATTCCATCGATGCCCTCACGAGGGACATGGTACCCTGAAAGCCACTTAAAGGCTTCATCGAAATTTTCTTCATAACGAGCCCATCAGAAAACCGGGCAGCGGAGCAGTCACTCGGCGAGGCTCTCGATCTGCGGCCGGAGCAGCGTGACGCCTTGCTGGATCTCAAGCGCCAGCGACAGCCGGCTTTGCGCTAGATGGTGTTGGGTCTCCGTGCGTAAAACGACCGGCTGAAGGAGTTCATGTTCGAGTCGCCTTTCATGCCCGATGGCAGTTCTTGCCGGCCGGGGATTGCCAAGTTTTGTGCGTCTGGGCCGCTACGAGAATGTGAAGCCGAATCGTTATCCCGAGGCTTCCCTCCATTTGATTTAAGTTTTTTTCAAAACCCGTTGCACTTGTGCCCGAGGAATTGCGCATTACAGAGTAGGAATGGAGGGCCAACGGAATAGGGAGAATGAGCATGTCGAGGACACTTCAAGAGACGTTCACGCCGAGAGCTTCGCCATTGAGGCAACTGGCAAACCGGATTCCGGTGGTCGCGCGAGTGAGCAACCACCACCTCTGAATGGAGAATCAGGCGGAATGCCAATACGAGAACTTGTGAGAAAAGTTCATTGCAATTCCCCGTTTTTCGAGTACGCTCATATTCATTAACCCCTTCGCGGGCTCCCCGGCCCCAACGCGCGAAGTTTCCTGATAACGCCAGTCCCCTTTTGTGCAGGGCGACGTAGTTAATTGGAAGAAGCCTTATGGAAGATCTGCAGGAATTTGCCGAACAGATTTTCGTGAAAGCGCTGGTTCTCGACCCAAGCGAGCGAGCGGCCTACTTGCAGTCTGTGTGTGGCAGCTCCCCTAAGGTCAGAGAGCGGGTGGAGAACATGCTGAAGGAAGACGATCTCGCAGGAAGTTTCTTGGAGCGCCCGCTCTTCGATCGTCTGCCCCTCGAAGGAACAAATAGTAAAACGACCAGCGCACAGGGTTCCGGAACAAACGAAGAAACGATTCAGCGGTCGTACACCCCTCAGTTCAAGCCGGGAGAAGTTCTTTGCGATCGCTTTGCTGTAATTCGATTCATCGCAAAAGGAGGTATGGGCGAAGTATACGAGGTTGAGGATCGCCAGTTGCAAGGTGTCCATGTCGCACTGAAGACCGTTCTCTCGCGTTACGCGGCTGAACCGTTAATGCAAGAACGATTCGAACGGGAAGTGCTCAACGCGCGTAAAGTTGTCCACCCCAACCTCTGTCCCATTTATGACATCTTCCACTGGAAGCGGCCCGCAGGCCATGTCACCTTTCTGACGATGAAGCTGCTGGAAGGAGAAACTCTGACCGCCAGGCTTGCTCGGACCGGCCCATTGCATGCCCCGGAAGCTTCTCTGATCATCCGGCAGGTTGGGTCCGGACTCTCAGCCGCCCACAACGCCGGCATTCTTCATCGGGATATCAAGGCGGCTAACATCATCCTCAATGGCATCGGGGAAGAGGTCTACGCTTGCGTGACTGACTTTGGTCTGGCTCGCGCGGCATTCAGCGACACAACCGCATTAACCGTAGACGGGATCATCGGTACCCCTGGCTATTTGGCGCCGGAACTCTTCTTCGGTGGATCTCCATCGAAGGCCAGCGATGTTTTCAGCTTTGGAGTTGTTGTTTATCAGCTGTTGGCAGGACATCTCCCGCAACATTCGTTGCACCCCGGTCCGGATCTTCCCGTAGAGGCCTTGACCCAGGGAATCCCGCCGCTATGGAGGCAACTGGTCCGCGGGTGCCTGGAACCAAGCCTGGATCGGCGCTACAAAGATATCCCCACGGCCCTTCAGTCGCTGGCCGGGGCGCCCGGTGAACGCGTTGTCAATCCTGGCAGTTCTCCCTTACTTACCCGGAGAAAAATGATCGCGCTCACCGCAACCGGCTGTGCGGCCGTGGCTGGGGGAGCATGGCTGGAGCGGGACAGATTGATAGATTGGCTTGAACCCCTGCCCTCCAAGCGTTTTGTGGCGCTCTTGGCATGGCCGGCGGGAGAGTCACAGGCTGTGGTCTCCACCATCCTAGACTCCATTGAGAATCGATTGGCGCGCGCTGAGGCCTACGTAAAGGATCTGCTCGTGGTAGGAGCTCGGGACGTGCCTGATAAGGGTGAAGCTCTCAGCTCCCCGGATAAATCCGAAAGTTCGTTGGGAGCCAATCTGGTTCTGGCAGCTTCAGTTGAACAGGATTCATCGCAGGTGCACTTGAACTTGCGCTTACTCGATGCAATGTCTCAGCGAGTACTGCGCAAGAGCATACTCTCTTGTCCGGCCGCTGCGATCAGCGGTCTTACCCAGGAAGCCGCGGAGCGCGCGGCTGTCCTTCTTCGACTTCCTCGTCAGGAAGTGCAAGTAAGTGATGGGGAGGAGAAGAGAAATGTGCCCGCAGACGTGTTCCAGGCCTACAGCGAGGCCGAGCAACTGATTCAAGAACCGAATCACTCCGGGCTTCAACAGGCCATCGAGAAATACCAGCATGCACTCGACCTGGACCAGCACTTTGCGCTGGGATACGCGAAGTTGGCCATGGCTTATATCGAGCAATTTGTAGTAACTCATCAACCGGCGAACATTGATCTCGCCCAGAGCAATGCTTCGAAAGCGTTGCTTTACAACCCAAACTCCGCGATGGGTTTGCTGAGTCAGGCGCTTGTATTCTCTTACTTTGGCAAGACGGCGGATGCGTCGTCCTATTTTGCAAAGGCGCTCAAGGCCGATCCGGGAAATCCAGACATTCTGATATCAATGGCAGAAGGTTTTCTGAATCAAGGCAAGTTGGCAGACGCGGTCAAGGTATATCACGACATTCTCGCCGACAGGCCCAACTACTGGCCGGCGTACAACAATCTCGGCGTGGCCTTGACGCGCGAAGCGAAATATGAAGATGCGGTGAATGCCTTTGAACGCGCGGGTATGGCCGCTCCCAGGGTAGCACTACCGATGGCGAATCTGGGCCAGACTTATATCCAACTGGGGCGAACCGACGACGCAATCAACGCCCTGAACCAGAGCCTTTCAAGGGGGGGCAGCGAGGACGCGTATCTGGGCATGGGGGACTTCGACTTCGAGGCCGGTAAGTACGCTGAAGCGCTCAAGATGTATTCGCAAGCCGGGAAGCTCGATCCCAGTTATCACCTGATTCAAAGAAACATGGGCGATTGCTACACCATGTTAGGCAATCGGGCAATGGAGAAGGAGTGTTATCGGCGAGCCGTCCGTCTACTTTCGGACTCGTTGAAGACCAACCCCCAGAGCGGCTTGGATTGGGCCAACCTCGCCTTTTATCACGCCAAGGTCGGCGACGTCGCAGCCGCCGAATCCGATATTGAAAACGCCGATGCGCACGGGGCCAAAGATGTGGATGCCAAATTCATGATTGTGCAGGCTCTGGCTGTGATGGGAAAAAAGCAGGAGGCACTGAATCTTCTCCTATGGTGTATGGATAAAGGACTCTCTCCGACTGATGTCGACTTGGCTATCGATCTGAAGAGTTTACGCAGCGATCCTCGCTATCTTTCGCGCGTCGGGAAGCAGAACCGGGATGGAAAGGCATCCCCTAGCTGAGCCGCAGGGCTCCCGGTGAATTGGAAAGGAAGGAAAGTATGTCGAATGTGGAAGAGGTTGCAAGGAACAAAAGCTGGTCGAGTAGATCTAGAGTGTTCGCCGGTGGTGGCGTTGCCTTGTTGGTTGGTGTGTTCGTTGGAATCTTTATGGATCACCACGCTATGAGGGTGACTCCACCACAGCTAAAACCAGGTCGAACCATCAACTATGTGGTGCAGCCCTATGAAAAGTCGAACCTGGTCGTCGCCCCCGGCGACACCATTAACTGGTCGCGTGCAGACGGGCAGAATCAGAACCTGCAAATCTATTTCCCAAGTGGAGACACGCCCTGCACTCCTCCGTCGACTGGCGGTCTCAGCTGCGTAATTGACGGTACCAAAGCAGGGGGAGACTATTTTTATCAATGTCTCCAAAACGACGGAAGCACCTTCGACTGCCCCGACCCCGGGATTCAGCAAAGAAGCACGGGGGGCAATATACCTCCAACTCCTATTCGGTATTGGCAGCTACCTGGTTACTTTACCCAGGTAGCAATTGATTTTCGGGACCTCGCGAACTGGACCGTTCCTGGGACAGCCCCGTCGATGCCAGGGGGGCCCGGCGTGGCTACTCCTCCAGGCTCAAACCTACGGGAAGTGAGGCCAAAGACTGGAACCAAACCGAAAATCACTGTTGCTTCCTTCACTGTTTTCGCCGCAGTGGCCTGCAACGCTGGCACCGTTGAGGTAACGGAGGAAAACCCCACTATCCAACCAAAAGCGGATTTGCCGATCAGCGTACCGCCTACTCAGACGATGTGGTGGGACGGCCCCCACGACTTCCAGATATCGTTTAATAATGGAAAGAGCCCTTGCAGTAACCTACTTCCCACGAAGCCACAGCCAGGGCCCTTGTCCTGCGTCCCAAACACCACCGGAACATTCAATTACACGGTTACCGCAACCGGGTGCGCCACCCCTCTCTTGAATGCAGAGCTTGACATTGGCGGCAACTAGCTAAAGTTTCGGCTGGAGAGAATCGGAGAATTCCAAGAGCGGAGACGAAGAACCGGAACAGCCCGTCTCCGCGCGCCCATCTTTCTACTGACCCCGTCGTTCGCACTCTGGCTTGTCGGGACGGCTGGCTTGTTCCTCAGCTGATCTGCTAAACAACCACTACAGCGCCAGTGACCAATCGCGTTTTGCGGTGCATGGAGAAATGTCCAGTACGTCCGCGGCCTCTTCGAACGAGAGGCCGCAGATATAGCGCAGTTCAATCTTGGCTTGTCCGGGACCCAGTTCCTCCAGCTGCTGCATAGCATCGTCCACCCCGGCCGGTTCGCGTGAGTGCTCGGCTGGGCTCAAAGTCTCCTTCCATTCCGTTTGGCGGAATTCGTCCCTCTGTGCCGCGGCCATGAGTGCGCGTGCGATGTCCACCAAAATGCGACGCTTGGCTTTGGTTGCCGCACCGACGATCTCGGGTAGACGCAGACTTATCAAATCCAGGCTCAGACAACTTTGGCACGAATTGCCGCCCGTTTCCGCATTCAAGAGTGAAGTTGATCGAGAACAAACGCTTCACGAAGAGGAGACGCGCCATGAACCGGATGAACACACTCGTAACTGAGCAAGAAGTATCAATGGAAAACTGGCAAGCAAAAGTGGCGCACTTGGAGGATTGGGTGTGCGATCTCCTGATGACGAATCAGTCACTTCGGATGGCGTTGCAGGCTTAAATGACTAGAGTCCAGGACAGCGGCCATTCTCAGAATGCCGTCGCACTTCCCTCAATTGGATAACTTGCGTAACCTGCAAGTTTCCGCGCCGGATCAATTCTCGCAGCGTCTTCAGGCCAGGCTCAAACTGATCGATTGTTACCGCGGGGGAAATCGGGCTGGGGCCTATAGTCAAACGATCGCACGCACAATCTGAACGAAGATGACCCGCCGCAGATCGGAATCGGCTCAAACACGGCAACTGTCGATGGAGCGGCAGCTTTTCCTTATTTGATTGCGAGTCCATTTAAGGGAGGGGGCACGCCGCCGGCGAGCAACCCCACCATCACCTGCCCTTCGAACGCGCATAATCGACTCGTTTGGTTCAACCCATGCTCGTTCGCCGATCCGCCGGCCGCCAGCTCAGTTACTGCGCCTATTACCGGGGAGGCAAACATACTGCCTTATCTCGGCAGTCCGCGCTCGCAGATCTCGGGCCCCGGCTATAAGAGGATCGACGCGGGGAATTAGTCAGGTCGTCCCGTGTAGTGCTGCGCGTGATGCACCTCAGAATGATCTTCAAGAGATTCCAGGTGGGTGGTGACTTCCGCGGGCACTTCCATATCCATGGTGAGACGTTCCTCAAGAATTGTTGCCAGCCGGTGTGCCTCGCCGACCGCCATGGAATGCGGAAACAAAAGGTGAACCTCAATGATTTGGCGATAGCCTGTGGTGCGGAAGCGTACACCGTGATACTGCAATCCCAGGTCCTGACAGATGACATCGAGCCGATTGCGAATCTCGTGACCGACTCCAGGATCGGAGTAGTCGAGCAATCCCTTCATGGAGTGCCACATGAGCCGGCCACCCGACCACAAGATGTTTACGGCCACGGCATAGGCGACGAGCGGGTCGAATGGTTTCCAACCGGTAGTCATTACCAATGCAAGACCAGCGACGACGCCAAAGCTGGTCCAGCTGTCGGTCAGGACATGTTTTCCATCAGCCTCAAGGATCAACGAGCGATTTCTTCTGCCCATCCGCACCAAATACCAGCCCAGGAAAGCGTTCAACACCCCGGCAGCGAGAACGAGAATCACTCCGTTTCCAAGATGAGCGAGTGTGAGACCATGTCTCCACTTTAGAGTTGTTGTGACGATGATGCTTCCAGCGGCCAGGACGATCATTGCGCCTTCAAAGCCGGCAGAGAAGAAGGTAATTCGCTCGAATCCATAGTGAAATTGCGGAACCGCCGGCCTTGCGCTCAGCCAAAGACTGAACACCGCGAACGCGACAGCGACCACATGCACTACCGATTCCGCCGCATCGGAAAAGATTGCAGAAGACCCGGTAAAAAGGAACGCTGCCACTTTGCCGACCAGCATAAGCAAGCCCACAATCAAGGACAGACGCATGGCAAAACGAGCATCGCGATTCTGCAGCTCGATTTTGCTCAACGCGACTTTCGATGGCGAATCCATCCCGCCCTACCCTTCTTTCGACAGAATGATCGGAACCTTGCAGCCAGTCTACGCTTGCTTATTGCGCCGGTGCGGTGGAAACGTGGCGCTGCCCAGAAACAACTCGGTCGTTGCACGGATCCCTGAAGATGGCGATTTGTTTTGCAGTTTCGTCGTACGCTTGATCTTTAAGTCAATCGTCGGATTCGATTCGTCTTTCCCTTCAAATTACGCCATCGTCTCGTGGTCATTCCGCTGCAGTCATTGCGTCTGAATTAGACGGGCCGCTGGTTTCTGCCTATGGCCTTGCAGCCAGCGTCAGCGTAGCATGCGTTCTAACGCGTCAGCGCTTTCCCTCCGACGTTCTCGTGGGGAATGCAGTTGGCTGGGTTATCGGGTGCTATGTTGTCCACAAGTATCATCACGCCGGCTGACTCACTGCACGGTGGGGCCGATGGGGGTCTTTTGTTTGCCCCAATTGAAGTAGCGGCCGAGCACGACTTTGACGATGAGATGGTCGGTTGAAGCAGTAGCTCCCCATCCAGCGCCAAAGTTGATCTCCCACTTAGGGGAGACGAACAGGTTGACGGCGGGGAAGAACTGTTGCTGCTGGTTGTGAAGATTCACGAAGTGTCCGAACTCTCCCCAATAGCCGTAGTATTCAATACCGAAGTTGATCACAGGTTTTGGCTGATAGGTGAGAGTTGCCGCCGGACCGAAGGTCATGCCATGCGGCGAAACATCGCGGTAGTAGTAGCTCACCTCAGACTGCGGCGTTCCCGGCGGAAGGGCGGTCGGGTGGATTCCCCAATCCATGGTCGTGTTCACCGACCAGTACCACTTACCGACCGTCTGGTCGACGATAGGCATGATCTGCCAGACCCAGGTGGGGTTGGCGTAAGCGGCACGCGCATAGCCGAACTCGTTGGACACACTTACTCCCACCGGCCAGTGCCAACCGGGTGGAACCCGCACACGAGGGCGAATATGATCGCCGACCCATTGCACGCCGGTGCCGTTGTGTTCCTCAGTGAAGACGTAGAAACCCACCTCTGACCAGTCGCTGAGGCCTTCGGTGAATTCAACCGTTTCATGCTCCTGTCCTTGTGTTGGCAGCATCCCGAATTGGGTTGTGGTGCTGCCTTCCACGGTGTAGTTGCTGTGCAGTTCGACGAGAAGTGTGCCGGGCGCTTGTGTCTCAGATGGATAGACCTGGATTTCGTAATTCTCCTGAGAGAGCAATGGAGAACCGGGAAAAAGGAAAAATGCGAGCACGGCTAGTGCAGGGATACTGCGACTTGGAATGACTAAGAACTGCATTTCACCTCTTTGTGCCGTTAAGCGTAATCAAAGAGCATCATGAAACCGGAGTCCATATGGTCCTGCTGATGACAATGAAAGAGCGTCTTGCCGGGATTATTTGCCGTAAATGCGACTTCTGTCTTCTTGCCGGCTGCGATAAGAACGACGTCTTTTAGAATCCCGGCAGCGGGCCTGCCGCTGAAAGACTTGAGTTCGAATGTGTGCCGGTGCAGATGCACGGGATGAATGTCGTTGCTCTGATTGTCGAAGACCAGCCGATAGCGGGTTCCTTCTTTGAGCAGTACGGTTTTCGACTTCGGCCAGGAAAGACCATTGATTGTCCAGTGATCGAAATCTCCGTAGCCCTCAAACCTGGGCTTGATCACCAGCGGGACGATGACTTCATCCGGAGCCGTATCCGCAGACGGTGAGGCCGAGGCAAAGTTTTCGTACTGGAAGTCGAAGCGAGATGGATCGCGCCACACGGGCGTACCAGTGCGCCCGGCATATTCGACCACGATGCCCATTCCCGATTTGCGAATGGCGGAGTCGGTCTCACCGAGAACCCAAACGCCGGGCTGATTCATTTCCACGATGGCATCAACGCGCTCGGCGACGCCGAGTCGAATTGTTTCGACAAGAGACGGCGTGGGCACAGGATTTCCGTCAAGAGCGGTAACGAGAAAGCGATGGCCGGGGAGGGCGAGATCGTGCGTGAGAGTCGCGCTCGCATTCAGGATGTGCAGCAGCACGCGCTGGCCTTCTCTCACGCGGATAGGATCGCCGAAACCGAGCATGCGGTCGTTGATGGTTGCGTGGCTGTAAACGACCTCCTCATAACCTTCAGCACCGCCTTGCGCGTGACCGTCCCAGTCGTGGAGCGCGAGGAATATCTCCTGGTCGTAGCGCGCGGGGTTCGATAAAGGATCGATCATGAGGAATCCGAATTCCCCCGTGTATGTAGCGCGATTGAGATTGTGGCCGGCAGACATGTGCGAGTGATACCAGCGACAGCCGGCAGGTTTCGCTACCCATCTGTAGCGCTGCGTGCCACCGTGTGGCGCCACTTCGGGCGAACCTTCTTCGGTGGCTCCATCTTGCAGGGAAGGGATGTGCAGGCCGTGCCAATGCACAATATCGGGATCGTCGGTTTCGTTTATTACATCGATCGTGACCTGCTGGCCCTCGCATACGCGGATCAAATCGCCGGGAACCTTGCCGTTGAATGCGGTGGTACGGACGGATTTACCAGGAGCGATTTCGAGGCGGATTGAAGCGATTCGGATGGTGTAGTCCGCAGGCGGCTGCGGCTGAGCCGGCAGCGCAAAGGAGCTCTCCCGCAGGGAAGCGCCGGCCACAGCACTTGCTGAACGGATTAAGAAACCTCTTCGATTCACCATACGATCGATTGACCCGATCAACATTCCGGAAAGACAATGCAAACGGATAATCCAAATGTCGTCGCGTGCGCATCTTCAGTCTAGACGTATACGGCGATGGAAAACCCATTCATCTGAAGTCACATCTGATATGGGGAGAAATCATGCGCTGCCTCGTGCAAAAAGCGAGCCATGAGCAACTTGGCTGCTTCCCCTATATGCACGTGAAGCGCAAATGAAGTTTTGGTCATCTTCTGCTTGAGCCGATTCCAAATGAATCACTATACGGTCAGAGGAATCATGAGCGACAGCCACCGCCCCTTTGTGCATTTTTTCCCTATCATTCGGTTTCGTCGAATCGATCAGCCATCCTTGGCCCTCAAGTCCTATCGGATTTTCAAGGCGTCAGTGGTACTTATCTCCTTGACTTCGATTTGGCAGCCGCAGATCTCTCGCGCAACTCCCTGATGCGCCCCTACCGGACACAAGCTACCAGTCAAATGGGACCAAATGGCCCGCAGCAGGCCGGCGCCGGCGAGATTTCCGGAACCGTGCTCGACACAAGCGGAGACGTAGTGGAAGGCGCGCACGTGACCCTGTCGGGTTCAGCCGGTTTCAGCAAACGGACCGTGGTCTCGGGCAGCAACGGGCAGTTTGCGTTCACAGGCCTACCGCCTGCTGTTTACAAGATCAAAGTATCGGGCCAGGGTATGAGCACTTTTACCTCATCCCCGATTTCCCTGCGGCCGGACCAGGCTTTCATTGTTCCTCGGATAGCTTTGGCCGTTTCAGGCGGATCCACCAGCGTGACCGTGAACGGAAACAAAGAGGAATTGGCTGAGGAGCAGGTGCATATCGCGGTTCAGCAGCGCGTGATTGGGATTATTCCGAATTTTTACAGTTCTTACGATTGGAACGCGCCACCGATGGAGGCCAAGCAGAAACTTCAACTGGGTATTCGGTCGGTCCTCGACCCCGTCTCGTTACTGTCGGTTGCCGGAATTGCAGGCGCGGAGCAATACGAGAATATTTTCCCCGCATATGGAAGCGGAATTGAAGGATATGGAAAGCGATACGGCGCTGCCCTCGCAACCCATGTTTCGGCCGACATGTTGAGCAGAGCTGTTTACCCGGCGATCTTTCACCAGGACCCACGCTACTTCTATAAAGGCAAAGGAAGTATTCGGTCGCGAACCCTGTACGCGATATCTGCCGCGGTAATGGCCAGAGACGACAATGGGCGGTGGCGGCCAAACTATTCGAACGTGCTTGGCAACTTCTCCGCAGGCGCTATTTCGAATCTCTACTACCCGTCTTCCGACCGAGGGGCTTCGCTGGTCTTTTTGAATGGCCTGGCGGACACCGGCGGAGATGCGGCGGCGAATCTGGTCCGCGAATTCCTCCTGAAGCGGTTTACTTCGCACGCACCCAAAAGCGCGGCCGGTCAGCCATAGTGGACGGGGTGCGCGGCCCCAGGGCTAGACTGCAGCCATAAATCCTGGAGCCGCAATTGCCCGCCGGGTTAATGAGCTACGTGACCCGAAAGATTGAGGTCGAGTTGCACCTCTTTAGCCACTTTCAGAATGAAAATACTGGGATCCTTGAGACCCCATTGCACATAGGGAACGGTGAATTGGCCCTTTGCCGTCAGACTGGCTCCTTCGATGTGAATCTGCATCGGAACAGTTATGTCGTGCGGCGTTCCATGAAGAGTGAAAACGCCTGCCACCTGGATTGTTGAATCTCCGGACTTGGCCAGATTACCGGTGTAGCTGTTGGGCGCGAAGGTAATCTCCGAGAACTTGTCAATGTTGAGCACTTCGCTGTTCATTTTCTTGTCGCGACTGGGCTCGCCGCTATTGCCGCTGCCAGCCGCAACGATTATTGAGCCGGATATCTTTTGTGCAGCCGGATCGAAGTCTATCGATCCGCTCTGCACATGGAATGTTCCTTGAACGTGATGCCCGCTGCCACCCAACGCAAATGCGACCTGACTCGTATCGGGATTGACAGTGAAGCTCTGATGTTGCGCGACCGCTAGAGGGGCGGTTGCGAGAAAAATAGCAAAAATATAAACGTGTGCGTACTTCTTCATCTTTCTTCTCCTGGGTGCGTGCTTATTGTTTGTGATTCGGTTGCGCGTTGGCTTGCGTCAACCAAAGACTGATGGAGGCTATGTCCTTATCCGGTAGATATTCGTGACCCGGCATGTCGGTTCCGGAGATGCCGAATTTGGCGATCTGCGCAAGACGAGTGAAGCGTTGCTGTTCGGAATCTGAAGATGAAAGATAAACATACGGACCATTTGGAAGCTCGGCAGGAAGATGTTGAAAGCTCGACTGCCAGGCGTGGCGCGTTGCTCCATCGGTGTTGTGGCAAGTGGAGCAGTTACGCCGGTAAAGCCTTTCGCCCTCATTCGCATTTGCCTGCGCTAACGAGGCTGCGGAAGGTTGCCATTGCTTCTCCTTGTCCAGGTGTTGCTCGGTGCCGGTCCCGTGCAAGCTGTCGAGATATGCGACAAGATCTGAGCCGCGTTGATCGCTAAACAAGAAACCGTATGTGGGCATGATTGAGGCTCCGCTGACTTCGGCAGGATGGTAGAAATGAGCCTTGAGCCATAGCGCTGACCGGCGCGCGCCCACATTCGAAAGGTCTGGCCCTTGGCGGCGATTGCCAATCAGCGGCGGTTGTTGCTGCCGGATCTGCTGGATCGACTCGACCGGCCCCCACATTAGAACGTCAGAAGAGTTGGGCCGCACATATTGTGAATGGCAGTAAATGCAGCCTTCTGAGATGTAGACGTGACGGCCACGTTCGATTTGAGTAAGTTGCAGCGAAGGACGAAGCGCTATGAGAATCTGGTCGCCCCGGAAGGCTGCAATCAATACGAACCCAGTGAGCGCCAGCTCGCGACCACGCCGCCGGGCGAGTGTTTGCAATTGCGGCAGCAAAACCGTCGCGCCTGCAACGGCGACAAAGAGCGGAGGAATATGGCCAAGATTCTGCCCCATTCCAATCCCCATTGCGGAGCCTGCCCAGCCGGCGATGGCGTAGATCCATCCCGCCATACGGCCACGCTCCGCTGTGGAAGCGGCGGGGGACAGCAGGGAGGGATAGGCGACCAATGCGACCGAGTAGAGCGAGACCCCAATGGGATAAAAGATGGACGCAAGGATGTCGCGTCCGGGACTGAGCAGAAACAGACAGGCTGTACCGAGCGCCAGAAATGCTGCGACAAGTACCGCTGAAAGCCCCTTCCGCCGCAGAAACCAGACACAGGCCAAGGCCGCTGCAAAATGGAGTACGCCGTTCGTCCAGAGATGAACAGTTCCCTGCCACGTTCCGGCCTTCAGCGCGGGAGTGTTCTGGATGATGAAAAATGCGGCCGAGTCCAGCCACACCAGGGCAGTAAAGCCGGCGAGGACCCGATAAAGAGGAACTGACGGTTTGTTGCTTACAATGCGATTTTGCTGCATTGCCGGAGGAGGCAGGAAGGTTATGCCGATTCCCGCGAGACACAGAACGCCTGCCGAGAAAATCTGCACAGTGGCCGACGCGGTAAAGAACGGTGGAAGATTGCAGATAAAGTAGCCAGTGCCGGTTCCTGCTCCAACAGCTAGGAGCGGGTTGCGGTCGCCGGTAAATCGATGCAGGTGCGTGACCAGAGTGACGGTGAGCAGACCTAGCCCGGCGCCGATCAGAAAAGAAACCGCGGTGGCAGCGGCGAAGTTGAGGCGCAGAGGCGCCAGGAATGCCGCGAAGCCGGATGCACAGAATCCGGCGCGGAGCCTCAGTGTGGGCGAAGGCCAATAGTCGAGTCGCGGCGCCAGCAGGCTTAAGAGGATTCCACCGGCCGCCATCGCCGCCATTACAATCTTCAGGTGAACATTGGTCACGCCCAGGTTCGCGAGTCGCGTCAGGAATGCGAACTGGGCAAAGATGAGGAAGTAGACATACGTAATCGCGACAAGGCACGCGCCCTGCCAGCCGGCACTGCCTTGCCTAGCGTGCGACACTGGCCAGCCAACCTTTGCGTAAACCAATCGCCTGAATCAGGACGCATGCTCCGTCTGCGGCAGCTACCGTCAACCAGCCGGTAGCGAGCGTGCTCGCGAGAAACTGCCCCATTACAAATATGGCCACACTTGCGCGCGTGAAAGCTGTCAGCAGCCAGACGATTTCAAGCCTTCCGCGGCAGCCCCCGCGATAAACCAGGAGGGCGCCATATAGGCAGGCGAGACCCACGGACAAGACGAATGCGCCGATGAAGGAGACGTAGACGAGCGAGTCAGATGGAGCGCGCAAGCCCATCAGTCGCAGTGTGAACGCAGGCGCAACCATCAGAAGCGCGCCGGTTGTGGTATCTGAAAACGCAATCAGCAACTGGTAACCAAGGAGGATAGGACGGTTCATACGGTCATCTCCTGTGGAACTTCAATGGAAAAAGGCGCGGATTCTCGAAGCAGAATCGAAGCATCGCGGAACCAGTCGAGCGAGGCAGCGAGCATGAGGATTCCGGTGCAGAGACGAAGAGTATAGAGAACGTTGCGCTCAATGCCTGGCACTATAGTGAAAGCTGGGTCGGAGCCTTCACGCCAGCCGGCAACGGTCATCAGCAACACGTAGGCGATCACGCTGCCGTGCCAAAGATAAAAAGTACGTGCCCGCTTGAAGATCCACCCGCCCTCGCCCAGGAGCTGCACCATGACAAAGACAATCAGGCTCGAGGTAAAGCCGGCCATGGCGATGAAGGAGTGGCCGACGAGCCCATCGGTGAATTTGAAGTGGTCGAGAACACCTGGTAGAAAGAAGACCCAACCAGTGACCGCCAGCGCGCCCCACCACCAGAGAAAGGCCAGCCGCCAACCGCGGGTCTCTTGCCGCCACCCGAAGGCCGAGTAGTAGGCAGGGACAAGCGGCAGCCACACCAGAACGCTGCCAAGACTAAGAAACTGTGCCGGCATGTGATGGCTGACATCGGCCCGACCCAATGCTGCACAGAGAATCGACTCGGTAGCAAGAACGAGCCAGCTAACGGCAACGATTCTGGACTTTTCGGGTTTGCGATGAGCGATACCGAATGGAAGCATAAGCAAGATCGCTACGATCGCCAAAGATGATTCCAACTGGCTCGCGCCTGTCGGGCCGCCTGAATCGGGATTCACGGGAGGATAGCCGCTGGGGCCGGAAGCAATGTAAATGACGAATGGCACCAACAGAAGAATCACAAGTCCGACCAGTTTTGCGCCCAGTGCTGTTGCCTGGTTCTCTTCGGAATCCCTCAAACGTTCAATCAGGGCGATGAGAAGTAGCAGCCAAAGCGCCTGAAGCGCGTCTGGGAACAGCACACGCGAGTATCCGCTCCAGTCGAGGAAGAGCTTGCCGCTGGAATGTCCCGATAGCCAGGAGAACGCGCCAACGCCGAGCGCTGCCGACCACAACCACAACACTGGACGGCACCACTTTGCGGTGGAGCCGCGATCCGCTCCGTAGACCTTGAAGAGAAACCCCACGAGTGGAAGACTGGTCCAGCCGTAGAGTTCCAGATTCATGTGCACCATCATCCAACGACCGTAAGTCCACTCCCCCAATTGTTTGTTGAGAGCGGGAAAAACTAGAAGAATTGCGATCAGCACGCCGATGGCGTTCGCGATGACGAGCCAGAAGAGACTGTGCCAGGTAGCATTGGCGACGGCCCGCGCATCCTGGCGCAGCAAATGGATCTCAGCGGGCAAACGCGTGTTCAATGATCTTTCCATCGTGCATCTCCACCAGACGGTCACAACGCGTAGCAAGGCTGTGGTCGTGCGTGGCCATCAGAAGGCTTGTGCCCTCGGTTGCCACAAGGTCGAGCAACAGTTCAAAAACCACGTTGCTGGATTCTTCGTCGAGTGAGCCTGTCGGCTCGTCGGCAAGCAGAATCTTTGGCCGATTCATGAGTGCGCGGCAAAGAGCTGTGCGCTGTCGCTCTCCGCCGGAGAGTTTCTGAATGCGATGGTTGAGCCGGTGACTGAGCCCGGTGCGCTCCGCGAGTTCTTCGAGGCGCGACATCGCGTCCTGGCGATTAATCCCAGCGGCAACCGTGGGGATCAGACAGTTCTCCGCTAAGGTCAAATCGGGAATCAGGTTGTGAAGCTGAAACACGAAGCCGATCTCGTGCCGCAGAAGCTTTAACAGGTTACGGGATCGGTTGACTTCGACCCCGTTCACCCAGACCTTGCCTCGGTCAGGAGAATCAAGCCCGGCAAACAGGTGAAGAAGAGTGCTTTTGCCGCAGCCCGAAGGCCCGCAGAGAGCCACGGTGCGACCCTCGAAACATCCAATGTCCACGCCCTTGAGGACAGCTACCGTGCCCTCGTCGTAGCTTTTCCAAAGATCCACCGCGCGCAAGACGATGCGCCGTTCCAATTCGTCTTGAAATATGGGCTTCATTCGAATCGAAGCGCCTCCACTGCGCGAATTCGCATGGCGTAGAGCGCTGGATATAGCGCACCTGCAACGCCCGTAAGAACGGCCAGTAAGAGCACGACCAGCATCAGCAATGGATGAAGGTTGGTATCGACGTAGCCGTCAAGAGCGGGAATCAGCTTGAGTGCATACAGGAAACAGGTCCCGATAATGAGCCCCGTCATTGCCCCGGAAACTGACACAACCGTCGATTCGCCAAATATCACTCCTCCAATCTGAATGTGAGAAAAACCATTTACGCGAAGAATGGCGACCTCGCGAATTCGCGTGAACACTGACATGATCATTGTGTTCGCCACGCCCAGTCCGCCGAGGAGCAGACCACAGCCGCCGACGGCCCACGCCGTGGCTTTGAGAATTCTGAATTGAGAGTATGAGCGAGTGAACTCGGAGTCTTCAAGGGCAATCAAACTCGGGTATTTCGTCGCGATCATGTTCTTGAAATTCGTTACGGCGTCTTTGTCGCGCAGCTTTACGGTGATCACGGAGGAAGTGCCCTCTTTATGAAAGAACAACTGCGCGGAGGCGAGCGGCATGAAGACTCCTCCATCCTCAAATCCGTTGGCCGTCTTCAACACGCCGATTACGCGGAAGCTCCTATGACCTATCTGGACCTGGCTTCCGACTGAGGCGGATAGAAACTGGGCTGCACGCGTGCCCAGCACCACGCCATCGGTTTGCTGCCCGAATTTGCTGCGATCGCCCTCTAACCACTCGGCCTTTTGAATTCGCGCATCGGTAGAGGTGACGCCGAAGCAGGTAATAATCGGGTGGCCTTCGCTGGAGACAATTCCAAAAAGCACCGGATTCGCGTGCGCCACAATCGGCCAACGTGAAATCTGCGAGGCGACGTCGGCCGGAACATTACTGAAGAAAAGATCGGAGACGTCTCGCTCGAATACGATGATTTCGCTATCGTTGGAAAGGATTCTTGAAAACATGCCGATCGCGCCTTGAAGAATAGTAACTACAGTCAGCATCGCAGCAACGCTGAAGGCGATGCCTGCCACGCTGATCAGAGAGCGGATGTGGTGCCGGCGCAGGTTGGTCACAATCAACTTGAGGAAGATCACGGCTTGCTCTTCTCCACTAGTTCGAACGAATCCCGAGTGACCCGGGCGAGCTCCTGCTGGAGTTCGCCTCGTAATCTTTTCAGGAAGTCAAGTTCGGGCCGCAAGACAAGAAGGCTCCGCATCGCTCGGTCTCCTAAATCGATAAGTCTTGTAAGGCGCTGCACAGCGCCGCGGATTCCAATGGCCACCGCGATGTTGGGGCGGCCCATCAAGGCGTCACGAGCCGGTGTCTTTCCGGTCTGCGCAGAGACCTGAAGCACATCTTTGAGGTCGTCCAGAATCTGGTAGCCGAGTCCCCAGAAGATTGATATACGCTCAATCTGCTGAAGCTCCCGTTGTGACGCCCCGCCCAACTTGGCCGGAAGCACGAGCGTCAACCTGATCAGGGAAACAGTCTTGCCTCGCGCAATATGTTCGGTAGTCTCGAGCGTACGGGGCAGCGTGGAGTAGTGGAGATCGAAGCTCTGTCCGTTCAGCAACCCTTCCACGCCAAGGCTTTTCTCGAGAAAGGAAAGCGCCTCGGATTTTTTGGCGTACTGGGAACCTGCAATAGCGCGCCAGGTGAGCGCATAGGCGCGATTGATCAAAGCGAGCGCGGTAAGAATGGCGCCCTCTTCGCCGAATACAAGATGCGTACAGGGAGCGCCGCGACGTTCCAAAGCGTTATCCATGCATGGCAGATCGTCGAACAGAAGTGAAGCCGTGTGGAAATATTCGAGCGCAACAGCGAGCTCTTGAGCATGAGTGCGAGCGAGCCCGTAAGCGGTTGCCATTTGGAAGACCAGTTTGGGGCGGATCAGGCTACCGGGGTTGTCAAGAACATGACGGAGCGCACATTCGAAGTTCGGGTCTAAAACGGATGGCAGCGGCAATGAGGAACCAAATGCTTCCGCAAGAAAACTCGTGTCCAACTGATTCTTAACATATGCCGAATGCACTTTGGTCCTCGATAAAGCTGTAAAAGGCTGGACTAAGTGTGCCTGAGAATCCCGGCACGGCTGCCGCGATATCAGGAACTTCAATTTACTGTAAAGACGAATTCAGGTGTGCGTGGAAAGCGCGATATATGGCCAGATTGCATGACGTTTCGTTCATCTTTAAAAGTGATGGAATACACTTCTCTCCGATTCGGTTCCAAGTCCGTCCGACCGGCTTCGGTAAATGAGTTTCAAGAAGACTTGAATCTGAGGATAGTCATTGGAGATAACGGAGATCGAACACGTAGATGACAATGCGTTCATTCAAGTGAAATAGGCATCGTTTGTTGAACGAAGACTCCAAGCCACAGCCGGGGCACTGTAAATGGGCGATCCAGATGAACTAATATCCCTTCATGCGCCTTCTGCTCGTTGAAGACGAAATTGATATACAGAGTTTCCTGCGCCGGTCCCTTGAAGAAGCCGGTTACCAGGTAGAGACTGCGCCGGACGGCAAGACCGCCGAACGGCTGGCAGTCGAAAGTGCATTCGACATACTCATTGTCGATCTTGGACTTCCTGATCAGGATGGAATCAGCTTGATCCTTCGCTTGCGTCAACTGGGCGTGAAGGCTCCTGTCTTAATTCTCTCTGCACGCCGCTCGGTCGATGATCGCGTGCGGGGACTGGAGCAGGGTGGCGACGACTATCTGACCAAGCCGTTTGCGCTCGCTGAGTTGTTGGCGCGCCTGCGCAATCTGCTTAAGCGCAACGCACCGGCGGCCAGCGAGGCCACGCGCTTGCGCGTACTCGACCTCGAACTTGATCTCTTGAGACGAGAGGCTTCACGAGGCGGAAAAGTTCTCCAACTGACCCAGCAAGAATTCGTGCTCCTCGAATATCTGTGCAGAAATGCCGGCCGCGTCGTCACAAGATCGATGATCCTTGATCAGGTCTGGGGCATGCGCATACAACCCGACACAAATGTGGTCGACGTGCACATCTATCGTTTGCGCGGCAAGGTTGACGGTCCTGGGCAGCATCAGTTGATTGGAACCATGCGAGGAGTAGGCTATGTCCTTAAGGACAGGTAATCCGCCTTTGCGCAGCGCCGCATGGCGCATTTCGTTGTGGGCAACTCTTGCCTTTGCCTGCGGCACTATCGTGGTTTTTATCTTTCTGCAAAGGTTTATGGCTGGCGATATACAGCGCCGCAGCGATGCATGGCTGTCGGGTGAGGTCGAGGTGCTCGGCGACGTAGCTGAGCGCACTCCGAAAGACGCCCTCTATGACCGCGTTGTGGGAGAAGTTGCGGAGCTGGCCGCCCGCGAAGTGCCCAATAAGCTGCCCAGCGAGAGCGGCGCTGACGATTCGGTTTTCTTTCTGCAATCGGGCACCGACGGCTCGCTCAAGTTATGGGTGGGCGCGGGCAGCGGCGAAGCCCATCTGAAGGCGATCAATGCAATCCGCATCTCGAAGGACCATCCAACCGATCTGCACGTTCCCGGGTTCGCCGTCCCATTTCGCGTGGCTTCGGCCCGAATTGACGACGGCAGTTATATCTTTCTAGGTCTGTCGGAACGAGATGAGCTGCGCGTGCTCGCAAATCTGCGTATGCGTTTTTTCCTTTTGTATCTACTCATCGTTTTGCTCGGCTTCGGGATCGTATTCTTGACGACTCGACGAATGCTAAGTCACGTGCGGAGGATTACTGAAGCCGCCTCTCGCATCGGCCATTCCGATCTCGACGCCAGGGTGCCCACGACCAAACGTAACGATGAAATCAGCCACCTGGCCCTCACTCTCAATCGCATGCTCGATCGGATTGAGAGTTCGATCCACCAATTGCATACCATCACAGATTCGCTGGCCCATGACTTGCGCAGTCCTCTGACGGCCATTCGCGGAAAACTCGAGATGTCTTTATCGGCATCCGCAGACGGTGAGCAGACCGAACCGATTGTTTCAGCTATTGACGAACTGGATCGTCTCACGGATTTCTTGAATAAATCGCTCGATGTTGCCGAGGCCAAGGCGGACGCCCTTCGACTCACACGCAGTCAAGTTGATCTAGACAACTTGCTCAAGGCCATGCTCGATCTCTACGAACCCTCTCTCTCTGAGAAGGGCTTAAAGGTCAGCCTGCAGAGCAGCGGCCGGGTAGAAATTCCGGCTGACGCGGCGCTGCTTCACCGAATGATTGCCAATCTGCTCGACAACGAGCTGAAGCACTTGCCGGCGGAATGCACGCTCGCGATTGAACTGCGAAGCGAGGAGGATGCGGCGTGGCTGATTCTCGAAGATGACGGCCCAGGATTCGAGCCGGAGGTTCTCCTGCATGTATTTGAGCGCCGTGTAAAGGGACGGGATTCAAATGGACATGGACTCGGATTGGCATTTGTCGATGCAGTAGCACGCGCCCATGGGGGAGCAGTGACGGCATCGAATCGAGAGACCGGGGGAGCGCGAATCTCCGTAACTCTTCCGCTCGCTTCACAGAATCGTGTTCACTTGCCGGGGCCAGCAACGTCAAGCTCCAACTGATCGAGCGCAACTTCCGGATCGGCGTCGGAATGGACTAGGAGATGTTGTGACACATCGGACAGTTGCCCGCGCCCTGTTGGCCATCCTTTGCGGTTTGCAGGGCCTCGCCACGCCGGCTATTGACCTCATTCGAACCCACGCAACGAATCCCTTATGGCCGGGCCACGCGCGGTTTCATCTCGTGTGGCAAACCTTCAACTCGGTCTGGCTCGCATTAATTGAAATCGTTCTGATCGTTGCCGCTGGGCCGATGCAGGCGCAACGTTTTTATTTGGCTGCGATACTGGCGGGCATCCCAATGCTTGGTTTCTTTCTGGCGTTCGCCGCTCGTGGCTTGTATCGAGGTACGCTCTCCGACCCAAATGGGATTCCGCCGTTAACGATCATGGTTAAAGGATCGGCGATTCGCTTCGATCTTAGTGTGGCAACGGAAATTGGAGCATTGCTGTCTCTCGCCGCCATTATTGTTATTTTCAGGTGTTCTGCCGGTTCGCACTGACCAGCGACATTATTCCGCGCCGATATTGTCGAGCAGGCATGAGCGTCAATCAGTGCTTAATCATTGTTTGGGAGCACCTTTCCAGCTCTTTCGACCAACTTACATTTAGAGCTTCAGAAAGAAGACCGGCGCTATTGATGCAAGCGCAGCCCCAGCTTGCAGCGCAATCACGGAGAGCGTCTGCTTTGGGGCGCGTGGTAGCCACTTAATCGCGAAGAACGCCAGCACCGGCAACTGTCCCGCCATAAGAATTTGCCAGAGATGTGCGATTGCCCCCTCATCGGCCTCTCGGGCAACGCCGAACATGGCAATATGGCCAAGCACCAGAGCCAGGGCAGTCAATGACATAGCCACCGGAAGAAAAGCGCTCGGCTGCTTCACGATGACGCCAAAAGAATGAGGGTGTTGATCCATTTGACCTCCTACCGTCGGAAATATTCGCTCGCCAATTGCCGACCAAATCGCGTTCACTGCATCGGCAAGGCCGCCGGTACTGACTTCAAGATGCGCCTCGAACTCCGCTCCATATCGGTCTCTCCATGCTCGCGGATAGAGACGCGTGAGCAGGGGGGCGATTACGGGACTCATAAGGCTTCCAACCTTTTCAGACCGGCTTTTGCGAACTGTTGCAGCGTGGTCAGTTTCGCTCCTAGAATCCGCCGGCCTTCCCTCGTGATTCGATAAGGCTGGCGACGATCATCTGGTGGCAGGGGCTCGATCCAGCCCTGCTGTTCCAGGCGTGCAATCGCTCCGTAAAGAGTTCCTGGGCCAAGACGGGTACCGCACATGCCGGCAATGTCCTCGATCATGGCGTGCCCGTGCTTTGGCCCACTGGCGAGACTGGCGAGAACCAGCAACGGCGGATCGGAGTAATGTCCCATTGCCACCTCTTTTTCGATGTCTACTACGTGTCGCGTACTACGCATGGCGTAGTTATCTCACATTCGTTAGATTGGTGCAAGCGCTTTTTCTATCGATCGGCCAATGTTTATAGTAAGAACGACTTGCACGAGCGGCGACAGCCGATCTTTGCCGATACCGGCTTGAGTTTTTCTCCCGAGTGGGAGATCGATTTCGGCGTAGGCCTGGTCCGGACCGCAGCCACTCACCACCTGATTGCCTAAGGCATCCCAGGCGGAAGGCTCGACTGGATTAAGAAATCAGCAGTCGAATAGCCAGGTACCGCTAGACTTGGTCTCTCCCCGCTTGCTTCAAAACTGCATCTAAGGCTTTTCGGCAAAGCCGCTGAATGAACAAATCGTCATGAAGCAGAAGTGCCGGGAAGAGCTATTTTGGAAATAGTTGGAGCGAAGATGTTGACAATGGCAGCTCTTAGAGGGATGGCACGACGGGAAATCGTACTGTGCTGTTTCCTCTTGTCGGCTCCGTGGCTATGCGTTGCTCAGGAGGTCGAGCGTGCGACGGTGACACTTTCTGTTACGGCGACTCTCGCGCCAACTTCTTCGCCCAACATTGCCGAATTACCCTCTGCTCCGGAACCTGCTGTCCAAATCGCGCAGGCCGGGCAAGCGGATCAAACTCCTGCGACGAACCAGAAACAGCAGGGCCAGACTAACCAGAAGCAGAACCCGGAGACCGCGCCTTCGTTGGGTGACCTCGGATTTACTCCTCAACAGACGCAGGCCAACGCGCAGCTGCAGACAAGGCTGAACGAACGCACGCACATGCTCAAAGTGCATCAGACACTGGGTCTTGTCACCACGATTCCCATGATAGCGACACTGATCACGGGGCCACAGGCAAAAGCCAAGGGGAGAAATGGGCAGACTATCAAAGAGCCGACTGCGGCCAATCTCGACTTCCATATCGCGCTTGGCGGCCTGACAACGGGGATGTATTGGACAACGGCATATTACGCGATCTTTGCGCCGAAGATTCCGGGAGTGAAACCTAAAGGAGCCATCCGGCTGCATCGCGACCTGGAATGGGTGCATGGTCCAGGCATGATCATCACGCCTCTTTTAGGAATCATGGCCTACAAGCAGGAGAACGCCGGCGAGAAAGTTCACGGCATGGCGTCCTACCATGGCACTGCAGCTTTTGTGACGACGGCAGCTTATGGCGCCTCGATTGTTGCGGTCTCGTGGCCGATCCATTGGAAATTCTGGGAGAAACAATGATCAGAAGTCTGGTGCTCGCCCTATTCCTTTTCGCGCTTCCTCTTGTTGCTCAGACAGATTCGCAATGGGTATTAGACAAATCCACACTGACTTATCACATGTCTCATCCCATGCACCAGGTTGACGGTGTAAGTCACGAAGCAAAGGGCAAAGGCATTTGCCACGCCGGGCAATGTAATTTCCTCATAGCCGTGCCTGTGAAATCGTTCGATTCCGGCGATAGCAATCGTGATCTTCACATGATAGAAGCTACACGCGGAGCGCAGTTTCCCATGGTCACCGTGCGCGCACAGTTTCCTGAAGCGGCAATCACGGGCTCTACGATTTATGCAGATCTTGAAGTTCAGTTTGCCGGCCAGACCGCCCGCTATATCCACTTGCCGTTACGACGCGTTACTCAAGGTAACGAGGTGCAGATATCAGGGACAGTCCCGGCGACGTGTTCTGATTTTAAGATCGACCGGCCTTCGTTCCTGACCGTACCGATCAAGAACGAAATTCCGGTGCGACTGGAAATGACCTGGCGCCAAATGTGACCGGGGTTCCCGCAGATTTGAAGCGGCGCATCACGTATTGAGGCCGACGCGTGAGACTCTTGACTGCCTTGGTGTTCGCAGATGAAATCTCCATCGGCAGAGGAAAGTTGCCGAGGCCTGGAACACTCATGCGTGCCCCGAAAGGGGCGACGTTGCTTACCCAATTTTGAAAAATGCTTGGACGTTCAGCATAAACCGAGATGTAGTCGGCGGCGGTGTAGAATTCGTAGTCATCGGAAATTCCAAGCGTTTTATTGAAGTCCCAAGGGCCTCCGGCCATCGCTAACGTTTTCTGCTGTTCCTGCCCGCACTAGGATTTTGGCCCACAAATGGCGAAGTGTTCGGACGATCATTCTCGGAGAACAAGATTGCTCATCGCCAATAATATAAGAAATATCGAATATGCTAATATACTTGTATGCCAGAGACGCTAAGACAGTTCAAGGCGGAGTTCTTTCAGGCCCTTGCACACCCTACGCGCATCGCGATACTCGAGCAGCTTCGCGATGGAGAGCTTGCTGCCGGCGCGATTATCGAAAGGCTCGGGATGGAGCAGGCTAATGTCTCCCAGCACCTTGCCGTTCTCCGGGCAAAACAAATCGTGGTGAACCGGAAGGCAGGCAATCAGGTCTTCTACTCAGTGCGAGATCCCCTGATCATCCAGGTATTGGATCTGATGCGGAAGTACTTCCATAAGCAACTGAGCGAGGACCTGTCCATTCTCGAAGAGGTTGAAGCCTCGAAATGAGTACTAAGAACGAATGGCTGCCACGATCGGTTCTGTGCCTCCGCGGTTATACTTCGGAGCAATTTATCCATGATCTGATTGCGGGAATCACGGTCGGACTTGGTTGCCTTGCCACTGGCGATGGCCTTTGGCATTGCATCGGGAGTGACCCCGCAGGCTGGGTTGTATACGGCGGTCGTCGCTGGCTTCCTGATTTCTGCCTTGGGAGGTTCGCGAACCCAGATCGGCGGACCCACCGGCGCATTTGTCGTGATTGTTGCGGGAATTGTGGCCCGATTCGGCATGTCCGGCCTTGCCCTGGTCACGCTCATGGCCGGAGTTTTGCTCGTCATTATGGGAGTCACAGGCCTGGGCGCGGCGGTCAAATTCATTCCCCGTCCGGTCATCATCGGCTTCACCAACGGTATTGCGCTGCTGATTGCCTCCACCCAAATCAAAGACTTTCTCGGCCTCACCACTCCGCCCGTTCCGAGCGAATTTCTCAGGCGAATGGCAGCGCTCATCGAGCACTTGGCAACGACGCAATGGCAAACGGCAGCAGTCGCCTGCGCTTCGCTGGCCATCATTTTGCTTTGGCCGCGAATGGAACAAGCGCATTCCCGGCTCGATAGTGGCGCTGTTTGCCGCAACCATTGCTGTCCCGCTGCTGCATCTTCCCGTCGAGACGGTGGGCAGCCGCTTTGGAGGAATTCCGCTGGGATTTCCACCATTCACCATGCCGCAACTGCACGCGGGGCATATTCTGCCTCTGCTGCCCGAGGCCTTCACGGTCGCCATGCTGGCCGCAGTGGAAAGCCTGCTATCTGCCGTCGTAGCGGATGGCATGAGCGGCGACAAGCACAACTCCAACGTCGAGTTGGTCGCCCAGGGCGTAGCCAACCTGGTGTCGCCTCTCTTCGGCGGCATTCCAGCAACAGGCGCCATTGCGCGCACCGCAACCAACATCAGGTCTGGCGCGCGCACGCCCATCTCAGGGATGATTCATGCACTCACTCTGTTGACGATCTTGCTAGTGGCTGCGCCGTTGGCGCGCTTTGTGCCGCTGGCGACCCTGGCCGCGGTGCTGTTTGTCGTTGCCTGGAATATGGGCGAGTGGCGCGAGATCGGGTCAGTCCTGCGGCTCGCGAAAACTGACATCGCGGTGTGGGCGGTTACGTTCACTTTGACCGTCGTTGCCGACCTCACCGTCGCCGTCGGCGTAGGGATGGCGCTGGCCGCGCTGCTTTATATTTACCGCGTCGCCGAAACAACCACCGTAGCTCCGGTTACAGAAGAATACTTGCGGGATGGCCGTGCTCATGTCCTGCACGACAAGGAGATCCCGCCCAATGTTGCAATTCTGCGCATTCATGGACCGTTTCTCTTCGGTACCACAGAGAAACTGGTTGAAGCCACTCGAGATATGAAGGCGTTCCCTGCGGTGATGATCCTGAGGCTGCGCAATATGACCGCGCTCGACGCCACCGGTCTACATGCTCTTGAGACTTTCGCAGACCGCCTGCATAAATCGGGGCGCACCCTGCTGCTCTGCGGCGCACGCGAACAACCGGCAGAGTTGCTGGCCGGGTCGGAATTCATGAATCATGTCGGCCAACAAAACATACTGCCAAACGTCGAAGCAGCTTTGGGACGCGCTAAGGAGATAACCGCAGCATTCAGCGGAATAGGTCCCGAAATGGCTGCGGACATGGCGCGAATGGCGCTGTAAGCGAGGCTCCATCGTTGGCAATCTCGTGCTGGGCCGTGCGCGCATCGCTTCAGTGATCGAATCATTGCCCATGCGCTCTTTGAGGCAAAGTTAATACCGAAATGTCTTATTGCTGTATCTGGAGCGCCCCGTTACGCAATTACCTGGCTGTTGAACGCAAGCCTATATCGGCTTATGACGACAATCCGGTTTTCAATGAATCCGGAGCAGCAACCGTTATCGGTGTCTCTGCTGGGCAGCTGAAAAAGTGGCGGCAGCGGAGAAAGGGCCCGGACTATATCCAATACGTACCGGGCGGCACTGTCCGGTACGAGTTGAAAGCTCTGAAGGCTTTTCGAACTGCTTGCACTGTTCGGCACACTTCCGAGGGATGACCGAAACCAATTGAGTCCCGCGAATACTGTTCTCTCGGCCTTTGAGGAGTTCCCCTTGATCGGGAAAGGCCGGTCTTGAATAAAGGGGTCTGTACGGGTAGCCGCGAATTCAGTTGTCCAAAGGGCGCACTGCAAGTGCCCGCGCTTTGAAACGCCTCTGGGTTCGTGACAAAAGGCTGTGAAAGGGAATTGATCCACAGGATTGAATGGTCAATCAGACATCTCAAGAGCGAAGCGCTTCAGCTTGGAAGTCTCGTCGAGCGTTAAACCGAGAAATATTCTTCCTAACCCAGCGTCTATGCTACCGTTCGGAATCAATTGCTCCCTCGGCTCGAAACTCCGCCGCCGCATTTTTGAGAAACGCCCCAAAACTCGTTTTATGGTAATTCCCACATGTTATGGTTTCTGAGCGGATTTGAACGTGTCGGACGGACCTGAGGTGACACATGTTACTAGGGTTACAACAGTTAAGTTTATTACTTTCTTACATTTGAGTTTAGATTCAGACATCAGAAAAAATTCTGGCGGAGAGAGGGGGATTCGAACCCCCGGTACAGCTTTTGACCGTACAACGGTTTAGCAAACCGCCGCCTTCAGCCACTCGGCCATCTCTCCGCGGTTTTCTATCAACAGTTTAGCATGTGCCTTGTCGGCACCTGCTGGCCAATTGCTGGACACGCTCTCCAGCACCTCCACCGTCGCCTGCAGGCGCTCCATCGCCTCGATCACAGAGGAATCGAAGGTTTTGATGTAACGCTCTTTAGTGACGTGTGGATGCGCATGGCGCAGAATCCTCTGCACGGTCTTTTCATTGGCCCCCAGCGCGTACAGGTTGGACGCAATCCCGCGACGGAACCCGTGCCAGCCGTACCACTTGAGCCCGATGGCCTCGACCGCAGGACGAATCACCCGTTGCGCCAGCTTGTCCATGTCCATCCTTTCGCCGTTGCCATGGTGGAACATGACCCCGGCGGTGGGGTGGTGCATGGACGAGCGATACGCATCAAGGATCGTCGCCAGCTTGGGAATCACCGGAACCGGCTGGCGGCTCGCGCGGGTCTTGGGCTTGTTGACAAACTCCCGCCACGCCGAGCGATTCACCGACAGCTGCTCTATCGTATAGTCCGGCCATTCCAGTCCTCGCAGTTCGCCCTCGCGCAGCCCGGCCAGGGATGCGGTAGCGACGACTGCTTGGGGAAGCAACGGCAGGACGTTGAGAATCCGAAGAATCTGCGCCAGGTTGTAAGCGTACGTTTCCCCCGACTCGCGTGCGCTGTTGGGGATCAGTGCGCCCTGTACCGGATTGGCTCCGTCGAACGCGCCTTCATTCTTCGCGTGCGTGAAGATTCCGCTCAGCACCGACTTAATGTGCTGCAGCGAACTCTTCCTCAGATTGTGTTCGCCAGCAATCGCGCGAAGCATCCTGCTGGCGTGCACCGTTCTGAACTCGCGCACACGAATCTGACCGACGCGGCCCGACATGTGATTCTCCCAGATCTCCCGGTATCCCTTGTGCGTGCTGGCTCGCAGTTCCGTCTGCGCCCACGGCAGGTAAACGGCCTCGACAAACTCCAACAGCGTCATGCACTCGTCGGCGATGACCTGGCCCGAATTCACCTTCTGCATGAAGGCAATTCGCACCGGTTCAATCTCCCATTTCGTCGGGTAATCCTGCATACTGCCCAGCCGTTTACTTCGCCGCTCGTTTTTGATCGAACCGTCTTGCTGCCGGCGTCGCTCGCGGTAACGCACGAACCACGCACTATGTTCTGGATACAGTTGCCCTTTTTGATAACGAACAGATTTGGTCATTCAGGTCTCCTTCCTGACCGGTCTCTGTTCGCGCCCACGAGCTGGCGATCAAGCCATTCCCGAAGCACACTGCTTCCCCATGGGAAATTGATGTAGCGTCCCAACTTGTAATGAGGAATGGGATCGCTCGTTCTCTTGGGGTTTCTTCGGGACCGTACCCAGCTTTCGGGTACACCAAGCCGTTTTGCCAACTCAGCCGAGTTTATCACCTCAGTTTCGAGTTCGACCGCCTCAACTTCTCGCATGGTTAGCGCAGATCCCATAACCTCATTTCCTCCCGGCCTGTGGTATCCGGACCGGTACGGCCCGGCGAAGTGTGGAAATCTTGGGTCGAATTCGGTTTTCGGTCAAATGGACGCCGACTCCCGCCCTCCAACCCGGCTTCGTCTTGAGGCAGCTGCATGGAATTGGGAAACAATTGACCAAATCCCGGTTCGGGGGCATGCTCTTCACGTCCAAAAGGGCACTTATGCGTGAGGGACGCGATCTAAAGTTGTGCCGCTACTGATCGGTTTGAAAATCGTGACCCACTTTCACCACGTGCGACCGATCCGGCAGCGCTTCCGTTTCACAGTCATCGCGGTCTGTGTATCGTCATGGCTGAGCGTTTTCCCTTGGCTGAAATCGGTGGTTGGGTAGAGGGTTCTCAGGCTGGATTGAATGCTCGGCAGCTATATCGTCGCGGACGATTCAGAGATTTGACCAACCTTGAGAGGAACAGCATGCTTGGCGCGCGCTTTTCATTGCCAGAGAAACGGAGAGACAGATGAGAATCACTTCAGACCAACGGATTGCGGGTTACCCAACTTTCGAATTGCGCAAGTTCGTTCGAAGGCATCGATTCACTTGCTTTTTGCCCGAACAAGCCGCAGATGCCCTTGCATTGAGTCCGGAGGCGGCCGCTGACCTCCTTAGCAAACTTTTGAGTTCAGGCAACAAGGAGGCCGGCAAGTTTGATGAAGGCCAGCTTTTTCAACTGACAAACTATGGACATGATTTGGCAAATGCGACCGGCGCCAGACAAATTTGTCGAAAGACCGCCGAACGTGTCCTTACTGATTTTCTGGAAAGGGTTCGTAAGGTTAACGCCACATCCCAATATCTCTATCGCGTACAAGACGTCATTTTATTTGGCAGTATGTTGTCAGACGCTGAGCGTCTAGGTGATGTGGATGTCGCTGTGAATTTAGCACCGAAAGTTAGCCGGAGCGCAAGGTTTCAAGAACGGCATGCGGCCCGCATACGAGCAGCGCAATTAGAAGGAAGGTGTTTCCATACGATATTGGAGCGAGCTTACTGGCCAATCAATGAGGTCTATTTACAGCTAAAGGCCAAGTCTCGCTATTTGAGCTTGCACGAGTTGGCTCAGATTAAGCACCTGCCGAACTTGTCTTATCGGGTTTTGTTGGGTGTTCCTGAACAATTGGGTGGGTTGATTCCCACCGGGCGAGCCGTTTGAATTCCAAGGCGCGAAGGACTGATCACAAAACTGATGACGATGGTTTGAGGGCGTTACCGCGGACGGTGCGCGAATTCCTGTTTGTGATAGACCAATACGATTCATCCATGTTCATATGCGACAAATTTTGTCCCAGTGTAGGCGACGCGATCCCGTCTCTGAAAGAGGGACGGTCTGCAAAACCTTTATGCGCCGGTTCGCCAAAGCACTCACCGACTAGCTCGTTCTGCGTTGTCTACGGTAGCCGAACCCTGATTAGAGGATGCAGGGCAAAGATTCGTTGATCGAGTGGTCTGGCACAACCACTCGATACCTGAAATCTGTGAGCAATTCATTGACGGGGTTGCGGTCGGCCGCCTTATTCCGCCTTATTCGACCGCCTTATTCCGCCTTATTCGAGTCCCCCGTCTTCGGGCTTTGGCGCTGCGGCGAGGACAGATGCGCGGAAAGCTCCACGTGCGATGTGTCAAAGAGCGACTCGAAGTCAACAGTTAAGCCAAGGGCCACTTGTCCGGAAAGCCGATTACTCGTCCATGTGGATCCGCTTTCTCGATGAGTGACGGTGCGATTTGTTACTGTTCGAAAAGCCAATGAGCAACGGGATACTACTTTATCGTGGATCATTTCGTCGGCAACCGGAGGCCGGTTTCCGAGTCACCTATCCGATTGGCCGGTTCTGTACCAAAACTGCTGGGTCGGTCGTTCGGTGTGTTCATTTGTCTCGGTTTGCTTTCGTTTGCAACCGCGACCGCAACGAATATTGGCTCAGAATCTCAGATGGAGACTACCAGCAGTAAATCGCAACGATGTCCGGAGTGCTTGGAAGCTGGTTGATGGCGGTGGTGTGCAGAACAATCTGTAGATTCTTATTCTCCCAATCTTTGGGCAGGGACTTGACCAACGCCGAGATCGATTGTGGATTGGTCAGGAATTCGGCAGCGGCACGGGTTCCCACATATCCGATTCCTGCCGCAGTGATGACCGTAGTGCCCGTCTTGGAATTCAATACCCGGGACACGATCGCATAGTCCTCGGTGAAGTCGGAATTCGCGGACCACCGTTTTTGGGTGTTGGAGCGGTCCTGGATGGCCATGGGCCCATCAAATACATAACGCAGATTCCCGGTCATAGTAAGGGTCCATGGGTTGTTGTGCGCACCGATCAGGATTGTAGGGCTCTCAAGAAGGTCCCCGTATGCCACATCGTTTCCGTATCGGATGTCGAATTGCCTGTTGCGACGCACCAACAGAGACACGATCTTTGTCGTCGCTGCAACATCGCCGATGGTAACGAAGGTGTCCTTTGCGGGATAAAGATCCTGAACGTCAATTTTGGTACCGGGGGCCAGTGGGATATATGACTCCAGTCCCATCTCCTCATTTCCGCTTCGGGCGTGTTGCTTGTAATAAGAGTCAATATAAGAAGGAGACAATTCATAGACAGCATTGCTGCCGATATAGATCAGAACCGGGTTGGATTTATCCAGGACAGGCGACCAGAATTGATTAAAGGCGCGCTCATCGGAAGACGCGAAGTAGTGCCGTACTGCCCATCCCAGGAGTATTACAGCGACGGCAATCGCGATCCACCATATTAGACCGCGGAATGTGGCATAGGATGAGCGCTGTTCGGGGCCATCAATCACGCGCGGGGACGCCGGCGTTACGGGCTCGAGGAACAGTTGGGCGCCCTCGATCTCGGGATGGGTGGCCGGCAGCGGGTGAGGCACCTTGTCAGCCCATTCAAAAATGGCCTTGAACGAACCGGAGGGGATGCCGATCAGGACAGCTTCTTCACGCGCTGTCTGATAGTAGAGCGCGAGGCGCTTTCTGACCTCCGCCGCCCTCGCGCGAACGATCGGGTCAACATTCGTGTCGTAGTCTGGGCGCCTGCCAAAAACATGCGCACCGATGATGCGTTCCTTGAGCATCTCAAGATGGCCGCCAAGACTCTGATCGACTATATATTGCAGCAGCTCTTGAGATTGTTTACTTGAGTGAAAAGGGGGGCTTTGCAAGATCGCAGAAAGCGTCTTACGCACTTCAGCCGCAGATACCTTTTCCGGGAGCTTTTCGCGATCAGCTGAGTCGGCCTTTTCGACGGTGGACCCCATAGACAGCCTCGAATCCTCGTCTCGCAACAGTACTGTACCCCCTTGGAACTTCATTAACAAGAGCTAATTCCAAGAATTGCCCTCGAACAGTACCATACAGCACGTTGCCATCCCTTTAGGAATCAACGTCTACTTGCGCCCGTACTTAAGTTAACGTTTACTCCCGGTTCGAATCAAGTTGACGCTTGCTTTTGCCCTCGGCAAGCGGGACGGGGTTTGGGTGCCACCTTCGAAATCGACCGGTTAATCGGTTTCATTCTCGTGAATCCGAGCCCTCTTGAAGGGGGTGTGCCAACCAAATGCGAGATATAACCAGAAACACCTCAGGAGGCAGCATGACTAAATTCCGTCTGGTTCTTCTGGCAGTCCTGGTGGTTCCAATGACCCTTGGGCTGACCTTCCTGCCCGTACTCCATGCGCAGTCGAAAAGTATAACGGCCTCACTTTCGGGCGCAGTGACCGACCCGACCGGGGCCAGAGTCCCGAAAGCCACAGTGAAGCTCACCGATCCAGACACCGGCATCATTCGAAGCGACACCTCGTCTGCTACGGGGGAGTTCACCTTCGCCTTTCTCCCGGAAGGCACCTACGTCCTCGAGGCGAGCGCGCCGGGATTCAAAACTACCCGGCAAGGCGGAATCGCTCTCGCTCCGGGAGATACGCTGACCACGGAGATTAGGCTGACAGTCGGCACTACCGAGGAGGTCACGGTAAATGCCAGCGGGCCGCTCCTCCAGACACAGGACTCGAACATCAGCACCGACCTCACGACGCAGCAACTTCAAGAGCTTCCCCTCAACCTCCGAAATGACCTAGCCTTTGCGACATTGAATTCCGCCGTCAACACCCAGGGCGACCGTCAGTTGTTGGCGGCCGGCGGCAGTGAAGACACGGCAGATCAGGATTATTCATTCCTGAACTTCGGCGGCGGCTATTTCGGCACCAACCTCTTCCTTCTGGAGGGCGGCTACGATGTCGCTCAAGGCTGGGGAGGAGTCCAGTATGTGCCCGCCCCTGAGGACACGCAACAAGTCAACGTAACCAGCTATTCGTTCTCAGCCGAATATGGATTCAGTACCGGCAATGTCATCAACATCACGACTAAGTCCGGCACCAGCGATTATCATTTCCTTGCTGACGAATACCTCCGCAACCCCGATGCTGACGCCAACCTCTACTTCAACAATCTGCATGGCGTCCCCAAAACTGGCGACCATCGCAATCAGTTCGGATTTGCCGGCGGCGGCCCGTTGTATATCCCGGGCATCTATAAGCGACGCAACAAAACGTTCTTCTTCGCCAACTATGAGGGCTTGCGCCTTAACGGCGGACTCTCCTACAGCGCCAATGTGCCTACCACTGCCCAGGAGGGCGGTGATTTCTCATCCGAGCTCACCACCACACAGATCGGAACCGACGCTCTGTGCCGGCCTATCTATCAAGGGGCGATCTATAACCCGTATTCCTCCAGGCAGGTTACGGCTACCTGCGCCACGGCCAATAACCAGGTCGGACAAACCGTCTCCATCCGCGATCCCTATTCTGGAAATTTCATTCCCACGTCCGGAGTTGGGGCGATCGACGCTCTGGCCAATAAGCTTGCTACTGGAAACTACTGGCCGGCGCCGAAGAATCCCGGCGGCGGATTCAACTTCAACACTGCGACGACTGCAGCCACCACTTCCAACGAGTGGGGTATTCGCATTGACCACAACATCAACGCGAAAAACCGCATCTACGGACAATTCTCGAATAAGCACGAGGGAAAAGTCCAAACCGGCGCCTTTTACGGAGCGAGCGATGTTGCCGGGCCCTACGTATTTGACCCGAACAACCGCGACTTTGGGGTTTTGGGCTATTCTCACGTCTTTTCGCCAACGCTAATCCTGACCAGCGACCTGTTTTTCACGCGCTTTGCCGCAGGCAACGTTGTCCAGGGCTATCCCTTCCAACCTTCATCGCTCGGGTTGCCGTCCCAGCTCGATTCGTGGACGCCGCAGTTCCCGCAGATTCAGTTTGGGAACACCTTTAGCGGCAGCGTTGTTGCTCCCTTAGGGGCGACGCAGAACTCTGGCGAAGCTACCTTTCCTGAGAATAATGCCAGCCTGACTATAGACGTGAACAAGAGTTTCAAGGCCCATTCCCTCGGGATCGGCTATATGGGGGTTTGGCAAACAGATGACGGCGGCAGACTGATACCGACAGTATTCAACTTCTCTGCTGCCATGACGGCAGGTCCCGACCCATTGAATCCTTCCGTCACCACAAACGGTGATCCGCTTGCTTCTTTCATGGCGGGCGCCGCAAACTCCGGCGTAGGCACGGGAGGCTCTACTGGATTTAACGCATTTCCGGCGCCAACCTATTACCTGCATGGCATGTACGTGCAGGACGATTGGAAAGCAAACCAAAAGTTAACGGTGAACGTGGGTGTCCGCTATGAAATTCAGATGCCGCCAACTGCCCGGCATAACGAGCAGGCGTATTTCGATCTAAACGCCCTCAATCCGATCAGCGCGGCAACGGGGATTCCCGTTTATGGGGAGACCGTCTACAACCAGCCGGGGAACCGTTCCCTTTATAACCCGAATAAGCATGACCTTGCGCCTCGACTCGGCTTCGAGTGGGCCGGGATGCCCAAGCTGGTGATGCGTGGCGGCTACGGCGTTTATTACGCGAGAAACTTCTACGGCGGCAATGGACCGGACCCGGGGTATTCAACTTCGACGGCCTTCACTTCGTCGCCCGACGGGACCACGGTGACTACGCCTTTTGCACAGGCATTCCAATCGGGCCTTGTGCCAGTTACGGGCAGCGCGCTAAAAGGCCTGACGAGCGTAGGCCAGACCCCCAGCGTCCTGCTTCGTAATCGCCCCGATCCTTTAACCCAACAGTTCATGTATGGATTCCAATACGCCTTCACCCCCAACGACGTGTTGGATGTTGACTACGTGGGAAGCCGGGGAAGGCGCATTACCAATTCCGGCGGCATGAACTACGGCCAGCTCAATCCACAATATCTGTCTATGGGCTCAGGGCTGAACGCCTCGGCGGGCACCAATCCGTATGCCGCGCCTCTGGCCAGCCTCGGGCTTACCCCCATGGCTTGCCCGTGGACGGTAGCCCAATCCCTGTCGCCGTATCCGGAATTCTGCGGAAGCGTCTCAGACGAGGAACCCCCGATCGGAACGAACAACTACAACGCATTGCAGGCAAACTTCAAACACCGTTTCGGCCAAGGCCTTGTCTTTACGGCCTCCTACACCTTCTCGAAATTCCTCTCAGATGTAGGCGGCCCTGAAGAATGGGGTTCGGTCAACGGCGACACCGGGGGCTCGGGTGTCCGCAACTTCTATGACCTGAAAGCGGATTGGTCGGTTGACGGTGAGGATATTCCTCAATCCCTGGTTTTGAACTATGTGTATGAACTGCCATTTGGCCGGGGCAAGAAATTCGGCGGTAACATGAACCGGGCTGTGGATGCCGCTGTGGGCGGCTGGCAGGTGAATGGGATCACCAGTGTCCAGAGCGGTTTCCCGATGTCGATTGGCCCCAACGGAAACAGCTCAACGGTTTATGGTGGCAATCAGCACGTAAACCTCACCGGAGCTCCCTTCAAGAGCGGTTCCTGCGGCGCGGGCACTGCTGGAAACCCCTCCATCCCGGTGGGCACAAAATATTGCTTCTTCAACCCGGCGGCCTTTACACCGCCGCCTGCATACACCTTCGGCAATGGCCCTCGCTACTATTCCAACCTGCGCGCTCCAAGATATGTGGACGAGGATCTAACCGTCGCAAAGTGGTTTAACCTGGCGGAGCGATTCCGCCTCCAGGTCGCTGTGCAGATGTTCAACGCCTTCAACCACCCAAATTTTGGTATTCCCGACTCCGGGGCCGGCGATCCCACCATGGGTGAGAGCTCGTCCACGCAGGGGGCGAGAGAAATGCAAGGTGTGCTGAAGATAACTTATTAGAGCCCATTATGCGGAACCCCTTCCTTGCTCTGTGCTTGACGATCGCGTTCATAATTCCACACGTGGACGCGATCGTATATGCGCAGGAGCCCGTGCAAAATCTTCAATCTCTTCAGGCTGAGGCGCGTGACGCTCAGTCCAGGGGGGACTTCAATGCCGCTGCGGCTTCATACCGCAAAGCTGTTGAACTCGAACCCTCCGTATCTGAACTTTGGGCTGATCTTGGGCTGATGGAACACCAGACGGGACAATTCGATCAAGCAATCAAGAGCTTTACTGAAGCGGCGCGCCTCAACTCTTCCTTGTATGTCCCTCAACTGTTCCTCGGGATTGACAACCTGGAACTCAAACGAACTCAAGCGGCGATACCGTTTCTTGAAAAGGCTGAAAAGCTGAATCCAAAAGATCCGCAAGCTCCGTTTATGCTGGGTCGCGCCTTTTCGATTGCCGGCGACAGCGACAGTTCCAGCGAGGAGTATTGGAGGTCGGTCGCCTTGGCTCCGGGCAACGGCAATGCATGGCTTGGGCTCGGCATGGCTTACCTGCAGCGAGTGGACTCCGAAGCTCGTGTCATGACGAGTACCTATTTGACCTCGAATTACACAAAGTTCCGAGCTGGCGAGCTGTTTGCGGAACAGGGCAAGCTGATCCAGGCGGCTGCCGCATACAAAGAAGAGCTTTCGTTGAGGTCGCCGCTGCCTTGCTCCCATGCAGCCTACGGCATCGTGCTGCTGAGGCAGAAGGCGATCGCCGAGGCGAAGGCAGAAATCGATCGAGAATCGAACTTGAATTCAGGCTGCCCTTTGACGCGGCTGGGTTTCGCGGCTATCAAACTAGCCCAGGGGGACACCGAGAACGCAATGCGAGAGCTGATTGCAATCTGGAGTACCGATCCGGGCTTCCTCCGAGATAATTTGCCATTGTTACGCGACGGAATCACGGCTGAACAGACCGGGAAATTAGTTGATCTGGCGAAAGACTGGCAAGCAGACAGTAGAGTTCCTCAAGGTCTTGTGGATGCAATTCAGGCGGGGTTGGATCCGAACACTCCAGTGCTCGCAGACCTCGACAAGTTTGGAGCCGACCGTCCAGTGCCGGGAACGGCCGAGATACTCCCAACCCCTCAGGATGCCGAAAAGACTTATCTTTCTGGTCATTTCGGCAAATGCAGTGAAAGCCTGCGACCCCGTTTGAGTGTTCTGCCTGAGAAGTCTCTTTTGCTTCTGACCCAATGCGCTTTTTATGCGGGCGACTACAGAACCGCCTCGATGGCGGCGCGAAGACTCGCTTCGAATGCTACTACCCGACTGGTTGGACTCTATTGGGAATCCAGAGCCGATCAGAAACTGGCGATCGCTGCTCTAACCCGCGCCGGCGACCTTGATGCGAATTCGCCGCGAATGCACGTGTTGCTGGGGGATCTTTACCGTCAAAAGCGAAGATGGGGGGTCTCGGAGTCCGAGTACCGTAAGGCGATAGTCTTGGAACCGAAAAACCGCGTTGCGCGGATCGGTTTAGCGATATCGCTTTTTGAGGATGGAAAGAGCGACGAAGCGTTCGTGGACGACAAGGATCTGTTGCAAGAGAATCCGGAAGATCCTGAAGCGAACCTGCTGGCCGCCGAAATACTCGTTCAGCGGCACCAATATGCCGACGCGGAAACCTATCTCATTAAGTGCCGCAGCAATATTCCGGCGGAGTATATGCCGCGAATTCATGCCCTGTTGGGTGAAGTCTACTCCAACACCGACCGCGTCCAGCAGGCGCTCTCCGAGTTCAAGCTGGGCACCAAAAGCGACGCGGATGGCAGTGTTCACTATCAGATGGCGCGGCTTTATTTAAAAACAGGTGACAAGAAAGCTGCGGCTGAGGCTTTTCAAGTTTCGAAGCAATTGCGTGAGCAGTGGGATGCGAGCGCAAGTGTTGCGGTCGGGCAATCGGGTACAGATATAAGTCGCAAGTGAGCGTGGGGAAGGACGTGGGTAACCTTCGAACTCTCACGTACGGTCTGAAGGCGTAACTGGTAGTCGACGTGACTACGAACACTTCATTGGAGATGAATAGCCCTACCCTCAAATTTCATGTTGCATTTCGGACTCAGACAAATTCGTTCTGCTGCAGGAGTCTATCTTGAAATCTTTACGTTTTGTGAGCATTGCTTTTGGAGCCCTGGTTCTTGCGATTCTGGGATCAACAACCTCGCATTGCGCATCCGGCCCAATTCAATCTTTCGAACGGAACTCGGCCGGCGCGACACTTTATTTCAAAGGTGAAGTTCTACGGATCGACGTCTGCTCTGAGCGCATCATCCATGTCATGGCCAGTCCTACCCCAAAGATCCCTCCCGCCATTGTTCCTGCCGTAATCCATCCGTGTCGGGACAGTAACTTCAAAGTTGTGTCAAACAAATTGACGGTTACGATCCAGACGGCTGCGCTTGAAATCAGTATCGATCGCGAGACAGGCACTCTCCGCTTTCTTTCCGCCGACGGCAAATCGGTGCTCAGCGAGCCCGCGGACGGGGGAAGAACTCTTACTCCTGTCACGATCGATGGAACGACGACCTTCCGTGTGCAGCAGCAGTTTTTGTCTCCACCGGACGAGGCTCTCTACGGCCTGGGCCAGCACCAGGAAGGCTTCTTCAACCTGCGAGGTATTCCGGTTCGCTTGCAGCAAGCCAATACCAATATCTCAATCCCTGTGGTGCTCTCGACAAAAGGCTACGGGTTGATCTGGAACAATCCATCCTTGACGGACTTTAATGCCGCCGATCAGCCCATTCAACTGGACGCTACAGGGAAGGGTAGTTTTCGCACGGGGGCGGCGGGGGAGTACGGATTCCTGCTTGCCGGAAATGACCGAGGCCGCCTTCGGCTATCGGTGGGCGACGAGACCATCATCGATCTCCATAACATGTGGGTTCCCGACTCCGCCGGAGCCAAAATCAATTTGAAGGCCGACACTGAGTATGCGATTTCTGCGCAAACCGGCGGCGAGACACAGTTGTTTATGCATCCTCCATCCGACACTACGGAGTTTCGTTCCGAAGCCGGCGGCGCAGTGGACTATTACTTTTTGTACGGACCCCAGTTGGACCGAGTCATACAGGAGTATCGCGAGATGACTGGACCCGCTCCGCTGCTGCCTCGCTGGGCCTACGGCTTTTGGCAATGCAGGGAGCGGTATTCAAGCCAGCAGCAAATATTGGATACTGCCGCGGAATTCCGCAAACGTCAAATCCCAGTGGACGTGATCGTTCAGGATTGGCAGTATTGGGGCAAGTACGGTTGGAATGCCATGCGGTTCGATGAGAGCGAGTATCCCGATCCGGCGAAGATGATGTCAGAACTGCATCAGTTGAATTTCCATATGGTCATCTCGGTATGGGCCAAGTTCGGCGTAGAGACCGAGGTCGATCAGGAAATGAAAAATGCGCATTTGCTTCTCACCAGCGATGCGAAAACCGGCGAGCCGGGCGAGGCCAAAGAAAAAGAAAACTGGGTCGATCTCTTTAATCCGAAAGCGCAAAAGGCTTACTGGTCTGATATCGATCGAAATCTTTTCAGCTCAGGGCTGGACGGATGGTGGCTCGATGCGGATGAACCCGAAGGCGATCCTCTGAAGAACGACAAGACTTACCTGGGGCCGGGAGTCCTTGTTCGCAATGCGTTTCCGTTGTTTGAAACTTCGGCCGTTTACGACGGACAAAGAGCGACGACTGAGAGCAAGCGAGTGGTGATCCTGTCTCGCTCCGCCTTCACAGGGCAGCAGCGAAACAGCTCTATTTCCTGGTCAGGGGACATCTCGGCTAACTGGGAGACCTTGCGGCGACAGATTCCAGCCGGCCTCAGCTTTGGAATGTCGGGATTTCCTTACTGGACGACGGACATTGGCGGATTCTTTAGGCCGCCGGACCAATACACATCGACCGACTACCACGAGCTACTGATTCGGTGGTTTCAGTTCGGCGCCTTTTGCCCGATCTTCCGCGTTCACGGTTACCGCTCCGAAACTGAAATGTGGAAGTACGGTCCTGATGTGGAGAAGGTCCTAACGCAAATCGACGATCTTCGCTATCGCCTGCTTCCCTATATTTACTCCGCAGCCTGGGGCGTGACTAATAACGGACAAACCCTTATGCAGGGACTGCCACTGGTCTATCCCAATGACGTTGCTGTGCGCGGTGTGACCGACGAATTTCTCTTTGGCGATGCAATGCTGGTGAACCCCGTAACGCAGAAGGGCGCAACAACGCGCAGCGTGGTCTTGCCGGCTGGAGACGACTGGGTTGATTTCTGGACCGGGCAAACGAGTCGTGGAGGACAAACTATCGCAGTTGATGCCCCATTAAATCGAATTCCAATCATGGTCAAGGCCGGCAGTATCGTACCCATGGGCCCGGTCGTTCAATCCGCCGCCCTACCGGAAGAGCCCTTGGAGATTCGCATCTACGGCGGAAGAGATGCAGACTTTCAGTTATACGACGACAGCGGAGACGGCTACGCATACGAGCACGGCGCGCGGGCGACAGTTCAAATTCACTGGAATGACAATCGAAAGATCCTGGTGATTGGTGAACAATCGGGAACTTTTGCCGGAATGCTGAAGAAACGCACCTTCCGGATTGTGGTGGTGAGGCAGGATCACGGCATAGGAGCGGAGCCGGATTCCAATGCCGACCGCACTGTAACTTATATCGGCCACAAACTTACCGTCAACTTGGGTAAGCGGGGCTAGAAGTTCGTCGCCATCCACAACGTTCTTATGTCTGAGCTGGAAAGGAATTCAGGTGAAGATGCAACGTCGTGCATTCATGGCCGGCGGAATTTCTCTATTCGCGCTTACCCGAATTGCAAGAGCGTTGGGAGACTCCCCATTCTTTCGCGGAAAGATTCCGCATGGCCCCTTTCAGCCTGATTGGGAGTCTCTCAAGTCCTATCAATGCCCCGATTGGTTTCGCGATGCCAAGTTCGGAATTTGGGCTCATTGGGATCCCCAATGTGTTCCCGAGCAAGGCGATTGGTATGCGCGAAACATGTATATCCAGGGCACGCGGCAATATGACTACCATGTCAAGCACTACGGCCATCCCTCGCAGTTTGGTTATAAAGACATTTGTCATTTATGGAAGGCGGAGCGATGGGATCCTGAAGAGCTGATTGGACTCTATAAAAAGGCTGGAGCGGAATACATGGTGGCTTTGGCCACACATCATGACAATTACGATTGCTGGAACTCGAAATACCAGCCATGGAACTCGATGAACGTGGGGCCCAAGCGCGACATTGTTGGCACGTGGGCCAAGGTCGCACGCTCTAACGGATTGCGATTTGGCGTGAGCTACCATGGAACCCCACATCGCGTGTGGGACGAATTTCTTCCCGTTCGCTACAAGAGCGACAAGACGGGGCCGCTCGCGGGCGTTCCCTACGACGGCATGCAGACAAAAGCCGATGGCAAGGGTAAATGGTGGGACGGGATGGACCCGCAGTTGATCAATGGAAAACCGCACGCGAAGAATTCGCCCTGCCCCGAATTCGTGCGGCAGTTTCTACTTCGGGTACAGGATGTTATTGATAACTACAGTCCCGACATACTGACTTTTGACGACGGCGCGAAATTCAATTTCGATGCAGGCGGCCCCGGGGCTCCTGACCTGGGAGTATGGCTGGGCATCCCGGATCTTGCACCGGAGATCATCGCTTATTTCTATAACAAGAACATCCTTGCGCACTCCGGTCATCTTGAAGGCGTGGTGGATCTCAAAGAGGTTCCCGAGCCGGTATGGGGAACACTCACCCGCGACTTTGAAATGACTCTTGCAGATACGCTGCAGAAAGACCCCTGGCAAACGGAAGCATGCATCGGGCATTGGCACTACGATCGCAAAGTCTTTGAAGACCATACTTACCAAAAGGCCTCTCTGATGATTCCGCTCATGGTTGACGTCATCAGCAAAAACGGCAACCTGCTTCTCAGCATCCCGTTGCCGGGGTACGGAGAGCCGGACAGCGATGAGATTGCATTCCTCGGGGAACTTGCAGATTGGCACGAGGTCAATTTCGAAGCAATCAAGGGCACGCGTCCCTGGACCATTTACGGGGAGGGGCCTGCAACCGAGGCGGCCAAGGCGTTGCCCATGTATCAGTTGTCCAGGCTCAGTTTTCAATCCACGGACATACGATTCACAACGAAGGGTGACACCTTATTCGCAATTGCCTTGGGCTGGCCATCCGATGGAAGAATCGTGGTCAAGTCGCTTGCTGAAAACTCCGCAAGCTACTCTCGCCAGATCCGCAAGGTCGAGCTGCTTGGGGCGAAATCGGAGTTGAAATGGGCGCGGACTGCACAGGGGCTCGAGATTCAGTTGTCCGACGAGCCGCCTTGTAAATATGCATTTTCCTTCCGAATCGTTGCAGGTTGAAATAACGCCGATCTAACAATGATGGAACACCCCGGATCGGAATTAAAAATGGAGCAGGTTGAGCAGCAGTTGGCCGAGAATCATACTGGCATTGTCCGTAATGGCGCTTTGCCTGGCTCGCGCGCAGGGTCCGCTGGCGAATGGCATCAGCCTGACAACTGCGGACCGACTGGAACAGCCGGGCTGGTGGCCGACGAAAGGAGATCCGCCACGCAGCCAGTATTCCGGAGACGCGACTTGCGCCAGCTGCCATCGCGGGATAGCGCCACTCCAGAAGACGACACCGATGTATCACGCCAGCGTACTCGCCGCGCAATCTGAGATATTGACAAATCATGGGCTCCTCCAATTTAAGGAGGACGGCTACGGCACTTCTGTCACAACTTCTCCCGAAGGAGTTACCTTCGCCGTGACTGACGGAGTCAGTACGGCTTCAGCGCCCGCGGCTTCGGCCATGGGATTCAAGAATGGACAGACTTATGTCCTCGAAAAGGACGGCGCCTACTTTGAAAGCCGTTTGAGTTTCTTCACCAGGATTCATTCGCTAGACATCACCCCGGGACAGTCTCCCGAAGTGCCGGAGGACCTGGAGAGCGCACTTGGCCGGAAGTTGGGCATCGATGAGGTTGAGCGCTGCTTCAGGTATCATACAACAGCAGCAGTCACTGCAAAAGTGATCGAATCGGAGAAAGCTACTCCGGGAATTAGGTGTGAAGCGTGCCATGGACCGGGAGCCGCGCACGTTGCTTCGATGACCGCGGGCAGCCCGGAGCAAGGATCGGCGATCATGGATCCTGCTAATCTTTCCCCTTCTGATTCTGTCGACTTTTGTGGGGCATGTCACAGCACCTGGGCGGATGTCGTGGAAACGCATCGTCAGCTCGGCCCTGCGAGAATACGCTTTGAACCCTATGACCTTGAGCAAAGCCGCTGTTGGGGGATTAATGGCGACTCTCGGATCACTTGCGTGGCCTGTCATGACCCGCATCAGCCGCTTGTTCGCGAGCCGAGTGCGTATGACTCCAAATGCCTGGCCTGCCACGGCGCCCGCACAGAGTCGAAGGGAACACACGCGGCCAAGACAATCTGCAAGGTGGCGGCCAGCAACTGCGTCACCTGCCATATGCCCAAGTATGAGTTGCCGGAAATGCACGCTGAGTTCACGGACCACGATATTCGCGTGGTTCGTGAGGGCGCTCTCGACCCTGGTAAATTGACCCGATAGAACTCCCGCCGAATTCTGGTGCAGCGAGCTACCCGGCAAAACGGCTCACGAGAAACGCCGGCAAATGACCTTGCGAGTTTAACGTTTACAATCCTTGCGGGAAGGATTAATTCTTCTTGCGGTTCCGAATAAACCTTGCCGATCAAATCGAATAAGTTCCAGGAGAGTCGCGACGATTTACGGACACCACCCCGGGGAAAGAGGCTGATCAGTTGTGCGAAGTGTCGGGAGCATTCCATTCTCCCGCTCACTCAGGCCATCCACCCGGCACTGGCTGGCCAATTGCCCGGTCAAAATGTCCTGCTCTCAACAGGCCCTTCGATTTTCGAAAGCGGCGCAGTGAGTAAGTCATGGGCCACGATTCAGACCGGGCAGGTTCGGTTGCACGGAGATGCATTTCAGGAGCGGTAAAGGCAATGAAGGCAAGTGTACGTTCTCTTTTCAGCGTGATCTGCTTTGTTTCTGTTTTAACCGGTTGCGGTAGCGGGAGTTCATCAACGCCGCCCCCACCGACACTCTCTACGCCCACAGTCACCGTTACCCCCACAACCAGCAGCATCACCACTGCCCAGGCGCTGAGTGTCACCGTTGTGGTGTCGGGTACGAATGGTGCTGCGACGGGATCGGTGGTGCTTTCGAGCGGCAGTTACACATCAACCTCGACCGCTCTCAGTTCCGGCTCCGCGACTATCTCGATTCAAGCAGGGCAGTTGGCTACGGGCTCCGACACGCTGACCGCCAAATACACGCCCGACTCCGGCAGCTCAACTAAATACAACAGCGCATCCGGAAGCGCTTCAGTCACAGTGAACCCGCTGGTGGCCACGCCCACGGTGACTGTCACTCCTGCAACCGGCAGCATTACGACACTGCAGAGCCTGGGGGTTACGATTGGCGTTTCCGGCCCGAATGGCACGCCGACGGGATCGGTGGTGATTTCGAGCGGCAGCTATGCATCGTCGTCGGCAACTCTCAATTCGGGCTCAGCGAACATTACCGTTCCGGCGGGATCGCTCGCCGCAGGCTCCGACACGCTGACGGCCAGCTACACACCAGACGGCGCCAGTTCACCGATCTACACCAGCGCGTCGGGCGCCGGCTCGGTTACCGTCACAGCTGGCAACGTCACCGCCGTTACGGTGAACATTGACGTGTTGTCGAATCGCCACCAGATAAGCCCCTTCATTTATGGCGGTAATTTTAGTGACACTTCGACCGTCGGCGACTCGGGTGCAACGTTGGGCCGCTGGGGCGGCAACGCCTCCTCAACCTATAACTGGCAGTTGCAAACGTACAACGCCGACGCGGACTACTATTTCGAAGACTTCAATACCGGCGGCAACGGCGCGGAGAGCGATTCATTGCAGTTCATTACCGATGTTGAGCAAGCCGGAAGCCACGCGCTGACCACCTTGACGATGCTGGGATGGGTGGCCAAAGCCGCCGAGAACGGCAGCAACGGAAACTGGAGCTTCTCCGTTGCGGCGTATGGCGCGCAGTGCTCGGTTGATCAATACAACACCGATGCCGGCGACGGGCTGAAGCCCGACTGCCAGACGCCTGTGACCACATCGGCGGTCACCACGGCCTACTATCCGCTGCTCGACAGCACCGCTCAAGCCTGCCCATCGGGGGATTGCGTCTACCGCGAGCCATGGGCGCAGGCGCTTGCCTCAGCATTCGCCAACAGCAGCAGCACGTGCCCGGTACCTTACACCGCAATCGCCTCCTGCCATTTCTATGACATGGACAACGAGGTAGATATATGGGGAGGGACACATCGCGACGTTCATCCCGCGCCCTCGGGTTACGACGAGCTGGCCAACATATATGAGAGCGAGGCAGCGAGCCTTGAAACATGGGACCCAGCGGCGGTGCGCTTCGGCCCAGTGTCGTGCTGCTGGTGGTATTACTGGAACGGCGCCAACTCCAACGACAAAGGCGACCATGGCGGAGTGGATTTCCTGCCCTGGTGGTTGAATCAGATTTACTGGCTCGACAAAATCAACGGCGCTCGCACGCTTGACGTCTTCGATATCCACGCCTACGCGGACGCCAACACCGCGGGGCTTACCACGGCGCAATTGCAGGCGCTTTCTTCTTCGGTCTATCGCGATTACTGGGATCCGACTTACGTAAGCACCTCGGGGACTATCAATCAGATTTATGCCACCAGTATTCAGCCCAATCGAACCATCCCCTTCCGCATTCCGCGCATGAAGGCGCTGGTGAATGCCATCTATCCGGGAACACCGCTGTCGTTCACCGAGTGGAGCGCGGCGTTTTACCAGGAAGCGGATTTCTCGACGGCGCTGGGAGATGCGGAGGCCTATGGAATCTTCGGGAGGGAGGGATTGTCGTTTGCGGCGCGCTGGGGCGCGCCAGTTGCAGGCAATCCAAACTTCAGGGCGCTGCAGCTTTACACCAACTACGACGGTGCGCATCACGGATTCGGGACGGTCTCAGTTTCCGACCTGAACACCGGCAATTCGAATCTGTTTTCCAGCTACGCCGCGCTTAACGCAACCGGTACGGCGATGACGATCATGGTATTGAACGAAGACCCCGCCAACACGGCACAGGTCACGTTCAACCTGAACGGATTCAGTGCAACCAATTATGTCGCATACACGCTGACGTCGACGGCTTCGGGAGCGATCTCTGCCTCGAGTTCGACGGCATGGAGCGCGACGCAGACATTCGCGCCCTGGAGCATCACATTGCTGGTGGTGAACGGAAGCGAAGGCACAAAGCCCGCATCAGAGTGGTACCTGAATCCCGACGACCTGATGATTCCCGCGAACGGTATTGGGATTTTGACCCCGACGATCACAAGCGGCACGGCAAATGTGACTCTCAGCTCGGCAGTCTTTGACGAATATGAGGGCGCAGCGGCCTGCAGCGGCACTCTGGGACTCGCCAATGCAACCATCACGCCTTCGCTTCCCGCGACAATCAGCGTCAAGCCCGACGGCACACCGGGTTTCTGCCACTACGCGGTCACGGGCAGCGACGGCACCGCATCGCAGACCCAGGGGGGATGGATCGTTGTCGGCAACCCTCCGGCTACTCTCACTCAGGCAGGAAATAACCAGTCAGGCGCCGCCGGTACGGCATTGTCGCAGCCCTTAACTGTCACGCTATCGCCAGGCCAGTCAGGGGGCGCGGCGAATGGCGCAGGCATTCTGTTTACCACTTCGGCCGGTACGCTCTCCAACGGCGCCACCACTGGAACCAGCGTGATTGCCACAACCAACTCTTCAGGAACCGCCTCTGTTACGCTGACGCTGCCTTCGAATGCAGGTGCGGTGACTGTTACCGCTCAGGATCAGTTCGCGCTTGGCGGGACGTCGGTTACATTTACCGAAACCGCCAACTAATTCAGCGGTTATCTAGGTTTCCCTAATTGGCGGCCATCGCACCGTTGAGGCATTGATCAGCTCGGGTAGTCTTGTAGCAGCTTCGAGCATCCACTCACTTCCTGACGGAAGGACGGCTTCATGAGTATGAGGGTTCTATTGCTGCGTCATCGCCTTTGCGGAAGTGCCTCTGTCAAGCAGCTTGCGCTTTGCCTGATTGTCGGATTGACTCTAAGCGCTTTTTCTGCGGCTCAGGATTCGGCCGCGCATCCAAACTGGCCCGGTCCGGGGCAGCTCTTTGTCGGCACTTGTTATCAGCCCATTGATCGCACGCCCGAGCAGATCGATCAGGACATCGCGATTATGATGCGAGCAGGGTTCAACGTCGTCCGTATGGGTGATCTTTCCTGGGATTCCTTCGAGCCTTCGCAGGGCAAGTTTGATTTTGTGTGGTTCGACAAGATCATGGACAAGATGCAGGCCAACGGGATCAAAGTGATTCTGGACATTCCGGGCTTGCCGGCGCCGATCTGGCTGCATCGCGCCTTCCCGGGAGTTGATGTCGTCACCCAGAACGGCACGCGTCTGCCCCCCGCGGAGCGTTACATGGATGACATCAGCGATCCGAACTACGTTCGCGAAGTCGGAATCCTCGCCGACGCGATGACGAAGCGCTATGCGCATCATCCTGGGCTCATCGCTGTCGGCTACGACAATGAGATCGGAAACGGCTACATGTCGTATTCCGAAGCCGACAGGCAGCGATTCATCGCATGGCTCAAGAAAAAGTACGGAACGATTGAGAATCTGAATAAGGCCTGGGCGACTCAAAGATGGTCGCGCCGGTTGGGCAGTTTTCAGGATGTCGACTTGCCGCTCGCAGATGGCCCAGGCCCTTCCGAACGTTACCTGGATCTTCATCGCTACTGGTCCGACGTTACCGTGGCGCGGCTCGATGAACTGGAAGCGATTCGTCGCCGCAATATGCCCGATATTCCATCGATCTCGAACCTGTGGGATACAGCGGGGAGGCGGGGGTTCGATTATCTCAGCACCTACAAGTCCTACGTTTCCTATGGCGCTGAAGGTTTCTATCCGGGAGATCCCGTCAGTGGCGTGTTTGGCGCGCTCACAATCAAAGGCGATCTCGCCACACCCATCTGGTTCAACGAGTTTACCGCGGGCGGCGGCGGCTTTTATGGAACGTCTGGCCGAAGCCGGACGTATGCTTATCTCGGTCTCATGATGGGTGCGCAAGGGTTCCTCGCATGGACGTTTAACAGCCATCTTGGAGGAGAAGAGCAAGCGCTATTTGGACTCGTCGATCACGATGGCACACCTTCGTGGAAGGTCGACGAGTTCGGGCGTATTGCTTCCGAATTCAAACAGCTAACGAAGTTCGGTTTCCCGCGATATACACACCCTCAAGTCGCCATCGCCTATTCCTTCGACGCCTTCATCGATTCGCATCCGAATGGCCCCTCCAACACGACGCTTCAATACTTCAAGCCTTCTTATACCCAGCAAGTGCAGGGAGCTTTTGAACCCCTGTTGCGTTCAAACATCGATACGGCGATCATCAACATCGGGCACGATAGTCTTGCGCCATACAAGTTGGTCGTCGTTCCGGCGGACTATTTAATGGACGCTGCCAGCGCAAAGGCGATCCGGGAGTATGTGAGCGACGGCGGCACTGTTTTGATGACTGCGTTCTCGGCCAAAGTTGATGAGCACGGACAGTGGTTTGATACGCCACTTCCTGGACGCCTTAGCGATGTGTTCGGATTGAAGACGAACGCGTTCTATCAGGTTAAATCGGCGTTGAAATTCGACTTGGACGGTGAATCGGTGGACACGGGCGTGCACTTCTATGAAGCCCTCGAGCCCTCGACAGCCACGGTTCTCTCGCGATTCACGAACACGGCAGACCACTCTCCCGCCGTGACGGTAAACAACTTCGGTAAGGGAAGGGCGATCTATCTGGCTACCGAATCGAAGGCATCCGCAATCGGGCCTCTGCTGAAGCACCTATACAAAACTGCCGGCATTCAGCCGGGACCGCAGACTCCCGAAGGAGTCTACGCGCGAGTTGTCGATGGCCGGACGCTCTATGTGAACACGACTCAGCAAGAGCAGAGAATTCCGATTACAGGCAAGAGCAAAGGGATCATCAGCAATCGAAATTACGATGGAGCTATCATCCTGGGGCCGCAGGAGGTTGACCTGGTCGAGTGAGCGTCAGGGTAGCGCGGTATCGTTCAGGTGAACTCCAAGCAATTGTTGCGCAATCCGGTCCAGCTCCGGCTCTGTGCCCACGAGATGAATCGTTCGGTGGATGTGGCCGACCGACTCGCCTACTTTGAGCACGCGAGCGGGCGACGACGATTCCAGTTCATAAAAATGGCCGAGTTGCGGTGCGTCTGGTGTTGGCGGGCCGTCGTTGTAGCAATTGGCCACATCGCCCTGGTATGGATGTGCCTGAATCTCCCATGATGAATTCACATACTCCGCGGGAGCGTCGGGCTGGTCATATTGCACGATGGTCAAAACATGGTTCAGTGCGTCGTAACTGCCCGACACGCCCTTGGCACGCATAGGGCTGAGGCCCAGCTTGCTCCTGTAGTTGGCATCGGCTTTGAAAAAGACGGCGTTTGGCTGAACGCGGATGCGGTCAGCTGGAACAGTTCCGAAGTAGTCCATCTTGACTGGGATTCCCAGCTCGGATTCTGGGCCAGGCTTGATGGGCAAGACAATTGTGGTCTGCGGCGTTGCCTCGAACTGCCCCAGTATCCATAGAGACAGGAGCCCGGTGTCACTGCTCCAGCTGGTTGATGAGAGAATAGTCAAGCGGTTGTCGGACTCAAAGCCCACCACTTTGTCGCCCGAAACAGCCGACATACCGAGGTGACGCCACACATCGCTCTCCGCGAGCAATCGCACCTCGCGGTCGATTTGGACATGAAACTTGGTTCCGAAATAGTTGGTGAGTTCAAAGGATTTGCGGAATGCGATCTTGGTGCTGGTCTGCCCAACGATTTCGAATGCTTCAGTATCCAGCGGTGCCGGTGTGTACCAGTGCGCCAGATCAAACGGCGCGCCGGAAGCAAAGAAGATGGAGAATTGTCCGCCCTCAGGTCCCAGCCACAAGCGGTCCTCCCCACCTACCGCATTGATATGGGCCTGCACCTTTCCTGAAGCGATCAAATCCCGGTTATACCAGCCAAAGCTAAGGCCCGCATCGCCTCCGGCGGTGCTGGTGAGCACGCGGCCCTGCATCGCGGGCCAAACGGCAATCGCGGCACCAACGTGATCGTCTTTCAACACAATCAGCTTGGTGTGACGATTAACGAAGGCCACAACCTCGCCAAAACTGCTGTCACTCATAGTTTGCCCTTGCGCCGCGGCCAGGGAGAAGGCAAGAGCGCCTGCAGCCGCAGCTTTGCGAAACATTGAAATTCGGTCGCTCATGGTTCATACGTTAACAAAACTGTCTTTATGCTTTCATGCACTTCGGCAGCGGCAACTCATTTGAAGCTGACGCGGTAAGTTACACCTTTTGTCAAAGGGATAGTCTGACCGGGCGCGAGCGTTTTGCCGGTGGAGGTACGAATAGCGGCGACCATTTGCCCAGCTGGAGGAATAAGGCGCAGGCTGCCACTGCTGGTTGCATGCACTTCGAGAGTTTCAACCTTGCCCGCCTTCCATCTCATATCAAGAACTGCGCCGCCCCGCACGTGAACGCCCGCGACTGAACCCTCGGGCCATTGTTCCGGAACAGCCGGGAGCAGCTCGACTTCAGTAGCATCGGGCATCCAGCGCGATTGCAGCAGGGCCTCGAGCATTCCATTGGCCGCCCCCAGGTTTCCGTCGATCTGGAAGAGGCCGGGCGGATGCGTGTCCATCATATTGGGAAAAGTGGACTGGCTGAACATGACGCGCATGCTGTCGTAGGCCTGGGCTCCGTTGTGCAGATGATCCCAGAAGTTGATGACCCAGGCGCGCGACCAGCCGGTTTGTCCGCCGCCAAACGAGAGGCGCCGCTCAAGCAGCTTTTGTGCGGCAGTGGCCAGGTCAGACGTATGCTCAAGAGAGATTTGGGTGCCGGGGAAGAGCGCCCAAAGCGGCGAGATGTGGCGATGGCCAGGCTCCGCTTCGTCGTAGTCTTGCTGCCACTCCTGCAACTGGCCGAACTTGCCCACCTTGAAAGGCGGCAGCTTGCTGCACGCGTCCTCCACTTGTTTTAGGAATGCCGCATCTTCTCCGAGAATTTTGCCGGCATCGAGGGTGCTCGTAAAGAGTTCGTGAACGATCTCGATATCCATGGTCGGCCCCATTGCCAGCGAGTGGTGACTACCGTCTGGCAGGCGATAACTGTTTTCGGGAGATATCGAAGGACCGGTCACCAGGTGACCCGAACCGTCGTCGACCAGGTAGTCGAGGAAGAATTGCGAGGCCCCGTGCAGAATGGGCCACGCGCGATCATGCAGAAACTGCTTGTCGCCCGTGTACGCGTAATGGTCCCACGCGTAGAGCGAGAGCCATGCGCCGCCCATGGGCCACAAGCCCCACTGATAGCCGTCAATCGGCTCGGCATCGCCCCAGATGTCGGTGTTGTGATGGATCACGAAACCGCGTGCGCCGTAGTATTCTCGGGCGACCCGCGTGCCGGTGCCGCTGCCGGGTGTACGCACCATGTCAATCAGGTTGATGAGCGGCAGCACGGTTTCGCCCAGGCCTGCCGGTTCGGCAAGCCAGTAGTTCATTTCAGTGTTGATGTTGATGGTGTATTTCGATCCCCAAGGGTTGTCGACACCAGCCGCCCAAAGTCCCTGCAGGTTGGCGGGCAGACCATCAGGCCGTGAGGAACTGATGAGCAGGTAGCGGGCGAATTGGAAATAGATCTCCTGCAGGCCGAGATCGTCGGCGCCTTTGCTTACATTCTTGATGCGCTCATCGGTGGGCAGGCTGCTGGCGGGACCAGGGGTGGATTCGAGATGGAGCGCCATGCGATTGAAGAGTGGTTGATAGACCGCTTCCTGCCGCGCGAAGATCGCGGCGACGGTGCGAGTTTTGGCCTGGGTCAGTACGTGGTCGCAAGCAGCTACGGGATCGCCGCCGACAAAGGGACCACCTTTGAAATCGGTAGCTGCGGCAATCAGGATGGTCACAGAATCGGCGCCGGTTACCGTAACGTTTTTGCCATCGGCGTGTATTGAGCCGCCTGCGGGAAGGACGAGCGCTTCACCCGCGAACTTGATCTGATCCTTGTGATCTGGACCTTCCCGCAGCAGCAGCGTGTTCTGACCCTTGGTAGCGACAGCAAAGTCAGCGGGCCGGTCCATGCTGGTGGTGAAGGCGATGGAGTGCTTTATGTCCGCAGTGATGCGCTCGACAATCACGTTGTCGGGGACTGAGGCGAAGGTCTCGCGCGTGAAACGAACGCCGTTCACCGAATAGGTAACGCGTACCACGCCGGTTTCAAGGTCGAGTTGGCGGCGATAGTTGGTGACCGCGCCTTCGTTTGCCGCGCGAAGGTAAAGGTCGCCAAGCGTGCTGTAGCTGGGCATGCCAGACGGGATGCCGATCATATCCTGCGATGCGAGTTTCTCTGCCGCGGAGATTTTTGTTCCGTCGGTGCCACCGGATTCAAGCAGAAGTTTTCGGATTTGCGGAAATGCGTCGTGCGCTCCGGGATTGAGCCGGTCAGCGCGGCTGCCTTGCCAAAGCGACGACACGTTGAGCTGCAGGTGCTCGTCTGCGCCGGAAGTCTGGGAGCCGTCCATCGGCACCGCATTGCGGCGCGGGGGTTGCAGATCGCCATTGTTTGCGCCGAAGTTGGCCCCTCCGAAGACCATGGCGCCAAGCCGGCCGTTGCCAACCGGAAGTGCCTGGTCCCAGATGGGAGCGGGAGCACGGTACCAGAGCGTCTCGTTGCTTATTGGTTGTGCGGTTTGGGCTGACGAAGGTTGCTGGAAAACGGCGGTACCGGTCGCAACGGCCAGCCAAATGAGATTCTTCATCATTTCTTGTGCACCTTTAAATTCTGGCGGCGCTTCTACGATTGCATCCAGCACCGGTTCATTGTTTAACAACGGAGCTCAATACACTCCATTTTCCTAATACGGCCTCGCGTTCTCAGTGCTGAGGGTCCAGTTGTCAGTGCGGAAAGGCCCGGCCGGTAACCCGGCTCCATTAAACAGCGTTGCCGCTGGATTACCTTGCCACGCGTACCGAACTTCTTTGGGATTCGGCACGGACGGCGATGACACCACAACCGTATTGCCTTCGATGCGCGCATCGGCCCAGTGCCACGCATGGTCGTCGCCCGCTATGGTGAACTCCTCGAGTTTGTCGCCCTTGACGACGAGACCGCCATCGGTGTGGGCAAAATGCATCCTGATCTCGCCAGGCAGCCGGTCGACCGACTCGAGCGCGGGCCCCAAATACACCACCGGTTTGCCATAGTAATTGGCGAGCGCGCAGCGGGCAAGGCGATCGCCTACGGGTGCCTTGTCTTTGGCGTGAATGTTGTCAGGATCGCCGGTATCAATGGTGACTGCGAGGCAGGTCTTCGGCACTGTCGCCGCCGTAATTGCCTGCGACTCTCGCGTTTCGGCCCATGTGTCGTCGGTCGGGGTCGGGCTGCGATGCTTGAACGCCGGCAGGCTCACAATATAAAACGGAAAGTCACCCTGACCAAAAAGACTCCGCCAATCGGAGATCATTGCCGGCAGCACCTTGCGGTATTCGTACCCCCGATCGGAGTTCTGTTCGCCCTGGTACCAGATCGCACCGGTAATCGAAAGCTGCCCGATCGGCGCCAGCATTCCTTCATAGAGCACCGTCGGTATCACCGGCCAATTCTCAAAGGCGATGGGCGCAGGCACCGGAGGCATTACTTCCACGCTCAGATTGCCTTTCCACTGACCGACGAGCGGAATGCTGGTGTGATCGCCAAGGTCGAGGTGGAGATCCTCAGGCTTGCTCATGAATCCGCCGTCGGGTTTGGTTTTGAAGACGCGAATGACGACCACGTTCGTGCCAGGTTTGAGCCATGGGCCAAACATCGGGTACACACGGGGATTCTCGACCCACGCGCTGCCGCCTACCTGCGTCCCGTTGATAAATACCGTATCCATGCGTTCGATAATGCCGAGAAAGAGCGCCGAACGGCCGGCAGGCAATGGATCGGGGAGCGTAATCTCCTTGCGGAACCAGGCTACAGCCGGAGCATCGGGCACGCCCAGTTCTTTAAAGCCGCCGGGAATCGTGACCGGTGTCCAGGAAGAATCATCGAGATCGGGAGCGGCCCAGTTTTGTTTCAGGCCGATGTCGTATTCGTCGTACCAGTGGTTGATGTAGTTGCCGTACTCGGGCGCGCCCGCTGCGGCCAGCCGATCGACTTCGGCCAGCGGGACATCGAAGTCTTTGAGCGTACGAAGCGCGGCAGCGCTGGTCCATGTCTCGGCCGGAGTTCCACCCACCGCATCGACAACCAGGCCGATGGGCACGTGGATCTGGTTCTGCACGTCTTTGCCGAAATAATAAGCGACCGCCGAAACCCAGTTTGCCGTTTGAGGTGACAGGACTTTCCAACTGCCGTCGATCACGCCGGTGTGGTTGTAGGCCGGGCGCCCTCCAACAGTAAAGAAGCGGATCTCAGGGAAGTTTGCGGATTTCACTTCCTCGTCGGCATTTGCGGTCATCCGCAACGGCAACCCCATATTCGACTGGCCACCGCACAGCCACACATCGCCCACCAGCACGTTGTTGAACGTTACCGACTGGTGGCCTGTGATCTCGACGGTATACGGGCCGCCCACTGCGGGCGGCATGATCTTCACCTGCCAGCGGCGATCATCACCGGCCAAGCCCGAAGCGGTACTCTCCCCAATCTGCACCTTGATTGTGTCGCCAGGGTCGGACCACCCCCAGAATGAATTCAGCTTGCCGCGCTGCAGAACCATGTTGTCGCCGAAGATGGGGCTGACGAATGGCAGGGGCTTGGGCACGTTCGCAGCGCCCGGAAAGGCTCCGGGAGTGGGCTGAGCAAAAGCTGTGCACACGGGCATCACGAACAGAGCCGCGACGGCGGCAAGCAGTGCAATTCTTGAACGCATTGATTTAAGTTCCTCGTTGATATGACGGACAATCATCGCCAATCGACGCAAGGCAACCATGAGGTTACGTGCGTCGGAACCAGGATTCAATTGTTCGTTGCGAGTCTATTGCTTTAGGATTCGTGCTGCAAGCGACCGAACCGTCCCGCTCGATAGTCGCGAGGCCCTGCTACTCAAATCACTTCTGCGCCGCGGTTCGCGCCAAGGTATTCCGCGAGGGCATTCACCTCAACGCTACTTGAATTCAGGTCCTTACGCACGAGTTGGAGCCGTACCTCTCTCGTACCCCCAACCGGGAGGTTTAATGGCGCCAACTCGCCGCTTTCCAATTCCGCCCGTATCCGATAGATAGGCACCCAGCCGAAGCAAAGCTTAACGCGCAACGCCTCAATTGCGGCCTCTATCGATCGCACTGGCATTACACGCTGAGCGGGGACTCGCGGCTGGTGCTTCGGCGTTCCCGATGCGGTGCCTTCAATCGAAACCAAAGTGTGCTGCATCAGGTCTGCGCGAGTGAGTTCGCGCTTCATTCGATGAAGCGCATGATCTCGGTGAGCGACGGCAATCATGCGGATGACGAGGATTGGCCGGGCCAGAATCTCCTGCGACAACAACCCGGTAATGCAGAGCTGGGCGTTGTGTACCGAAAACTCTGAGTCGGCATTGAGGAACGTACCTTGCCTCAGCCTTGGCTGAACGTGAGGAAAGCGGGAGGCAAAACTCGCGAGTGCGGCAAACAGCTGGTCGTTGGGAAAGATGCTGTCAACCGACAACCTGACCTCCGATTCTCCGCCTGAGGCCAGCGATTTGGCTCGCTGTTCAAGTTGATGGAAGCCAGCAAGATGAGGTTCAGCATCGGCCAATAGCACTCGGCCGAGCTCAGTCAACTGCGCTCTTCTCCCTTTGATTTCGAAGAGTTTGATTCCGAGCTGGTCCTGCAGGCGGGCAATGGCATAACTGATGGTGGATTGCGAACGATTGAGCTGCTTTGCGGCCGGCACAAACCCGCCTAGCTGTACAACCGCGTGCAGAATCTCCCATTCATCCAAGGTGGTGCGCATACTGGCTAAATATATCGAATAAATCGATCTACTTGCTCGAAATTTGAGACTTTTCCTTCGATAATCCTTGAGAGTAGTATGCGGTTGGCCGAAGACAGCTGCTGCAGCACCCGACTAACCGGGGGCCGCTGGGGGTGTGCTGCCTGAATGCGAAGGAGAAATATGATGAAACTTGTTGGACTGGCGATGGTGCTGGTTGCGAGTCTCTGTTACGCGCAGGATACCGGCGACTTCCGGCCTGCCACGACCAATGTTCCTGATGCGCAGTACCCGCGCGTCGACAGCGCTAATCGAGCCGAGTTCCGGTTCAAAGCTCCCGATGCAACTGCAGTGAAGCTCAACTTCTGGAGCGGGCCCAAGCTCGACATGGCCAAACAGGCCGATGGATTCTGGACAGTCACCACGCCACCCCTGGTTCCGGGATTTCATTACTACACGGTCATCGTCGATGGCGCGGAGGTAAGCGACCCCAGCAGTCATGCATACTATGGTGGCGGCAAAGACGCTAGCGGCATTGAGATACCCGAAGCCGGTTCGACCTACTATTTGCCCGAAGACGTGCCCCATGGCCAGGTGCGCGAGATCTGGTACCACTCGGATGTAACGGGCACATGGCGGCACGCGCTCGTTTACACGCCGCCGGGTTACGACGCGCAGACTAAGATGCGCTACCCGGTGCTTTACCTGCAGCACGGTGCAGGCGAAGATGAGACCGGCTGGACAAAGCAGGGGCACGCCAACTTCATCCTCGATAACCTGATTGCAGCCGGTAAAGCGAAGCCGATGATCATCGTGATGGCGAACGGCAATGCGCGGCGCGCCGGCGGGATGCCGCCCACACCCGGCGCCAGGTTCGGCTCGCCCGAAATGATGAAGGCCATGCACGAGATGGTGATGGCTTTTGAAGATGACGAGACCCAGGTGCTCATCCCCTATATCGATGCGCACTTCAGAACCATTCCCGATCGCGAACATCGAGCCATGGCTGGCCTGTCGATGGGCGGCATGCAGACTTTCCAGGTGACCTTCGACCACCTTGAGCTTTTCTCCTACATTGGCGGATTCAGCGGCGCGGCGATGGCATTTGGCGGCCAGCCGTTCGACACCAAAACCGCTCTGAATGGCGAGCTGGCCGATCCGACGGCCTTTGCCAAGAAGGTGCACCTGTTGTGGATCGGCGTGGGCACCGACGAGCCGGCGATGATGCACACCGGCATTACGAACCTGCATAACGCTCTTACCGAGGCACACGTGCAGCACGTTTTCTACGAGTCGCCGGGCACGTCGCACGAGTGGCAGACCTGGCGACGCGACCTGAAGGAGTTTGCGCCGCTGCTGTTTCAGTAGTTGCTGCGCCCGCCGCGCTAAAGAATCTCTGGCGTTGCAAATCCGCATCGTCGGCATCATCGAATGCAACGATCTTGCTGGTAAACGGTTTCTAGGTTAGGATCTCTCGATGATCGCCAGGCTACGACTGAACTTCACTCTGCCTTTGACCTTGTTCGCTGTCTGCGCGCTCGTCGGAGCAGGGAAGGCAGCCACAGCGCAGACCTGGACCGCGGACAACGGTAACGGGACTTATTCGAATCCGCTTTTCTATGACGAATTCGCCGATCCCGACATCATTCGCATTGGTAGCGATTTTTATCTGCTTGGTTCATCGATGCACGTTATGCCGGGGCTTGCACTGCTTCACTCGCGCGACTTGGTGAGCTGGGACTTTGAATCGTATGCCGAGGACAAGCTCGACCTCGGCCCAGAGTATCGGCTTGAAGACGGCAAGAACATTTACGGCAATGGCATTTGGGCGCCTAGTCTCCGCTATCACAATGGAACGTTCTACATCTTTGCCAACGTGAATGGCCGAACCACGCAGATGTACCGAGCCAAGAATCCGCGCGGCCCCTGGACCCACACTGAGATGAAGCGCGCCTTCCACGATCTTGGCGTGCTCTTCGACGATGACGGCAAGGTCTACGTCGTGTGGGGTTATGCCGATCTGCACATCGCCCAGCTCACGCCGGACCTCGCTGATGCAGTTCCGGGCACTGAGCGGGCGCTGTTCACCCGAGACCAGGGCATGGGTGAGGGCTCGCACTTTTACAAAATCAATGGCAAATACTACATCCTGAGCGCCTGGTACAACGGCGTGATGCGCCTGGTTGGAGCGCGAGCCAACAAGTTGTCAGGTCCGTGGGAGGTGAACCGCAACATCAGCGTGGGCGAGCAGTTTGGACAAGCGCTGGGATGGCGTCTGAGTGCGTTCAGGCCTCCGCTCACCACTGTACCCCCGTACAGATTTTCTCCTCCCGATAACACTGCTGCCGCTATCGGCCGCATGGCCATCCACCAGGGCGGGATCGTGCAGACAACCACCGGCGAGTGGTGGGGCCTAAGCATGGGCGAAGAAAACGCGCTCGGCCGCGTAGTAACGCTGTCGCCTGTCACTTGGCAGGGCGGCTGGCCGTACTTCGGGCTGCCCGGCAACCTTGGCCGGTCGCCGCGAATATGGGTCAAACCCCACACTGGCACAATCGAGAAGCCGCACGCGCCGTATGTGCGCAGTGATGACTTTTCGAAGCCTCAGCTCAATCCCGTATGGCAGTGGAACCACGTTCCGGCTGACGGCGAGTGGTCACTTACCGAGCGACCAGGATTCCTGCGCCTGCACTCTTTACATGCAATAAGCCTGTGGGACGCACGCGATTCTCTGACGCAGCGCGCAGTGGGTCCGCACTCGATTCCTACGACGGTGATGGAGACGGCGGGATTTGAGACGGGTGACGTAGCCGGACTTGCGCTTCTCATTCAGCCCGATGCATGGATTGGCGTTGAAAAGACCACCGACGGTTTCACCCTGGTGCAGCAAGACGGCCAGACGATGCACAACCAGCGCGTGCCGATCATGGTGAAGCGCATATGGCTGCGCGCTGACTGCGAATACGGTTCACAACTGGCGCGGTTCAGCTACAGCACCGATGGAAAGACCTATAAGCTGATCGGCGAGCCTTTCCGAATGTTGTTTATCGGAGTCACGTTTCAGGGCGTGCGTTATGCGCTGTTCAACTTTCATCGCGGCGACGGCGATGGAGGATATGCGGACTTCGATTCCTTCGACTTGGAGGAACCCAATCCGCATGGCATCACCCGCCCCATTCCTTACGGCAAGCGGATTGAGTTAAGCACCGTAAACGGAAATCAGTCTGTCAAACTAGCGGTCGCAAGCGGCGGCGTCAGTGCAAGCGTCGATCGATCTACGCCATTTGCGGTCGTTGACCGCAATCTGGGCCGCGTGGCCCTGAAGGCTCCGGGCGGGTATCTCACAGTGGCCGAGGCCGGTGCCGTTTCACTTAGCGCCGGAGTTCCCGGAACAGCGGAGACCTTCCAGTGGATCGAGACGATGACGGGTGAGCTTACATTGATGTCGCTTGAGACCAATCGCTATTTGAGAGTGGATTTTGCAACTGGCAAGCTGCTCGCCGATTGCCCCGGACCAGAATCGAATGGACCCTTGGGAGTAAGATTCGACTGGCAGTGATTTGACGTAAACCAGAAAGGCAGTGAAGAGGATCTACCCCGAAAGGAATCGAAGCAATCAATTAAGGCAGGGCCTCCATGAACACTTAGCACGGAACGACTCCTTGATCGCCCTTCAGATTCTGGCCGACATTTGATTTGGAGACAGAGTTTGCTTAGTTTCGCTCACTTTTTGATTCCTTATCACTCTCGCATTGTGCGCAAGAACAGGAACATTCCGCTAGAGGTTTACTTTCTATGAACTTATTTCGCAAAACTGTGACGATTGGAGCGGGCGTCATGGCTGTTATCGCAGTCGTCGTCTACTCGGCCGCGCAAGCACCACCTTCGACGCCAGCTTCCGCTTCTTCTCAAAATGCGGGTCCACCCGCCGGCCCACCGGACTTTTCCGGAATTCGGCACTTGCCTCCTGTGCCTGCAGCCGCCAATGCTGCTCGCAGCGTTGCGCCCTATTTCGTACCGGACACTGCGACCCCCAAGGCGCCAGATCCCGATGGATTCATTCAGCGCTGGCTGCTGCTGGAGCCGATCGCAAAGCCAAACCGCACCAATACCGTGTTTGTCGGGACCTATGTTCGCAAGACATTCGCGACTGAGTATTTTCCCGACCAGTTCACCGTAGTTCCGCACAGCGGCGATAAGGTTACGGTGGCCGGCCAACAACTCGCCTGGCATTCGCTGGATTCAACCAACTTCAACGTCAAGCTGTTTCGCTTTGCCTACGGCCTCAACAAGCCGACCTATGGCGTCATCTTCTGGGCAGTGACCGTGGTTGACAGCCCCCGCGAAATGAAGAACATCCGCTTGGCCGTCGGTTCCAATTCAGCGTCGATGTGGTGGCTCAACGGCCAGGATGTTGTGGACCTGTTCGACGACCGGCGCATGGTGATGGACGACGGGGTGTCAAAGCGGATTACGCTCAACAAGGGCAGAAACGTGCTTCGCGGCGCCGTGATCAACGGCCCCGGGATGAGCGATTTTTGCGTGCGCTTTATCGAGGAGGACGGTAAGCCGATCAGGGATCTTTCCATGAGCCTGAAATAGGACGGGCATTCATCAGCCACCCAGCGAATCTTCTTTACGATGTGTTCCCGGAGTCCGTATGAAATCTAGTTTTCTGACCACAGCGGTTTTGGCCCTGCTCTCTGTCAGCGCGCCCGGTTCAGTATTGGCGCAACTTGCCGGTGAACCTTACATCCACGATCCTTCGACGGTGATCATGTCCGATGGCAAGTACTACACCTTCGGCACCGGCGGCGGAGGCTTGATCTCAGAAGATGGATACACGTGGCACAGCGGGGCGGTGCGGCCCGGCGGCGGTGTTGCGCCCGACGTGATCCATATCGGCGACCGCTATTACGTGGTGTACGCCGTGGGCGGCGGCGGCATGAGTGGCGGACACGCCAGCAACGTGAAGATCATGTGGACCAAAACGCTCGACCCAAAGTCGCCCGACTTCGAATTTCATGACATTGGCATTGTGGCGTCGAGCGACGGCGTGGAAGACTGCGACGCCATCGATCCGGCATTCCTTTATGCCAAGGGGCATCTGTGGCTGAGCTATGGCACGTACTTTGGCTTCATACGCATCGTGGAACTCGACCCGAAGACCGGCAAACGCATGCCGGGCAACAAGCCGGTGAACGTGGCCATTGACATGGAGGCCACCGACCTGATGTATCGCGACGGCTGGTATTACCTGCTGGGCACGCACGGGACGTGCTGCGATGGTCCCAACTCCACATACAACATTCGCGTGGGCCGTTCGAAAAACCCAACAGGACCGTACGTCGATAATATGGGCATTCCGCTGCTGAAAGGCGGCGGCAAACTGGTCGCAGCAGCGAACGGACGCCATTACGGGCTCGGCCACTTCGGGCTGCTCGACCTCGACGATGGGGTCGAGAAATTCAGCATGCATTATGAGGCCGACATGGACCGCAGCGCGCGCAGTGTGCTCGACATTCGTCCGTTGCTGTGGAAGGACGGGTGGCCGGTTGGCGGAGACAACTTTGAGGAAGGCACATACGAGATCCAGAGCGAACGCAGCGGCGGCGCGCTCGAACTGGCAACGGATTTTGTGCGGATCAACGTTCCCAGACACGGCGGCGGCTTCTTTGGTCCGCCGACCGGTCCGGTGTCACCGATTCCGAACCAGACGCTTCAGCAGGACGAGGCGGTGTGGCCGGACGGCAACATCAGCGTCGACCTCAATGACTACATGGTGCGGCCGCATCAGATATGGAAGATTACGCCGGTGCCCGATGCGGGCGGATATCCGGGCTCGCCTTATTTCAAGATCACCATCGCGGGCACTGATCGCGCGCTGGCCGCAACGGCCGACAGGGAAGTGGGGACGGCGCCCATGTTTACGGGAACTCCGGAACAGTTGTGGCGCATCGACGAGCTGACCGATGGGACTTACCGGATCATGCCGAAAGCCGTGCCCGGTTCGAGCGAACCGCTGGCGCTCACGGCGATTGGCGCGAGCACTCCGACTCTGGCCAAGTTCGACCCGGCGAGTGACAAGGCAAGGTGGAACTTTCAAAAGCCCTAAAGCCAACAATCGAGAATTCTGAAGGAGAAAGCGGGGGCAGGCGTTTTCCCTTCTTCGCTGTCGGAGACTTGGCAGTGGTGGAGAAAGTCTGATTTGGGCTATGGCCACCGCCCTCAACTCAAAAGAATCTTGCGCACTTCGCTTTCAGGATCATTCTCCATGCGGCAACGATTGTCCCAGACCATGGTCTGGCCGTGATCGGGATCGGCCGGAGTCCAGATGAGTCCTGGTTGACTCGGGTTGCCGGTTCGCGCGAAATTGGCCCATGCCGTCGCCATCTTTTTTGCCAGCGCTTGCGCCTCGGGTGTGTTGCCGGTGCCTTGTTCGCAGCGTTTGGTGTTATCGAAACAAAAGGCGAGTTCGGCCGTGTGCCATGCGCCGGCAACGCCATCGAGCATCGGCGATTGCCAGGTGAAAAAGTATTGGTACACCGGCGCGGCGTGCAGCTCATATTTCAACTTGGCCATGTTCTGCACGCGATTGCGGCCGCCCAAGCCAGCCACGCCGTACGACAAGGTCCGTATGGCTTTATCGGGATGCGCTGTTTTCATGGCCGCAATCAGAGCGGTTGCCTTGGTCTCTCCCATCATGCCGCTGAGTTGCGTATGCCATTCGGCCTCGGTGGGATTGGAGCTGTAGCGCATACCCTCTTCGCTGACCGATCCGATCAGTACCGGTACGTCTTTCGAGATTTCCGGGGCGGCGTCATCAAACGACTTCATATTGATGACGTGGCCATCGAGTGTCGGAGTCCATCCCACGCGGGCTACGCTGCCCGGACCGCTTGGGGGCCCGAACATGAAGCCGCCGCGAAATGGTGGATTGATTTTTGCTGCCGCCGCATTTCCGGCCGCGACCAGCTTGCTCCATTCCATTTTCTGCAATGTGGCGATGTCGTTCGGCGGCAGCCCCAGATCCTTCATTACCTGGCTGGCCAGCTCGCGCGACTGCTCTCCGGTAGGAATATTGCCGCCTCCCCCGGACTGCACCGAGGCGCGATGAATGAGCCCCTTCGCCGATGGCATGCCCAGAAGCGCTGTTACCTTCGATCCGCCGCCCGATTGCCCGTAGATCATCACCTTATTGGGATCGCCGCCGAAGTTCGCGATGTTTTCCTGCACCCACTTGAGCGACGCCACCAGGTCGGTCATGCCCACGTTGACCGACTCTTCGTAACCGCCGCCGCCGATTTCCGAGGCATCGAAGAATCCAAGAATGTTGAGCCGGTGGTTCACCGATACTTGGACCACGTCGTGATGACGCGCCATCTGCGCGCCCTCATGCGAAGGCAGCTCGTAGGAGGAGCCAAAGCTGTAGCCGCCGCCGTGGAAGTAGACCATGACCGCGCGGCTGCCGGTGAGGCTGGGTGTCCAGATGTTCAGCTTGAGCATGTCTTCGCTCATGTAGCCATCGTCCCAGTCCTGCAGGAACGATTGCTCGATGGCTGTGAAGTTGTGCAGGTTTTGCAGACAGTTCGCGCCATAGATCAGCGCGGGGTATGGGTCTTTCCACGGCTTGGGAGCCTTAGCCGGCAGCCAGCGATTCTCGCCGCCCGTGTCCTGCCCATAGGGAATGCCTTTGAAGGTGAAGACGCCGCCGTCGACGAATCCACGCACCTTGCCATATTGCGTGTTGGCGATTGCGCTGCTCGGGGTGCTGCAGTTTCCAGGTTCCTGGTGTGCTGAGGTTTTGGTGCTGTCCATGGCTTCGGCCCGCGTGGCCATTGCGAAACCCATGCCGACCGTCGCCGAAAGAAACATGGCCTCGCGGCGGCTCAAATGCATCGAATCCTGTGACTCTGCGCTCATATCCACTCCTCGTGTCAGTTATTTCACTCGATCAAGTTGAATGCGAAGGTGTTTCCAATCTGAGTAAAAGCCCGAATCGCGTTTGAGTTCGGCGCCGCCACATAAGAGAACGGATTCCGAAGCAGCACGGTAAAAGGCGCGGCGCGATTTGTCAAGAATTCAATGAACCTCAGCTCTTGAGACTTGTTTCATCAACGCCATATGATCTGAAAGCCCAGAAAGCGCTTCCTCAAAAAGGACTTTTCGCTGCGCTCAACCTGAATAAAGCGATTTATTTGCTTGTATACTGCGCAATCCATTGGCTAGTATTGTGGGTTCCGCAGGCAAGAGATAACCGGCGACAGTCTGGAAACGGCGAATCGCCTGGGCCATGCGGCGCATGTGACAGTGAAGCAAATCGCGATAGGCGAGGATCCGCATTCGGTGACGGATGCACCCATAAGCATTAACATTTACCGCTTCCGGGTGGTGGAGTCCGCGCAATGATTGCGTCGGCTTGAACCGACACGTGTATGCCGGAAAGAAGGCGAAGAATGATGCAATCAAGATATCTGCTCTTTGTGATAGCAATCTTTTGTGGTGTTGCATCGGCGAAGGCGCAAGCAGCAGATTCCTGCGCGGCCCTTGCCCAGTTGAAATTGGAGCGAGTGGAAATTACGAGCGCGGTGCCGGTGTCTGCAGGGACTATGATTCCGCCACCTTATCCCGGCGCTGCCTCCATCGGACCCTTGCCTGCGCACTGTCGCGTCGACGGCGTCATCAACCGGCGCAAAGGCATTGACGGGCAAGAGTTCGGCATTGGCTTCGCTATTGCTCTTCCGCAAGCCGATGCGTGGAACGGCGACTTCATGATGCAGGGGGGCGGAGGCGGAAACGGCTTCGTCGCCTATCCCACAGGCGCAAACTACGCCGGCAATACGCCTGCGCTTTCCCGCGGATTCGCTGTGGCCAGTACCGACACTGGACACAAGGCCAAGACTGGTGCCTTTGACTTCACCTTCATGCGCGACCAGCAGGCCTATCTCGACTTCGCCTTCCTCGCCAACGCTGAAGTCGCCGGAGTCGCCAAGCACATCATCGCTCACTACTACCTAAAGCCTGCTGCCTACTCTTATTTCGTCGGCTGCTCCACTGGCGGTCGTGAAGGCATGATTCTCTCTGAGCGCTATCCCACGGTCTTCAATGGCATCGTCTCGGGGGATCCGGCCATGCGCACCGGTCTATCAAACCTGGCCATCAGTCAATGGATTCCCGTGGCCTACAACCAGGCGTCGCCAAAGGACGCATCCGGTAAGCCCGAGACCGACAAGTTCTTAAGGGATGGCGATCGCAAGCTCTTTATGGATACCTTGATGAAGCAGTGCGACGCGAAGGACGGTGTTACTGATGGAATGATCTCCGATCCTCTCGGCTGCGATTTCGATCCCGCAGTTCTCGCTTGCAAAGCGGGCCAGACCGATGCTTGCATTGCGCCAGAAAAGATCGCCGCCATCAAGAAAGCCTTCGCAGGACCGAAGAACGCCTACGGCACCCAGGTCTATCCCGGCTTCCTCTATGATGCCGGCATCGCCTCGAAGGGCGGTGTGCCGGGCCTGCTTGCGCTGGGAAAGGCCGGCCTGTTCGGGCCCTATACCACTGCTACAGATTTGGATGTCGACAAGGCGGAACTCCACGCCTCCGATCCGCTCGTGGAGCCTGCGTCCACCAATCTTTCCACGTTCTCGCTTAACGGAGGCAAACTCATCTTCTTCCACGGCGATAGCGATCCCTGGTTCTCGCCACTCGATACCCTCGGCTACTACCAGTCACTCGCCGCGGCCAACGGCGGCGCAGATAAGGTCGCCGAATGGAGCCGGCTCTTCCTTGTTCCAGGAATGGCTCATTGCGGCGGCGGCCCTTCCCTGGACCATTTCGACATGCTCAGCGCGGTCGTCGACTGGGTCGAGAAAGGTGCAGCGCCGGAATCCGTCACTGCCACGGGTCAAGCATTCCCTGGGCGCAGCCGCCCCTTGTGTGCGTACCCGAAGCACGCACAGTACACCGGAACCGGGGACACTCAGGACGCCCGTAACTTCCGCTGCCAATAACACCGGACAATCGGTATGAGGGATTCGCTCGCATGATTCGCTAACTCATTTCTCTTCGCTGTGCTCTGCCTAGTTCCAGAGATTGGGCTGCCCAGGGGCTATGGGAAACAGAAAAACGGTAAGACCAAGATCGGACCGAAGTGATCGGAAATCCTCGAAGCAGACGACCGGCAGCTGTGACGAAAACGGGGTATATATTGGGGTATCATTTCGCCGTAGACTCGCGATTGCACTATAAACACAGGGACGAGATGCCTATGCGGTAGCGTCCCTGGCCACCATTATTTTGAACAACTTAGAGCAAACTTAGGGAAATACACTCACCCGCAGTTCACCCGTGATTGCTTCTGCACCATATCTGTAGAGTTCACATTCTTGCTGAACTGAGGCGCGGAAGCCCAGATCCGAAATAGCCGCCAGAACGGACTGCACTTCGAGGCCGTGCCCTCGGAATTCATCAGGTAGGCGAGATATAGATCACGCCAACGATGGCGCAATCCTCTAAGTAAATATTTTCGTCAAGCACGAAAAAGTGCGTATAATGGAACCAGAGGTGAGAATGCAGACCGCAACTCATTCCGAAGGACTCGTTGTGTGGACCGAACCAAAGGCGCTTGACGAGGCAAAATCCCTATTCGCTCCATATTCGCCCCGTTTCCGGACTGTCCCGTGCAGCGTGAGAACCGCGTTGCGAAGGACCGAGGTCAGTGTCCTCTACCTGTCAAGGCCCGAAGAGGATGCTGCGGTTGAGAGCACCCTTGCCACTCTTCGAAATTGCAAGGTGTCGACGCTTTTAGTCTATACGCCGCACCATTCGGCCGATTTCGCATTCCGCGTGGGAACGATGGTCGGGCGGCAGAAGTTTGCCGAGGCTGAATGGGCCTTCAACTGGCCACACCTTAGACAGCTCTTGAAGGCAAGGAACATCCGTGCCCATGCTCGACCCAAAGGGGATGAGAAATCGACCTTCGAGCTCGAGAATGCCCGGCAGAGGCTTGGACTGAGTCAGGAACAGCTGGCAAATGCCTTGAATGTGACCGCTCGCACCGTGCAGAACTGGGAAGCGGGCAAAGGGACCAGCCAGATGTATAAGAAGATTCGCGATCTCCGCGAATTGCTATCCCGCATGGATGACTATGTCGTGGCCCCCAAGGAGAAGGAATGGCTTTCTTCGCCACTTGAAGCCTTCGCCGGACGAACTCCCCAGGAATTGATCGCCGATGGACGCATCCGCGATCTCGTCGTAGAGTTCGACAGGTTGCGGGAGGGACAGCCAGTGTGAGATTCAATGCCAAACAGCGTCGGCCAGATCAGCATCGACAAGTATCCTCGGGTTGTGTATGCGGTCGCCGTCGATCTGAAGAAGGCTTTGGATCTTCCACCCTAGGATCGTCGCAGGCAGCGGAAGCCGTGAGGACGAATTGTCTCGACAAGAACGATCTGCGCGCGTCGATGGATTTGGCCCAAGAACTCATCACTGCAGGGATCGAAGGACTTGTGTTCCCGAGCGTAGTGGGCGGCGAAGACAATCTGATTGTTTACTGCGCCAATTGCGGCCGAAAGGCGCTTTCTCTACAGAACGAACGGGAAGTGATCGATCAGGTCAGGCGAATCTCCGGCAGACACAAATGAAGAACGAGGCCCTCTCGGATTCCTATTGCGAGAGGGTGCAGGGCCGATTCCTCACAATTGGCCCACAGGCCACTTGGTTGTCGGTGTCGGCCGCATTTGCCGCTATTAACGCCTGATCTCAGTCCGTCCACAAGAAATCAGCGAATCGCACATCAGAGCGGCTTTTTCCCGCTCTCGCTCGCCACCGGACACGTGGCCGTGTTGATCCATCCGGGTCTTGGCGCGTTTGACCGAACTGCTGATCCGGGGTACGTTCTTTCCGAAATGGAGAAACGCCGTGTGGGCGAGCGAGAGCCCGAATTGGGGCGACGCGAGTTTTCTAAGGCACGAAAGAACGATGCGAAGCCGGTCGCACGACGCAACTCTACTGCGATATAGAGAGGAGCAATTTTTCCGCGACGGATAGCGAAGAGGGAAATATCTGCTGGACTATTGCTGGACTTTCGTCTGCAAATGAGGTGTTCGGTTGCAAATGACAGTGTGTTAACGCAAACAAAACAAAGGAAGTATCGATGGGCGCAAACAGAACCAGATTTTTAGCAAACCGCCGCCTTCAGCCACTCGGCCATCTCTCCGGCGCTTTGAGAGCGATTATACCGGATTGCTGGCTTCCCTGTTTTCCCCCGATGGCGCCGTTGATGACATCGCTCAAAAATCCTGCTCCGAGAGTCATTTTTCTCTCCATGAGCCAATCAATTGTTGTTAGATTCACATTGTGTTCCACCGCCCTCAGCCCGCGCGGCGCGCCATACGGATGTTGCCGCTCATCGCAGCCACTTATTTCATGGTTTCAGGCGGGCCTTATGGAATCGAAGACATCCTCGGTGGCGCGGGATTCGGCAGAGCCATTCTCATCCTTCTTCTGCTGCCGCTGGTCTGGAGCCTTCCCACTGCGCTGATGATCGGCGAACTGGCCGCAGCCATCCCTGCCGAGGGTGGATTCTATGTATGGGTGCGGCGCGCGATGGGGCCCTTCTGGGGCTACCAGGAGAGCTGGCTTTCACTCACCGCCAGCATCTTCGACATGGCGCTTTATCCATCGATCTTCGCGCTCTACCTGGGTGCGCTCGCCCCGTCGCTCACGGCAGATTGGCGCGCCTATGCCTGGAAGCTCGCGGTAGTTGCGCTGTGCTGCGCCTGGAACCTCCGCGGCGCGCCGGCCGTAGGCGAGGACTCAGTCAAGCTGGGTGCGCTGCTGTTGGCGCCATTCGCCGTATTCATCGTTCTCGGGGTATGGCATGGCATTACGGCGCATCCCGCCGTTGCGTGGGGAAGGCCGGCAGCGGGCGCAGGAATATCCACGGCGCTCCTGGTGGCCATGTGGAACTACATGGGCTGGGACAACGCCTCGACAGTCGCGCGCGAGGTTGAGAATCCGCAGCGCAACTATCCCCGCGCCATGATCGCCGCGGCAATACTGACCGCATTCACCTACGTACTCCCGCTGGCGGCAATGGCGTTTGGCGGGTTGTCGCCCTCAGGTTTCACTACCGGCTCCTGGGCCGATGCGGCCCGTTCTGTTGGCGGGCAGGCTCTGGTGCTTGCCATTGTGGCCGGCGGCGTCGTTTGTGGCGTGGGAATGTTCAACGCGCTCATGATGAGCTACACGCGTCTGCCGATAGCCATGGCCGAGGACGGCATGCTGCCCCGCGTACTGGCCAAGCGAAACCGTCGCGGAGTGCCCTGGGTCAGCGTGCTGGTTTGCGGCGTGGCCTGGGCAGCAGCGCTGCAACTGCCCTTCGAGCGGCTCATCTCCATTGACCTCATTCTCTACGGAACAAGCCTGCTGCTCGAGTTTGTGGCGCTTGTGGTGTTGCGCGTTCGCGAGCCCGGGCTCAAGCGACCATTCAGTGCCGGCAACTTCATCTCCGCCTGCATGCTGGGCGTGGGACCGGCTTCGCTCATCGGCTACGCGCTGTGGGCGTCGCGCAGCGAAAAGCTCGGCGACCCGAATACCGCATTCGCCAATGTTTCCGCACTCTTGTTCGCCGCAGTCATCGGGCTGCTCGGCCCGGTATTTTACTGGCTCACCACCGGCGGCTGGCGCCACGCACGCGAGCCTGTGCGTCCTCCGCAGCCTGCACCTGAGGCCGAAGGCTGAAGCGGATCATAAAATGGTACGCGACGTCAAAACCTGGAAAATGTCACCAGGAATTGTATTTGTTTGTCGATATTTCATGTAGAACTCTACGGTTAATTGTATTTTTCGAGCGCGGACTTCTGCAGTAAACCATTCATTTTAAATCCGTTTGGCTTTGGCATCAAAGCTGCATACTGCGTGTCATCTATTATTCCAGTTCTACGGATATCCCCCAGTTCAAAGAAGCCTGCACCTGACTTGCATCTCTCTAAGGAGTCGTCATGGGAATTTCTGCAAAGAAGTTTGCTAGTCTGCTCACCCTGGCTCTGGCCGTACTAACGTCTGCCCTGCTTCATGCGCAGGACTCAGCCTCTTTAACCGGTACGGTCGCCGATGCGTCGGGCGCCGTGGTGCCCGGCGCCAAAATCACTCTGGCGAATAAGTCCGCCAACCTCTCCTATCAAGCCGTAAGCAACGCGACTGGTTCCTACACCATTTCGAACATTGCTCCCGGCCCGGGGTATACAGAGACGATCTCCCATCCCGGCTTCCAGACCACTGTGCTTACCGGCCTCTACCTGAATGTGGGCGCGACCCGTTCGCAGAACGTGAACCTCGCGATTGGCACGGTCTCCCAGACCGTGTCCGTGTCTGCCGAGAACCAGACCGTGACTCTGGATACGACCGATGCCGCGGTGGGGAACAACTTCCAGGTGCAGTATTTGCAAGATCTGCCGGTCATGGCCCGCGACTCTCCGACGGCTCTCATGATGGACCAGCCGGGCATGACAACTGGCGGCAGTAGTGGGTCAGGAATGGGTGCTGGCGGTGGGACCGCTGGCTCGTCAACCGGTGCGCGCGTCGACCAGAGCCGCGTGACACTGGATGGCCTGGATGTGAACGACGAGCTAGAAGGACGTTTCGGCACGATCGTCGGCAATGCCCCGGTTGACTCGGTGCAGGAGTTCCGCGGCACCACGGCAGGCATGCTCTCCAGTGAGGGCGCCGGTGGCGGCGGCCAGTTTGAAATGGTCACCAAGTCGGGCACCAACCACTTCCATGGCGATGTCAACGAATATCACCGCGATACCGATCTCGAGGCCAACGAGTGGTTTAACAACTTCGAGGGTGTGCCACGCTCCCCGCTGGTCCGCAACCAGTTCGGCGGCGACATCGGCGGCCCGATGTGGAAGAACAAGGCATTTTTCTTCTTCGATTACAACGGCCGTCACGACGCGCTTTCAACCATCGCCGTGCGGACCGTGCCGATGGACACCTACCTGAAAGATCAAACCATCGGCTATTACACCAACATTTCCACGGGAGCGACGAATAGCGTCAACGCGGCGCAGGTAGCCAAGTTCGATCCGCAAGGCGTCGGTTTCGATCAGTCCATGTTCTCATTTTTGACCGGCAAGTGTGGGAATCGGCAATGCTACCCCTCGCCGAACGACTTTAGCGGCGATGCGGGCGACTTGGTGAATACGGCCGGTTACCGCTTCAATGCTCCCAAACCCTACATCGAAAAGAACTACGTCGGCAGGGTCGATCTCGACCCGTTCAAGAACCATCACCTCTTTGGCCGCGTTACCTACAACAATATCAATTCGGTGAACGCCCCGGTGCAATTCCCCGGCGATCCTGAGACCTTCCCATCTGTGGACACCAGCCATGCGTGGGTGGTGGGCTGGGACTGGACGATCGGCAACAACAAGACGAACAGCGTGATCTGGGGCAATAACATCGCCAAAATCGGGACGCCCGACGCCTATAACCCGCAAGGGGCGAACCAGTACGATTACGATGGAGATCCCACTGGCGGCTACTTCCTGTCCGGCCCCTACGCCAACGCTGGCGGTCAGACGTACTACTTCCCGATTCCCGTGGTGCGCGACGACTTCACCTGGGAGAAAGGGCGTCACAGCTATACCTTCGGCGGCTCATTCAAATACCCCAGTCCACATTTCGCCGTCTACGGTAACTACAATGGTCCGATCGTGGGATTGGGCGGCTTTGTTACTGGACTGCCCACAAACGGATCAACCTCCTTTAACTTCGATCCGAGCGATCTCGACCCCAGCCAGACTAGCTTGACTGTCTACCAATCGGCGCTCGTGCTTGCGTTGGGCCGTTTTGAAGACACAAATGACACCTGGAACTACACCGCATCGGGGAGCGTGGTGCCGCAGGGCTCCGGATTGCAGACCACATTCAAGTATTACGAGTCAGAGTTTTATTTCGGGGATACATGGAAGCTGACGCCGACGTTCACCTTCAGCTACGGCTTGCGCTATCAGAACTTCTCGGTGCCTTATGAGATCCACGGCGTTGAGGCGGATCAGAACTTGAGCTTCTGGGATTTCATGAACGCCCGTGTTGCGCAGAGCAAGGCCGGCGTGAGTGGCGCGGCGTCACTTCCGGGCGGCACCGATCCGGTGCCGTACGTCGAATACAATCTGGCCGGCAAAGCAAACCACGCTGCGCCTTACTATCAACCGGACAACAAGGACTTTGCTCCGCGCGTGGCCTTTGCGTGGACACCCACCGCGGACCGCAAGCTGGTGATCAATGGTGGCGCCGGAGTGATTTACGACGAGACGGTCGTGAATGCGTTTCTGCAGGAGGAAGCAACCTACTCCTATTTGTTCGAGAGTTCCGGGACCAAGGATTATGGCGTGCCGGCCACCGCGACCAACAGCGCGGCATATAATTCGCTGCTGCAGAATACGCGTTTTACCACTCTGGGCACACCGCCCACAGGCCCAACCCCGCCGGCAATCACCAAGCCCGACATACCGTTTGTGGGCCCCGAATCTCCTGAATGCAGCACACCCGGACCTTGTGGCCTGGCCAATGGTGGAGCGTTCAACATTTCGGTCGATCACAATCTGCCCACACCGTACAACATCATGTATAACTTTGGCATTCAGCAGGAGTTCGGTGGGGGCTTCCTCTTCAGGCTGGGTTACGTGGGCCGCCTGGGACGCCATTTGCTGGCGCAGGCCGACGCCGAGCAGCTTATCGACTTCCCGGATTCAGTGTCGGGACAGAAGCTGAGCCAGGCCATGGCCGCCATGACCACATGGCTGCGCCAAAATCCGAATGCCCCTCTAGGCAGCATTCCGCCGCAGCCATTTTTTGAGAACGTGCTGTACCCGAACGGGACCGGCATATCCAACACGGCCTACATTGTGGAAAACATGGCGCCGTATCCGGCGCGCGGCGACGTGGCGGACACTGTCGATCTGATGTCCGGTTACGGTTTGCTGCCTGCCAATGTAGGCATGGCTGCGCAGCTCTCTGAGAATACCTTCTTCACCGACCTGGGCTACTCCACTTACCACGGTTTGCTGGCTACGCTTCACAAGAACACCAGCCACGGCTTGCAGTTCGACCTGAACTACACCTGGTCGCACTCGATCGACAACACTTCGCAGGTTGCTAACTCCGAAGCCTACACGGGTTACGGCTTTATCTGCGATGTCCTGCGCCCACGCCTGTGCCGTGGAAACTCGGACTTCGACGAGACCCAGGTATTCAACGGCAACGTTCTTTACCAGTTACCGTTTGGCCGCGGCCGTCAATTTGCCAACACTATTCCGTTGTGGGCCGAGGAGGCTATCGGCGGATGGGAGTTGAGCGGCCTTCCCAGCTACCATACCGGCACGCCTTACATGGCCAACTCCATTGCCTTCCTCATGAGCTACTCCAACGAAGACCCTGCGATTTTGTCCGGCAGCCTGGGAGGGCTTCAGAAGGCCCACGTGACCGTGTCGAATGGCGTGGTCTCTTCCTTCAAGAATCCTGTGACGGCCTTTAGCCAGTGGAGGGGTCCTACGGGCTTTGAGATGGGTTCGCGCAACAACCTGCGCGGTCCCGGCTTCTTCGATACGGACCTCGGGCTCGGCAAGACTTTCCCCATCTACCCGGGTGAGGGAGTCAACCTGAAGTTCCGCTGCGACGCCTTCAATGCCTTCAACCATCCGAACTTTGCGACACCGAGCTTCCAGAACAATATGGACCTGACAAGCCCGCCCCAGGAGTTCGGCACCATTCCGGGCACGGTAACTCCCACCGGCGCCGATCTCTCGGCCCGTGTATTGCAGGGCTCGCTGCGGCTGGAGTTTTAGAGCGGCGCAGGTCTCAAACACAGATGTTGCGAAAGCCAAGTGGGTTTTTCCTAAGGAAAAACCCACTTGGCATTTGTGGTTCCGGTCTGGGCCGATTTAGAAAATGCTTCAGCCCTTCGACTTCTTCCCGGATTCCTGCTGTTTGGCGGCTTTGCCGTCGGTGAACAGCTTCACCGCGCGGGCCACGCGATCGCGCGCATATGCCGCGTCGTGCCAGCCCTTCACTTCCACGCGCTTGCCTTCAAGGTCTTTATATATCGAGAAGAAGTGCGTGATTTCCTTGAGCATGTGCGGATAAATATCGGTGTAATTCCAAACGTTGGTATAGCGCGGATTGTTCTTGCCCACGGCCAGCACCTTCTCGTCCAGCACGCCCTGGTCGAGCATCTCCAGCAGGCCGATGGGACGCACCTCCTGCACGCAACCGGGAAAGCTCGGACTGGGCACAAGCACCAGCACGTCGAGCGGGTCGCCGTCGTCGCTCAGGCTTGAAGGGATAAATCCGTAATCGCCCGGGTAGTGGACCGGCGAGTGCAGATTGCGATCCAGCTTGAAGACATGAAGCTGCTTGTCGTACTCGAACTTCTGCACGCCCTCTTTGGGGATCTCGACAACGGCGCGAAAAATCTCAGGGCAACGGTCGCCCACCGGCAGTTCCAGGTAGTTGATCATTTTTCCTCTTTCTTCGGAGCCGGGAAATGGGGATCCGGCTCAATCGAGCCGGTCCGGGTAAAAGAGCAAACAGATCCCGTATGACCTCCGGAACTACTATAATCACGGATGATGAAGGCGCATGTCTATGTCACGCTGAAGACATCGGTCCTGGACCCTCAGGGCCAAACCATCCAGAACGCCTTGCGCAAGATCGGTTTCGCCGGAGTTACCGCGGTGAGGCAGGGCAAATATTTTCAGCTTTCTCTGGCCGGCAATCTGACCCCGGAGACCGCAAAGGCACAGGTAGAGCAGATCGCGCGCGACGTGCTTACCAACCCGGTGATTGAAGAATTCAGCTATGAAATAGAGCCGTGATCCGGTCGGGAAATATTGCCAGCCGCAATTCAGAAGGAGCTGCCTTGCGCGGTTTGTCCCTGCGGGATGGTTCCCGGGCCAACAAATCTTCATACCCAGCAAGAATTGCAGTTAATTCCCTCCTTTCTTGCTACCTTCAAAACGGGGAAAAGAAGAATGATTCCAAGCCTGCACCAAAACCGGTGCAAATGGCTGCCCGTAACTCCTTTGTTATCTAATCTTCGCCATGTAACTCTTTTGCTTTCAACGGGTTACGGGCGGCTCTGGGGGTACATAAGTGACTGAAAACAAGCCACTTAACCCCCCATACATAGGGGGGAGGGGATACCCCGAAACTGCATAAAACGGTCCGGTTCCCGCACTCATCGAGTTCGATACGTCGCTTGAGTTGTAAGAAGCGCAGACTGGAGCGTCTCGACCAAAAAGACGGGCGTTCCTGCGGCCTACGCATCGATTTGTGCAGGCCTTGGCGGTTCGTGGTCCAGGATTTCGTACGCCAACCCGCGGCTGCAGCGAAGGAAGAGATCGATGCCCACGCTGCTTGGCGTGATGTCGAAGTTTTCGGTCTCTACGTACGAAGTGAAATCGAAGAGCCGGTCGATCACGCCAAGATTGTAAAGATAGGCAACATCCGTGGCCACCCGGGTAAGGTCGTACATTTTCGTCAGCTCGCTCATGTCGTGGGGCGACAGAACGACCCGATGCGGCGGCGTTGTATCAGTCTCCCGCATCGATTCGAGCGCCCGGTTGCAGCCTTCGATAAAGATCGTCGCCTGGGCCGGCGTTATGTTTACCAGCATGTCGGCGAAGATCATATTCGAGTCATCCCATCCCTCCGGCTTGCACGAATTCGCGAAGAGCCCTATCCAAAGCTGCTTCTGCTGAACAGAATGGGCCCACGAGCCTTCGCGCAGAATATGAGCGACCAGCTTGGGATCGGCGCGCATTCTGTCGGCGTCGCGTTCGGTGGAAAGCAATTTTTCGGCGCCCAGCGCGATTTCAAAAACGCATTCCGTTCGGGCTGTATCGAGATGCCCACCGAGCAACAGAATTGCTTCCTCCGCTCCCGAATGGCTCAGGCGGCACAGGAACAGGATCGTTCGAAGCGTCCGGAACATCTGCGCGATCTCGCTTGCCTGGGTGAGAAACACTGTATTCCGCACCAGCACGCTCCACAGATGGGTGTCCAGCCCGGCCGGTAAAACGAACGAGAGGCCGATACCATCCTGACCTTGGCGGGCCACCTTTGCCTCGACTGCGATCTCCAGTTCTGAGTGATCTTCTCCAGACCCTTGCGCGTGAAGGGTGAGATGAACAACCTCGCCCGTCATGAAGCGCTTCTGTGTAACAAGATACAGTCCGGTCGAACTGATGTCTTTGACTCCGGCATCGACATGGTTGAGTTCGGTGTCGCAATGGGCAGCAAGAGTGGCGGCAGGCAGACGCTCGGCACGCGGCTGGTCAGGGTAGCCCAACTTGGTGAGCTTGCGTTTTAGTTCTCCGATTCCAAACATGGCTGAGAATCTCTCCGCAACAATTCAGGCGCCCGACTCAGGAATTGGATGTCATTCTAGCCAAACTCGAACAAAAATGGCAGTGTTTATGATTGCAACCCCCCGCCAGATGCGGGTCGCTTTGCGCTCGGAACGGATACAACTGCTGGTTTGTCAATAGCTTCAAGGTTGCGTAAGCGCAGGCTGGAAAGTCGCATAGAATGGTGCCATGTGCGGCATCGTCGGCTACGTTGGTCCAAAGAAAGTTGTGCCCGTCATTCTTGAGGGGCTGAAGCGGCTCGAATACCGCGGCTACGATTCGGCGGGAATTGCCGTAGGATCACCCTCCGCCGGCAAACTCGAAATATGGCGCGCACCCGGCAAGCTGGCCAACCTTGAAGAGATTCTTCACGACCACCCGCTCGAAGGGACATTCGGCATCGGACACACACGCTGGGCCACGCATGGCCGTCCCACTGAAGAAAATGCTCACCCGCACCGCGACTGCACAGGCCGCATCGTGGTGGTTCACAACGGCATTGTTGAAAACTATCTTGAGCTGAAACGCGAGCTCACAGCGCTGGGGCACAACTTTATTACCGAGACCGATACAGAGGTCATTGCCCATCTGATCGAACAGATCCAGCGCCACGCCAAATCTGAAGGCAGGCCCATATTGTTGGAAGAAGCTTTGCGCCGCGCGGTGCGGAGGCTCACCGGGGCGTTTGCGCTGGGAGTGCTATCGGCTGCCGAGCCGGACAAGATTGTGGCCGCGCGGCTCGGACCTCCGGTGATCGTTGGAGTGGGTGATGGCGAGTACTTTATCGCTTCCGATGTACCCGGAATCCTGCACCACACGCGCAATATCTACTTTCTCGCCGACGGCGACATGGCTATCATTACGCGCGAAGGCGTTGAGCTGACTGACTTCGACGGTCACCCAATCAAGCGGGAGTTGACGCGCATCCAGTGGGACCCGATCCAGGCTGAAAAGGGTGGCTACAAGCACTTCATGCTCAAAGAAATCTGGGAGCAGCCGCGGGCCATGGCCGACACCACGCTGGGTCGCGTCTCGTTCGACTCAGGCAACGTCTTCCTGGGCGAGATGGAAATTGGCGACGACGAGCTGGCGCGCGCTTCCAGCATCAACATCGCCGCTTGCGGCACCAGTTGGCATGCCGCGCTCACCGGCAAATACATGATCGAGCGGCTGGCACGTCTGCCGGTAGACGTGGACTACGCCAGCGAATACCGCTATCGCGATCCCATCGCCGACTCCAACGCGCTGGGCCTGCTGATTACGCAATCGGGCGAAACTGCCGACACCCTCGCCGCCCAGCGCGAAATGAAGGTTCTCGGCTCAAAGACTGTCGCCATCTGCAATGTTGTCGGCGCCATGGTGGCGCGCGAGGCGCATGGGGCCATCTACACCCACGCCGGCCCCGAGATTGGCGTCGCCTCCACGAAGGCATTTACATCACAGCTCACCGCGCTCTTTTTGCTTGCGCTCAAGCTCGGCCAGTTACGCGGCTATCTCAATAAAGATCAGTCGATAGAGCTGGTCACCGAGCTGGGCCGCATTCCCGCAAGGATCGAGGAGGTTCTGCGCGGCCGGTCGGCGCAATGCGAGGCGCTGGCAAAAGAGTTTGCTCAGTCTCAGGATTTTCTCTACCTGGGCCGCGGCATTCACTTCCCGATCGCTCTTGAAGGCGCGCTCAAGCTCAAGGAAATCTCTTACATTCATGCCGAGGGGTACCCGGCCGGCGAGATGAAGCATGGGCCTAATGCGTTGATCGACGAATCGCTGCCGGTCGTGGTGATTGCCACGCGAGATCCCTCCGACGCGGCGTCGAAACTACGCTACGAAAAAACGCTCTCGAATATCCGGGAAGTGACCGCGCGCTCAGGCCGCGTAATCGCCGTTGCCACCGAGGGTGACGCATCCATCGGCGACCTGGTGGAGCACGTCATAGCCATTCCGCCCGCGCCCGAATTGCTGTCGCCGCTGATTGAGATTGTTCCGCTGCAACTGCTCGCCTATTACATCGCCGTGCGGCGCGGCTGCGACGTGGATCAGCCCCGCAATCTCGCCAAGTCCGTTACCGTGGAGTAATTGAATTCAAGCCAGCATTTACTGCTGTGATGACGAACAACAAATCCGTGAACTAACAAGAATTCAGTGAACCAGATAACAATTCCGTAAACGGAATGTGGTGGCTTTGGACATTAAAGCTGGTAACAAGACAATATAGCTGGTAACCAATCCGAGTTTGGATAACTTGTCACTGTCCGCAACAGGATTGAAGACAGGACAATTGGCGAGTGAGGCAAACTGCCCCCAACCATCGCGGGCGCCGGCGCTAAGACTTGTTGTGGTCGAGCCATTTGCGTCCAGCCAAGACCTTCGAGCCTTCCCATGCCTTATTGCGCCAGGTGGTTCCGATCAAGGCTAGCGACTAATCGTCCAAGTGGAGAGTTCCACTGGAAATCAATGAGCACTACGGCGCTTCACAGGACTGGTTGATTCGAGGAAGGCCCGAAACAAGCTCAATGAGCGCTTTAGGCTTTCTGCGATAGTTGAAACTCACTCCTGTCGAAGAGCCTGCATTGGTTCCACCGCAGCCGCACGACGAGCCGGAATCCAACTTGCCGCGAGTCCCACCAACACCAACAGCAGCGCCGCCCTCGCAAACAAAACCAGATCGTTTGCCTTCAGCCCATAAAGTAACGACTGCACCAGCCGCGCCGCAAAAATCGACGCCCCGATGCCGCATGCAACGCCCCCCGCCGAAATCCACGTTCCCTCGCGCAGCACCATCGTCAGCACCTGCCCCGGCCGCGCGCCCAACGCCATCCGGATCCCGATCTCGCTTGTCCGTTGCGCCACGGAGTAAGCCATCACGCCGTACACGCCCACGCATGCCAATACCAGCGCCAGCATGCCGAACAATGCCGTCAGGACAGCAATTATCCGCTCCTGCTGCATCGACGCGTCAATCTGCTCCCGCTGTGTTCGGACATCCTGCAGGGGCAAATCCGGATCGATCGACTGCACCGCCTTGCGGAGCGACGGTACAAGTGACGCCGGACTCAGGCTCGTTCGTATTTCATATGTCGCCCCAAAATCGAGGTTCCGCGTCTGCAAGTACGGCTGGTAGAATACACCGCTCGGGTCATCCTTGAGCGACCAGTACCGTGTGTCGCCGCACACGCCCACCACTTCAATCAGGTCACCCGGCTTGCCTTCCAGCGGATGGAAATGCGCAAGGAAATGCTTGCTGATCGGGTTCTGCCCTGGAAATGCCCGGCGTGCCAGGCTCTCGCTTATGATGCCGACCTTCGGCGCCGTTGCTACGTCGTTCGCATTGAAGTCCCGGCCCGCCAGGATCGGAATTCCCATGGTGTGAAAGAACCCCGCGCCCACCGCGTTATTCCCCGCCGATTGATCCTTGCCCGGATCGATCTGTTCTCCTTTCGGCAGAAAGCTCGTGTTTTCCATGCTGCCCGAGATGTATCCCACCTCCGATAGCGTCACCGCGTCGACCCCTGGCAGCACCCTTAGCCGCTCTTCAATCCTGCGGTGCAGAACCAGGTCTCTCGGCGCGGGATACCGCGACCCTGGCTGCACAATCGCAAAAATCACAAGGTGATCGGTCCTGAATCCCGGATCCACTCGCGCCAGGTTCCACAGTGTCCCGACAAACAGAAACGCGCCAATCACCAGCAGCGTCGACAACATCACCTGAAACCCGACGATGGCCTTCCCGCCAAGTCCTCTGCGCCGCCGCGTGCTGGTGCGCGTATCCGACTTCAACAAGGCTCCCACATCGCTGCGCGTTGCCAACCACGCCGGTACAATCCCGAACAGCAGCCCACTCGCGACCGTGATTCCGCCCGTGAACAAAAGCACCACCCAGTCCAGCGGCATGGTGAAGTCCGATGGCTTCCACGGACTGGCGAGCAGAGCAGGCAATATGCGGCAACCGGCAAACGCCAGCGCTACTCCGAGGATCCCGCCCAGCGCGGAGAGCAGCAGACTCTCTGTCAGCACGCCACACAAAATCCGTGACCGTCCTGCTCCCAGCGCCATCCGCATTGCAATCTCGCGCTGCCTCGCCGTTGACCGCGCTAACAGCAGGCTGGCGATATTCGAGCAGGCCAGCAGCAGCACCAGGGCCACCACGCCCATCAGTACACTCACTGGTCTCGCAAACGTCTGCTTCGACACAAACAGTCCCCGGCTTCCATCCTGCACATCCAGCCTTGGGATCGTCCTGCTCGCGCCGGGCTGCAGGTTCGCGCGCACCAGCGCCGCCAGACGCGAATCCAGCGCCGCCTGCACCGCCGCGTCCGAGACCCCTGGCTTCGCGCGGCCCATGATGTTCAGCCACCACAACTCGGGGCTCGACTCTCCAATCAGCGATCCTTTTGGGCCCAACGGCGCCACCAGCGGCTGCGCGCTCAATGGAATGAAAAAGTCCTGGGCTGATTGCGCGCCTTGGGCGCCCGTGAATCCCTGCGGCGTCACACCGATAATCGTCACCGGAATCATGTTCAACTTGACCGTGCGCCCGAGCACCAGCGGGGATGACCCAAACGCCCGTGCCCAAAGCCCTGCGCTGATCAGTGCAACCGGCGGTGCGCCAACGCGGTCATCCGGCGCCTGCACCGGGCGGCCGAGCTCCGGCTGCACCTCCATCTGGTCGAAAAAGTTCGCGCTTACCGCCTCCACTTGCACAACCTGCGCATTTCCTTCGATCGTCGCGTTCACTGATCCCAAATCCTTGAACGCGAACAGATCCCCGAGCACGCGGTTGTCGCGACGTAGTTCCTCGAATGCCGGATAAGAAAACGAGGACGCGCCCAGACCGCCCGAACCGGGGTCCGTAACACCCCATATGTTGCTTATTGCAACATTCCTGTCTCCGTGCCAGTGCAGTAGCCGGAGTTGGTCGGCATGCGGCACCTCGAGCCGTTCGAGCAACTCGTGCTTCATCACCGAGAAGATCGTCGTGTTTGCGCCGATAGCCAGCGCCAGAGATGTCGCAGCGATTGCTGTAAAGCCCCAGCTCCTGCGTAGGATCCGAGCCGCATAACGGACGTCCTGCGCTGCACTCTCAATCAGCGGCAGACTCTTCTCGGCGTGATATTGCTCGCGAATTGCCCCGGCAGCGCCGAATTTCAACACCGCATGCCGCCGGGCCTCCTCTAGCGACATTCCCAGCCGCATGTTCTCCTCAGTCAGGCGAATGAGATGCTGTTCCATCTCCTCCAGAAGCCGCTCTTGCCCGCTCTGCCGCGAGACCAGGTTCCGAATGCGCCAAACCAATCGTCTCAGCAGTTTCATAGCGGCGCCTCCGCATTGATCGCCAGGAACCGCGCGATGATATCTGCAGCCGGATGCAAGCTCGCCAACTCGGCGTGCAACTGCTTGCGCCCCACCCGCGTCAGCCGGTAAAAGCGCGCCGCACGATTGTTCTCTGAAAGCCCCCACTCCGACCCGATCGCCCCCTCCTGCTCCAGCCGCAGAAGCAAGGGATACAAAGTTCCCTGGTTAATCAGGGCCAGCGTGTCCTGCTGTATTTCTGCTTGTCTTCTCATGGTTTCGACCTTTTGGGTTCCCACAGGAAGCATGACACGCTTCCTTTTGGAAAGCAACAGGAAACTAATCTACTCCCTGGAGAAGGCACTGGCCGTAGCTGAAAAACCGCATTTCAGAAGAGTGGAGATTGAAACGTGCGCGCGATCCCGTCCGTTGATGCCAAATCGTTGGGTCAGTTAGCCAGAGCGGATCGGCAAAGATAAGTCGGCTGGTGTTATGAGATACCGACACGCGCGCAAGACCGGCCGATGCGAAATCGCTTGGTTGGACGCGGGCGCCACTGGGCCATCAAAACCAGCCCCCGGAGGGCACCAGGCCATTGATGCGCAGATACGTGACAAGATTCCCGTAATGTAAGGCGTCATGATTTCCGACTTGCGTCAAGATGAACATCTTGTTCGTCTTGACGCCAAAGAAGTCCGCCGGGTCATTGAGGTGCGCATCGGTGAACCCGGAGTACACGCCATCGCAGTATTCGAATGAGCCTTTGAGGTAGGCCATGATCTCGGTCTTCGAAACCTTCGTGGTAGCCGAGATAGGGTTCGCTTCACCCTTGGCGTTTGAACACAATGTGTAAGAGATATCCGCCACATGATTCAGGATCTCGGCAAACGAGCGAACTTCTTTCGTCGGCCGGTAGCTGTACTTGGACTCCGGCATCGCGTCCGCTGACTTCATGATCTTGTCCTGCATATTGCTGCGAAAAATCGATAGCGTCGTCGTCAGCGGATTCGGCTCCGCAATCGGATTGGGCATGCCTTGTTGGGCGTTGGCCAAGGGCGCCAGGATCGAAACAGATACCATGCCAACAGCAGCCGCGACGCGAGCAATGGATCTGAACATTAAGAATCCTCCAACAACTCCGCGTGCGCTGGAAAGGGTTTTGAGATTCATCATAGGTTCTCCTTGTGCGCCGGTCAAACCGGCGAGGTGTAGTGAATGAAAGTTTCATACAGTGAAGGTTTAGCGAACCACACTGGCTCCGAGTCATGCGGAGTCGCTCGTGAGGGCGGCTGTGAAGCGTTGACAGGGGAAGGTGCGGGCCGGGTATTCAGCCGCGAAAAACTACTCCTTCGGGACGCCGACGCTCTAAGGAGCGGCGGAAGGCAATATCGGATGCGCCGCCATCGCGAGGCGCATTCGAGTCCCGCGCGGTCAGAGACCCCGAGCACGTATCGAAACATCTCGCACGGGAACCGGGAGGTCCCGCGTTCTCCCAGAGCGGATGATGCCCTGGGACGCATTGGGAAGTCTGAGGACGTACGCCGATGATGAACGAACGCGGGAAGTCGGACAGGCCTGTAGTACCAGTGAAGTCCTCGAACAATATCGGGCAACCGATGGCGGAGGGGATAGAGGGAAGGGGTCTGACCAAGGGAAATCCGCAACAGCAAAACGCGCCCCGGACTCAGAGCCGGACAGACGCGCCCAGTGCGCTGGAGCGGATACGTCAGGCAGCAAGCAAGGATAAGGAGATGCGGTTCACCGCGCTTTTTCACCACATCTACGCCCCGGAAGCGTTGCGCACGGCCTATCTCTGCTTGAAGAGAGAAGCCGCGCCCGGCGTGGACGGCGAGACGTGGCGGCACTACGGCGAGGACCTTGAGAGCAACCTCCAGGACCTTTCCCATAGGCTGAAGCAGGGAGCGTACCGGGCCATGCCGGTGCGTAGGGTGTACATCCCCAAGGCCGACGGGCGGTTGCGACCGCTCGGAGTTACTGCTCTGGAGGATAAGATCGTCCAGCGCGCGGCGGTCGAGGTGATGAATGCTATCTACGAAACGGACTTCCTTGGATTTTCGTACGGGTTCCGTCCCAAGCGAAGCCAGCACAACGCGCTGGATGCGCTCTATACGGGACTGCTGACGAAGAAGGTGAACTGGGTGCTCGATCTGGACATACGCGGCTTCTTCGATGCGATTTCGCACGAGTGGCTTGTGAAGTTCATCGAGCATCGCATTGCGGACCGGCGCGTTGTGCGGCTCATCCAGAAATGGTTGAACGCGGGCGTGCTGGAGGATGGGATACGAACACGCAAGGAGGAAGGGACTCCCCAGGGCGGCAGTGCATCGCCGTTGCTGGCGAACATCTACCTCCATTACGCGTTCGATCTGTGGGCTCAGGCATGGCGTCAGAAGCAGGCTCACGGCGATGTAATCGTCGTGCGTTACGCGGACGACATCGTGGTTGGATTCCAGAACGAGGCGGATGCCAAGCAGTTTCTGGCGGAACTCACCGGGCGGTTTCGGAAGTTCAACTTGGAACTGCATCCCGACAAAACGCGGCTTTTCGAGTTCGGGCCGTTCGCGGCTCGGAACCGGAAGCGGCGCGGAAAAGGGAAACCGGAGACGTTTGATTTCCTCGGCTTCACGCATATCTGCGGAAAGAAGAGGAGCAACGGTTACTTCACGGTTTTGCGGCAGACGATTCGTAAAAAGCTGCAAGCGAAGTTGAATTCGGTGAAAGCCGAGTTGCGACTGCGAATGCACGCTCCCGTCCAAGACACAGGCAAATGGCTGCGGTCGGTGGTGAGTGGACACATCCGCTACTACGGAGTGCCCATGAACAGCCACGCGCTGAAGGCGTTCCGATACAAGGTAGGATGGCTCTGGCACCGGGCGCTGTCGCGCCGCAGCCAAAACGGCCGAGTACCTTGGGATCGGATGCGGCGCTTGATCGACCGCTGGCTTCCTCCAGTGCGCGTGTATCATCCTTTTCCGCTACGCCGCATGGGCGTCATTACCTGAGGTAAGAGCCGGATGCGGGAAATCCGCTCGTCCGGATCCGTGGAGGGGGTTATGAGAAATCATGATCCCTACTCCGACTGACCGGTCTCTGCACGAATTGCGATCTGCTTTGACCTATGCATGTGGTCACCCAAAACGCACCAACTTCAAGTCACTGATTCATAAGCAAGTCCCGTCCCAGAGTGGCGATCGGCAACGCGATTGTTGTCCGGAATCGAAACATGCTAACCAAAAACGGACAGTCGATGCGATCATTTGCCGTTCAAACTGGCCCCATAGGCTGAAGAGGCTTTACACCAATTCTCATGGAGCACCTTCAAAACCGGATCCTGCCGTGGCAGCATCGAGAAATGCAATGGTTCCAGGATAGTACTCACCAGCCCTACTCAGCGGAATGCTTCAGCTGTGATCGCACAATTCACGCATGCTTGGCGCTCGATATTAGTGAGAGCACTTGTTGCACTCATCTCTAATGATCGCGCCTCGCGTATTCGACCCTCTTGTTTCAGAAGTACCGATTCATCTAGAACTGCACTCCAGTAAAGGGTACTGTTCTCTCCCAATTCAGTTGCAAAAATGTTCTCTGCTCGCTGAAGGTCAGTCGAAGCATCTTTGAAGCTCCCTTCTTTCTCGTATGCCTGCGCACGCAGGACCAGGCCTGTCGCCACCTGGCAACTGCCTGGTCCATGGAGCCGGGCCCAGTGGGCTATCGCGTTATCGAAGAACGACAACGCCGCTTGCGGATTCCCGTCTTTCAGCGCAAGCCATCCCTGGACCCCGTTCATTGAGGCAATCTGATCATCAACTAGATCCCTGGCGAGCTGAGCTTCTTGAAGAGCCTGAACGAGATAGCTGCGAACCGCGGAACGATTATTCCTTTGCATAGCGATCACCGCCAGGCTCGTAGATACTCGGGCCAGCCCAGCATGATCGTCGAGAGCGCCGTAGATCTTCCGTGCGCGCTTCCTGAGGCGTTCCGACTCCACAGGATGCCCAAGTGACTCTTCCAGCGAGCCGAGGTTGTCTATTGAGGAGGCTAGTTCTGACTGCGACGAAGGATCGCGTCGAAGAATTGCGATGGCCTTTTCATAGCAGCGTTGTGCTTCGGCGAATTTGTCCGTGATCCGATATGCAGAACCGAGCAGGTTCAGGACGATTCCCTTCGTCGGATCTGATAGGTCTGCTGAAGGTGAGTCCGCGATGGGAGCGAGAATTGCGATTGCACGGCGTTCAGAATCTCGAAGATGGCGGTGTTGGCGCCGATGCCGAGCGCCAGCGTGGTGACGACGACGAGCGAAAAGCCCGGATTTCTGAGGAAGACGCGCAAGGCCCCGCGCACATCGTGCCAGAGGCTCTCGAATCCCAGCGCGGCATCCTCTGCCGAGACGCGCTCCCGCATGGCAGCGGGACTCCCGAAGCGCACCCGCGCATCGCGTTCCGCTTCTTCGCGGCCCATGCCCTGGGTCATGTTGTCGTCGATGCACATCGCAATGTGTTCTTTGAGCTCTGCGTCAATCTCGTGCTCCAGCCGCGATCGCCGACCCAACGATACAATTCTTCGCAATAGTGCCATCATTCACCTCAGGCAAAACGCAACACCGCATCGACACCTTTGACGACTTGCGCCCAGTTCTTTTCGCGGCTGGCCAGTTGATCCCGGCCCGCACGCGTGAGCGCGTACCATTTAGCTTTGCGCCCGTACTCCGTAACGGCCCAACTGGCGCGCACCCAGCCTTGCTGCTCCATTCGGTGCAATGCAGGGTACAGCGAACCCTCTTCCACAATCAGCAGGTCATTGGAGACGCGCCGGATGTGCATCAGCTTCCCATAGCCATGCATGGAATCAAGCTGCGAGAGGGTCTTGAGGATCAGGTGGAAGTCCGAGAATCTGGATTGGCGGCATCAGGGGCTAAGCCCTTAGCGCTCATTGACCCCCGTGTAATATCGACGATTGTCCTCGGCAAGCTGCTGTATATCCGCCTTTCCGAAAAGGTGAACGGCGGTATCGGTGCAGGGCCGGAGCCCGGTGGCAGGCTTTGCGCTTGATCTTGCAAAAGTGTGGAGTGGCTACGAGCTGTAGATCGTGGTTGGGGTTTGGTGGTGGATCGGACCGGATGTGATCTTCATCTTCGCGAACGAAGCCAACGGGAATCGCATGCTGTCCGACGAAGGGCGGAATCTTCCGCTATAGGAACGCATTCGCCCAGCTTCTGGGTCTACGGACTCCAGAGCACCAAGAGTTTCGAAAGCATGGTCAATCATTGGGAAAATCACGACAAGGATATTCTCTGGCCTGATTGCGCCTTCCTCGTGGGTTTCCATCTCATGCCACGCTTTAATGGCGATGAGGTCGTCTGGGATGACTACGATTGGCCGACCTAGAGTTCGGAACAATAAAAAGCTATCAATGCTCGCGTGATCTGTTCGCCTCGTTTAAAAATTCGGTTGATGTCATCCTGAGATATTGGTCTAAAGTCGGTCGGGTATTCGCACACAACCGCTCTACTAACCTGGGAAACCTCAACCCTTGCCCTGCCACGGACAAGCTGAGAGCTGATCGCTGAAGGCTCGGTTTGTCTACCGCGTCTTCGCCACTTCCTCCACCGTGACCGGATCGAGAAACGGCATCTGCGCGCGCAATTCCTTTCCCACAATTTCGATCGGATGCTTGGCTTCGGCCTCGCGGAAGGCGAGAAACTCCTTGCGGCCGGAATTCTGGTCGGCAAGGAAGCGCCTGGCAAAGCTGCCGTCCTGAATCTCATGGAGAATTGCCGTCATCGCCTTGCGGCTCTCTTCGTTAATTACGCGCGGACCACTCACGTAATCGCCCCACTCAGCCGTGTCGCTGATAGAGTAGCGCATGTACGCCAGGCCGCCGCGATACATCAGGTCGACGATGAGCTTGAGTTCGTGCAGGCACTCGAAATACGCGCTCTCAGGCTGATAACCGGCCGCAACCAGCGTGTCGAACCCGGCCTTCACCAGCGCACTCACGCCACCGCAAAGCACTGCCTGTTCGCCAAACAGATCGGTCTCGGTCTCTTCTTTGAATGTGGTTTCAAGCACTCCGGCGCGCGTGCCGCCAATGCCCTTGAGGTAGCTGAGCGTGAGCACGTGCGCGTTGCCGGTCGAATCCTGGTGAACTGCGATGAGGCACGGCACACCGCCGCCTTCAGTAAAGACTTCACGCACGCGATGGCCCGGCGCCTTGGGCGCAGCCATTCCCACGTCGATGCCCGCGGCAGGCACAATCGTCTTGAAGTGAATGTTAAAGCCGTGCGCAAAAAGCAGCAGAGCGCCGGGCTTGAGATTGGGGCCGATCTCATCGGCATAGAGTTTGGCCGCGGTCTGGTCGGGGACCAAAACCATTACCACATCGGCCCATTTGGTGACTTCGGGAACTGTCGCCACTTCAAGTCCCGCCTTCTGGGCCTTGGCTACGGAGCGCGAGGTTGCGGGAAGGCCGACCTTGACCTCCACTCCCGAGTCCTTGAGGTTGAGTGCGTGGGCGTGCCCCTGCGAGCCGTATCCAATGATGGCCACTTTCTTGGCTTGAATGAGCGTCAGATCGGCATCGTGATCGTAATAAGTCTTTGCCATGATGTTTCTTCGATGTCCTTTGCTTGCGGGTTTGATTGGGTAATCTTGATTGATGCGGCCGTAGGAGTGAGACGGCAATAACTGTGCCGAAGCGAGGCAGCTACGCCTTGACAAAGGTTGTGAGGCCGCGACGGGAACGCTCGCGGAGTTGGCATTCGCGAAGCTTGTCGGCAAGCGCTTCAAGTCCATGCAATCCGTAAAGTGTGAAACTCACGAGCTCAGTGTCGGAAGAAAAAAGATGCAGCGATGCGTAGCCGAGTACGCGACTGCCAATCGGTTTGCGCAATTCAAAATGGTCGACCCGAAACAGCTCGAGAGACTCCTGAACTTTCGAAAGCACACCATGTTCGAGTTTGATCCTCTGCGTGGTGATCTCGTAGTGAATGCTCCGGCTCTTGAAGTAGTAGCGAATGCAAACTACTGCGCATGCGACCAGAAGGAACAGGCTTAAATAAAGGATGTTGATATCGGTTCCCCTGATGTACCTGGCTTTCATTAAGCAGCCGACGAAAACTGTTACGGCGATGACGATTAAGAACGGCGTCAGTTGGCCGGCGGAGTAGAGGGCCGCCGGGTGCCCGACGAAAAGATCCTTCTCGGTTTCGAGATCCTTCGTTGCGGCATAAGCAGTCAGGTCTGTATTGCAGAAACGGCACTTGATTGCGACGGCCTTGATCGTCTCACCGCATACAGGGCACGCTTTTGAATCTCCGTCCATGGGTAGAACCTTCCAAGCCAGAATAATAGGCCAAAACTGAGCCGAACAACTTCAAACCTCGAGTAAATCACTACTCAATTTCCGTCGGTACTTTTTCTTCCGGCAGTTCGATGATTGCTTCGCTGTGTTCCTCCGCGCCTACGCCCATCGCCTTGATTACGCTGCTGGTGTGGTGACCGCGGCGCATGGTCATTTTACCGCTGCGGCAGATCTCGAGTATGCGGCCTTCATCTTCGCGCAGTATCTCGATGAGCCCTTCAATCTTGCTCTCGACGCCGGTCATCTCAATGACCAGCGACTCAGAGGTGAGATCGACGATGCGCGCGCGGAACACCTCGACGAGGTCGAAGACTTGCGCGCGAGTGGCCGAGTTGACTGCGACCTTGATGAGCGCGAGCTCGCGCGTGACCGACGGCGCCTGGGCGATGTCGTCGACGTCGACGACGTTCTCAAGCTTGAACAGGCTGGCGCGGATGCGATCGCCGGCTTCTGAGGAAGCCTCACAGACCAGCGTCAGGCGCGAAAGACCCTGCCGCTCGCTTCGGCCGACAGTGAGCGAGTTAATGTTGATGTTCAATCGGCGAAACAACGACGCCACACGCGTAAGCACGCCCGGCAGGTCCTCAACGTATGCAACGAATGTGTGCAGCATAAAACAGCTCCTAGCTCTCAGCTTTCAGCTCTCAGCTTCATCCCAGTTACTCCAGACACTTCGCTTTGCCGCTAAAATTCTTCCACCTGCAGAACCTTTTCGAGCCATCACATCAGGCGATTGCACATCGCAGCTGAAAGCTGAGGGTTGACAGCTGAAAGCTGCTTTTATTCTTCCAGCGGATCGTGTTCCGGCCTGCGGATCATCTCATGCAATGCCGCGCCCACCGGAATCATTGGATAAACCGACTCTTCCTTCTCGACCAGGAAGTTGAGCAGATACGCGCCCTTCGCCGAACGCGCAGCCTCAACCGCCGCGTCAACCTCGGCGCGCGTGCGAACCGCGCGGCCTTCAATTCCATGAGCATCGGCCAGCTTTACAAAGTCGGGGCTCACCAGCGGCGTGGCTTCGTAGTTGCGCTCGTAGAAAAACTCTTGCCACTGGCGAACCATGCCCAGGTAGCCGTTGTTGATGATGGCGATGTTGATCTTGAGCTTCTCCTGTGCGATGGTTGAAAGCTCGGCTGCCGTCATCTGAAATCCGCCGTCGCCGACCACTACCCATACTTCCTTTTCTGGGCAGGCCATCTTGGCACCGATGGCCGCGGGCAGCGCAAATCCCATGGTGCCCAGGCCTCCCGAAGTAATGAGCGTGCGAGGAGACTCATGATGGTAGTACTGCGCCTCCCACATCTGGTGCTGGCCCACATCGGTTACCACTAGAGCGTTGCCTTCGGTAATGCGCCACAGATCGTGCATAACATGCGCGGCATACAGGTGGCCGGAGTCAGGCAGGTTCTTGATGTCGCGCACCGCGACCGCGCCCTTGCTGGCTTGAATGGTCTTGAGCCAGGCTGAGCCGTCGCGCCCCGAAACTCGGGGCAGCAGTTCTTCGAGCACTGCGCGCAGATCGCCCACCAACGCGACGTCAACCTTCACGTTCTTGTTGATCTCGGCGGGGTCGATCTCGATGTGAATCTTTTTTGCATTCTGAGCGTACTTCGCGAGCGTGCCAGTCACCCGATCGTCGAAACGCATGCCGCAAGCGATCAGCAGGTCGGATTCCTGAATGGCGTGATTGACCCACGCCTCGCCGTGCATCCCCATCATGCCCAGGTTGAGCGGATGCGATGCAGGAAACCCACCCAGCCCAAGCAATGTTAGAGCCACGGGAATCTCTGTCCGTTCGGCTAGCGCCCGCACCTGCTCCATCGCGCCTGACTCCATCACTCCATGGCCGGCAAAGATGATGGGCCGCTTGGCTTCGCGGATCAGCTCGGCTGCCTTGTCCAGATCCGTCTGTTCCACGCGCAGCATCGGATGAGGACGAACCGCACGTGGCTTGGCCGCTTCGAAATCGAAGAGCGCGCCGTTGATCTCGGCATCTTTTGTAATGTCGACCAGCACCGGACCGGGGCGATTGCTGCGCGCGATCTGGAACGCGTGGCGGATGGTTGGCGCAATGTCTTCAGCGCGGCTCACCAGGAAATTGTGCTTGGTCACGGGCAGCGTAATGCCGGTGATGTCCACTTCCTGAAACGCGTCGCTGCCCAGCAGCTTTGATGATACGTTGGCCGTAATGCAGACGATGGGAATGGAGTCGAGCATGGCCGTGGCAATGCCGGTGACCAGGTTGGTTGAGCCGGGGCCGCTTGTTGCAATGGCAACGCCAACTTTGCCCGAGGCGCGCGCGTAGCCATCGGCCATGTGCGCCGCGCCCTGCTCGTGCCGCACCAATACGTGGCGAATGGGAAACTTGCGCAGTGCGTCGTAAGCCGGCAGAATTGTGCCTCCCGGATATCCGAAGACGGTGTCGACGCCCTCGCCCACAAGCGTGGCCCAGATAATCTCGGCGCCGGTAAGGCGCGTGGGCGTAGCGAGGTGAGCGTTGGCGTTGGCTATCTGCATGTTGGTGGCCATATTGAACTCCTTCAAAAATCAGCTTCTAGCTTCTAGCCTCTAGCTTCCAGCTTGTTCGTGCAAATCTTCGGTATTAAGACGCTTAAGAAGTGCAACTTCTTTGGTTGCCCTTCGGTCCCGGCTAGTAGCTAGAAGCTAGCAGCTAGGAGCTGTCTCTACGTCGTCGCGCCCTCACTCGCCGAATTCACGCGATCTACATATTTGCGGAAGACGCCCTTCGGCCAGCGCAGCGCCGGCGGCTTGAAATCCTTGAGCCGCGCGGCCATCTCTTCAGCGCTTATTTCAACATTGAGCGTGCGTTTCGGTATATCGAACGAAATAGTGTCGCCCTCGCGCACCGCGGCAATAGGCCCACCCACAAATGCTTCAGGAGCCACGTGGCCCGCGGTCATTCCTCGCGTAGCGCCGCTGAAGCGCCCGTCGGTAAGCAATGCAACGTGCGCGCTCAACTCCGCATTCGAAGATATGGCCGCCGTCACTTGCAGCATCTCGCGCATGCCCGGGCCGCCTTTGGGGCCTTCATAGCGAATCACCACCACGTCGCCGGGGCGAATGCCGCCGGCCTGCACAACCTTGAAGCAGTCTTCTTCGCAATCGAAGACGCGCGCCGGCCCGCGATGCTCGTAGCGGCCTGCCGCGGCAACCTTCATCACCGAGCCTTCGGGTGCGAGATTGCCTTTCAGAATCACCAGCCCGCCGTTGGGCTTGATCGGCTTTTCGAAGGTAGCGATCACGTCCTGCCCCGGAGTCTCTTTGGCGAGCACTGCTTCTTCGGCCAGAGTCTTGCCGCTAATTGTGAGCGCCGAGCCGTCGGCGAATCCGGCGTCGATCATGCGCTTGGCCAGCAGTCGCGATCCGCCCGCCGCCTGGTAGTCGGATGCGACGTACTTTCCTGCCGGCGTAAGGCTGCATATATATGGCGTGCGCGTCGAGATCGCATCAAAATCATCAATCGACAGCGGAATACCCATCTCCCTGGCGATGGCCAGCAGATGAAGCACGGCATTGGTTGAGCCGCCGCTGGCAGCAACGCTGGCGATGGTATTTTCAAGAGCTTTGCGGGTGATGATCTGCGATGGCTTGAGATTCGCGCGCACTGCGTCCATCAGGATGTGGCCCGCCTTCCGCGTTGCTGCCAATTTTTCAGGCGAAGTAGCGGGAACGCCTGAAAGCTCAATGGGCGAAATGCCCAGAATTTCGCCACTCATCGCCATGGTGTTGGCCGTGAACTGACCGCCGCACGCGCCCGCGCCGGGACAGGCAGCGGCCTCGAGCGCCTCAAGGCCCGCATCGTCGATGCGTCCCGCGGCGTGCGAGCCGATGCCCTCAAAAACATTCTGGATCGTAATGTCAACACCGTTCAGCTTGCCGGGCGCGATCGATCCGCCGTAGAGCATCATGCCGGGAATATCGAGCCGGCAAAGGGCCATAATGATGCCGGGCATATTTTTGTCGCAGCCACCGATGCCCACCAGACCATCGAACAAGTTGCCGCGCGCAACCAGCTCGATGCTGTCGGCGATCACTTCGCGCGAAACCAGCGAAGCCTTCATGCCCTGCGTGCCCATGGTAATGCCGTCAGAAATGGTGACGGTGTTGAACTCCATGGGCGTGCCGCCGGCCTCGCGAATGCCCTCCTTCAGTGCTTCGGCAATGTCGCGCAAGTGCACATTGCAGGTGCCGATCTCGGTCCAGGTGTTGGCGATGCCGATAATCGGCTTATGCAGATCGTCCTTACTGAAGCCGACCCCGCGCAGATAGGATCGCGCGGCGGCCCGGCTTGGCCCTTCGGTCATTGGAATGCTTTGTCGCTTGCCTTCAATTGTCACTTTTTCCGATCCTTTGTCTCGCTTCGTTGTTGGTAGTTGTGGGATGATCTTCGCCATTACCTCTTGGAACCGCACTTTGTCTTAGGCCAATTTGGGAAGACCGTTCCATGAATCTGTTCGTCTTTGATCCCAACGCTCTTGGCCGCCGTGCGAATGAACTTGTCGATGCCGTGGCCGATTACCACGATTGCATCTGGAGAATATTCCTTCAACCGACGCGAAAGTGAATCCACACTGTTCCTGCATTGCTCTCTTCTCTTCCTCCGATCAAGTCCGTCGATCGGATGCAGCACGAGGTCGTCAAGGTAGAAGTTCTTTTTCCTAAAGTCTGCGAGAAAGTCAGGGCCTCCTTTGAACGCTTTCCTCATTTCCCGGAAGAGCCCGCTATCCCCCTTGTAGAAAAACGTGCCGCCCTTCGGCGCCGACTCGCCCACGAAGAGAGTCGCGATGCTATCAGGCTTGAATCCCCTGCGAATTCTCTCTACATCACACATGATTTCCAGACAATCTCGTCTTATTTCGCCTTCAGCCAACCCGCCTCATCGTGCTGCTTCTCGAACGCGTCCAACGCAGCAGCATGGCGCAGCGTCAGGCCGATATCGTCGAGCCCTTCGAGCAAACAGAATTTGCGAAAGGGATCGATTTCAAATGTCGCATTGAATCCGCGTCCGTCAGTCACGGTCTGCGCTTCAAGCGAGACCGTGAGTTGATAGCCGGAGATTTTCTGTGCGTTTTGGAGAAGCGTATTGACCTCTCCCTCAGAAAGCCGCACCAGAACAATGCCGTTCTTGCCTGCGTTCGAAAAAAAGATGTCGGCAAAGCTCGGCGCGATCACTGCGCGAAAACCAAAATCAGAGAGCGCCCATGCAGCATGCTCGCGGCTCGATCCGCAGCCAAAGTTCTTACCCGCGATCAGAATCTTTGCGCCCTTGTAGCGCGGGTCGTTAATCACGAAATCCGCCACCGGCGTGCCATCAGGCGTCTGGCGCCAGTCGAAAAACAAAAAATCGCCGTAGCCGGTGCGCTCAATGCGCTTCAAAAACTGTTTGGGAATAATCTGGTCGGTATCGACATTGGTGCGGTCGAGCGGCGCGGCCAGCGATGTGAGTGTCTTGAACGGTTCCATTAAACGGTTACCTCCTCATTCACCTTCCACGTGCGGATGTCCACAAAGTGGCCGGCGATTGCGGCAGCCGCGGCCATCTCAGGTGACACAAGGTGCGTGCGCCCACCGCGGCCCTGGCGGCCTTCAAAGTTGCGGTTGCTCGTCGAAGCGCAGCGCTCGCCGGGCGAAAGAATGTCAGGGTTCATGCCGAGACACATCGAGCAACCAGGCTCGCGCCAGTCAAAACCCGCATCCTTGAAAATGCGGTCCAGACCTTCTTTCTCCGCCTGCGCCTTGACCTGCTGCGAGCCGGGAACAACCATCGCATTCACGTGGCTTGAAACCTTGTGGCCTGCGGCAATCTTCGCTGCGGCGCGCAAATCTTCAATGCGGCCATTGGTACAGGAGCCGATAAAGACGCGATCAATTTCAATCTCGGCCAGCGGCGTACCGGCCTTGAGATTCATATACTCAAGAGCACGCTCAAACGATTTGCGGTCAAGTTCGTCGGCCGCAGCTGCTGGATCGGGCACGACTGCCGTCACCGGAGCAACCATGCCGGGGCTGGTTCCCCAGCTCACATACGGCGCCAGCGTTGCCGCGTCGATCACCAACTCGCGATCAAACTTCGCGCCGGAATCGCTGGGCAGCTTGCTCCACTCGGCAACCGCAGCGTCCCACTCCACGCCCTCTGGAGCAAAAGGCCTGCCCTTCAAATAAGCGAATGTCGTCTCGTCTGGAGCAATCATGCCTGCGCGCGCGCCGGCCTCGATGCTCATGTTGCAAACGGTCATGCGACCTTCCATTGATAGCGCACGGATCGCCGAACCGGCGTACTCAACCACGCATCCCGTCGCGCCGTCGGTGCCGATCTTGCCGATGATGGCGAGAATGATGTCCTTGGCGGTGACACCCTGTGGCAGTTCGCCCTCGACCGCAATGCGGAAGGTGCTGGGCTTCGACTGCGGCAGCGTCTGCGTGGCCAGCACGTGCTCCACTTCACTGGTGCCAATTCCAAATGCAAGAGCCCCGAACGCGCCGTGCGTCGAGGTGTGCGAGTCGCCGCACACAATCGTCATGCCCGGCTTGGTCAGGCCCATCTCCGGACCGATCACGTGAACAATTCCCTGCTCGCGAGAGTTCACATCGTAGAGCTCAACGCCAAAGTCGGCGCAATTCTGGCGCAACGTGGCAATCTGCTTGGCCGCAATCTGGTCGACAATATTCAGCCGGCCCTCGATGGTGGTCGGCACATTGTGATCGACAGTGGCCACGGTGCGATCAGGCCGGCGCACCGTGCGGCCCGCCAGTCGCAGCCCCTCGAACGCCTGCGGCGACGTGACCTCGTGCACTAGCTGCAGATCGATATAGATCAGTGTGGGCTCGCCCTTGGGCTCAACCACTACGTGCTTCTCCCAGACTTTTTCGAAAAGCGTCTTCGGTGTGGTGCTCATGCTTCTCCTGAAAACAGCTTTTAACTGTTAGCTGTTTGCCTTCTCTTCCCGATCGAAACTCTCGTGATTCCACGAAGAGTCAAACTCTTTGTTGCGCCCGTTGACGCAGCCCGCCCGCCCACCACGAGCTAAAAGCTAGGAGCTAACAGCTAATAGCTGTTCCTTCACCGTCTCCCTCACCTTCGCGCCCATCTCTTTTGTCGATAGAACGGTAATCCCATCCTTATTGCCGCGAACGAGATCGGGTGTGCGGAAGCCCTGCTCCAGCACCTTGCGCACCGATGCCTGAATGGCTGCCGACTCGGCTTCGAGCTTGGCCGTCAGCCGCAATATCAGCGCAGCAGTAAGTATCGCACCGAGCGGATTGGCCAGACCCTTTCCTGCAATGTCGGGCGCGGAACCGTGCACAGGTTCGAAGAGATCGACTTTGCCGCCGACGGTTGCAGAGGGCAGCATTCCCAGCGAGCCCGTAATCACTGCAGACTCGTCACTGAGAATGTCGCCGAATAGATTCTCGGTGAGCACCACATCGTAGTTGCGCGGCTGGTTCATCAGGTGCATCGCCATCGCGTCAACATATTGGTGATCGAGCGTCACATCGGGATATTCGGCCGCGATCTCAGTCACCGTGGCGCGCCAAAGCTGCGAGACCTCAAGCACGTTGGCCTTGTCCACGCTGGTGAGCTTCTTGCGGCGTCCACGAGCCAGGTCGAAAGCGATACGAGCCACGCGAGCAACTTCATCGCGCGTGTAGACCATCGTATTCAAGGCGCGTCCAGAGCTCCGATCCCACTCGCGCGGCTTTCCGAAGTAGAGTCCGCCGAGCAGCTCGCGCACAAAAAGAATGTCGGCGCCGTCAACAACCTCGGGCCGCAGCGGGCTGTTCACCGCCAGCTCTTTGAAAGCGAACGCGGGGCGCAGATTAGCAAAGCCGCCGAGAGCCGCACGTAGTCCAAGCAGGCCGGCCTCAGGGCGCTTGTCAGGAGGCAGCGAGTTGAACTCGTTGCCGCCAACCGCACCCAGCAGAACTGCGTCCGATTCAAGCGCCGCCGCCAGCGTGTCAGCCGGTAGCGGAGCACCATCCTGCACAATCGCCACTCCGCCAATGCGCTTGTAGTCGAACTCAAAAGTGTGACCGCAGGCCTGCGCAATCTCATCAAGCACAGCTACTGCTTCGTTGGTCACTTCGGGGCCGATACCGTCGCCGGCTGTAACTAGAATCTTGAGGTGCATTTCCTGATTCTTCCCTCAGGGACTAAAGCCCAATTTATTTTGTGCCGTTTTCGGCACGACTGAAGTCGTGCCCTTTCAAATCTCTTGTTGGATCCAGATGGTTCAAAGCAAATGCAACGACAAGAACAACCGCAGATCCTTCGACTTCGCTGCGCTCCGCTCAGGATGCAATGGTTGAGTGAGCGGGCGTAATGCGTTGATGGTTCAGTCCAGCTCCGCCATCACCTCGTGCCGGCGTTCTCGTATCGCTTCCGGCAGCAGGCCGATCAGATCCTGGTCGTAGATGTTTTTCTTGCGGTCGGCGAGCGCGACAAAACGGTAGTAAACGTGCTGCAATTCGTCGCGGCTGACGGCGAAGCCGAGCTGTTCCAGCCTGTGGCGCAGCGCGGCGCGGCCGGAGTGCTTGCCTAGCACCAGGTTGGTCTTTGAGACGCCCACCAGTTGCGGAGTCATGATTTCGTAGCAGAGCGGGTTGGCCAGCATGCCGTGCTGATGAATTCCCGACTCGTGCGCAAAGGCATTGGCCCCGACCACCGCCTTGTTGGGCGAGGGCTTGAAGGTGATCAGCTGGCCCAGCACTTCGCTGGTGGGATAAAGCTGATCGAGTTTGATGCCGGTCGTGAGGCCGTAGTAGTCGCCGCGCACGTAAAGCGCTGTCGCAATTTCTTCGAGAGCGGCGTTGCCGGCACGCTCGCCGATGCCGTTGATAGTGCACTCCACCTGGCGCGCCCCGGCCTGGATGGCGGCCAGCGAATTCGCCACTGCAAGGCCAAGATCGTCGTGGCAATGCGATGACAGGATCACGCCCTTCTCGTCGATGGCCGGGATGCGCTCGCGCACTTCGCGGAACATGCCACCGTACTCCTCGGGCGTGGAGTACCCGACCGTGTCGGGCATGTTGATGGTAGTTGCGCCCGCTTCGACCGCGATGCGCACCATTTCGACGAGATAGTTGCGATCGGAGCGAGTCGAATCCTCGGGCGAAAACTCCACATCGTCGCACAACGTGCGCGCCAGCCGCACACTCTCGCCGCAAAGGTCGAGCGCCTCGGCGCGAGCCATCCTGAGCTTGAATTCCAGATGCAGATCACTCGAAGCCAGAAAAACATGAATGCGGGCGCGATCGGCGAACTGCAGAGAACGGGCGGCCATCTCAATGTCTTCCTTTTTTGCCCGGGCCAGCGACGCAATCCGCGGCGCACGAATCGCCTGGGTGATGGTGGCGATGGCGGCGAAGTCGCCCTCCGAGGCCATGGCGAACCCGGCCTCGATGATGTCCACGCCCAGGTCTTCGAGCGCATGGGCCATGGTCAGCTTTTCCTGCGTGGTCATGCTGCAGCCGGGCGATTGCTCGCCATCGCGCAGCGTGGTGTCGAAAAACACAACTTGATTTGAGTTCATATGCGTAATCCGGCAGGGGAAGACCCCGGTTCCAACCGCTATTGGTCCAACACAGTTAGTGTCTCGCATCCGAGCCGTATAAGGCAAAGTTATTATTATTGGAGTTGCGATTAGAATTGCTTATACTCAGTTGTCAGTGATCAGTTTTCAGTTGTCAGTGTGCTTCCGTCCAGTCCACCTCATCTCGGGACTGAAGATTCACCGAGACTTACTGCACACGCAACAAACCTACTGACAACTGACCACTGAGAACTGACAACTGTTATGGAACTCAACCAGCTCGAAACATTTCTCGCCGTGGCCGAGGAGAAGAGTTTCTCCCGTGCGGCCGTCCGTTTGCATCGTACCCAGCCCGCAGTGAGCCAGGTCATACGCAAGCTCGAGGAGGCGGTGGGCGAAACGCTCTTTGACCGTGCCGCGCGCGACGGGTCGCTTACGGCCTCGGGAGTCTTATTGCGCGACTACGCGCAACGCCTGCTGGCTCTGCGGCGCGAGGCCTCGAGCGCACTCGACGAGCTCAAGAACCTGGAGCGTGGCAGGCTGCAGTTGGGCGCCAACGAGTACACATGCATGTACCTGCTGCCGGCCATCGATGCATTTCGCCGCGAGGCGCCGCACGTCAGCGTGACGGTGAACCGAATGCTGGCTTCCCGGATACCGGACGAACTGAACCTGCGCACTTTTGAGCTGGGCGTCGTCTCGTTCCGTCCCGATCCCGAGCAGTTCCGCACCATCGCGGTTTACGGAGACAGCCTGGACTTCATCGTCGGCCCGAATCATCCCCTGGCGCATTCGCCGCGAGTCTCCATCAACGATCTGGGCAACGAAAATTTTATCGCCCATAACGTGGCTTCGCCGCTGCGGCGTCGAGTGATTGAGACCTTTCAGCGCTACCGCACGCCGCTCAATATGGGCATCGAGCTGCCCACTATCGAGGCCATCAAGCGCTTTGTGGCCATGGGCAACGGCGTGGCGCTGGTGCCGCATATCTCGGTAGCCCGTGAGTTGGAGATAGGCGAGCTCAAAAGGATTCCGGTGGACGAGCTCGAAATCAAACGCGTTCTGCGCCTCGTGTATCGCAGGCAGGCGTCGCTGTCGTACGCGGCCAACGCATTTCTGCGCACACTGCGCAGGCTGGCCCGGGAGCAGGGCCCTCCCTTTTACTACCATGTGGAGCGGGCGGGAGGAATAAAACAGGGAACAGCCAGCAGCCAATAGCCAGTAGCCCTTGAACTGCAGCTATTGACTATTGGCTGCCGCTAAGCACCCGAATTGCGCGGCGTGCGTCTATCGATCAGACAATTCTGCATGCGCACCAGTCACCCCGGCCCACCCCGGCCAGTTACAATGCTGAGAGTGGGGCCCGGAACAGACGGAGCGCCCAAATCGACATGCCCAATGCAGGCCTGGAGGCTGTGCAGAGGTGAGGTTCAGAACCGAATGAAGAAGATCGCCTTGTTAGCAATTCTGCTGGCCGGTACTGCCGCCGCAGTCCACGCCCAGGAGAGTCGTCAGGACATCAGCATTAGTGGAACAGGTCTCATCGAGCCGTTCCGGACATCCTCCACAACCGTACAGGTGAACTCGACCCCGGCTTATGGCGCCCTGGTCAGCTATCGCTTTATGCTCACCCCCACTTCGGCACTTGAAGCCAATTACGGAATTACTTATCAGAACAGCATCGGGTACTACGTCAATCCAAACCACTACAAGGTGCTGACCCGCACGCAGGAAGTTTCGGGCGCGTTCGTAAAGTCGTTCGTGTTCAAGAACTGGAATCCATTTGCTGAAGCCGGTCCCGGCGCATTTGTTTTCCTGCCTATCGTCAACTCGGGAACCACGACTCTGGACGCCAAGCAGCAAATTGAAATTGGCGGATTATTCGGCGCGGGTATCGCCTACGAGATCAGCCCCAGCTTCGACATTCGCGCGGAGTATCGCGGATGGGCAACCAAGGTGCCGACATTCTCAAACCCGCAATTCACCACCAACCGCTGGTACGTCATTTCAAACCCATCGATCGGCGTGGCCTATCACTTCTAGAAGCAGTTGTCAGTCATCAGTTGTCAGTAATCAGGAATCGAGACACAAAAGGACCGGCTTCGGCTGGTCCTTTTGCATTGGTGGAATTCAGCCGGCCGCCGTCACTACACGTTCACGGCGCCGACGGCCTCGCGGTAGCGCCCAAGCTCTTTCACCATGTGGCAGTGGGCGCGTAAGGCCTCAATGGCACGTGAGCCTTCCCCGGTCGATCCAATCTGGCAGTCGACGTAGAAGACGTACTCCCACGGCCTGCCGTGCACCGGGCGTGACTCGATCTTGGTCAGGTTTGTTCCCAAGCCCGAGAGTGCGCTGAGCGCAGCCACCAGCGAGCCGGGCCGATGCTCGAGCGAAAAGGCAATGCTTATCTTGTTCGCCCCAGGATCGATATTCGATTCAGCAGTGCGCCGCAGCAGGAAGAAGCGGGTAAAGTTTTCAACACTATCTTCAATGCCCGCTTCGAGAATCTCGGCGCCGTAGAACTGCGCCGCCTGCTCGCTGGCGATGGCTGCGGCGTGCCGGTCGCGCAGCTCTACGAGTTGTTTCACGCTGCCCGCGGTGTCATAAAAGGCGAATGCTTCCATGCGGGGATGGCGGGCGAGAAACTTCCTGCACTGGGCCAGCGCAACAGGATGCGAAAAGACGCGATCGATGCCCGCGGTCTCTGCGCCGGCGATGGCAATCAGATTGTGCCGGATGCGGAGCAGGGCCTCGCGCTCGACGCGCACGTCGTGGGCGAGCAGCAGGTCGAAGTGCTCTGAGACTGACCCCGCCAGGCTGTTTTCGATCGGGATGACCGCTGCCTCAGCCAACTCCCCGGCGAGTGCCGCAAAGACCTCGGCTGAAAGCGCGCAGGGTACGATTTCGGCGTCCGGAATCAGAATCAGCGCCGCTTCGTGGCTGAATGACCCGGGCTCACCCTGGATTGCAATCTTCATTCGTTCGTCCGCCGTTTCCTTTGGCGCGAATCTGCATACGCGTGGCGCGAATCTGCATACGCGCCTCTCTCGCACCATACCATAACCCTGCTTATTCGTAGTGCCGGTCTTCAGACCCTCAGAGACGCTGCCAAACCTCGAATTCTGAGGCAGACGCACCTTCTGCAAAAAGTGCAGTCATGCGACGCTGGACCATTCCGTGGTACTTGCCTTTCTCGGCACGGTCGCTGCCGTGATACCATCTCGGCATTGGCCAACCCCGGCCGTCCGGCCCAACCAGGAGGTCATTCATGAGCCCAGTTTCTCGCCGCGAATTCCTTAAATCTTCCATCGCCGTAGGAACCGTCGCCGGCGCGGCCACTTCAGCCGTGTCTCTGCATGCAGACACCACGCAGAAGGCGACCGAGATGGTTACTCTCGGCAAGTCGAACCTGCAGGTCACCCGCCTTGCCTTCGGCACCGGAAGCAACAATGGTTACATACAAAAGGCGCTGGGCCAGGAAGCTTTTAACCGCCTGGTTCAACACGCATGGGACCGCGGCATCCGCTTCTATGAAACTGCGGAATCGTATGCCACTCCCGCCATGCTCGCCCAGGCACTCAAGCCCTATCCTCGCGAGAGTTACGTGCTGATGAACAAGGTCACCACCGACCCCGGCGTCGATCCGGCAAAACGTTTTGACGACATGCGCCGGCTCTCGCAGACCGAATACTTCGACATTATGCTGCTGCATTATCAGCACACGGGCGACTGGGTGAACGAATCTGCGCGCTGGCGTGACGGCATTAGCGAGGCGCAGTCCAAACAGATCATCAAGGTACGCGGCGTTTCAGTGCACGGCCTGCCTGCGCTGCGCCTTGTGCCTGGCGACAAGTGGCTTGAAATTGCCATGATCCGCATGAACCACAACGGGACGCGCATGGACGGCCCCTCCGGCGCGGACTTCGTGACACCCGGCAATGTAGCCGAGGTTGTGCAGCACGTGAAACAGGTGAAAAGCGAAGGCATGGGCGTGATCAGCATGAAGCTGGCCGGCGACGGCACCTTCACCCAGCGCGACGACCGCCAAAAAGCCGTGCGCTTCGCTTTCCGGAATGCCGGCGTCGATTGCGTGACCATCGGCTTCAAGAGCCCGCAGGAGCTCGACGAAGCCTTCGACAATATCAACCTGGCCTACGCATAAGACGCGACCAAGCGAGTCAAGCGGCACGAGTTCCCAATCAGGCTCGTGCCGTTTTTGTTTTTCAGCGCATCTCACCCAAGAATGTGCGGGTGCCCCACCCCCCGGGGTCCCCGCGAACAGGTCGTCGTTCGTGGGGTGGACCTGCGCCGCGTCTCTGTTTTTGCGGCTAGGCTGGGATCGTTCTACAGCAAAGGGTGAGATGCTTCATCGCTTACGCAGCCGCAGTGTCTCCCAACTGCCGTCGGATGCCCAGCCGCCATCCACTGAGAGTGTGTGGCCGTTAACGAACCCGCTCTCTTTTCCGTCAGCCAGGAACGCGATAGCGTGTGCAATATCGTCAGGCGAGGCAAACCGTCCCATCGGCACACGTCCCATAATGTCGGCGTCGGTATAGCTGCCCCCCGCCTGGTCGGCCACATCCATTTCGGTCTTCACCCAGCCGGGGCAAACGGCGTTCACGCGCACGCCGCGCCCGCCCCACTCGGCCGCCAGTGTGCGCGTGAGCCCCACCAGCCCGTGCTTTGACGCGTTATAAGCTGCGCGATCGGCCACACCGAGCAGTCCGGCAACCGACGCAACATTCACAATCGACCCTTCGCCGGCCTCGAGCATCACCGTTCCAAATACCTTGGCAAGCAGAAAGGGCGCAACCAGATTGACCTCGAGGACTCGGCGGAAATCGGCAGGCGAGGTTTCCTCGGCGGGCGAGATCAAGCTGATGCCCGCGTTATTCACCAGAACATCGACGCGGCCATAGTGGGCAAGAACACGGCTCTTGAACTCTTCAACAACAGCTTCAGAGGTAATATCGCCGACAAATCCAAACACCTCGCCGCCCGCGGATTCAATCGCCGCGATGGCGCTCACCGGCGGGTTGAGGTCGATGATGGCGACGCGATAGCCGCGCTCGGCCAGCAGTTCTGCCGTGCGGCGGCCGATGCCCTGCGCTCCACCCGTAACAACGGCGATATTAGCGAGTGCGGTCAAGTTGGTTCATCCCCATATCTTTGGCAGACTACTTACTTTGTTGCGCTCACTTCAGCCACAAATCCGCCGCCACAAACCCCAGAAACACCATGGCAATCACGCCATTCATCGTAAAGAAGGCAGCGTTGAGCCGGCTCAGATCGTCTGGCGAAACGATCGAATGCTCATAGCCCAGCAACAGCGCCACGGCAACAACGCCCAGCCACCCGGCGAGGTGAAAATTGAAAAGCAGCGCAAACCACACCAGCAGCGCCAGCATGGCCAGGTGCATGATGCGCGCGGCCCAGAAGGCGACGGCGATTCCGCTTGCCTGCGGCAGGCTGTGCAGGCCCACGCTGCGGTCATGCTCAAAATCCTGGCAGGCGTACAGCACATCGAAGCCGCCGGCCCAAAGCGTGACCGCGCCCGTAAGCACGATAATTCGGGGATCGAGGCTGCCCCGCACCGCGATCCACGCAGCGGAAGGCGCGAGACCGAGCGATAGCCCCAGCACCAGGTGCGACCAGCGGGTAATGCGCTTCATGTAGCTGTAGCCGAACAGCACCACCAGTACGATGGGCGAGAGTAACAGCGTGAGCTGGTTGAGTTCCCCGGCGGCGATGAGGAAGACGGCCGTGGCCAGGGTGGTGAACGCGAGCACGAACTGCCGCGTAAGCAGGCCGGCCGGAATGGCTCTCGTCCTGGTGCGGGGGTTGGCGGCGTCGAGCGCTGCATCGGCCCAGCGGTTGAACGCCATCGCAGCCGAGCGCGCGGCCACCATCGCCACCAGGATCCAACCCAGCGTTCGCCCGCCGGGATGCCCATGGGCGGCAAGCAGCACCGCGGTGAGGGCAAACGGGAGCGCAAAAATCGAGTGCTCCCACTTGATCATCTCGAGGGTGATGCGTGTTTTGGTCAGTATTCCCGGCATCCGGATTCGTGGCGTCCAGCATCAAGTTTAATTGAGCCTGGCAGCCGCCAGTCGAACCGGGAAAAACGCGCAGAAATCGTGAATCAGAGGCCGTCCGCCGATTCGCGCATCCGAATCAGCTTGTCGACGCGAGTGAGCTTGAACAGTTCCATCACCCGATCACTCACTCCCACTGCAATAAACTCGGCGCCGTGATTGACCGAGTGCACATAGCAGTTGACGATGACGCCCATCCCCGCCGAATCCATGTAGGGCACCTGGGTCAGATCGACGACTGTTACCTGCGGCAGGGGGTCGGCCCGAAGAGCCGTTTGAATCTCGAACAAGTTGCGAATGGTTAACGGCCCAACCAGCCGGAAGATGCTGGTTCCGTTTGTCTTGCCATCAATTCGCTGAAAGGTGAGAGGGCTCTCTGCGGGCATGGAGAAAAGTGTAAGGAATCGTGAGCGCAGCTTTGATTACAGCCATGTTAATGTAAGGCGCCAAATCTAAGCAGCTTATTCGTCTGCATTCCGGTCGCCACCGGATGCAAACGGTTAAAGATCACATTCTGACGGGTCTGTGAACATCAAATCGTGATCCATATCACACTTTTTCCGACCCTCGGAGTGTCAAGATGCATTCAGCTGCCATCCGGCTGTGAATGGGAGCAGCCTCGATACCCGTTCTCCCTGTCCCGAAATCAACTTGAACAGGGGCCGGCGATGAGTCCTTACCCGATTTGGCATGCTGTGACCCGGGCTCGCCAGGCATGGCGCGATTCAAAAGAAAGGGAAGCCGTGCAACTTGACCCAACTGCTTTCATTGCTGATCCGGAACTGATTGCCGTTCTTGAGAAGATGGCAACGCCGTTCAACTGCACCATGGAACGCGTGCTGTTCAAGCAGGGCGATCCGCCGATTGGCCTCTACATTCTGCGCAGTGGCGCAGCGCGGCTGACGATGGATTCGCCGGAGGGCAAGCCGATTGTTTCGGTGAAAGCGCCGCAGGGTGCGCTGCTGGGGCTGCCCGGCCTGCTGGCTAATCAGCCCTACACGCTCACGGCCACCGCCGAAGCAGGTGCGATGGTCAGCTTCATCCCGCGCGACGAGTTCACGGCCCTCATGCAGAACGCACCAATGATTGCGCTCAAGATCCTGGCTGTTCTGGCGGCCGAAGTCAGGTCAGCCAGACGAGCTATCGCTTAAGCAGGCCCCCAATCCTGCTCGTCGCTCCGCGCAATGTTCCCTGCCCCGGGTGCCCGCGGTATCCTGATTCTGGCGTCCCTCACCTGCTATTCTCACTCGTTATGCTCCTGGCAGAATTGCTCATCGCGGCTGTCGCGTTCCTGTTGGGGTCCATCCCCACCGGGTTTCTGCTGGTGCGCATCTTCCGTAAGCAGGACATTCGCTCAGTGGGCAGTGGCAACATTGGCGCCACCAATGTTCTGCGCACTGGCGGAAAAGGCCTGGGCGCTGCAACCTTTCTGCTCGACGTGCTGAAAGGCTGCTCGGCCGTCTGGCTCGGCGCGTGGCTCGGCGGCTTGCTGCTGCCCGCGCTTCCCAATCGCGATTTGCAGGCGCTTGCGGCTCTGTGCGCCGTTCTCGGCCACATGTTTACGCCGTGGCTCGGCTTCAAGGGCGGAAAGGGCGTAGCTACGGGATTCGGCGTCTTCCTGGTAGCGGCGCCTTGGGCGGCGCTGTCGGCCATCGGCGTCTTTGCCGTGGTGCTGGCCATCAGCCGCTATGTCTCTCTCGGTTCTATCGCCGGCGCGGCCTGTTTCCCCGTCTTTGCCTGGTTTATGACCAGGGGCGAGCGGCCTGCATTTTTCATCGCCGTGCAGTGCGCCGTGGCCCTGCTCATTATCATCAAACATGAGCAGAACATTCGCCGCCTCTTCAGCGGCACGGAATCCCGACTCGGAGCCGGAAAGAACAAATGAGCCGCATCAGCGTTTTAGGTTCCGGCGCATGGGGAACCGCCCTCGCGCTCGCTCTCGACCGCCGCGGCGGTCACCAGGTCTCGCTTTGGGCGCACACCCACCAGCTCGCTCAGGAGATTATCGACGCCAGGGAAAACCGGCAGTTCCTGCCCGGCTTTCCGCTGCACAAGGGCATCATAGTCACCAGCGACTGCGGGTGTGTTACCGAAGCCGATATCGTAGTCTCCGTGGTGCCGTCTGAGTTTTTGCGCGCCACATTCTTGCGGCTGCGCAGCTGTGTTCGCAACGGCCAGTTTCTGGTCAGCGCCACCAAGGGTCTTGAGGATCCGAGCATCATGCGCATGACCGAGGTCCTGTCGGCCGTCCTTGAACCGGCCGGCCGGCTGATCTCGATTGGCGCACTCTCCGGGCCCAGTTTTGCCGTCGAGGTGGCGGCAGGGCAGCCAACCGCCGTCACCGTGGCCTTCAGCGATCCCGATGTCGCCAAACTCATCCAGCATGAGTTCTCTTCCGAGACGCTGCGACTCTACACATCCACCGACGTGGTGGGCGTCGAACTTGGCGGCGCGCTCAAGAACGTGATCGCAATAGCCGCCGGCATTGCCGCTGGAGTAGGACTGGGCCATAACTCCACGGCCGCGCTTATCACCCGCGGCATCGCCGAAATCACCCGCCTGGCCGTCGCCTGCGGCGGCAAGCGCGAAACCCTGGCTGGACTCTCGGGCACCGGCGACCTGGTGCTCACCTGCACCGGAAGCCTGAGCCGCAACCGCACGGTGGGCGAAGCGCTGGGCCAGGGGCGAATGCTGCCCGAGATCCTGGCCGGTCTGGGCGGCAAGGTGGCCGAGGGCGTGCTGACCACCCGCGCCGCGCTTGGCCTGGCCAAGCGTCAAGGCATCGAGATGCCCATCACCCAGCAGATGGAGCAGATCCTGAACGAGGGCAAAGACCCGCGCGAGGCCATCCGCGACCTGATGCTGCGGCCGGGTAAAGACGAACTCTAATCGTCCCGGCGCCTTCCGTTTCTTGCTGTCTTCGTATGCCTCCATCCGCCAAGTTCGAGCGCGGTGCGCATGCAGGCGTCGCGCAACGCATCGGCTGAGGCGCGATTCTCCATGGCACGCGCCACCACCATGCCACCGATGCACAGAGCTGCAATAGCCTGTGCATGGGAATGCGCCTTGCGTCCGGACACGCTCATGCTTCGCTCAAGAATGCTCACCATGGCGGCGAAGACCGTCTCAAACGCACGTTTCAAGCGCACATCGCCACGCGATACATCGGCCGGCAGCGCGACCATGGGGCAGGAGTTCTCCACGTCCTCGAAGTGCTGCCGCGAAAGATAGGCGCGAATTACCTGCCCACCCACGTCGGTAGATTTCAGATCCACTTCTACGCCCTCCCAGAAGTTCTTCCACTCAGGATCGGTGAAGAAGCAGTTCAACGCCTCGACGTAGAGGTCGCTCTTGCTACCGAAGTAGCTGTAGAACCCGCCTCGCGTCAGCCCTGCGCCGAGCATGATGTCGTCGAGCGAGACCTGTTCGAATCCATGGCGGTTGAAAAGCCTGCGTGCGCTGTCAACAATTTTCTTCCTGGTTTCGGTGCGATGTCCGCCCGGGTACGGCATAACTCCCCCTTAATCTCGCGACGGTTTTCCGAGTATCTTCGCGGCGCGATTAACTTGTCCACCAAAATATGTTCTTGAACATAACGTCTTCGCGTGTTTCCATCATCACTAGTTGCAAAGAAGTCCTTGCGAGGTCAACATGAAAGACAGCGTTCACCAACTCACGCGACGCAGGGCGATCGGCGCGGCAGTAGCAGCCCTGGCGCTTCCAGCGGCAGCATTGCGAGCGCCGGCGCAGCAGCCGGCGCAGGCGCCGGCCATGGAAGAGAAGCCGACGACGGGAGCAAATGCAACGCGCACATCGCTCCATCAGGAGATCGCGCTCAACGCTGCTCCGGAGCGCATCTTCAATGTGCTTTTGGATTCAAAGCTGTTCGCTGCCTTTACGGGAATGCCTGCGACCATCGACCTGAAGGCCGGCGGCGCGTTTACAACATTCGGCGGATTGGTTGAGGGCCGCAGCGTTGAGCTGATCCCGAGCCAGCGCATCGTGCAGGCTTGGCGGCCCACCTCGTGGGATCCAGGCGTTTATTCCATCGTGCATTTTGAGCTGAAAGCGGCGAATGGTGGAACCATGCTGGTGCTCGACCACACCGGTTTTCCCGAAGGCGACTTCGACCATCTCGATCCCGGCTGGCACATGCGCTACTGGGATCCGCTCAAGAAATTCCTGGCGACGCCGCAATAGGAAACGCGATTTCCCGCCGTCGCTATCCTCCCGCAATCGATCCAAGCACGATCAGCGGCTCCTCGCCATTCGCAATCGCAGCCGGCAGCTCGCGATCCAGCGATTCCAGCGACCAGTCTTCTGCGCAGACAAAGAAGCGCAGAAACGGGCGGCGGCTTCCGGTCTCGTAGTCGCGGATAGTGCCGCGCAGCATGGGGTATGTTGCTTCGAGTGCGTCGAGAACCGAGCGAACGGTAGCCGGGCCAGCCACCTTAACCTGCACATCGCCGGCGACCTTGGCAAGGTTGCGAAGATGATAGGGCAGCGTGACGCGAATGATCATTCAGCCGGCCTCCGGTACTTTCGCTTGCATTCGGTGGGGACAAGCATGCCGCAGCTCAGGCCCCGGGTTAGGCTGCCACGTACCCTGCGTCACGAAGGAGTGACTCGATCGAGCCGGCGTAGCGTTGCGGAATACAGAAAAAGTTACAAGAATCCTCCGCGCAGTCCAGGCTGAGGTGTTCCGCATCGATAACGCGATAGCCATGCTGCCTCAGTACCTCGAGGCACGTGTGCGCAGGGTGCGCACACTCGATCAGCAACACCGGCTGATCCTGGTCGATAGTTTTGAGTGCGCCCTCCAGGACCGAACGCTCATGCCCTTCAACGTCGATCTTCATGAAATCGATGGGGAGGTGTCCCGCCCTGATTTCATCGATCGACACCAGCTTTACTTGAAGTTCCCGCGCCGTGGCGCCGTAGTGGTTCTCCTCAAAAGTCTTCACGCCTTTCTCGATCGTTGAAGTCAAACCCGAGATCGCATCCAAACGCAATGTATCCTCACCTGAAGTATCGCTGGCTGCGGCAACGATAAGGGTCGTGTTTGAAAGTCGATTCCGTTCCAGCGTTTTCTTGATAAGCTCGGCATTGGCAGGAACAGGCTCAATCATCACCACTTCCAACTCAGGCACCGCTGACTTCATCAGCCACGTATAGTGGCCAATATTCGCTCCTATGTCCCAGAACGACTGAAAGTGAAACTCGCGCAGAAAAACTTGCGCCAGTGCCTCGGCCACGGGTTCCTGAGACCCGCACAAAGCAAACGTGAGCCCATGCGTTAGCAGTTGCCCGCGCACATGAAACCGGATGCCAGGAGGGGAAAGCCACACTGGACGGTCGGCCACGCGAATCAGCGCTCTCCAGAAAGACGAATTCCGGGCGTGAAAGAGGGGGTGATATCGCTGGCGAAGTTCTTGAATGAAAGCGCGCATCGGCCGTTTCCTGATGATCTTGGTCAAAACCTTATTTTAGCGTCTGCACTTCAACTGACAGCACAGCCGGCAAGTCGCGTACAATCGGCGCCCACGAATCGCCGGAATCGCTTGACGCGTACACCTGCCCGCCGGTAGTTCCAAAATAAATGCCGCAGTCGTCGAGCGTGTCTACGGTCATCGCGTCGCGCAGCACGTTAACATAGCAGTCCTTCTCCGGCAAACCCCTGGCCAGCGGCTCCCAATCGTTGCCGCCGCTGCGGCTGCGATATACGCGCAGTTGTCCGTCGAGCGGAAAATGCTCGGAATCGCTCTTGATCGGCACCACGTACAACGTCTCCGGCTCGTGGGCATGCACGTCGATAGCGAAGCCGAAGTCCGTCGGCAGATTGCCGCTCACCTCGCGCCAGTTGTCGCCGGCGTCGTCGCTGCGCATCACGTCCCAGTGCTTCTGCATGAATAGGACATCGGGCCGCGAGGGATGCATGGCTACGTGATGCACGCAATGGCCCACCTCGGCATGGGGGTCGGGAATGTATTTCGAATAAAGCCCCTTGTTGATCGGCTTCCAGCTTGCCCCGCCATCGTCGGTGCGGAAGGCCCCTGCCGCCGAGATCGCGATGTAAATGCGCTTTGGGTTGGTGGGATCAAGGATGACGGTATGCAGGCACATGCCGCCCGCGCCAGGCTGCCATTTGGGGCCCGTGCCATGGCCGCGCAGGCCTGAAAGCTCGTGCCAGTTCTCGCCGCCGTCTGTGGAACGGAAGAGCGCCGCGTCCTCAACGCCGGCGTAAACCGTTTCGGGCTCGGTGAGCGATGGCTCCAGATGCCACACCCGCTTGAACTCCCACGGATGCTGCGTGCCGTCGTACCACTGGTGCGTGGTGAGCGGCTTCCCGGTTTCGGGCGATGAGTCGTAGACAAAGCGGTTGGGCAAAGCCGAGGGCGGTCCGGGCGCAGGAATACCCTCATCGGCCAGCCCCGGCTGATGCCAGGTCTTGCCACCATCGTCGGAGCGCTGCAGCAACTGACCGTGCCATCCGGTTGATTGCGAAACATAGATGCGGTCCGTATCTACCGGCGAGCCTTTCATGTGGTAGATCTCCCAGCCGGCGAAAAAGGGCCCGCTCACCTGCCAGTCCTTCCGTTTGCCGTCCGATGAGAGGATAAAAGCACCTTTCCGGGTGCCGACGAGTACTCGCACGCTGCTCATTGCTCTGTCCTCCGGGTTATTCGTTCCCGCCCGATCCCGAGGGGTGGAAATCGGCCGAAAACCATGCCATCTCCTCGCGGAGATTTTCCCTAATATTACCTTGCAAATGGCAGAAAAATCGCTTAGTCTCGGCTTTCAACCTAAGTATTATGATCTGGCGGCGCGCGGCAATTGATCCCTCGGGACAGCCGGATCGTTTGGCTTATTAGATTCTGGTTGCCTTGCTGCACCTGATCAATTAATTTCTGACATTTTTCCTGATTTCCTGGACACTCAATGCGAATCGCCGAGGGCTCGGCGCCCCCGCAAAATGTTATCGTTATTTGCCGTTTCCGCAAGGAGTCAATCGCAATGGCACTGCCGGAAAACCTCCTCTCAGCGCTTTCGATTTCACGCGTCACCCGTTTAATGCACACACTAAAGCCCTTCACAGCACTACTGGCGCTGGCCCTTTGCGCCGGTACGGCTCAAGCGCGGGCGCAGTCTGCCGACCGCGTCCCGCAATCCTTTGATCCCACGCCCTCGGCAGCGATGCTCGCGAATCAGCATCCAATGTGGGCGTCATCGGCCAACGATCAGGGCGCCGCTTGACTCAAACAAGGTCATCGACAATCTGACATTGATTCTGACGCGATCGCCGGAACAGCAGCAGGCCTTTGACCAGTTTGTCGCAGACCAGCAGAATCCGGCTTCGCCCAATTATCACCACTGGCTGACACCGGTTGAGATTGGCACGCGGTTTGGCCTGTCGGGCCACGACATCGATTCGATCAGCGGATGGCTTGAGAGCCAGGGGTTGCACGTGAACTGGGTCGCGCCAAGCAGGATCGACATCGCCTTTGGCGGTTCGGTAGCCGGCATTAACCGCGCCTTCGGCATTTCGATGCACGCCTATAACGTTCACGGCGAACCGGCGTATTTCCCCCACGTCCGATCCCGCGATCCCAACAGCACTGACGCCGGTGTTACTAGGGGTGCGCGGACTTTTCACCGTTCAGGAGCGGCCGCAGAGCCACTCGCGGGTTGAATCGTCAACCAGTCCCCAGATGAACTTGAGCGACGGCTCGCACGTTATCGCTCCGGCCGACTTCGCGACCATCTACGATGTGCCGTCCAGCCTGCACCGGAAGCGGCGTAACCATCGGCATTGTCGGCGAGTCGCGAACCGACATGGCCGATTTCACCAACTTCAAGGCACTCACGGGCTCCACGTTCACCAACCCCACCGAAGTAATCCCAACTACCCATGGTGGTCTCGATCCCGGCCCGGCGCTTTTGGTCGCTCCGGCGTGCGAAGCTACGAACACCTGCTCCAGCGCAGTAAACGAACAGATTGACCTGCAGGGCGAAGCAACACTCGATGTAACCCGGTCGGGCACCGTGGCGCCGGGCGCAAACCTGGTGCTTGTTACCGCCAGTACCAGCGGCACCAGCGACGGCATTTACACCGACGCGCAGTACATCGTCGCTTCCACCAGCAGTCCGGGCCCATTTCAGATCATGACCATCAGCTTCGGGGGGTGCGAGGCGGACGACAGCCTTGCGGATGTAAACGACTGGGGCAACATTTTTCAATCTGCGCAAGCTGAAGGCATCTCGGTATTTGTTTCTTCGGGCGACAGCGGCGCCGCCGGCTGCGATGCCTCTTTCCATACGCCACCAGCGACGGCCGGCCCAGCCAGCCCCAATGCCATCTGCTCACCGATTTATGAGACCTGCGTGGGAGGCACGGAATTCAACGATACGGCCAGCCCTTCCACCTACTGGAGTTCCAGTAACGGGACTGGGTTCCTGTCCGCGCTCAGTTACATTCCCGAAGGTGCGTGGAACGAGCCTGGAGACACTACGGATGGGTTCGACGTCGCGGGAACCGGAGGAGGCGTCAGTTCGGACATCGCGACACCTCCGTGGCAAACAGGCACGGGCGTGCCTTCAGCCCGAGCCGGGCGATATACACCCGACATCGCTTTTTCCGCGTCGGGTCACGACGCCTATTTCAACTGCATGGCTGCCGGCGGCGGAGACTGTGTCGCGGGATCGGGCGGCGGGTTTGAATTCGTCGAGTCCTACGGGACATCGGCAGCCGCGCCGAGCATGGCCGGGGTGGCGGCGCTGGTCGACCAGAGCACGGGGACCGCCCAGGGCAACATGACGCCAAATATTTACTCGCTCGCGGCAAGCAACCCCTCCGCGTTTCACGATGTAACGGTGACTTCGAGCGGCGTCAGCTCGTGCAGCGTGAGCACGCCCAGCATGTGCAACAACAGCGTGGCCGGCAGCACCGCTCTCACCGGTGGCACTGCGGGCTACGCAGTGCATGCGGGATTCGACGAGGCCACCGGCTGGGGCTCGCTCGACGTGAACACTTTTATTGAGGCCTACACGACTGCATTCTCATCGCCGGGATTCACGCTCTCCGATTCTTCAGCCAGCGTATCGGTGGCCCAGGGCGGTACTAATTCAGGGGAACTCATAACTATTGTTCCCGTGGACGGATTTACGGGCACGGTTACACTCGCCGCTACGGGCCTGCCCAGCGGAGTAGCAGCCAGCTTCACCGCCGGTGTCGATTCGAATACTGAAGTACTAACACTGACCGCCAGTTCCTCGGCCGCAACCTCTTCAAGCCCGGTGACGGTCACCATTACGGGAACATCAGGTTCGTTGACTGCGACCACAACCATTGCGCTCACCGTTACAGTGCCCCCGAGCTTCACGCTCTCGGCTTCGCCAACGAGCGTTTCGGTCCCAATAGACGGTACAGGAACAAGCACGATCGCCATCGCCGCCCTCGGCGGATTCAGCGGAACAATTACGTACACTACATCCGTCTTGCCTCCCGGGGTAACCTCGAGCTTCGCAGCCGGAACCGCCTCGGGAACTGAAGTTCTGACCCTCACCGCCAGTTCTTCTGCGGCGATCACCACCAGCCCGGTGACCATCACGGGTACTTCGGGACCACTGGCTGCGACCACAAACATTCAGTTGACCGTTACAGCGGCATTGCCTCCGAGCTTTACCCTCTCGGCCTCTCCGGCGACCTTGTCTGTGGCTGTGGGCAGTACAGGACCGAGCACCATCACCGAAACCCCTGTGAATTTCTCGGGCACTGTCGCGTACACCGCATCCGGCTTGCCTTCAGGGGTGACGGCCAGTTTCGCGGCCGGCACCGTAACCGATACTGAAGTGCTGACCCTCACCGCCAGCTCAAATGCCACGGCAAGTTCGACTCCTGTGACAGTCACCATCACTGGAACATCTGCGCCGCTCTCTGCAACTACAACTGTTGCACTCACAGTTACCAATGAGCCCAGCTTTAGTGCCCCCGCCGGCGGCAGTGCGTTGACCCTGTCAGTTATCCAGGGCGCGACTACTGGAAACACCGTAAGCGTGAAAGTGGTGGGAACCTACGGCTTCACCGGTTCGGTGGCCCTGGCGTGCGCCACAACCGCATCGCCGGCGGGCGCCAGCGACCCGCCAACCTGTAGCCTGAGCCCGACCCCGGTAACCATCAGCGGCAGCGCAACGTCAACTTCGACGCTGGCGGTGAACACGACCGCGGCTACGAGCGCTGAGAACCGCATGCAGAAACTATTCTGGCCCACAACGGGCGGAACAGCGCTTGCGCTTCTGGCCTTCTTCATAACGCCGCGGCGCCGACGCAACTGGCTCGTCATGGTCGCGCTCCTCGTCCTGTTTGCCACTGCAGGACTCACCGCCTGCGGCGGTGGTGGAGGCGGCGGTGGAGGAGGCGGCGGAAACTCCGGAACCACAACCGGCACCTACACGATTACCGTGACAGGTTCCTCGGGTTCTCAAACCGGCGTGACCATTTCAACTGTGACGTTGACAGTGAATTAGTCGATCCTGAAAAAGTCTCTCTCAAGCGCACTGAGGTTGACTCTGGGTGGCTTCAGAGGCTGCATTATTCTGAATCGGGCCCCTGATGCTCATCAGGCAGTGCAGAAAAAAGAGCCAAAAAGCTCCGAGGAGCTTGTGGAAGTTCATCGCCGCGGCCGACAGGATCGCATTGATCGTATCGCCGGCAACGCCCTTCAGCCGGTTGCGTTCCAGCCGGTGTTCGTTCTTTAGATGTCCGATGCTTGGCTCGACCGCGGCGCGGCGTTTCATCCATCGCCATAGCGCTGGTCGCGTCCTGCCTCTTTGTCTTTTATCGACGTGGACCGGGACCGCGCCGTCATAGTCGTGGCCGCGATAGCCCATGTCCACGTGCACCTGGCTCACCGTGTGGCCGATCAAGTTATCGACTTGCTTCATCTGCGCGTTCAGCGTGTGACCGTCATAAGGGTTACCGGTAAAACTCTTCGCGCCTACGAACCATCCGCCCCGGCTGGTGACCGCCACACTGACCTTGTTGCCGAACTCGTATTGCTTGCCCGCTTTGCCCTTGGCGATGCACTCGACCTCGGGTTCATGCACCGAGTAGATCTTATTCTTGTCGTGCCGTTGTTGAGCGTAAATGCGATGCGCCGTTTCCAGTAACTCGACTAACTTATCCGAAGGCTTTGTAACTTGCCGTTCTATCTCGCGAGTGACTCGCCCTAACTGAGTGCGCAGTTTGCGCGTGCAGGCCCGGGCACGCTTCATCTGCCGCGCATGTGCGTAGCGGCTCGACCCGAGCAGCAGCTTTTTGCCCACATGCCGGTAACTCTGCTTGATCGCCAAACCTTCGCGGCGCGCCGCCTTCACCAGCCGCTCCCGGCAGCGATGATAGAGCCTGGCATCGGTGGGGAAACGGATCGCTTTGGTCTGCACGGTCGTATCCACGTTGACCCGCTTCAGGTCTGCGGCGCCAATGGCGCCCATCTTGATCCCCGCCGCGATCGTCTCGCGCAGCATTTGCTCGGCCCCGGCTTCGCCCAGCCGCCCGCGCCAGCGCGTCATGCTCGACGCGTCGATGGGAAGCCGATGCTGAAAGTACTTCATGCCGCTGAAGTGCTGCCAGTAGGGGTTCTCCATCCAATGCGCCACCACCGCCTCATCGCTCAGATCGTGCTGGTACTTCAGGTAGTGCAGCGCCACCATCAGCCGCGTCGAGATGCCCGGCGCTCCTTGCGTGGGGTGGTAAGTGCCGCCAAGAGTCTCTTCAAAACAAGACCAGTCGATGCACATGCCCAACCGCGCCAGAGGATGATGCATGTCGATGATCTGTTCCAACTCCGACTGGAATAAATCGCGCTGTGGCTGCTTCGGCTCGCTCTTCGGTCGCATGGTTTTTCCCCAGGTTCTCCTCAAATAACTGCTTCTTATGGGGAATTCTAAACCCGATTTCGCCGCGTTTCACCTGTATTTATGCAGCTTTCACCGGTTTTTCAGGATCGACTGAATTAAACTCACGCGCATAAAGTAAAGCGGCCGCGTCTCTAAAAAGACGCGGCCGCATTATTCTTGGACTTAACTCGATGTTGGGTGCCCCAGGTCCCTCGCATTTGGGGACCTGGGATACCTCGAACCCATACCAGCCTCTCTAAACCAGGCACAAACTCGCACGGCTCACGATTCACGAATCACGATTAACAATCGTGGCCCGTGTCGTCCCGGTTGAGATTCCCCCGTCCACAAGCAGTGTCTGGCCGGTCACGTAGCGGCTGGCCTCGGAGGCAAGAAAAACAACCGCGCCATCCAAATCGTTCGGTCGCCCGGGGCGGTTCGCGGGAATGCGCTCAACGAGATATTCGACCCACCCCGGATCGTCGTAGAGAACCTTGTTCTGCTCGGTCTTGAACCATCCCGGCGCAAGGCAGTTCACCGTCACGCCGTGCCTGCCCCAATCGGCAGCAAGGCTCATGGTGAGTTGGCGGATACCGCCGCGGCTGGCGCCATAAGGCGCAAGACCGGGGTAGCCGGCCACGCTGGTAACCGAGCCGATATTGACAATGCGGCCATAACCTTTGGCCACCATGCCCCGCCCAACGGCCTGCGCCACAAAAAATGAGCCGCGCAGGTTGGTGTCGAGGATGGTGTTCCAGTCGTCCCACGTAACCTCGAGCGCGGGCTTGCGGATGTTGCAACCCGCGTTGTTCACCAGAATGTGTATCTGGCCAAAAAAATCCACGGCATCGGCTGCCATGCGCTCGATGCTCTCGTGATTGCGCACGTCGAGGGCCAGAGAAACCGCGCGCCGCCCCATGGCCCTGATCTCTTCTTCAAACGGCTTCAGCGTGCTGCTGTCGCGGCTGGTCAGAACCAGGTCGGCGCCGGCTTTGGCGAGCGCGCGCGCCAGGTACTGACCAAGCCCGCGGCTGGTTCCGGTAACAATGGCAACCTGGCCGCGAAGGTTGAAAATCGAATCCGGAATCGTATCGGAGCTCATGTCGGTCATCATATTCCCGGTGTGAGCACAATCTTCATCAGGTTCGGTTCGCGTGCGTGCAGGCGCTCGAACCAATGCGGCCCTTCATCCAGCGCGGCAATGGCGGTAATGAGCGGCTTGACTTTGATCTTGCCTGAGGACACGTACTCAATGGCCTGCGGGTACTCACCCGACGAGGCGCACGAACCCTGCAACCGTAGCTGCCGCGAGACCACCTTCTGCAGCGGCAGCGTAACTTCGGGCGCCACATTGCCGATGAGCGTGACGGTGCCGCCCTTGCGCACGGAATCAATGGCAGTGGCAACGGTTTCATTGTTGCCGACAGCTTCGAAGACCAGGTCGGCGCCGCGCCCGCCCGTGAGCTCGGCAACGCGCATGGCAAGCTGCTTGCCCGTGAAAGGCAGCACATGGTCTGCGCCGAGCGAAACGGCAAGGGCGAGGCGCGTGGGATCGAGGTCGGAGACATAGACCTGCGAGCATCTCGCCGCCCGTGCGGCCTGCAATGTGAGCAGCCCGATCATGCCGGCGCCGATCACCAGTGCCGTCTCGCCTGCTGCGGCGCCCGATACACGCACCGCGTGCATCGCCACTGAGATTGCCTCAAGCATGGCCGCCTCGGCAAAGGGCAGCCCGGCCGGGAGCGGGTAGACGATGCGGCGCGGCACCGAAACATATTCGGCAAATGCGCCGTTGCGGCGGTAATCTCCGCAGGAGACGCCGACCACCTCGCGGTTGTCGCACAGATTGATGTCGCCGCGCAGGCAGTAGTCGCATTTGCCGCAGGAGATGGTCGAATCGAAAGTGACACGATCGCCAACGGCAATGCCGCGGACGCCCGTGCCGACGGCAGCCACGGTACCCGCAGCTTCATGGCCCATCACGATGGGCGGAATGCGGCGCCCGGTCGAGCCGTCCATTCCGTGTACATCGCTGCCGCAGATGCCGCAAGCCTCAACGCGAACCAGAACCTCATTCGCGGCCGCGGTGGGCGCCGGCATATCGACGATCTCAAGATGGTTGTATTTAGAAAGAAGCAGGGCCCTCATGAATCACCAAGCTAAATTGAATTTGAAATTAAATCACACGTCGCACAAATCCACGGCGGCGCGAAGACTGGTAAACGGGTCGCGGGTGGGAATAAACTCGTGAGCCACGTAACCCTTGAACCCGGTCGCGGCAATGCCCCGCATGACTCCGTCCCATTGTACCTCCTGGGTATTATCGAGTTCGTGACGGCCGGGCACGCCTCCCGTGTGAAAGTGGCCAACCCACTGGATATTAGCGCGGATGGTGGCGATTAAATCGCCCTCCATAATCTGCATGTGGTAGATGTCGTAAAGCAGTTTCACGTGGGGTGAGTTTACTCCCTCCATAACGCCCACGCCCCAGGCCGTGTGGTCGCACATGTAGTCGTGGTGATCGACCTTGCTGTTCAACAGCTCCATGCAGATGTTCACGCCGTTGTCTGCGGCAATCTGCTTTACGCGGTTCAGGCCGGCGATCGTATTACGCGCGCCTTCCTCGTCGCTCATTCCGCCGCGATTCCCGCTGAACGTAATCACATTGGGGATGCCCGCCTTTGCGGCGAGCGGAATGTTGGTGCGGAACGCCGCTTCAATCGCGGCATGATTCTCAGTACGGTTGAGCGCGTTGGGAATATCGCCGCCGCCGGCGTAGGCCATGGTACAGATGAGGCCGTATCGGCGCGGAACCTCGTACTCTTCCGGCTGCAGCAGATCGACGCCCTTGAGACCGATTTGCGCGGCATAAGCGCAAAGCTGATCGAGAGGAGTGTTTTGATAGCACCAACGGCAGACGGATTGACGAATGTTGCCTTTGCGCACAACCGGCACCTCGGCCGCGGCCGATGGCGTGTGGGCTGTGGCCAATGGAGCGAGCGCTGCCAGGGTCATTCCAGACTTTAGTGCCTGGCGGCGGCTCAATTTTGCGAATGGAAAATCGATATCGTCTCTCATCACGTGGAATGATACTCGCCCGGGCGCAGGGTGCATCTCAGACCTTCGTTGGATTGCAGGATGGGATGGAATGTGTTGCTTAGAACGTGAACGCCACGCCGCCGCGCACCGCGCGCTGCCCTTGTGCGAAGATCAACAGCGAGCCGTCGCTGAGGATAAACGGCCGGTAGCCCTGGGCAAGCAGGTTTCTCACGTCGAGCAGAGCCTCAAACCCGCCTGAGCCGTCGCGGGTGAGGTGAATGGGCTGGCGAATATGGATGTTCAGATAGGGCTCTGCAGAATTCACAGCGAATGGCGCTACTGCAGTGACAGTATTCTCGGGCTGCCAGCGATAGCTTGCTCGCCATCGGGTGTGGGTCCCGTCGAGAATTCCCGAGAACGAAAGTGTGTAGGCCTGGGCCCGGTGCGCGTGGGCAGCGGTCATCATTTGCTGAATGGTCGCCGGATTGGGCAGGGCCGGCATCACCAGCGCGCTGCCGCTCGAATAGCTGACCGCGATTCGGTTACCGCCTGCAATCTGGTGCTCGACGCTGGCGCTCACGCCGGTAGCCGAAAATCCGGTAGCCACGGTGCGAACCATGCTGCTGCCGGGGTCAATTAGCACCGCGGAGGGCGCGTCGGAATCGTTCAGGCTGCTGCCGGCCACGCGGCTCATTGCATCGAGAATCGGATTATCGATTTTGTCGGCGTAAACCATCACGGCCAAGTCTGAGGAATCGGTCTGGCGCTCGTAGCCGATCTCCTGATGCAGGCCGCGATCCAGAAGCAGCCTGCCATTGCGCACTGCAGCCGCGGGCAGCCACGTTGCGGCATCGGCCTGGTCGTTCGAATTCGGATTCGCGACCATGGTGGCCAGGCGGTATTCAATCGTGCTGGGGCCGTCGTGCCATTGCAACGAGGCATAGGGTAGCGCGGCGCTTACGTTTGCCGGCCGGTCGCCCGTCATGCGGCCCATCACTTCGGTAGATCCGGCTTCCAGCTCAAATTCATCGCCCAGGTGCATGTTCTCCGATGTATTGATCGCCGCCTCATCCATGCCGTGGTCGCCGCCGTCGTACTCATCGGGATGGACGGCGATGGCCGCAACCGATTGAACCGATCCGGCAAAACCAAGATCCTGGCGGAAGCCCAGCATCGATTCCATATTTGCATCGGTGCCGGGAGTGAAATCGACACGCGCCAGCAACTCACTGCTGTTGTCAGGCGTCATTTCCACGGTGTTTGAGAAGCGCTCGCCGCTCTCGCCGAAGGTTCCAGCCTGGCCGGTGGCCATCAGCCGCGCCTTCAGCTTAGGCGCATTCCCTTGGCCGTCTGAAACCACAACCAGCGGCCCATCCTCAAGCCAGCGCAGCAGTGGGCGATTGGCAGCCGACTTCAACGTCCATGCCCAGTCGTCAACCGGCGAGCGACCGCTCCGTGGCTTGGCAGGCAGCCATTGCATCACTTCATAAAGCGTGTTTAGCGTGAGATTCACGACGGTAGCTTTGCGAATGCGGATGTTTTCGCGGAGAGAGGGAAGGAAATACGCGCCCATCGCCTTCAGCGAATAGCTGCCGGGTACGACAGATGCAATCAGAAACTGGCCCTTGTTGTTGGTGTAGACGCTGGCCACTACACCCAGGTCGGTGCTGAGCAACTGGACCTCGGCGCCCATCTGCGGAACCCCGGCCGAGTCGCGCACAGTTCCCGACACTGCCACTGTGGCCGCTCCGCAAAGCGGAGCAGTCCCCAACACAATGAGCACGGCGAAACCGGCGAGATGGGCAGTTCGCATCATCTACAGATCTGTGATCCGCCGCGTCCCTGGCAGGATTCTTTGAATGTTTCAGGCTTGCGCAGGCGCCGGATCTTCAAGTCCGGCTGCCCTTCCTCACGCACTGTGACTTCTATTCGACGACAAAAGGTGCCGATTGTGCAATCACTTGTTTTGAAATCGCGTCATTTACTTTCACCGTCACCTTGTACTTGCCCGGCGCCAAGCCGGCCAGCGGCAGCGACTTTTCAACCGTCAGTTGATCGCTGTGCGCCCCTAAATCCTTTGATTCGAGATCTTTCGTCAAAATCACGTCGCCGGTAGCTGCGTCGCTGATCTCGTACGTAACCGTCGCCGAGTTGCTCTTGGTGCTGTCGTCGATTCCCAAGTTGTAAACCTGCATCCAGAAGTTCAGATCCTGGTTGCGGTTGAAACTCACCGGGGTGGCCGGGTTTACGCTCACTCGCGGACGCACAAAGGTGTTCCCGATGACAAAATCGCCTCCGCCGATGTCGCGCGATGAAACCGGATTCATCTTGTCAGCCAGGATCAGCGACGACGTGCCGAGCTTCTCGTCGTCGTACAGTGGCACGTTGATGCTCTTACCGTAAAGGCCAATGTGGTCGGGATTGTTCACATCCTTGATGGCGATATCGAGACGGTAGAGCCCCGGCTGCAATGGCAATGCCTTCCAGTAAACATAGTTGCGGTCAAGCGACTTCTCAAGCAGCTCCGAAGGCTCAGTGACCTCAACCGTATCCTCAAAAGTCTGCACCGTCTTGTGCATGATGGTGGTCACTTTGCCCAGAATATTCACCTTGCCTTGAGAAACCCCGTCCTTGGTCTGGAAGGTGATATCGCGATTCTTGATCTCAAGGGTGATTGGAACCAGGTCGGTGTTGTCGGTGACCTTGATAAAGTCGGCGCGCACTTCGAACGGGAACGGCGGCCCGTTCAGGATATGCGTCTCGGTAAGCGCATCCAGATCCTTGAATTGTTGCGGCGGCGGCGCAAACAGCTTTGCGGCCAGCTCGATGCGGTCAAACTCCTTGCCCTGGTTATAAGTGGATTCCGGTCCCGAACCCAGCTCCTCCATGCCGCCCTTGAAGCGGTCGGTCTTGTCGCCCTTGCCCATTGACTCCCACTGCGTAAGGCCGGCGCCCGGAACGTGCAGCAATGCGTCCTTCTCGGCGCGATCGATGGTGAAGTGGTAATCGCCGCACATGCAGGTGTCAACGAACTCGATGTCGATGTTTTCACCGATGCCTTCGAGATAACGGTAATGCCAGGTCTCAAAAGGGAAGGTCGAGGTCTCGCCACCGCCTTCGTCAATCGGCCGTTCATACGTACCCCCGGAAGGATGGGAGTCGATACTATCTGGCGGGCCGAATGCAATATAGATGTGCCCGCGATCTGTCTTCCATCCCGGTTTGCCGGCGGCGTAATGCTCGTTGGCATACGCAATGCGGCGATAATGCTCTTCGCGGTATTCGTTTTCGGGTGAATCGGGATTGGGATTGCGGCGCTGCCAGAAAGCCTCGATAAATGCGTCCCGCTCCTCGTCGTTGCTCAAACTCATGAAGGCTTTTTTCTCATCGTCCGTAATAATGTACGGAACTTCCTGATTGAGCCAGATCTTGTAGGGGCCTTTCAATTCCTGGCGAAGCTCTTTCTGCTGCTTGTAGCGCTCGTGGGGAGACACTTGCCGATTGAGCGGGTCCTGCTCCTGGTCCTGATCGGAACTGGCGGCGGGCTGGGCCTGCGTCTGTGCCGGCGGAGTCGATTCCTGGGCCGAAACCACGGCGGCCGGCATGTAAAGCAAACCACAACCCAGGACAGAAACAAGAAATCGGCGACTGCTGTACGTCATAGCCTTTAAAAACTCCTGCGATCCCTTATTCTACGGGTCCAAGAAGGGCCTAGCAAGGCTTCAGAGCCTGTTATTGGCTCTGGCATAAGCAGGCACTGAGTGCTTTGTCTGGCGGTTAGACGCATTCAGCCGAGCGAAGTCATCGCTTCACCAGCGCGGAAATAGGTAAAATGACTGGTAGCGCAATCGCGGGGCGCGGTAACGCTAACTTTTCGTCAAATTCAACTGGCCTGAACCGGAGTCCAATCCCTGCCGGTCGCACTCGGCATTCTTCAGCGGCTCGTGCATTCGTTTGTTATCCGGCTTAGGTCAAACCAAATACCGGACTGAAACGTCCTTAGAATCATGAAATCCTGACTCGCCCGGATGGAACCGCCCGCGCCCGGCTTGCGTACACTTGACTAAGGAGCCTCGTCAATAAAACGACTATGAAGAAGATTGTGCTGATTGTACTGGGAGTTTTGGTTGCTGTGGGCCTGGTTGTAACGATGGTCGTTCGCCAGCAGGCGGGCTACACCAAGGTGGTGACTGCCTCGGTGGTGCGCGAGGACCTGACGACCATGGTAAGCGGCACCGGCCAAATCAAGCCAAAGACGTATATGAACGTCGGCGCCACATCTTTTGGCCGGATTACGCATTTTTATGTAAAAGAAGGCGACCGCGTAAAGGCCGGTGAGGTAGTTGCCACGATCGAGAGCGTGCAGCAGCAGGCAAATGTGAACGGGCAGGAAGCTGCCATCGCGGCCGCCAAGACTGACATCCTGTCGGATATAGCGGCGGAAAAGACGGCCCAGGCCAGCGTCGAGCAGGCCCAGGCAGATCTGGAACAAAAGAAATTGGATTGGCAGCGGGCCCAGGCACTCTTCCACGACGGCATCATGGCCAAGCAGGACTATGACGCCAAGAAGGCTGCTTACGACACCGACGTTGCCAATGTCGATCACGCTATTGCCCTGTTGAACCAGTCCAAGGCCAACACCGAATCGGCGCGCGGGCACCTGCAAACCCAGATCGCCACTCTGCAATACAACCAGGATCTGCTGAACAAGACCGTCGCCACTGCCCCCTTTGACGGGATTGTGACCAACATGCCCGTGCGTGAGGGTGAGACGGTGGTCACCGGCATCCAGGGCACCGAGGGCGCCACCCTGATGACTCTGGCGGACATGAGCGTAATCACTGCCGAGGTCAAGGTCGATGAAACCGACATTCCGGCCGTGCAGCTAGGTCAGACGGTGGATGTGACCGTCGATGCGCTGCCGGGCAAAATCTTTAAGGGAACGGTAACCCTGGTAGGCGACCAGGCCCTGCTGCGCTCCTCAGGCCAGGCCACCTCAACCTCGACGACGGGCACCGAAGAGGCAAAGGACTTCAAGGTGGTGGTGACGCTCACCGGCACAGCCGACCAGTTGACTGAGTTGCGGCCAGGGCTCTCCTGCACCGCTAAAATCACTACCGCGCACAAATCCGGCGTGACTTCGCTGCCCATCCAGGCGCTCACCATGTACGACCCCACCCAGGACTCAAAGAAAAGCTCCGGCGCGGTGCAGGCAGCATCGGCCCCACCGGGTCCAGTCGCAAAGCCCAACCTGATCCAGGGTGTGTTTATTGTTGACAAGGACGCGCACGGAAAGCTGCGGGCCAAGTTTGTGCCGGTTACAACGGGTATCACCGGTGCAACCGACATTGAAGTTTTGAAGGGACCGGCGCCGGGAGCCGAAATTGTTACGGGCCCGTACAAAACATTGCGGATACTCAAGGACGGCGCGCTCCTCAAGCGGGACACGATCAAGCCGGTTACGCTTACGAGCAGCAGCTCCTAGTAGCATGCGGCATCAAGCCAATGGCCGGCGCGATTCGAGATGCCTGTCGCCGGACATAGGGGGTGCGAGCGGGTGTAGAACGGCAAGGGACTGCACAGGCAAAAGGATGATTGGATGGCCCTGAATAGCATGATGAGCGAGATTTCTGCTGAAGTTGAGACTGTTCCCACCGACGACATAATTGTGGTGGAAGACCTGTGGCGAACCTATGACATGGGCTCGGAGCAGCAGGTCCAGGCTCTCCGCGGCGTCTCCCTTCGCATCCGTCATAACGAATACGTGGCCATCATGGGCCCGTCCGGCTCGGGGAAGAGCACGCTAATGAATCTGATCGGCTGTCTCGACACCCCGTCAAAAGGCAAGTACTGGCTGAACGGGCAACTGGTCAGCGAACTCGACGACGACCAGCTGGCTCGCATCCGCAACAAGGAAATCGGTTTTGTCTTCCAGACTTTCAATCTTCTGGCCAGGGCCACGTCGCTTCATAACGTCGAATTGCCTCTGATTTACAACGGCACACCGGCAGTTGAGCGTATCGAAAAAGCAAAGCAGGCGCTGGCTTCAGTGGGGCTTGAGTCGCGCATGATGCACAAACCAAATGAACTTTCGGGCGGGCAGCGGCAGCGCGTCGCTGTTGCCCGGGCGCTGGTCAACAACCCTTCGATCATTCTGGCCGACGAGCCTACCGGCAACCTGGATTCGAAGACCGGTATCGAGATCATGGCGCTTTTCGACCACCTGCACTCCCAGGGAAACACGATTGTGCTCGTCACCCACGAGGCCGACATCGCGGAGTACGCGCATCGCGTCGTTCACATCCGCGACGGCCAGATCTTTTCAGACGAGCCATCGAAGAGAACCCGCGCTCGCGCCTGATTTCCTCTTTTGCGGGCAAGCGGCGTTGCAGCTACCGCGCCGGCCGGCAATGTCGCGCCCGCAAAGCGCAGTTTTCGTATAGCTGCCTTCTGCTTCCCATTCGATGAAAATGAATTTCCATCTCCTGCCCTTGACTTCCCCGGTAATGTGGCTCACTATCGAGCCAGATTCAGCAGTTTGCCGCTGGACTCCCTGCTTCACAACCGCTTCATGAGCGGACGATTAAATTTGTGAAGCTTGAGGCATCTCTAACGCGAGGGTGGTGCATCGTACGCCTTGAAAGCGACAAGGCGAAAGGCAAGCCCCCCAGAAGTATCGGCCACGACGCCGATTCGCTCGTTGCAGCACTGATTCCCCCAGAGCTTTTTGGACAGCGTGCAATGTTAGGTGAACTGAATCCAGGCGCAAAGCAACTCGCTTACGCGCTCATATCAAACTGAATCGCGCACGACCCCGAGACCATTCCAGCATCGAAGGGATGCAGGCATTTGCTTCGCCGCCCGCCTGTTCAGCAAGCACTCCGGGGAATGCATTTTAAGGTTTAAACCCGCTTAAACCGGTGTAAGACCTTTGCCCCATTTCTGCCGGTTAAGCTTCACCGTCTTCGACAGGATGGAAGTATCTCAGCGCCGCGACGCGGAACCTGTTGCCTTCGCATTCGTCCTATTCACTGTGGAGAAGTCGTATGCTGGTCAAATCTCAATGCATCGGAAACAGGGTAACCGGCCTCGTCGTTGGCGAAAACAACGTCCGCCGGTATTTCCCAAGGAAAGTTAAGGCAATCAACCTGAAGCTCGATCACCTGTTAATCGAATGTGGGTTGGCGTCCCGCTTCTGGGATGGCGAGCCGGAGATTCATGATCCCCGTCTCTGCCTGTGGCTCGAGTCGAAGCAGTCGCGGGAGAGCAATTGCAGAATGTCGGTGCCGTTCGACATGACTCCTACAGGCGAAGGCACATTCACTCTGGGATTCGCAGCGTCGAAGCCGCCGGCACGCGAGCGCGCCAATAGAGATGGCATCCCGAGCCTGGAATTCAGGCTGGACAACATGAAAGCCGGCGCCGCGGCCTGACGCCGGCGCTTTCCGGCGCGCGTACTCGAGCAGGCGCGGCCACGGTAAACAAGCGGGAAGCCGCTCAGGCGGCAGGGGGATCAAATGAAAACGATTAGCACCAGGCAGGAATTGACGATCCGGGCGGCGGAAGCGCTGCGAGCAGTACTGGCCGAGGTATCGGGGACAAAGGTGCGGGAGATCAGCCATCCATCGCTTGGTGCGGGATCGCAAGGTGCATTCACCGCCAGCGTCGATGTGTATGGAAACCGCCATACTCTGGCCTGCGAGATCGCTTCTGACGTTCAGCCCGTACATCTGCGCGCCCTGCTTGAAGGGTTGCGCGACAACATTGAGCGCACCGATGCCGCCGTCACGCCGGTCATCATCGCGCAGCACATCTCAGATGAAGCGCGGGCCGTCTGCAAAGAAAACCGGGCCGGGTTCCTCGACCTGGAAGGCAATGCGCGAATTGCGCTCGGCGAAGTGTTTATTCTCAAGCGCACAATTCCGCACGTGGCGCGGCGCAGCGTTATTAATGAATCAGTGCGGCCGGTTGCCCACCACACCGCTGCGTAGCGCATACGCTGAAAGCTGAAAGCTGGTAATCAAATCTCCAGAATCACCGGCATAATCATGGGCCGGCGGCCAGTCGACTTCTGGATCAGCCGCTTCAGCTCCACGCGCACCTTCTCGTTCACCATGCCGTAGTCGCTCTTCTGCTCCGGACTCAATCCATCCAGCGTCCTAAGCACCGTCTCCCGCGCCTGGTCGGTAATGTCGGCACCGCCAAAGCCGCGCATCAGCACCTCCGGCTCGCGCTCCACCTTGCCGGTCTTCTTGTTGATGGCGAGCACCGCCAGCACCACGCCGTCCTCCGACAAAATCCGACGGTCGCGGATCACCAGGTCTTCAACCACGTCGATCGACGATCCCGAATCGATCAGGATCCGGCCCGCCGTCACTTTGTCTTTCTTCCGGGCATCGTCCCTGTCGAGCTCCAGCACATCGCCATCCTCAATCACCATCGCGTGCTCCACAGCACCGGTCTCCATGGCGATCTTCGCGTGCCTGCGCAAAAACCGGTAGTCGCCGTGAACCGGGATGAAGAATTTCGGCCGCACCAGGTTGATGATCAGCCGCAATTCCTCCTGGCTGCCGTGGCCGCTCACGTGGATCAGCCCGCTCGCGCCGTCGTCACAGATCACGTCGGCCTCGCGCCGGTTCAAATGGTCGATCACCCGATGAATATTCTTCTCATTGCCCGGAATAATGCGCGAGCTCAGCACCACCGTATCGCCCGCCTCGATCCGCGCATGCTTGTGATTGTCTACCGCCGCGCGGCTCAGCGCGCTCATCGGCTCGCCCTGCGTGCCGCTGATCAGGATCATCAACTGCTCCGGCGGGTAATCGCGCAATTGTCCGGGATTGATGATCAGTCCCGGCGGAATGTCGATATAGCCAAGGTCCTGCGCAATCTCGGTGCTGTCGTTCATTGAGCGACCCACCACCGCAACCTTGCGACCGTGCGCGCGCGCCAGCTCAAGCGCAATCCTGATCCGGTAAACCGACGACGAAAAGCAGCTGAAGAACAGTTTCTTCTTGGTGCGCGAAAATACCTCGTCTAAACGCGGAATCACTGCCCGCTCGCTGGGCGTATACCCGGAGCGCTCCACATTGGTTGAGTCCTGCAGCAATGCCAGCACACCGCGCTTGCCGTATTCGGCAAAGGTGTGCAGGTCGAATGCCTTGTCGTCCAGCGGCGACAGATCAACCTTGAAGTCGCCGGTATGAATAATCACGCCCACCGGCGTATCGATGGCCAGCGCCACGCAATCCGCCGTCGAGTGCGTTACCCTGATCGGCTCGATGGTGAACGGCCCAATGCTGAACTTCTCTTTCGGCACGAACTCAATCATCTCGGTCTCGTCCAGCAGACCGTGCTCCTCGAGCTTGCCTTCAACGTAGGCCAGCGTAAACTCGGTGGCATACAATGGCACCTTCAGCTCGTTCAGGATCCATGGCAGACCGCCAATGTGATCCTCGTGGGCGTGCGTGAGCAGAATCGCCCGTACATGCTGCTTGTTTTCAATCAGGTATGAGATGTCGGGGACGACAATATCCACGCCCAGCAGTTCCGTTTCAGGGAACATGAGGCCGGCGTCGATGACAATAATGTCGTCTTCCCAGCGCAAGGCAAGGCAGTTCATCCCGAACTCGCCCACCCCGCCCAGAGGGATGATCTTGAGCTTTTGATTTGTAGGCATCAGTCACCTTTGATGCTATCATCACCGGCAACTCGGCCCGCGCCCGCTTCCCTTTTGTGCGCTCGATTCACAATTGCTGTAACACCGATTCGGATTATAAAAACCCGTTGACCCCGCAATCATAAAGATCGCTGATTTCTCTTTACACCCTCACCTCCAATCCGTCAGAATTCGTCAACGCCGGGCTCCGAAAACTGTTGATCAAGTACCCGTCAGAGGTGCAAAGTGAACCGGATCTCCCACCAGCTGGCCCGATCCTGAAGATTCGTTCCCCAAAAACAACTAAGCCTTCGTTCAGAGCAACTCTCCACAAACTCCCGCCTAGGAGAAGGTTATGATTCGCAAGCTGAGCATTCGATTTCTCGCCGTTACCGCGGTGCTGTTCGCCGCGGCCGCTTTCAGCCACGCGCAACTTCAGTCAGTTCTTACGCACCACGTTCGCGAAGCCACCCGCAACGGCCAGGCGTCGGTGCTGGGCCGGTTGCCCGCAAACCAGAACATGAACCTCGTATTGGTCCTGCAGCTTCGCAACCAGGATGAGTTGGAGAGCCTGCTGTCCGATCTCTACAACCCCGACAGCCCCTCCTACCACAAGTTCCTCACCGTCGATGAATTCACCGCGCGTTTCGGCCCCACCCAGGATGACTACAACACGCTGATCGATTTCGCGCACGAGAATGGCCTCAAAGTAGTCGCTACCTCGCCCAATCGCGTCAACCTGCAAGTCTCGGGAACGGTGGCAAACGTTGAGCGCGCCCTCAACGTGCATATGAATGTCTACCAGCACCCCACCGAATCCCGCACCTTCTTCGCGCCCGACCGCGAACCAACCGTCAACCTTCCCTTCCAGCTCTGGCACGTTGCCGGTCTCGATAACTTCTCCATCCCCAGGCCCGCCGGCCTTGAACACCGGCCGGCCGGCTCCAAAGCCAAGTCCAGCGCAACCACCGGCTCCGGCCCCTCGGCTTCGTTCCTGGGCAGCGACATGCGCGCCGCCTATTACGGTGGATCGCTGACCGGGTCAGGGCAGTCTCTTGGTCTGCTCGAATATTACGGAACCGACCTCGCCGACCTGACCACCTACTTCAAAAACGCGGACCAGACCAACAACGTTCCCATCACGCTGCTTTCCACCGACGGCACCAGCACAAGCTGCGTTTACTCGGCCTGCGACGATACCGAGCAAACCCTCGACATGACGCAGGCCATCGGCATGGCGCCCGGACTCTCGAGCCTGGTCATGTATGTAGGCTCGACCGACTCGGCCATCTTCAATTCCATGGCAACACATAGCCCGCTCAACGCCCAGTTAAGTTCGTCATGGACATGGAACCCGGCCGACCCCAACACCGACAATCCCTACTTTACCGAGTTCGCGGCGCAAGGCCAGAACCTGTTCCAGGCCGCAGGCGACAGCGGCGCGTGGACTTCGTCGGGCACAGGATCCGAGGTCTATCCTGCCGACTCCGTCTACGTCACCACGGTTGGCGGCACCGATCTCGACACTAGCTCAGCAGCCGGTCACTGGGCCTCTGAAACCGCATGGGTCGATGGCGGCGGCGGCATCTCGCCCCACAAGTACGCGATTCCTTCGTGGCAAACCACCGCAGCCGCCGGATGCTCGAGCTGCTCCAAGACCTATCGCAACGGACCTGACGTTTCAGCCAATGCAAACTTCACTTTCTACGTTTGCGCCGACCAGACCACCTGCACCGCCAACGATTACGGCGGCACCAGTTTTGCGGCTCCCATGTGGGCCGGCTACCTGGCGCTCGTCAATCAGCAGTCGGTGGCCAATGGCAACAAGACGCTCGGCTTCATCAATCCGAGCCTTTACACCATCGGCGAAGGCTCCTCTTACGACTCCGACTTCCACGACATCACCAGCGGCAGCAATGGCGACTCGGCCACGACGGGATACGACCTGGCCACCGGCTGGGGAAGCCCCAATGGTTCAGGTCTGTTGAACGCGCTGGCCGGCTCCGCCTCGACTCAACCCGGATACACCCTGACCGCTTCGCCCGGTGCGGTTTCCATCCTGCAGGGCAACTCCGGCTCTTCAACCATCGCCAGCAGCGTGACCGGCGGATTCGATTCCGCAATCGCCCTCTCTGCTTCGGGCCAACCCTCGGGCGTAACCGTCGGCTTCAACCCAACTTCAATCACCGGCGCGGGTAGCTCGTCCATGTCCATCACCGTCGCTTCATCGGTAGCGGCCGGAACCTACACCATCACGGTGAAAGGAACCTCCGGGTCCACAACCGAAACAACCACCGTCTCGCTCACGGTCACAGCTCCCAACAGCGGCAGCTTCACGCTGTCTGTCTCGCCCTCCTCGGGATACCTCGATCAGGGTCAGGAAGGATACGCCGTAGTTACCGTGACGGCTGCGGGGGGATTCGACTCGGTAGTCACCTTCTCCGCATCCGGCGTGCCCTCGGGCGTCACGACAAGCTTCAGCCCGTCTTCGGTCACCGGCTCCGGCACAACCGACTTCTACCTCACTGTGTCAAGATCCGCCCGGACCGGGACTTACACAATCACAATCAAAGGCACCAGCGGAACACAGAGCGCCTCAACTACTCTGACACTGCAGATACGCCGATAAACCCACCGGGTGCCCCATCCTAACGGCGCAATTTGCCGTTAGGGTGGGAAAGCACCGACCCCAACCGCCGAGCGCCCCATCCTGACGGCGCATTTTGCCGCTAGGGTGGGATAGCACGACCCCAATTCGTCCACCAATCAACAACTACCGCCCCGCGCCGGCGCGATTGGATAGATTCTTCCATCGACATCTGTTGCCAGACACCCCAAGCAAAGCAACGCGTCGTATCTACTTGCCATCGAAGTCTCACGATGCGGCCGGAACCGCCGCCGTTCGACTCGAAGTTTCATACCTCGGGCAATATTGAAGGGAGAAGCACCATGGCAACGAAGAAGGCAACGAAGAAAAAATCGACGCGCAAGTACGGCTCCTCCGCCGCCAGGCACGTGAAGACCGAGATGCACGAAATGAAGCGCGGAAAGCTGAAGAGCGGCCGCAGCGGTAAGAAAGTGACCAGCCGCAAACAAGCCATCGCCATTGGTCTTTCAGAGGCTCGCAAGAACGGCGCAAAAGTCCCAAAGAAGAAATCCCAATAGCCGTCGGCGCTCGATCGGCCACGAAAATGGGTGCCCCAGGTCCCTCGCACTTGGGGACCTGGGAAACCACAATCCTCAATTGACCCATCTCAATCAAGCACGAAATTGGGTGCCCAGGTCCCTCGCACTTGGGGACCTGGGAAACCACAATCCTCAATTGACCCATCTCAATCAGCCACGAAAGAAACAACGGTCCGGCCTTCAAGCCCGGCTTCGTCATCCCAGAGGCGAGAGTCCTCACCCCAAACGGAGATTCATCTCTACTGGCTTCGTAGAAATACCAGCCTTTGGCCCTTATAATCGCCCGCATGAGCAACAGTCTCTCCAGTGCGCTGCTGTGTTGCGCCTTCATTTCCGTGCTGCTCGCCCGCGCAGCTCCAGGTGCGGCGCAGGATCCGATCTCAGGCGTGAGCGTTTCCAACCGCAATCCAGGTCCCGAAAGAGGCAACGAAGACATACCGCAATATTCGGCCGCACAGTACCTGCCTTGTCCAGGCCAGACGAAGACCTTCAGCAAACTATCCCACTCTTTTGCTGCGGGACACCTTCCCTCCCGATCTGAAGTCACCGGCTCCTGGGTGCTGATCGGCATTTGGCTGCATAAAGATTCGCATCCCGATCTCAACTGCACCGGCATTATGCGGGGCAAGGTTTTTGAGTGGGTAATGCTCGCACAAGAGTACTCGCTGAAAATTGCCATGGTGGGCACAAATCAGACTCCAGTGTTCGAGCTCGGAGGCAGTCAGGACCTCACCGTCGCACTGGATTTAGGCGGAGACTCGAGCCCCGTCCTTCGCTGCCGCATGACGCAGCGCCAAACTCTCGTTTGTCTTGGTGACACTTATTACAACGGCCTGGAATTCCGGAAGATTCAGGTTCACTGCGAACCGCCAGATCCGAATTCGAAATCATCGCTTCTGCCAATGCTCTGCTATCCCGACAAAAGAGAATCATCGCCGCCCCAGCAATGATTTGCCGGGTGTCCCAGGTCCGCGGTCCCCAACGGGCGATCTGTAATCGTTGCGGTGGAGATCCGGATCATCGGACCTGATAAAACACGAACCTCAACCACCACGTATCAGGTCACGATTCCTGGGTCGCTTGGAGCCCCCGCTTTCTTGCTCCCTCGTACCCTTGTTCTCTCGTTCCCTTGCTCCCTTATTCCCTTGTTCCCTCGTTCTCTCGTTCCGTCGTCCCCTGCCGTTGCATTTATTTTCGATCTCCCGCGCTACTCTCAAATCAGGGCAGAGAATACTCCTGAAAAATGCGCCCCGGCATCGCCCGCTGACCGTTAACCTGCGATCCCGGGCCGCATCCGTTTTTTTGCCTTTCCGCCCGCCGCGGCGATTCTGCGCTCCAATCGGTGCAAATCGCCGCCCGTAACTCGTTATTCTCGACTATCTTGCGCCTCAACCCCTTGGTTTTCAGCGGGTTACCGAAAAAGGTAAAAGGTTGAAACGCTTCATAACAAACCACTTACCCCCCCAAAGTGGGTATATATGGGGGGGGTGCGCTGCAGCCCTCAAGCCAGCGCCCAGCAATACTGAAGCTGGAAGCTACCAACCTGGCCCTGATGCCCGTCTCTACGGCACCAGCACCACCGGCGCGCGCCAGTAGTTTGCCTTCTGCGTCGCCGGGTCGAGGATCGTGACCTGGCACTGGTACGGACCGGGCTCAAGACCCTTCACCCCGAGATCGAAGGTGAGCGGCATGGTGCCAAGGCGGTTCACGGTCGAAGGCGCAATGGCCGTGGGCGACGTTTCGTAGACCTTTGGTATCGCCCTTGTAGAGGCTCACGAATGCAAACAGCGGCGGATTACCCGGCGACGGCGTCTGTTTGTAGGCCTGGAAGTAGACGTAGATATCGCGGGTCGTCGAGAAGACGCGCGTCACGCTGGGAATCAGTTTCTTGTTGTCGGAAACCAGCGGATTGACGGCGTCGGCCTTGATGCGATCCTTGGCCTTGGCCGCGTCGTAGAGCGCCTGGTTCAATTCCACACGCTGGCTGCCCAGCACCACCGCGCTGATGGGAACGCGCTTCTCTTCTTTGTTGAGGTTGGGAATGGTGAACGTGGTCTCGAACGTCCCGATGCGCCCGGTCTCATCGTCGCGCGCCAGGAACTTGATCTCGTATCGGCCGGGCAGCAGAGTGAATCCCGTGTCGTATTCGATCGGCCGATGAGCCAGCTCCGCGGCCGTCGCGTCGCTGAGCTTGATGTTCACGTCGTCGCGCACATTCGACACGGTGGTGCCGCCGACGACGTCTTTCACCTCGCCGACAAAGTCGATGAGCGTGTGTTCGTATCCGCCTTTCTTGGCCAGCGCCAGCTCGCGGCCCGGAATTTTCACGATGATGGGCACGAAATACTCCGCGCGGTTGAGCTGGAAGTAGTCGATCTCCATCGCGATGGTGAGATCGGTGATGGGGTCCTCGAGCATCAGCGCATCTTCTAGCTGGCGCTCCTTGTCCACCGCGGTGAACTTTGTAAAGTCCTTGTCGGCGTAGTAGCCCTGGCGGTAATTCAGATCGGCGTCGGGATGCGAGGTCAGCGTTATCTTGATGCGGCGGAAGCGGCCGTTCTTCACCGTGTTTGAAGAGTAGTAGCCGAGTACGTAGTAATCAGAAACCGCATCCTGTGCCTCAACGATGCCGCGATCGAGATCGTTGTTATCGAGGAATGCCTTGCCGCCGGTGTCGCCGGCCAGCGCGTAGAGCGTATCCTGCGACAGATGAAGCCGGTCGCTCACCTGCTGCGCCGCGGCGCCGGTGTACATGCCGGCGTTGCCTTGCGAGCCCACCGTTGCATCGCCGAGCGGAGCGTCAGCCACCAGGCCGCGCGCATCGATGGTCCAGAAAGCGACGCCCGAGCGTATGGCTTCGTCGACGGTGGCGTGGAGCTGGGCCTGGTTGTCGATGCCGTTGAGCTGCATGCCGCCGGCAAAGTAGATCAGCGATTTCTTTTCATTCACGCGGCCGAGCATGTGGGCCGCGGTCTGCAGCGCCGAGAGCTGGCGATCGGTGTTGAAGACGTTGAACTCGCTGTCGTCCTGGCCGAAGGCCGCGCCGGTGTCGGAGCTGCTCGCGTCGTCGGTGGTGTCGGCAAATCCCTGTCCCTCGCCCACCGCCATCGTCTCGAGAATGCTCAGCAGCCGGTTGCGGTCGGTGGTAAAGTCTTGCAGAATGTCGACGCCACCGCCTGTGAACCGCATGATCGAAACTTCGTCGACGGCGGTGAGCTGCGTGCGCACAAACTGCTCTGCCGCGTTGAGCGCGCGGTTCTGGTCGGGCGGATACATGCCGACCATGTCGAAATAAAGCGCGATCAGCCGGCGGTTCTTGTACTTCTGGTCGCCCATCGCCTCCGGCGCAATCTGTGTTCGCGCCAGCCGATTGTAGATGTGCACATCTTCGGTCTTGGCGGTCGAAGCGGGCAGCAGCTTGGCGTCGGAGGTTAGGTCCTGATGCTCGCAGAAACGTACCTCCTGGGCCGCGCCGTCTTCGGTCACCACAAAGTCTTTCGCTGTGAGGCCGGGAATGAAGTGGCCCTGCTTGTCCTTCACCACGACCGCTTCGACGACAAGCTGCGACTGAACGCTGAGCGTGTAGCCCTGATCGGTTCCGGCAACCTTGTTCTGGCCAACCTGCTGAGCGGGTGCAAAGGCGCATGCGGCGCAAAGGATCGGAATGAGCGGCAGCGGTCTCATGATCAGAACCTCACCCGCAGCTCGGTACTGATCGAGCGCATGCTGTTCGGCGTTGTCGGGCGGCCAAACAACTCGGCATTCGAAAGGCTGGCATCGTCCCACATCGTGTTCCACGCGCTGAACTCAGGGTGGTTGAGCACATTCGTGGCGCTGACGGTGAGATCGAGGAAGATCTTGCCGCGCGGCCTGAAGGTGCGCGCCAGCGAACTGTTGAGCGAGAACTGGTTGGGCCCGGTGATGGAGTCGCGGCCGGCGGTTCCCCACTGACCCGGCGCCGGCGCCGTGAAAGCCGCTGCGTTCAGATGAGTAACGCCCGATGTGTAGATGTTTGCGCCGGTCAGGCTGGGACGAATGACGCCGGTGTGCGCGGTGCCGGGCACGGCAAGGGGATAGATGGGAGTTTCGGGCAGGCCGGTGCCTTCGCTCAAGGTGCTCAGTACCGTCCACTCCTTCAGCAGGCGGCCGCGCCAGCCGCTCATCAGCGTGCCGCCGCCAAGGCCTTCGCCGCTGGTGTATTGCGCAGTCAGCGTCGCCAGCTGCCGCTGGTCAAATGTCGAAAGCCCGCGCTCCGCGCGCAGGTCGAGCCAGTTTTGCGCAATAGCAGCGGGCCCGCTTGGCGCCGAAACATTTGAACTGGTGTATCCTTGCCCGCCTAGAACGGCGTCGTCGTCGATCGACTTCGACCACGTGTAATTCAGTGTTGCTGTGAACCCGTTCTTGAGTCGGCGGCGAAGTTGAAGCTGGCCCGACTGGCGCGTGGAGTTGCCGCCCGACAAACGGTAGGTGAAGTCGGAGGGGCAATCGGGACACGAGTTGGTTGCGCCGATAGGGTAGGTGTTGGGCAGCATCTGTTGCGCGCCGTGCGTGCCCTTCACGCCCATGTAGGTTGCCACCATCTGCAGCGCAAAAGGCAGGTCGCGCTGCACGGCAAGCTGCCAGACTTGCGCATAGCCGATGCGATAGTTGGGATCGATGGCGAAGGTGTCCAGGGTTCCCGTGACGCAAGTGGAGGCCGGAACGGAAAAGCTGCTCAGGGTGAGCGGGCAAGTAGCGGGGTTGTTTTGAAGGCTGAAGCTCGTGGTATGTGGCAAAGATGCCTGCTGCGCCATCTGATTCACGATGCTCTGATACACCGAGCTGTCGCGATAGATTCCGTAGCCGGCGCGAATCACTACTGTTGATGCGGCGATGGGCCTCCATGAAATTCCGACGCGAGGCTGGATGCCGGCGCGGTCGGGACGAATGAGCGACGCCGGATAGCGCGTGCCGGTTACCGGTCCGACGGGGTCGGAGCCAAGCACCGGCGCGGCCGTAGTGAAACCCGAGTTGATGTCAAGATTTACCAGGCGGCCAAAGAGCTCTGTCATCGGCGCGCCGTATTCCCAGCGCACGCCGGCATTGATGGTGAGAATGGGAAGCACGCGCCAGTCGTCAGTAAAGAAGGCATCGTAATACGGCTCGCGGAAGTATTTGTCGGCATTGCCGAACGCGATGGAGCTGGTGTCGGGAACTCCGATAAGAAAATCGGCCAGGTCGGAGCCGCTCGTGGAGCTTTCGGCGGAGCTTGCGGTTGCAGCGCCGGTAAATGAGAACGAACCGCGCGGATTCTGCTGGAAGAAATCGTTGTACTGCTGACGCCGGTAATCGCCACCCGCGGAAATGTTGTGGCGACGCTGATACATGCCGAGGTTGACCGAGACGCCGTTGGTCTCGCTGCGATTGAAGGCGCTGTTTCCATCGCTCAGCTCCGAGATGCCGCTAGAAAAGCCAAGGCTTGGAGGACCCCAGTTTGAAGGGGTCTGGTCGTTGCCGGCGATGTTCGCGTCGTTCGGTCCCGAGACGTTGATGCGGTTGGCAAAGTTCGGCGTGGTTTCAGTACGGTAGCGGCTGAAGTTGTAGCCGGTGTTCAAGAAGTAATGTCCACCGAAGCGATGCTGCCAGTGCACCCAACTGCTCATGCCAAGAGTGCCGGTGGCATCGACAAAATCAAAGAGACTGACCGAGTCAGAGCGGGTGCTCGTGAAGTTGAAGCCACCGTAAAGCGCGTCGCGGCGGCCAATTTGCTTGTCGAGGCGCGACGACATTGCATCGGAATGAGTGGCGTTGAGCACTGGCGATTGGTAGTTGTAGCCCGTGGTGCTGGGAATGTTGGGATTCGGCATGGGATAGAGTTTGAGCAGCGCTGCAGCCTGCTGGCTCACTGGAACCTGATTGCCTTGATAGGCCAGGCCAGTCGCGGGATTGTAGATGGTAACGGGCTGACCGAGAGCATTCAGCAGTCCGGCCAGGTTCCCGCTGCGCTCGTCGAGCGTCGGCACCAATCCTGTATTGATGGCCGCGTTATTGTCCCTTGTCCACGTGTAGTTGATGTAGAAGTTGGGTCCGCGCGGCAGCAGATGCGGAATCTTCAATGGTCCGCCAAAGTAAGCGGAGTTTGTAATCAGGTCGTAAGCGCTCTGGGGCGCCGCAACTCCGCTGATGGAGTAGGGCCGCGCATTGAGCGCAGAGTTTGCGATGTTGACCGCGAGCCCGCCGTTGTAAAGACCGCGAAATCCCGAGCGCGTGTTGCCAAAGGCCGGATTTGTGGAGTAGCGCGACGTGGCTGCATTGTTCACGCTTCCGTTCACAAGGTAACCGTCGGCGCTTTGCTCGTCGCCGTTTTCGGGTGGCTTCGGCATCTCGGGTGGAGGATTGTTGGCAGCCTGTTCGGGTTTTTTCTCTTCGGGGCGCGCCTTCAGTTCAGGGACGGGAAGAATTGGGTTCTGCAGCAGTTTGGTCTTCGCCATCAACTGATCGACCGGCAGCAGTTTCATCTCAAAGTTACCGGGCTGCACATTCGCGCCCACCGTCACGTCCGTCCTGATGGGCTCGAAGCATTGCATGTCAACCTGAATTGTCCAAACGCCGTCGGGGAGATCGTCGAAATGGTAGAGCCCGCCCTGATCGGTGATCGCGGTGAGTTTCTTTCCGTCGTGCGTGACCGTGACGGTTGCACCCGGCAGCGGAAGGCCGCCGTAGGTGACGGCGCCGTGAAATGGAGACGCCCACGCAGCCGCGGCAAACACAAGCCATACCAAGGCACAAGCAAAATGTCGAAGTCGACGCATCCGGTTCTTTGTTCTCCGCAGTCTGTCCGCTGCCGATTGAGGCGCTTCAGTTTCCCGTTGGAACTTTGTCCACGTGGTCGATAACAAAGATGTCTACCGGCACCATCTGCTTCTCAAGCCTGAGCCCCAGCTGCTCGTCGAGCGCGGTAAAAATTGAAGGCTGCGTTGAATCGGTTGCCTCCATCGGCGCGTAGCTGAGTTTGAAATCAAAATTGCCTTTGAGGCCGGTCTTGTCGACCACAGGTTCTCCCAGCGTGTGAGCCAACACACCTGCCAATGCGCTCACCGGGGCATTGACTTCGTCGAAGCTTCCTCTAAACAGGTAGCCGTGCGCCGCGCCTCCTTTTGTCGCAGCCAGCTTCGGCCCTCCCTTTCCGGCCACCAACGCATAGCCCTTCTCGTTCTTCGTCGCGTGGTGATACGTCAGATGGAATCGTTCCTGGAGAAGCTGCTGAAGAAGCGGCCTTATCTGCTCGTAACTCAGCCCCACATCGCCTCCCGGCTTGGCGGAGATTTCGTAACACTGGCGATCAAGCCAGTCCGGCCCCCCCGACAAACGATCCTGATCGATTCCAAACGCCCACGCGATTGCGAGTGCCAGAGTGACTTGTCGCATGGTAAACACCCCTGCTCCGGGCGGGCTAATCGGACTGCCTTCTAAAGGTACGACATCATGTTCAGGAATCAAACGAACCGAGGCTACTTCAAATTCCGGCGCCTTTCCTGAAGTACTATTCGGGATCTGCGACTGCAGCGGACGAGGGAAGAATGACACAAAGAGAAAAGCCGCGCACATAGCACCCATCGAAGAGTAAAGGCCTTCATTGACCCGGTACCTCGCGCTCTTCAAGCTCTTCATCCCTTCCCTCAGACCGCCTGCCTGATCTGTTGACTTATTTCCAAAGACGCAATGAGACACATTTCGTTCCGCCTCAGTTTGCCGACGGCTGTTCGATGTGGTCGATCACGATCACCTCACCCGGCTCTTTGTGGGCTTCGAGCTTAAGGCCTAGCTGTTCTTCGAGCGCGGTAAATATGGATGGTCCTGTAGTGGATGGCGGCGGCGGATTTCCGGCTCCGGATGCGCCGCCGTCCGGAGGTCTCATCATCATGCCTTCGGATTCGTCGGGCGCCCACGTCAGGTTGATATCGTATTTGGCGGTGAGTCCGGTTTTATCGAGCACTGGACTTTGGAACTGGATCGAGAGAAAGTGCGCCAGGTTGCTGATTGGGATCGCTTTACCGGTCAGTTCGCCGGGACCAACTCGCATCATGCCTCCACCACCTGCCTTGCCGTCCGGCGTCTTGATCCCATCGGGATAGGTTTCGCCGGGAGTGGCTTCCTTCATTTTGAGGCCGCCCTTGGCGACGACAAGCACATATTGCGTCAGGTCTTTGGTCTCATGGTGGAACTTTAGAGCAAGACGGTCTTCGAAGACGGGCAAAAACATGGCCCATCGCTGGTTCGGTTTGAGCGAATCGAGCTTCTGAATATCATCGGCGGCAATTCTTGCTTCGATATCGAATCGCTCAGAGTTGAGCCAACCCGGTTCTCCCTGGAGTTGATTGTCCGAGACGCCAAGGGCCTCACGCAGCAACATGTGGAAAGTGAGACCGTTGGCAGAAACGCCATCTGGCGTCATCCTCATCCGCATCGTATTACCGCCGCTCTTGTTGGGCTTGATCGATACGACTTCAAATGCGGGCAACGGAGCTGGAGCATCTTTGCCACGCGCGGCGGCGGTTGATTGCGGCGCGGAAGACGGAGCCGTTGCATCCTGAGATGAATTCTGCGAAGCGGATTGCGCGTCGGCAAACGAAGGGCGTAGGAATAGCAACGCGACAAGAACCGCAGCACAGGCCGCACTCGCTGCTGAGCGGAGCCATACCTGAATGCGTGGCCTTGTGTTATTGAGCTTCTTCATTGCAACCCTTCAACTTTATTACCGGATCGGTTGTCTTATTATCAGAGACGCAGCACGACGCATTTCGTTCGGTCTCAATTCGCCGACGGCTGTTCGATGTGGTCGATCACGATCACTTCTTCGGGGCCTTTTGCCGATTCGAGTTTCAATCCAAGTTGTTCTTCAAGAGCAGTAAACAATGACGGACCGCCGGTGTTGTCATTTGCATTCGCGGCCGTATCCGGCGGAGGGCCCATACCCGGTTCCGTTTGATCGGGCGTCCATTTAAGCGTGTAATCGTATTCGCCTGTCAGCCCCGTCTTATCCAACACCGTTCTGCCCAGTTGCCGCGCAAGCAGGTGAGACAAGGGTTCCACCTTCATGGCCGTCGACTCAATGTCGCCTGGTCCGCCGAACATCAGCATGTGTCGCCCTTTGGTCGGGTCCTGCTCCTTTGCCGGCTGCATTTTTACACCGCCCTTGGCGATCACCAGCTCATAGACAGGCAAATCGCGGGTCTCACGGTGGTACTTCAACCCGAAGCGGTCCACCAGGAGCTCGACCAGCATCTCTTTGCGTTCGGGGAATTTCATGTTCTTAAGCTTCGGCGCATCTTCAGGCGCTACCTTGGCTTCAATGTCGAATCTGCTCGACTTGACCCAAGATGGCAGGCCGATAATATGGTCGTCTTCGGCGCTGAATCCTTCGCGAATGATCATCGTGAGCGGGATCCCAGTAATGGAGACCCCGTCCGCGGTGAACATCAGCATGGACTGTTCTGGATCGGGTTTGCTGGCTTTTATGGTGGCGACCTCAAAAGGAGGTGGAGGCCCCGCGGGCTGGACTGCGGCGGCCGGTGAAGCCGGTGGTGTGTCCGGCGCTGCGGCTTGCGGTGCGGCCTGCGGCGCAGTCTGGCTGGAATTCGATTGAGCAACCAGTAGTGGTGCTGCAATCAACGCCGCGGTGAAGGCTGAGAAAAATACCCGTTTCCCGCGCGGTCTGCACATTGCTGTTGCGGCCATTCGTGGGGACCTCGGTTGATTTGAGTGTTCTTGCGACAGGCTACCCACCCAAGCGCCGGTTTCTTGCCGGGTGAATTGCATTTTTAGTTCGTGCTCTCCCAGATCTCAGAATCGAGACCTGGGGCATCCATGGTTTGTGTTAACTCAACAAGTCAAAGGCCTAATTCTCCGATGGCTTTTCAACGTGGTCGATCACGATTACGTCGTCGGGAGCCTTAGTAGATTCGAACTTGAGTCCCAGCGTCTCCTGCACCGCGGTGTACAAGCTCGGCGGCGCATTAGGGTCGGTGTTGGGAGGCGTGTTCATTGGCACCGCGCCGCGAAACTGCTGGAACTGCGAGTCGTCGGGCGTCCACTTGAGATCGAAGTCGTACTTGTCCTTAAGCCCGGTTTGATCGACCACCGGTTTGTCCATTACGCCGGACTGCATCCACGATGCGAACTCTGTCATGTTCATGTTGCGGACGGTCAGGTCGCCGAGTCCGCGGAAGAAAAAGCCCTGTTGTCCCGGATCCGTGGCAGCGGTCTTGGTAAGCTTGGGACCTCCCGGCGCCACCACGATGGCGTACACCGAGAGATCTCGCGTCTCATGATGAAACTTCAACTGGCAGCGGTCGGCCAGCAACTTCTGCACCATGATGCCCATCTGCTTGATGTTTGGCCGGCCCGGGGCGTCGGGCACGCCGTCGATGTCATACAACTCAGTGGCAAACCAGTCGGGCGCGCCCATGATCTGCTTCGAATGCAAACCATAGGCGAAGGCAATCAAGTCGTTCAGGTTGGTGCGGAATGTGCGAAAGTGAGTGCCCTGGAAACCGAAGCCCTTGCCTTGCCCGTTCGGGTCGCTAGGCTTGATGGTCGCCACATCCAGGCTCGGGTCCGCGTCTGCTTTCATCGGCACTACCGGCGGAGGCGGCGCGGGGATGGTCCACTCGGTTTCAGGTGTGGTGCGCGCCAGGGTCAGCGGCAGCGGGTTCGGTCCCTGGCTCCATGAACCGTCGATGGTCTTGCCATCGCCGCTCAGCTTGCCGTCAAATGTTCCGCCAATAACCTTCACCGCGAGCTTAAGGCTTGAGCCGTCAAGAGCAACCGAGTCGACGGGAAACGGCTGGCCGGTTTGATCGATGCTGAAGAAGCTGGCCTTGTACGCTCCCTTGTCGTCTTTGGTGACTTTAAGCATTATGCGTAGGTCGCGGCCGGCGTGAAGCGTGCCCTGCCAATCTCCGGTAATATCTTTTGGATTGAAGGGTGCCCCGCTTGCGGGAGCAGCCGTTGCTGCCTGGGCAGGTGCAGCCTGTGCGGGGGCAAGTTTCGCTCCCATCAGCGCGAACACCACGGCTATTAACGCAGCCGACACCAGCACAAAACCGAGCCTGAGCCAGAATTCGGTGCCGCGATCAAATGAACGTGCGATTGCAGAAGACTTCATTATTTGGTAATCCTTCTCTCGCCACACAAACGCCCGGCGACGGCGTAACTCTGATGCGTTCGATGAAATCCGGGGGGGGAATTCGCTTATATAACGGTGTACGCGGCGCATTGTTCACATGTTCCGTTGTTTTTTCTTGAACCTCTACACGGTAACACGCACGGTTAAGCACTCTTCTTTCAACGGACCTCTCGAAGTGCATTTCGAGTTAACTCGTTCCGTCGCTATCGCTGCGGATCTAACTTTGCTCGTAATCGTTGAGGGTGCCCGGTCTCGCCTTCGGTTAGTTTGGCGACGGCTGCTCGACGTGATCAATCACCAGCACTTCCACTGCTCCTTTTTCAGGTTTCAGCTTCAACCCCAGTTGCTGCCCAAGAGCCTCCCGAAATGTGCCGCCTGATTCCCGGTTGTTGACTTCGCTGGTGTCCTCCGGTGTCCATTCCATCCAGAAATCGAATCCGCCCGTGAGCCCCGTCCTATCGATCACCGGCCGTGGCGTAGTTACTAATCCGGTCTGAGCCGGCATCGACGTCCCCAGCATGGCTAAGGTCACATTGCGACCACCGAACCGATGGCTTCCCGGCGCACTCGCGGGCAAGTGCGCAATCTCGCCGCACGGTATCGGAAGCGCCGACAGCGACGGCGAATCGGGCGCGCCTTTGCCTGAATCTTCAGGAAACAAAGTCGCAGTGCAATCGTCGGCGACCGGATGCGGCCGCAGTTGCGGTCCGAGCGTCCCCGGCTTCTCCAGCGCCAGTGCAAACACCGGCGCCTCGCGCGTCTCCATATGGACCACCAGCTTGAACCGCTCGGCAAGCAGGCCCTGCATCATCATCCGCATCTGGTCTTTGGTTACTTGCCCGGGCGCGCGCGCTTCGATATCGAACCGGTCATCCTTAACCCACTCGGGCACGTGCAACTTGAGCCCCTCGTAATAGTCGAATCGCAACGCAAGCTCCTGCGTCCCGCTCAGTTTGTACGCAAAGACGATGTAGCGCATGAGTGGCAGATTCTTCGCCGAAAATAGGCTTCCGGTGGGCGCCAGGGCATCATCCTTACCTATCACCCAATAAGCATTTCCACTGTCGAGCGAGAAATTGCTATAGGACGCGCCGCCCGATTTGTTCTCGCGCACCGACGCAACTTCAAATTGCTGCTTTCCGCCTGCAGCCTTTTCCCAACTCACCGTCGGGTTTTGCCCGCGCGACAGCCCCGGCGCGCCACATATCGTCTGCCCCGTCAAAACAACGAGCATGAATCGCAGGCCACGCTTCGCCCTCAGTCTCTGCAACATCGATTAACCTCCGGCGAATAAATCTCCAGGTGAGCCGGCTTGCTGAGTAGAAAACTACACACCTACTTACCCCTTTAGACACCTAACCTCAATCAAATGTTCCCGGCCAACCAAGCGGTGATCTCCACGTCCAGACTGTTCGATATCGAACACTCGCGCCGCGGAAACGGTCACTTCGAAGCGGCAAAGCGAAATCGCAAAAACTGGCAAGCGCTTAATTTATCAGCGCCTTGCAGCAGAACCTCCATTGGCAACCGAGATGCAACACAGAGGGCGCAATGGATATCGCCCGCCCAGACATCAAGAAGAAGAAGAACCGCCGGCTGCTGGTATACGCAGCCGCGGGAGCCGTCGTCCTCACCGCCCTAACGTTCGTGGTCATGCGTCTTAAACCGGCTTCGCCCACGGTTGATCGCTCCACCATTTGGACCGACACTGTAAAGCGCGGCCCGCTCATCCGCCAGGTGCGCTCCTCAACCGGCACGCTGGCTCCGCGTGAAGACTCGATTGAGCTGATCCCGGCGCAGACCGACGCGACCGTGGTGCGCATTCGCGTGCTGCCCGGCGCCCAGGTCACTCCAGACACTGTCATCATGGACCTTTCCGATCCCACGCTGGAGCAAGAGGTGCTGAACGCGCAGCTCGGCGTGAAACAGGCGCAGGCCGACTATAAAAGTCTTCAGGCAACGCTGCAAAGCACGTTGATGGATAAGAAAACGGCGGCGGCGGCGGTAAATGCCGACTATACGCAGGACCAGCTGCAAGCCAAGATCGACAAGGCGCTGTATCAGTTGGGCGTCATCTCCGGCGTAGCCTACCAGAAGTCGGCAGGCACGGCCGATCAGCTCAACACGCAACACGATTTAAGCCAGCAGCAGCTCGAAGTGAACCAGAAGGCCATTGAGGTGCAGCTTGCCTCGTCGAAGACCAAAATCGATCAGGCCCAGGCTTTGCTCGACCTGTATCAGAAGCAGCAAAGGGCGCTGCAAGTCAGGCCCTCAATTACCGGCACTTTGGCGCCGCTGGCCACGCCGGTGCAAGTGGGCCAGCACGTGCTCACCGGCACCTCGGTTGCCGAGGTGATCCAGCGCGACAAGCTAAAGGCCGCGTTGCAGATTGCCGAGACCCAGGCGCGCGATATCCAGATCGGCCAGCCTGCGTCCATCGACACTCACAACGGCATAATTCCCGGGCATGTAACGCGAATTGATCCTTCAGTAGTGAACGGAACCCGCACCGTTGACGTAGCTCTTGATGGACCATTGCCGCCGGGAGCGGTTCCGCAGTTGAGCGTGGATGGAACCATCGACCTGGAACGTATGAGCGACGTGCTTTATGTGGGCAGGCCGGCGCTGGGCAACGAAGATTCCACGTTGAGCCTCTTCCGGCTCGATCCCGACGGCAAAGGCGCGACGCGCGTGCCGGTCAAGGTAGGCCGCGCATCGGTTGAAGACATTCAGGTTCTCGAAGGTCTGAAAGTAGGCGACACCGTAATTCTCTCAGACATGTCGCGCGAGGATGGCGTGGATCACATCAGGCTCGAGTAAAGAAGCAGGGACGAAGGGACCAGGGACGAAGGGACCGAGCAACTAGGACCAGCAACTCAAAGTCGCACACACGAAAAGGGGAGGACAGAATGGCAACCGCCAGCACATTGATTGAAATTGAAGATTTGACCAAGGTCTTTTACACCGACGAAGTGGAGACGCACGCGCTCTCCGGCATTCACCTCAACATCGATCGCGGTGAGTACGTCGCCATGTCGGGGCCGTCAGGCTGCGGCAAATCGACACTGCTCTCAATTTTGGGATTGCTCGACACGCCCACCGGAGGGCGCTATCTGCTCAACAGCAAGCCGGTCGAGAACCTGAGCTTCAGCGAGCGCTCGCGCATCCGCAATCAGGAGATCGGCTTCATCTTCCAGAGTTTCAATCTGATCGGCGATCTCACGGTTGAAGAGAACGTGGAGCTGCCGCTCACCTATCGCGCCGGAATGCCTTCGGCCGAGCGCAAGAAGCGCGTGAAAGAGGCACTGGAGCGCGTGAACATGGCGCACCGCATGCGTCACTATCCGGCGCAGCTCTCCGGCGGTCAACAACAGCGCGTAGCCGTCGCCCGCGCCCTGGCCGGCTCGCCCTCCATCCTGCTGGCCGATGAGCCCACCGGCAACCTGGACTCGAAAAACGGCGAGGCGGTGATGCATCTGCTGGCCGATCTGCACCGCGAAGGCTCGACCATCTGCATGGTTACGCACGATCCCCGCTTTGCGCGCCACGCCGAACGCGAAGTGCACCTGTTCGATGGAAAAGTCGTGAGCGAGCAGGAGCAGAAGAAGATGGAAGAAGAAGCGGAGGCTTAAGCCATGCTGCCGAACCTGGTCCGGGATCTGAGCTACGCCCTGCGCCAGCTTCGGCGCGCGCCGGGATTTGCAGTCACTGCCATCCTGACGCTTGCACTGAGCGTGGGCATCGCTGCCGCGGTCTTCTGCGTGATTGACGCAGTAGTGCTGCAACCGCTGCCCTACGCGCAACCCGGGCGAATTGTGGACTTCGATACGCGCAGCGGCAGCGGAGGGTACAACCAGCCTGCATCTTGGCCGTCGTATCTCGACGAGCGGAACCAGGCCACGTCGTTCAAGACATTGGCCGGGTACTTCCGATGGAGAGAGAGTGCGGCGGAAACGCCCACTGGACCGGCGGTGTTGCAGGTGGTTCGCACCAGCGACAACTTCTTCGATGCCTTCGGCGTTCCTCCGATGCTTGGCCGCGGGTTTTTGCCCGGCGAAGAACAGACCGGCAAGAACGATGTCGTCGTACTCGGTTATGACGCGTGGATGAAGCACTTCAACGGCGCGCGGAGTGTGGTCGGCACTGCCTTACGACTCGACGGCCACACCTACACCATTGTCGGCGTCATGCCGGCCGGATTTCGCTTCCCGCTGGTTACACGCGACGGTCTTTACATGCCGGTACACCTTGACGCCGCCACGTGGATGTCAACTCGCGGCGGCCATTGGCTCCGCTCCGTCGGCAGACTCAAAGATGGCGTCACCGTTCAGCAGGCGCAGGCAGAGATGCAGCACATTTTTGCCAGCATCGGCAAGGCGTATCCCGATACCGATGGGGGACGCACCGTGCGGCTGCAGGCGCTTTCGCGGGCAGTTGACGAGAAGACCCGCGGACCGCTGTGGGTACTGCTCGGCGCGGTGTTTGCAGTGCTGGCGATCGGGTGCGTGAACATTGCCGGACTGCTGCTTTCGCGCGGCGTCAAGCGGCAGCGCGAGATGGCAATGCGGGTGGCGATCGGCGCGGGTCGTGCACGGCTGCTGCGGCAAATGTTTACCGAAGGCCTGCTACTGGCGCTGGCCGGCGCTGCGGGCGGAACGCTGTTGGCATGGTCGATGCTAGACCTGATGCGCGCGTTCCTCATTAAGGCGCTGCAGCGCGGGGCCGACATTCACCTCAACTGGACCATCCTTGGCGCCGCTCTGGGAATTGCAATCGTGGCCAGCCTGGCCTCATCGCTCTATCCGGCGCTCAAACTTTCCGGCGTCGATCCTAATGCCGCGCTAAGGGCTGGCGGCAGCGCCGGCACTGGCCGCGGCGAGCATCGGCTGCGCGCGGGATTTGTGATCACGCAAATAGCGCTTACGCTGGTACTGCTGGTGGTGGCAACTTTGCTGATGCGCGTTGTCACCCGCTACCGGGATGTTGACCTGGGATACGATCCGGCCCACATTCTTGCGGTCGATTTACATGTCGCTCCGGTGCGCTACGATGGCCGCGATGTTGTGGCCGATTTCTATCAGCCGCTGATCGAGCGCGTGTCACACATTCCCGGGGTGCGCGCCGCCGGGCTCATCGACATGCTGCCCATCGAAAGCTACGGCTCGAATCGCGATGTGCACATTGCGGGGCAGCCGCCGTATCCGAAAAATGCCGAGACGCTGGCCGAGACGCGCATGGTTTCACCCGGCTACTTCGACGTGTTCGGTCTCTCAGTGGGGGCAGGAAGATCCTTGAGCCCGGCGCTCGACCAGAGCAGCAACAAGGCCTCAACCGTAGTGGTGAATCAGGCATTCGTAAACGAGTATCTTCCCCACGGCCTGGGCGACACGACTCCGAAGCTCGACGACGCCAAGAATCCAGACGAGTACACCCAGATTGTGGGAGCAACCGGCGATGTGCGCCAGGACCTGCGCGAGAAACCGCTCGCGGAGATGGATTATCTGATCGATGAGATTCCACCCGCGCAACGCTCCGCCACGCTGTCAGCCATGGTTCTGGTGGTGCGCTCCAATGGTGATCCGCAGCAGTTGATCGCTCCCTTGCGGCAGGCGCTGCACGATGTCGATCCCACCGTTCCATTCGATTATCCGCGCACCATGACCGATGTGGTCAATGACGAACTGGTCTTCGATCGCATGGTGGGCTGGCTGTTCGGAATATTTGCTGCCATGGCGCTGCTGCTGGCCCTGGTGGGTCTCTACGGCCTTGTGAGCCACGAAGTGGAGCAGGGCACGCGCGATATCGGCATCCGCATGGCGCTGGGAGCAACCCGGCAGCATGTTCTCGGCATGGTGCTGCGGCGCGTGGCGTTGATGCTTGGCGCAGGAGCCGTGGCCGGCCTCGTGCTAGCGATTGCAGCACGCAAACTCATCGGCATAGTTATTTACTTCGACGCGCAAAAGGAATCAGGCAATTTTCTTGCGATCGCAGGGCTGCTTGTCGTGGCGGGAATGCTCGCCGCGCTGATTCCCGCGCGCCGCGCCGCATCCGTCGAGCCCATGCACGTGCTGAGAGCCGAATAGGGATTTTAAGCAACGGCAAGGGAGAAAGCATGCAATGAAAAACCTATGGCACGACCTTCGCTATGCATTGCGCCAGCTTCGCAAGAATCCCGGATTTGCCTGCACCGCGGTTATTACGCTTGCTTTGGGCATCGCTGCAACCAGCACCATCTTCAGCTGGATCCAATCCACACTGTTCAATCCCATTCCGGGAGTTGCGCACACCGGCAACATGATCACCATCCAGCGCGGAGAGCGCAGTGAACATGCCTCGCCACCGCTCTCGTACGACGACTATCTCGACCTCCGCACGCGCGCATCTTCACTCTCCGGCCTGCTTGGGTATCACGACGACTTTATGGCTCTTACCGGCGCTGGAATGCCGGTGCGCATCTACGGCGCGCTGACCTCGTCGAATTATTTTGAAGTGCTCGGCGTCCATCCCATCCTCGGACGCACATTCTCTTCCTCGCATTTCGACGAGCGAACCGGAGCGCCCGAAGCAATCCTTAGCTATGCGCTCTGGCAAAACCGCTTCGGCTCCGACCCGCGAATCGTCGGCAAAGCCATCCAGGTAAACCTGCACAGCTACACTGTAATCGGCGTTGCGCCGCGCGATTTCGAAGGCTGCAAGTCGGGTCTGAGAACGGATCTGTGGATTCCGCTGGGCATGGATGGCCCGGTATGGGGTGGGGATCGCATCAACAACCGCGGCTCGTCGTGGATCAACGTTCTTGGCGTTCTTCGCCCCGGCGTCGATCCCCGCCAGGCCGAAAACGAGCTCAACCTGATTATGCAAGGCATCGCCGGCCGCTATCCAGATACGCATCGCGGCGACAACCGGCTCTCCATCGACCCGCTCTGGCGATCACCTTTCGGGGCCAATGTTTATCTGGCGGGCACGTTGCCCATCCTGCTCGCGCTGGCCGGCGTACTTCTGCTTCTGGCCTGCGCCAATGTGGCCAACCTTCTGCTGGTGCGCTCGGTCTCGCGCCGTCGCGAGTGCGCCATTCGCCTGGCCATCGGCGCGGGCCGCTGGACGCTCGCGCGCCAGTTCCTCATCGAGAACCTGGTGATAGCGTTGGCCGGTGGGGCGGTCGCACTCGGCGTGACATATTGGTCGGCGAGCACGCTCGGCACCTTTCTACCCAGCGTAAGTTTGCCCATCGACATCAACGGGCACGTAGACCTCACCGTCATGCTGGCCACGTTTGCAGCTTCATTGCTGACTGCTGTCGTCTCAGGCGTTCTTCCTGCATTTCGTGCCTCGTCGCTCGCCCCGGTAACGGCGCTTAAAGATGAAGGGCTAAACGCTTCGGCGGGCATTCACAAGTCGCGCCTCACTTCCGCGCTGGTTGCCGCGCAGATCGCACTCTCGCTGGTTCTTCTGGTATGCGCGGGCCTGTTTGCGCGCAGCCTCAACAAGTCGCAGGCCTCCGATCCCGGCTTCGATCCAAACAACGTTTATCTGGCATCCTTCGACCTCGATCCCATGGGCTACTCGGAAACTAAGGGAATTGAATTTGAGCGCGATGTTCTCAATCGTGTGCAAACGTTGCCCGGCGTCCGCTCCGTGTCCCTGGCCGACTTTTCGCCGCTCAGCTTCACCCTTCATACACGCGGCGTACTGCCCGAGGGTTATATCCCGCAGCCCCACGAGTCCATGGAGGTCGATCGCGGCGATGTGTCTCCCGGTTATTTGCAAACCCTGCGCACTCCGCTGATCGCCGGACGCGAGTTCACCGCCGCCGACAATGCGAATACCGCGCCGGTAGTCATGGTAAATCAGGCCATGGTCGATCGCTACTGGCCGGGACAAAACGCAATCGGCAAGCACGTACTCGATGGAAACCACGTGAGCACCGTGGTGGGAGTGGTAGCGAATGCCAAGTACCGCCGCCTGGTAAGAGAAGCTGCGCCATTGATTCTTTACCCGCTCGAGCAGCGCTACGACAGCGAAGTAATCCTGCACGTGCGCGTTTCCGGCGATCCAACGGTATTCGCCTCCTCGATTGAGCGAGCCGTTCATGGTCTCAATCCCAATCTGCCGCTTTACAGCGTCACAACGCTCGAACACAACATGGGGATGGGAAGTGTATTTGAGCGCATCGCGGTGATCTTCGCCGGCACCTTCGGGCTCGTGGCAATGCTACTGGCCGGGATTGGCGTTTACGGCGTGGTTTCGTACACCACTCGCCAGCGCACCCACGAGATCGGCATCCGCATGGCGATGGGCGCCAGGCGCGGAGATGTATTCCGCCAGACTTTGCGACAGGGATTGCGGCTCACGCTCATCGGCCTGGCTGCAGGCCTCGCCTGCTCGCTGGCGTGTACCCGGTTCCTACGCGGAATGCTCTATGGCGTGGCCGCCACCGATTGGCTCACGTTCGCCGCAGTCGCAGTGGCGCTGGCGCTGGTGGCCCTGGCCGCATGTCTCATCCCCGCGGGCCGTGCTGCATCCGTCGAACCGATGCAGGCGCTACGCAGCGAATAAGAAAGCCCGGCAATTGCCGCGAAGGAAAACGCCATGAAGAATGTCGGAATCGACATCCGCTATGCGCTTCGGCACCTGGCCAAGTCGCCGGGCTTTGCGCTCACGGCCATACTGACACTTGCCTTCGGCATCGGTGCAACCACAGCCATCTTCTCCATCGTCGAGGGTGTACTGCTGCGACCGCTGCCATTTGCCGATCCCGGGCGGCTGGTGGCGTTTGGCGACAAACTTGCCGGTACCTCGCTCGGTTCAACGGGCATTGACGGCGTCACCGGTCCAGAGATTGGCGTGTACGAGCGTGAGGTGCAGGGATTCACCGCGCTGGGCGGTTACACGCAGACTGGTTACGAACTCTCCGGCGCTGGCGCTCCGGCGCAGATCAACGCCAGCCGATTGACTGCAAGCGTCTTTCCGCTGCTCGGCGTTTCGCCTCTTATGGGCCGCGCATTTTCGCAGGCTGAAGACGAAGGGAAGCAGCAGGTAGCCGTCATCAGCTACCAGACATGGAACAGCCGATTCCATGCCGACCCCCATGTGCTGGGCTCGAAGATTCTGCTCGATCGCAAGCCTTACGAGATTATCGGCGTGATGCCGCGCGAGTTCGAGTTTCCGCTGGTGCCGGGACAGCTCAACCGCAGCGAGCTATGGGTCCCGATGAGCTTTCGGCCCGATGAAATCTCAGGCGCAGCGGCCGCCAGCTGGAACTACCAGATGGTGGGCCGGCTTAAGCCCGGCGTCTCCGCTCCGCAGGCTCAGCAAAGCGCTGAGCGAGTTGCCAAGCAGATCGAGAAGGGCTTCCCCGCCTTCATGAGCAGCCTGCACATTGACGCCGCGGTCCATTCGCTCTCTGAAGACACCGTTGCCCAAGCGCGTCCGCTCATTCGCACCCTATTCTGGGCCGTGATGGTGGTGCTTTTCATCGCTTGCGCCAACCTGGCGGGATTGCTGCTGGTGCGCGTCATTCGCCGTCGGCGCGAGATCGCTGTGCGCCTTGCCCTGGGCGCGAGCGGCAGCGTCATCCTGCGCCAGACGCTGATTGAAACACTTGTGCTCAGCACTGCCGGAGCACTGCTCGGACTTGGCCTGGCTGCGGTTGCGCTGAGAATCGGCGTCAGCTTCCTGCCTGAAACGCTTCCGCGCATCGACTCCATCGGCATCGATTGGCAGGTGGCAGGCTTCGCTCTTGCCGCGGCGCTCCTCACCGGCCTCGCCTGCGGTATTCTTCCGGCCCTGGCCGCGGCGCGAACTGGTGTGAATGAAGCTTTGAAAGAAGGAGGGCGCACAGGAACGGCCGGCAGTGGCCACGCACGACTTCGTTCGGCGCTGGTGGTAACCGAGATCGCGGTTGCGCTCGTACTGCTTATCGCTTCCGGCCTGCTGCTGCGCAGCTTTGAAAAACTGCGCGAGGTCAATCTCGGCTTGAATCCCGATCACATGCTCACGGCCTTTTATAGCTTGCCGCAGCACCAGTACTCTACACAGGCTTCAATTGACGCATTCAACGATGCGTTGGTCCGCCGTCTTGAAGTCCTGCCCGGCGTCAAGTCAGTCGGCATTACCTCGCAATTGCCAGCCTCGGGATCAGGAGGCAACGGGGCATTCGTCGCTGAAGGGTACGTGCCACGCAAGGGAGAAGCCCTCAGTCTAGCGTGGCCCTCGACAACCCTCGGCAACTATTTTGGCGCGGCCGGTATTGCGCTTCTCCGCGGCCGTAATTTTGCGCAGGCAGATAACGTGAAGTCTCCGATGGTGGTGATAGTGAACCGCACCCTGGCTGACAAATTCTGGCCGGGGCAGGATCCGGTCGGCAAACGCGTGCGGTGGGGCATGCAGGAGACACCTACTCCGTGGATGACCGTGGTGGGCGTAATCGCCGATGTGCATCAATCGACACCCGACGCCCCGGTGCAGTACCAGATTTACCAGCCGGCCAGTCAGAATTCCGAGTCGTATGGTTCGCTGGCTCCGCCTGACTCCCTGAACGCGCAGGGTGGCGCCATTGTGATGCGCACTTCGCGTGACCCCGAGCAAAGTATTGAAGATCTGCGTGCAGCAGTGAGGCAGATCGATCCACAGCTGCCGCTCACTCAGGTGCAGTCAATGGATCACGCTGTCAGCGAAGCTGAAGCGCCACGCCGATTCAACGCGGCTCTCATCTCAAGCTTCGCTGGTGCTGCCGTGCTGCTGGCTCTGCTCGGCATTTACAGCATCATTGCGTTTTCGGCTGCGCTGCGCACGCAAGAGATGGCCATTCGCTTGGCTCTCGGCAGCCAGCGCTCCACCATCATGCAACTCATTCTGGTTTCAGGCGCAAAGCTGAGTCTCATCGGATGCGGGATCGGCGCCATCGCGGCCGTCTTCGCTACTCGGTTGCTGCGCACGCTGCTCTTTGAAGTCGACCCGCTCGATCCGGCGGTGATCGTGCTTGCCGCTTTGTCGATTTTTGCGCTGGCGCTTGCCGCTTCGCTCATACCCGCGCGCCGTGCCGCAGCAATTGAACCCATGCAGGCACTCAGGACGGAGTAGTCACCAGAAACGAAGGAGTGCGGAGGTCAGACGATGAATGCACTGTGGCTCGACATTCGATTCGCATTGCGCCAGATGCGCAAGTCGCCGGGTTTTATAACCACGGCCGTGCTTACGCTGGCACTTGGCATCGGCGCGAATACCGCCATTTTCACGCTGGTGCACGCCATCCTGCTGCGCTCCCTGCCGGTCACTAAGCCGGCCCAGTTGTGGCGCGTGGGCGACAACGGCGACTGCTGCGTTGAAGGCGGTTTCCCAGGGGGTTCGAGCGACACAGGCGATTTCACTATCTTCTCGACAGATCTCTACACTTACCTGCGCGCGCAAACTCCGGAATTCGAGCAACTGGCGGCGATGCAGGCCGGCGGATGGACCTGGGCAGTGCGCCATGGGGAAGGACTTCCTAAGTCATTGCACGGGGAATTTGTCTCCGGCAATTATTTTCAAACGCTTGGTCTCAACTCTTTCGAAGGCCGTCTCTTTGGAGACGCCGACGACACGCCCAATGCGCCTCCGGCCACGGTGATCAGCTATCAGTCCTGGAAAGGCGAGTTCGCATCCGAACCCAACATCATCGGTTCCACGATTTACATCCAGACCCGCCCATTCACCGTTGTGGGTATCGCTCCACCGGCATTCTATGGCGATCGAGTCTCCGACACGCCTCCCGATTTCTGGTTACCGATCAACACTGAGCCGTATCTGCGCGGCGCGAGCTCGATCCTTCACCACGGGGATTCCCACTGGCTTTACTTGGTAGGCCGCGTTCGCGCCGGACAAAGCATCCCGACGATTCAGGCCAAAATGACGGCATCGCTCCGACAGTGGCTTTGGACCCGCACCGTGCTGGTCCAATTCGGCGGGGGAACCATCATTCCCAAAATGCATGTGGTTCTCACGCCGGGCGGCGGTGGAATTCAGCAGTTGCAGGATTACGTTGGCAAGGGGCTGAAGTTGCTCATGATCCTTTCCTCGATCGTGCTGCTAATCGCCTGCGCCAACATTGCCAACCTGATGATGGCCCGGGCCACGACACGCCGCGCTGAGCTGGCGGTGCGCATGGCCATCGGCGCAGCGCGCAAGCGAATCCTGCGCCAGATTCTTACTGAGAGCGTGCTGTTGAGCTGCCTCGGCGGCGCCACCGGCCTGGCCGTGGCCTACGCAGGATGCCGCATGATCCTGGCCCTTGCTTTCCCCGATGCACGCAATATGCCCATTGACGCCAACCCCTCGCTCATCGTGCTGGGATTCACCTTCCTTGTCTCGCTGGTCACGGGTGTTCTCTTCGGCGTTGGTCCAGCATGGCTCTCATTGCACGCGCAGCCCGCGGAGGCGCTGCGCGGAGTGAACCGATCCACCAGCGACCGCTCATCACTGCCGCAAAAATCGCTGGTTATTTTTCAGGCTGCACTTTCCGTTGTTCTGCTTTGCGGGGCAATTCTTATGACGCGCACCCTACTCAACTTGCAGAACCAGAACTTCGGAGTTGAGACACACAATCGCTACATCCTTCACTTCGATCCGGTCGGCGCCGGTTACACCACGGAACGCCTTCCGGCACTCTACCGGCAGATTGAAGACCGTTTCTCGGCCCTCCCCGGAGTTCGCAACTTCAGCCTGGCCACCTACAGCCCACTTGAAGGCAACAACTGGGGTGAATGTGTCATTCAACAAGGCCACGCAGTACCCAAGCCGGGCGATAACTGCGGCTCAACCTGGGTGCGAGTAAGCACGCGCTATCTCGACTCCATCGGAGTGCCGATTGTGCGCGGGCGAAACTTTAACGCGCAGGATACAGCCACATCGCCGCAGGTGGTGATGGTCAACGAGGCCTTTGTCAAGCATTTTTACCCCGGCAAAGATCCCATCGGCCAGCACTTCGGCATCGACTTTCCGCAGTATGCAAGCGCTTGGCAGATCGTCGGCGTCTTTCGCGACTACAAGATGAACAACCCGCGCGAGGACGTGCACCCGGTTTATCTGCGCCCACTCACCCAGCAATATATGGGCTACAAGGAAGCCGACATGATTGGCGGCGAGGTTCAGTCGATGGATATGAACGTGATGATCATCGATTTCAACGCTTCTCCTTCGAATGTCGATTCGCTACTCCGCCATACGCTGGTGTCCATCGATCCAAATCTCACGGTGGAGGATCTTCGCTCCTTCGAACAGCAAGTGGCGGGCAATTTTGATACCGAGCGCTTGATTGCGCGCCTCACGACGCTCTTCGGAATCATCGCTCTCACACTGGCCTGCGTGGGCCTGTACGGAGTGATGTCGTACTTCGTTGCGAGGCGCACCAGCGAGATCGGCATCCGCATGGCTCTCGGGGCCACGCGGGGGTCGGTCGTGACACTGGTGCTGCGCGGCGCCATGTGGCAGATCCTGATCGGCCTGGTGCTGGGCATTCCCGCGTCGCTTTACGTCGGGTACCTGATGAAGAGCATCCTCTACGGTGTCGGCAGCTACGATCCATGGGCCCTTACACTGGCGCCCGTCATACTGATCATCTGCGCCACGTTTGCGGGATTTCTCCCGGCACGGCGCGCTTCATCCATAGAGCCGATGCAGGCTCTGCGTATCGAGTAAAGGGCACTCCGAAAGAAGGGAGTTTCTAAAATGCGATCGATCTTTCAGGATTTCCGCTACGCGCTCCGCCAGTTGCGCAGGGTGCCTGGCTTTTCCATCACGGTCATCATCACGCTGGCGCTCGGCATCGGCGTAAGTTCGGCCATCTTCTGCCTGATTGACGGCCTGTGGATGCACCCGATGAGCGTTCCGCATGCGGGAAGAATGGTTCGTGTGTTCAGTACCACAGCACAGAACCAGGAAGGCCTGTTCAGTTATCCCGAATACCAAACACTGGCACAGCGGACCACCGCAATTCAGGGACAGGATGCAGGGCTGGTTGCGATTGGCGGCCGCGGAAGTCTGATGCCGCGTCTCGACGGAACATCCCAGATGCTGCTGACCAACGTGGTCTCAAACAATTTCTTCACCGTACTCGGAGTGCATCCTTTGCTGGGCAGGCTCTTCACCGCACAGGACAGCGCACTGTTGCGTATACACCCAGGCGTGGTGCTTGGGTTCGACTGCTGGAAGAAAGATTTTGCCGGCGATCCGAAGATCGTTGGTAAACAGATTCCGCTGCGGCACGGCAAGGACCGCGTAGAACAAGTAGAGGTATGGGGAGTACTTCCTCCGTCGTTTCTCGCCATCGATCCAGGCGAAAGCCGCGATCTGTGGATGCCTGCGGAAACTTGGGCTGCCATCACAGATCCGGCGCAACTTACTTCGCGCCAGTTTCGCTGGTTCAATGTGATTGGGCGTCTTGCTCCAGCAGCAACTGCGGTGCAGGCCAACGAGCAGGTGGCGACGATTGCCGGCGCTCTTGCCGCTGCCGATCCAGCCAACAACCACGACCGGGGAGCGCGTGCCATTTCCGATTTCAACTACCGCATGAGCCAGGCGGGGAGCAGCGGAATGCTGCTCTTGGCCATCGTGGGCGGAGTGGTGCTGTTGGCGATTGTGAATGTTGCGCACCTGCTGCTGGCGCGAGCGCTCACGCGCGCTCCTGAAGTGGCTCTGCGCTTGTCGCTGGGTGCCCGGCGATGGGCGGTTGCGCGGCAGTTGCTGGTTGAGAACCTGCTGCTTGGCATCTTCAGCCTTGCAGCGGGCCTCGCCCTGGCAGCAGCCCTTGTGGCGGCATTGCCACGCCTTTTGATTGAAGAGCCGGTAATGCTGCAGTCGTTAGGCTCCGGATTGCGCTTCCATGTCGACGGTCGCGTGTTCGCGTTCGCCGCATTGTTGGCGCTGATGACCATGCTATTTCTGGCTCTTGTTCCGATGAGCCAGGTCGCGCGCAGCGAGCTGCTACCAGCGATGCAGGCGAATGTGGGTACGCGGACAGCAGGCAGGGCTCCATTCCTGCGCCGTGCGGCGGTTTGGCTGCAGATCGGAATCTCGTTCGCACTGCTGGTATCGATGGGCGCGCTGGTGCGCAGCTTTATCAATACACGCACGCAAAGCATCGGCATCACCCGCAACGAGGTACTGGCGGCATTCACGCAGGAGCCCGATGCCCCGATTCGCGATGCGGTCATCGCCAAGTTGCGCGCGTTGCCCGGAGTCGAGAGCGTGGCGTATGGCATTCGTTCGCCGTTGATGCCTTCAGAGGGAGGCATGCAGGCCAAGGTCACGCTGCCCAGCCATCCGGAATTGCAAAATCCCATTGAGATCAAATTCAATGCTGTGAGCCCCGATTTCATGCCGGTCGTAGGTACTCCGATAATGCGCGGTCGCGGCTTTAACGCTGCCGATGACACGAACGGTCCGCCGGTGGTGATTGTGAGCAGCGCGATGGCGCAGAAGTACTGGCCGGGGCAGGACCCGATCGGACAGGTTGTGAAGTTGCCGGGCTTCAGCATCAATGGCGACAAAGGGACCGATCTCGAAGCGCGCGTCATCGGGGTAGCTCAAGACGTTCCCATCTATCAGCTCGGAGAAATACCTGAGCCTTACATGTACCTGCCTTTTCATTTCGTTGACTACGGCGAAATCACTTTCGTGATCGGGACGCGCCAAAACGCGATGTCGATGGCTCAGGATGCGCGCCAAGTGCTGATTCACGCCAACCCGCTGCTCGATCCTATGATCGTCACCTCGCTTCCGGAACTCATACGCTACTCCGCGGCCAACTACCAGATGTTGGCAGAACTGGCGAGCGCGCTGGGCTTTATCGGGCTGGCGCTTACCATCGTAGGCTTATATGGATTCCTGACTTTCCGTGTGACCCAGCGGCGGCGCGAGATCGGCATTCGCATGGCCCTGGGAGCAACGCGCGCGGCCACAACATGGCTGGTAGTTCGCGACACCGCGCGGATGGCGGCGATTGGTCTCGCGCTCGGAGTTCTGTTGTCGATTGTTGCCGCGAGGGTTGAAACCGCGGCGCTGTTCGGAGTGCAGCCGCTCGATGCGTTTTCGTTGGCCGCCGCACTCGCAATTTTGTCGCTGGCGGTCATCCTAGCCGCGCTATTTCCGGCTCGCCGCGCGGCATCGGTTGAACCAATTCAGGCCTTGCGCACCGAATAAAGAGGAGAAGAGACGTAAATGCATTTCTTTCGCCAGGACATTCGCTTCGCGTTGCGCCAGTTGCGCAAATCGCCGGCATTCACCATCACGGTTGTGCTCACGCTCGCGCTGGGAATCGGCGCCAATGCTGCCGTGTTCACGCTCTTTGACCAGGTGCTGCTGCGGCTGCTTCCGGTCTCAAACCCCCACCAACTGGTGCGATTTGAGTGGACCGGCGGATTCTCTGGTGACGGCAGCAGTTTTGGCGGCGATATCACCAATTACTTCTCTTATCCGGCGTACAAAGATATGCGCGATCGGAACCAGGTCTTTTCAGGAGTGATCGCTGCCGACCGTGCCTCATCCGGCATTAGCTGGCACAACCAGGCCGAGAACGAAGATACCGAGATTGTTACTGGCAATTACTTTCAGGTGCTTGGCCTGCGTCCGGCTCTCGGCCGCCTCTTCGGGGCCCAGGACGAGACGGCGAAGAACGCGAACCCGGTCGCGGTGTTGAGCTATGACTACTGGAAGTCGCGGTTTGCGGGCGCACACGATATCGTCGGCCAGACCCTTCTGGTAAACGGACATGCTTTTACCATCGTCGGCGTAGCTCCGCACAACTTCGAAACCGCGATTGGCGGCTATCGCCCCGGCCTCTTCGTCCCCATCAGCATGTCCGAGGTAATCATCCCGGCGTTTGCGCCGGGCGACAACCTCAACAGCCATCAGACCGTCTGGCTCACTCTGATCGGCCGGCTCAAGCCTGGCGTAAGCCGCGATCAGGCGCAAGCCGGCCTGGCTTCATTCTGGCATTCGGAGCGCACCTACGAGCTCACGCTTTATAAACACCACACGCCGCGCTTTGACAAAGAGTTTCTCGGCTCGCAGCTTAAGGTTCTGGATGACTCTGCCGGCTTCAACCCTGGCCGCATCGACATGAAGACGCCCCTCATCATCCTGATGAGCATGGCCGGGCTGCTGGTGGCCATGTGCGCCATCAACGTGGCCACACTGCTGCTTTTGCGCGCCGCCGCCCGCGCCCGCGAAATGTCGATGCGCTACGCGCTCGGAGCAAAGCGCGGCCGCATCGTGTCGCAACTCCTGGTTGAAGGCGGAGTGCTTGGAGGTACCGCAGCCGCAATCGGCCTGGCGCTTGCGCCTGTTGTCGCGTTGTCGCTCGTTCGCCTTATGACCGCGTCGGACCCCGGCACAGAACCCTATTCCACGTCAATCGATTCGCGTGTGCTTCTCTTCACCCTTGCCGTTTCAATCGTCGTCAGCCTTCTCTTCAGCATCGCGCCCGCCTTTCATTTTCTTCGCCCCGATCTTGTCCAGGCGCTGCGCCAGAATACTGGCACGGCCACGCGGCGCTCGCAACTCTTCCGCAAAATTGCCGTCGGTATGCAGATTGCGCTCAGCGTGATTCTGCTCGGCGGCGCCGGCCTGTTTGTGCGAACGCTCAATCGCCTTCGCGATCAACCGGTCGGCTTTGAGACTAATAATCTCATCACCTTCGCTCTCGATCCCACGCAATCGGGTTACGACGATGAGAGAACTCAGCAGGCGGTCACCAGCGCAATCGAAGCCATACGCCGGATTCCAGGTGTAACGATTGCGGCTGCCACCAGCGACCCTGAACTGACAGGAAATTCGAGCCGGTCGTCATTCACGATTCAAGGCTACAAAGCTGCTGAAGACGAAAGGCTTCACTTCGAAGAGCCATACGTCACGCCTGGTTACTTCACCGCGCTCGAACAACCCATACTGGCCGGCCGCGAATTCATATCTTCTGACGCCAAGGGGCAGCCGAAGGTGGCCGTAGTGAATGCGGAGTTGGCCAACAAGTATTTCGGCTCGCCGCAAAACGCGCTTGGCCGCATGATTGCCGAAGGCCGAGGCCCCGGCACCAAACTCGATACCGCCATCGTGGGTGTGGTAGGCAACGTCAGGCACCAGGACCTTCGCACCGATATCGGACCTGCGGTCTACCGCGCCTATCTGCAGTTCGACCATCCCACCGGCGTGCAAGTCTATGCGCGCATCACCGGCGCACCCGACGTTGTCAAGCCCGCCATTCGCGACGCCGTGCATCAACTCGACCCAACATTAGTCGTCGACGGCCTGCGCACCATGGAAGCGCAGATCGATTCGAGCGCCAGCGACGCGCGGGCACTCGCATACCTCGCCATCGGATTTTCAGCGCTGGCCATGCTGCTTGCCGGGGTGGGACTCTACGGTGTGCTGGCCTACGCAACCGAGCAGCGCACGCGAGAGATCGGCGTGCGGCTGGCGCTGGGCGCGCATCGCTGGTCGGTAGCTTCACTGGTGCTTAAAGAAATGGCCCTCACCGCGGCGATTGCGGTGATAGTGGCGCTGCCGTCGGTAGTTGGACTCGGCAGGCTCATCGGCAGCCAGCTCTACGGGATTACGGCTTATGACCCGCTCGCCTTAACCGCGGCTCTCGCGCTCACTGTTATTGCGGCATCGCTGGCTGCGGCACTCCCCGCGCTCCGCGCGGCATCTATCGAACCCATGCAAGCCCTGAGAACCGAATAGGAGAATCCAGATGATCGCTCAGGACCTTCGATATTCAATTCGCCAGCTTCGCAAATCCGCCGGCTTCACTGTCACTGCGATTCTGACGCTGGCTCTCGGCATCGGCGCCACCACGGCCATCTTCACCGTGGTGTATGCCACCCTGCTCGCGCCCATGCCCTATCCGGATCCAAATCAGCTAGTCATGGTCTGGTCGAAGATCCAGGGCGACCGCAATAGTATTGCCGCGCAGGACTTTCTCGACTGGAAGAATCAGAACAAGGTCTTCGAGGACATCAATGCCTTCACCGGCGGCAACTTCAACCTCGCCACCAAAGAGCAGCCGGAGTACATCCAGGGCCAGATGGCTACGCCGGGCATGTACCGGATGATGGGCAATCAATTCCTGTATGGCCGCGATTTTCTTCCCGAGGAAGGCACCGTCGGCAAGGACCATGTCGTCATCTTGATGAACAAGCTATGGAAGCGTCTTGGCTCCGATCCCAATATCGTCGGCAAACCCATCCAAATGGATGGCGCCCCCTATACAGTGGTAGGCGTTTTTGCTCCCGGCCAGGCTGACCGGCTTGACAACTGGCTGGTAGTCCCGCTGGCGTTCAAGCCCGACCAGCTTAACCACGACTTCCACTGGCTGCTCGCAATGGGCCGCCTGAAGCCAGGCGTCAACTTGAAACAGGCGCAGGCCGATATGGATTCGGTGACGGCCAACATCGCCAAGGCAAACCCCAAAAGCAACAAGGGCTGGGGCGCAATTGTTGAACCGCTGCACAACGACTTCCTGCCGAAAGATGAAATCCGAATGTTGTGGATTCTGCTTGGCGCGGTCGGCTTTGTGCTGTTGATTGCCTGCGTGAACATTGCCAACCTGCTGCTGGCCAAAGGCACAACCCGTCAAAGGGAAATTGCGGTTCGCGGTGCCCTCGGCGCCTCGCGCAAGGCCATCTTTGCGCAGTTCCTGACCGAAAATTTGATGCTCGCAACCTTCGGAGGCGGTCTTGGCATCGGGCTTGGCTGGGCCTTGCTGCGCGGCATTCAGGCCATCATGCCGCCGAACACTCTGCCGTCTGAAGCCGATCTCACGCTCAACCTTCCCATCCTGCTCTTCACGCTGGTTGCATCCACGCTCTCTGGTCTGCTGTTTGGCTGTGCGCCGGCATGGTTTGCCACGCGCGTGGACCCAGCCGAAGCGCTGAAAGAAGGCGGACGTTCCGGCACCGGCGCCGGTCGTCAACATCTGCGCCGGCTGCTGGTCATCGGAGAATTCGCGCTGGCTCTCGCGCTGCTCACCGGCGCCGGGCTCGCCATTCACAGCTTCTGGAATCTCACCAAGGTCGATCTGGGCGTGAGCACCACCAACATTCAGACATTCTTTTTGCCCGTGCCCGATTCGCGCCCCAAAGAGCCGGCGATGATCAACGCCTACTACCAGCAGATGATTCAAAGCATCAAGGCGGTCCCCGGCGTAATGGACGCCGCGGTATCTGTCGGCTTACCCCTTCAGGGCTCGGCCTTCGGAATGCCCTTCACGATCGCCGGCCAGCCCGATTTTGCCGATCCGTCGCAGCGCCCCGGTGCGGGCTTTGACATGATCACGCCCGACTACTTCAAGACTTACAGCATACCGGTTCTTCGCGGCCGCGCATTCACCGACCAGGACAACGCATCGTCGGTTCACGTTGCCATGGTCAACAAGAAGTTCGCAGACAAGTTTTTCGCGGGCAAGAACCCGCTCCAGCAGCGCATCAATGTGGAGCAACTCATCCCCGGCGTCACCAAGCTTGGGCCTTACATCTCGTGGCAGATCGTTGGAGTCTTCAACAACGTGCGCGCCGGTGACTTCCGTGACGACTTTCCCGAGATCGTGATCCCCTTCGCGCAAATTCCCTGGCCCAACGCCAGCATCGGCGTACACACTTTCGGTGATCCGGGTACGGTGTTCCGCAGCATCGCCGCCGCCGTCCACTCTGTCGATCCGCAGATTGCGCTCGCGGAACCGCATACCCTCGAGGAGGTAAAGACCCGCAATCTCGGCGGCGATCGCTTCATTATGACGCTCATGGGCAGCTTCGCCCTCATTGCCCTTTTGCTTGCGGCAGTCGGCATCTACGGCGTCATGGCTTTCACCGTGGCGCAGCGCGAACACGAGATTGGCCTTCGCATGGCCCTTGGCGCCAGCCGCGAAAGAGTTGTGATCCTGGTTCTCAAGGAGGCGCTGATCCTGGCCTGTGTCGGCCTTGGCGTCGGCCTTGTAGGCGCGTTCTTCATTGGGCGTGCTTTGCACAGCGCTCTCTATGGCATTGGCACGATAGACTACGGAGCCTTCGCTGCTGTTTCATTCGTCCTGCTCGCCGCATCCATGATTGCGAGCTGGCTGCCCGCGCGCCGCGCGGCATCTGTCGAACCTATGCGCGCATTGCGCATCGAGTAACCCTGGCCGGTTGAACGGCCTTTAAACACGGAGTAATTCAATAACATGATCGAACTGAAAAACGTTGAACGAAGTTACAAAACCGGCCATACCGAAACCTGGGTGCTGCGCCGCGTCGGGCTCACTATTCGCGAAGGCGAATTCCTCACCATCATGGGTCCGTCGGGCGCGGGCAAATCGTCGCTCCTGAACGTGCTGGCTATGCTCGATGACGGATGGCTGGGCGAATTCTGGTTTGACGAGACGGCGGTGCACAAGCTCAATCGCAAACAGCGCGCCGACCTCGCCCGCCAGCGCATCGGCATGGTATTCCAGAGCTATCACCTGCTCGACGACCTGACTGTGGCCGAGAACATCGACCTGCCGCTCAGTTACAAGAATCTGCCCGCCAAAGAACGCCAGGGAATGGTGGCCGATATTCTCGATCGTTTTCAGATTGTGGCCAAGAAGGACCTTTACCCGAATCAGCTTTCGGGCGGCCAGCAGCAATTGGTCGGCATCGCGCGCGCGGTGGTTCACGCACCATCGTTACTGCTCGCCGACGAGCCCACCGGCAACCTGCACTCAACGCAGGCCCGCGAGATTATGGAGCTCTTTCGCGAACTCAACCGCCAGGGCACAACCATCGTGCAGGTGACTCACTCTGACGAGAACTCGCGCTATGGTAAGCGCATTGTGGAGCTGCGTGACGGCTGGCTCACGCGCGACGAGTTATTTGCAGCGAATACACCGGAGGTTGGCGCAAAGTGAAATATTCCATTCGAAGTGCGGCGAAGCCAATCCAGGCCGTCGCCGCCATTCTGCTTCTTCAGGTCAATCTCCTCATGGCGGCCGAGCCGCCTCAGGCGCAGTCCGCGCCGGTGAACGGACAGACGGCGCAACCAGCACCTGAAGCACCGGCGCCCGCGGCTAACGGCGCGGCGACTCCGGCGCCTACGCTCGCGCAGCAGATGCAGCAGGTGCAGGCCAATGCGATTGCCCCGCAGCATCCATTTCACATTGATTTGCCGCACTCGCATAACCCGCTGGCACCCTACAGGCCCAGCGAAGCGCCTCCACTTGACCTCACCAACAGCCCGCGTCTTGAGAACCTCATCCACGATGGCAAGCTCTACATCTCGCTGCACGACGCCATCGCCCTGGCCATCGAAAACAACCTCGATATCGCGTACTTCCGCTACAACTTTCCCATTGCGCAAACCGACATCCTGCGCACCAAGGCGGGCGGCCTCGCCAACGGAGTCGATACCTCTATCGTGCAATCGTCCACACAGGGCGGTTTCAGCGGAGGGGCATCCGGTGGCGGCGGCGGTTCAAGCTCAGGATCGGCTGCAGCCGGCGCAGGCGGCATCGTCACTTCGACGCTTGGCGCAGGAACTGCGGTCTCTTCCTTCGATCCCTATCTGAATTTCAAGAGTTTCGTTGACCACACCGTCACCCAGGAGGGCAACGCCTTCAGCGAGGGAGTTTCGACATTCAAGCAGAACACCATCGAGGGCCTGGCAAACTACTCGCAGAACTTTCCTATGGGAACTGGCTTACAGGTCAACTACGAAGGCCAGCGCTTTGCCAACAACAGCCCCTACGAAGCCATCAACCCTTCGCTCTACTCGAACTTTCAGGTAATCCTTAGCCAGCAACTGCTCGCTGGTTTTGGCATCTCAACCAACGAACGCTACATGCACATCGCGAGAAAGAACCTCCAGATCACCGACCTCTCCTTTCGCGCACAGGTGATTGCGACTATCACACAGGTCGAGAATATTTATTGGGATCTGGTGAACGCCTATCAGGACGAACAGGTCAAAGAGCGTTCCCTTTCATTTGCGCAGCGCACATTGCAAGACGACCAACATCAGCTCGACCTGAAAGCCATTCCAGCCATGCAAGTCATCACTGACCAGTCGCTGGTGGCCACCAGTGAAGGCGACCTTACAGTTTCCCGCGCCACGCTGCGCCTGAATGAGTTGCTCATAAAGAATGCAATCACCAAGACTGACAGCCCGATCATCGACGAGATTCCGGTTATTCCTCTCGACAAGACCGGCGCGGCCGATCCGAATGCGTCCAAATCGATTGACGACCTTATCACCGAGGCCGAAAAAAACCGCCCTGACGTCGCCGAGGACGAGATTGCGATGCAGAAACAGGAGGAGAGCCTCAAATCGATCCGGAGCGAGCTGCTGCCCCAGTTGTACGTCTATGGCTTCTACGCGGGAGCAGGCATCGCCGGTCCGGTAAACCCCAACTGCGACTTGTCTCCGGCCGAGTGCACCTCCGTTCTCCCCACCGGATTTGGCGGCATGTTCGAGAACACCTTCAACTACTCGTCCCCTGAATATCAATTCGGAATGAATCTATCCATCAACCTTCGCAACCGCCAGGCCAAGGCCGATCAATTTCGAGCCGTGCTGCAGTACCGGCAGAGCCAGATCACATTCGAGGAGCAAAAAAAATTCATCCGCTTCGACGTGCGCAACTCGCTGTTTGCATTGCAGCAGAAGCAGGCTCTCGTCGATTCCGCAACCAAGGCGCGCGACCTGGCGCAGCATACCTTTGAAGTAACCCAGCAGGAGCAGCAGCTCGGAGCCAAGTCCAGCAGCGATACGCTGGCCGCGCAGCACGACCTGTCGATTGCCGAGTCTCTTCTTAACGCCGCGCAGGCAGCGTTTGAAAAGGCAAAGGTCGACCTCGATCGTGCGATCGGAGAGACTTTGCAGCAAACCGGAGTCTCGATTGACGACGCGAAGTCGGGAGTCGTCACGCATGAAATGTAGGCCACTGAAAGCGTACGTATCCGGCGACGAACAGCCCATTCGGCGCGTTGGGCGGGCACCGGCTCCCAACGCGTTGGATATCATGCAGAGAGAGCTCAAACCGGAGGCGCAAGATCACCAGCAATAATCAGGACAATCGGGAGAAAATCCGGATTCTGGTCGGTGACGATCAGCCGTCAATCCTTGAGGCCGTCGAACTGCTGCTCTGCCCTCAAGGAATTGCGGTGGACCGCGCGCGTTCGCCGCAGCTGGTGATGGAGGCGCTGGGCCAGTGCGACTACGACGTCGTGCTCATTGACCTGAACTACACGCGCGATACAACTTCTGGGCAGGAAGGCCTCGACCTTCTCGCTCAGATTCACGAGTATGACCCGCGACTGCCGGTCATCGTGATGACTGCGTGGGGCAACATCGACCTGGCCGTGGAAAGCATCAAGCGGGGCGCGCGCGACTTTATCCAGAAGCCGTGGGAGAACGAGCGCCTGCTCTCACTCGTTCGTGTGCACGCCGAGCTCTACCAGGCGATTCGCCGCGCCCGCCAGCTTGAACTTGAAAACCGTCTGCTGCGCGCCGAAGGCATGCCGGAATTCATCGCGTCGTCGCAGGCCATGCAGCCGGTGCTGGAGCTGATTGCGCAGGTCGGCCCCTCCGACGCCAACGTACTCATCACCGGCGAGCACGGGACTGGAAAAGAAATCGTTGCCCGCCTGCTTCATTCCGCTTCGCCGCGCGCGCGCATGCCGCTGGTGGCCGTCAACGCCGGGGGACTGCCCGAAGGCACTTTTGAAAGCGAGATCTTCGGACACGTGAAGGGCGCATTCACCGATGCGCGCACCGACCGCATCGGCCGTTTCGAACTGGCCAACGGCGGAACGCTCTTTCTCGATGAGATCGCCAACGTTCCGCTGCGCCAGCAGGCCAAGCTGCTGCGCGTGCTTGAAACGGGCGAACTGGAGCGCGTAGGCTCATCGCAAACCCGCCGCGTCGATGTGCGCATTCTTTCAGCCACCAACGCACTGCTGCACGAAGAAGCCGCAGCCGGTAACTTCCGCGAAGACTTGCTTTTTCGCATCAACACTGTCGAGATTCACTTGCCCGCACTGCGCGACCGGCGCGACGACATTCCCCTGCTCGCCCAGCACTTCCTGGCCCGCAACCGGATGCGTTATCGCAAGCAGGTGAGCGGATTCTCTCCCGCTGCCATGCAGCAGATGATGCAGTACCCATGGCCGGGCAACGTGCGCGAGCTTGAACATGCGGTTGAGCGCGCAGTCCTGCTCTGCCGCGGCGACGAGATCGACCCCGCCAATCTCATCATTACCTCGACCCGCACCGCCGCGCAGTCGTTCGACAACATGAGCATCGACGAGGTCGAAGCGATGCTTGTTCGCAAGGTGCTGCGCCGCTGCGATGGCAACATCTCCCAGGCGGCAGAGGCTCTGGGCCTGAGCCGCGCCGCGCTCTACAGGCGCATCGAGAAGTATGGCCTATGATGCTCAGCTCCGTCGCGCGCGGCGTTCGGCATTTCGCCGCGTGTGGCTGTTTTCATTGCTGCTCGGGCTGCCTGCGCTCATCTTCCTTGCGATCTTTCTATATCAACGGCAGATCGGCGTTGGACCGGCGATTCTGATCACCTCCCTGGTGCTGCTCTATCTCGCCATCATTGCGTCATCGCTGGTAGAGGGTCTCGCGCGGCCCATCCAAACGCTTTCAAACGTGATTTCGTCATTGCGCGAGGGCGATTACTCGTTTCGCGCCCGCGGCGCGAGCTCGCACGACGCGCTCGGCGAGCTGGCTGCCGAGATCAACTCGCTAGCCAACCTGATTCAGAAGCAGCGCGTGCGTTCGCTCGAAGCAACGGCGTTGCTGGCGCGCATCCTCGAGGTGATGCACGCGCCGCTCTTTGCCTTCGATCGCGACAGACTGCTGCAGCTGGTGAATAACGCGGGCCTGGAACTGCTCGGCCTTCCTTATTCCCGCTGCTTCGGCCGCTCCGCACACGAACTCGGCCTTGAAACTCTACTCGATTCCCGCGATCAGGCGATTCACGTGTTCGCCGGGAAGCCAACGCGCTGGCTGCTGCGCAAAGCGGCCTTCCGGCAAGAAGGCGTTCCCCACACGTTGTTGCTGCTCACCGACGTGAGCCTGCCCCTGCAGGAAGAGGAGCAGGTCGCATGGAAGCGCCTGGTGCGCGTGCTCGGCCACGAGCTTTCGAATTCACTGGCGCCGATCAAGTCCATCGCCGGCAGCCTGCTGATGCGGGTTGAAACGCTTACCGGCGACGAGGCCGACTTGCACGACTTTCGCCGCGGGCTGGGAGTGGTGGAGAGCCGGGCCGACTCTTTGCATCGGTTCGTTCAGTCATACCGGCTGCTGGCGCAGTTGCCACCGCCAAAGCTGCGACCGGTGGCCATTGCGCCGCTGATTGAGCGCGTGGTACTGCTCGAACAGCGGTTGAAGGTGCAACTCGATCCCGGGCCGGCTTCCACTCTCAATGCCGATCCCGACCAGCTCGAGCAGATGTTCATTAACCTGCTGGCCAACGCCGTGGATGCCTCGCTGGCCAACGGCTCAGAACCGGTTCGCGCAACCTGGGGCCGCACGGGCTCGAGCCTCTCGGTGATCATTGAAGACCGCGGCATGGGTATTGCGAACGCTGAGAACCTGTTTGTGCCGTTCTACACCACCAAGCCGACGGGGAGTGGCGTGGGCCTGGCACTGGCGCAGCAGATCGCCCGCGCACACGGCGGCGAGATCCAGCTTGCTAACCGCGAAGACGGCGCCGGTGCGCGCGCTACAGTGCTGCTGCCGGTGATGCAGTAGCCGGGAAGCGGGTCGGCGAGTCAGCTGGTCGGCAAGTCAGCGAGCCGGCAAGTTGGCGAGTCGGCGGGTCGGCGAAGTTGCCCCCCATATATACCCCCTTTGGGGGGTTAAGTGGCTTGTTTTGTTGCGTTTCAACCTTTTACCTTTTGGCGAAACCCAATGAAACTAAATGACTTGGAACGCAAAATAGTCATGAATAAGCAGTTACGGGCACGAGTTTGCGCTAGTTTTGGTGCAAGTGCAGGCTATCAGTTTTCCTGGCCTGGTATGAATGTAGCGCGAGGGAGGTAAATTGCATGCAAAGAAGAAGTGCCTGGGGTGGAGAAATGAACGGTTAGGACGATCGACTCTGCCGATCCGGGATGTTTGCCAAGATATAACTTCCGGTGGGGGGGCTATGCAGGGCATCCCGGATCCGGGAGCTTTCGGCGTTTCAGGGCCGATACGGCTGTAGTCATGAAAGGAGCTGTCGATGAGTGCATTGGCCTGTGAGCAACTGTTGACGTCTCACCGAAGGAAGTCCCCGCATACCGATCGCCAAATCATGCGTTTTCCCAGCAGCAATCTACAAGGGACTGGATTGGTAATCTACGGATGGCCGCCCAGGACTATTAGGCTGTTATCAGCCTACGTTAGAACCCTTGGTTCCCAGTGGCTCTCGCTCCGGTTCTGCGCTACCTTGTACCCCCTGAATTTGTTCAAATTGGCTTATTACCACGTCCGCATGAAGCGCTCGCCATGGAAACCCCAGCCAGCATTTACACGGCCTCGCCGCGCCGCTACCCGGAGCGTATCCCGAGCCGGAGTACGATACCGGCTTCACGGTGCGCCATGTCTATCCCCACGGGCAGTTCTTCTGGAACAATCACGACGTGTTTCTCACCAAGGCACTGGCCGGCGAGCGCATTGGTCTGGAGCCGATCGACGAGCGCTACCGGTGCATCTGCTTCGGCGCTTTTCCCATTGCCTGGTTCGACACGGTCGAGCTGGCCATCGGGAACCTGCCTGCATCCGACCCCGCTGGCGGTGGAAATCTGGAAATCGCAAAAAAACCGCGATTCCCAGATTCCCACCGCCACGACTGTTACGACGAGCCTATGATTCATCAACCAAAAACAGCAATCACCCCGGGCGAAAAGTGTTACCTATCCGCCCGGTCTAAACTGTTACCAATCACCCGGAACGTACAACTTCGTGCCCCGTAGCACAGTTTTCCCGCAGCCTGTGAGGTCGTGCCCTTTCAAAACGGCGGCTTGCATCGTGTCTTTCCGCAGTCTGCAGAGCCGGTGCTACAATTTTCGGCGAGCGGTTGCTGGGAATTTGTTAGTCACCTTTCCACATTCATTGACGGGCTTCATTTATTCGAGGTGTGTTACTTCAAGGACCTCGGCGGGGCCGGGTGCGCGCAAGTCGATTGCGATACCACGGGCAAGATCGGCGGTGGCGAAGTTGCCGAGATCTTTTCCGGTGATCACCGACCGCACGCTGTAGTTGCCCGCAGGAATGAGAGGCAACTTCACAAGTGCTTCAGATGCCTTCGACTTGTTTCGGAAGAGCGCGATGACGCCGCTTCCAGAGCGGGCAAGGCGCGCAAATCCGTCCCAGGCAGAGGGAGTGGTCTGCAACCAGCTGCCCAGCGGGAAGAAGCTCTCGCTGATCTTTGTGCTGCGGCGCAGTTTCTTGAACCAGGAGATTTTTTCGTGGTACCACTGACGGTCCGCGGCGCTGAGTTTGCGCAGGTCGCCGAGCAGCAAGGGCGCCGATCCGATGGCGGTGGCAAAGCTTTCCTGGATGGTAGGCAGCTCAGCGTGCAGGTTACCGATCAACATGCTCTCGACGGGCATTGAAGCAGCGCGCTGATAAAGCAACTGCCGTGCCTGCAAGGGCCCTGCCGAATCGGGCCGGTTGTCATCGACGTTGCTCATCCAGTCGAGATCGCCGGCAGCCAAAAGGCCGGCATCGATGATGTGCTTCTGACCCCATAGCTCAAAGGTTAGATCGAGCAACACGTCTGGGTGGGCGGAGTAGATTTTTGCCGTGACCCAGGAGATGCCTTCATAGATCATATTGAGCGATTCGGCCCAGCTGCCATGAAAGTGGCCTTTGGCCCAGCAGCCCGGGGCTTCGCCATAGGCATTGAAGATGGTGGTGAGGTCGAGCTTTACATAGGCCAGATGGAATTGTTGAATGGCGTCGATGACGCGGGCTGCCGCGGCCTCGCGATAGTTGGTCGCCATGCACATTACGCCCATGGCGCCGGCTGCGGTACCGGTGATTTTGGGAGTTCCCTGCTGGTCGAGGGCGGCCCATTCCGGATGCTGGCGATAAACGGCTGTTGAAGTGCCGACTGCGGCCAGAGGAATCCACAGGCCGAGCCGCATCGATTTTGCCTCTACCGCTTCGATCACAGGCTGCAAGCCGCCGGGAAACGAGGAGAGATTGACGGTGTTCTCGCCGTAATCCTGCTGCCAGCCGTCGTCGATGGTAAAGATGTCCATACTCATGGCGCCGGCCGCGTCCACAAGTTCGAGCACCAGGTCGCGGTTCACGTTGCGGTTGAAAGGTTCCCAGGTGTTATAAATCCAAGGCGGCCCCTGCGCGTCAACGCGGCGTTCCAGCACTTCGGCGGTGTAGGAAGGGAGCACCCAGTGCGGATCGTTGAATCCGTCTCCATTACGGAACGCGACGAGCGAAACCGCCGCAGTGGCGAACGTCGCGCCGGGCGCGAGTGAGCGCTCGAAGGGCATCAGGTCAGTGTCGTACATAGCGCGGATGCCCACGGAATCCGCACTGTCCCAGCCGCCGATCTCAGTGCGCTTCATGCAGCCGGGAACTTCGCTGAGTACTGCAATACCGGCACCGGTGAGGCCGTTCGAGACCAGCAGTCCCGCATCTTCAGTGCGGCCTGTGTAAAAGGTTTCGCGCGGAATGGCGCCGTATTGGGTAAGCAGCGTGAGTTCATTGGCCGTTCCGAGCGCGACGTCGATGGCCTCGATGGTTAAGTGGGAGATTTGTAGCGTTGAAGTTCCCGTGTTGCGCAGGACCAGGTACTTGCGAATGGCCGGATGCGCGTCATAAGCGCTGTAGACCGCCGAGACCTCAAGAGGAAGCTGCATGTGTTTCAGTCGGATGGTGAGAGACTGACCGTTGGGCAGCGTGGACTCACCGGCGGCGATAACTGCGAATGCCGGGCTGTTGCCCGAGCAGCGACGTCCGTTGCACAAGAAAGAAAACTCAGCGCCCATGTTGGAGTTGCCTTGTAAAGTGAAGTCAACGTGTATGGAGAGGCTGTTGAATTGGTGGGTGTACAGCCCCGCCTTCGGGCTATAAACGAGGGTCCTGGCGATCTGTTCGTTGCCGATGGTCCAGATTCGAGACCCCTGGGGGATTGCGGAAGCGGCCTGCCCAGGCGAATCGTCGCCCAGAGCCCAGGGCGTGCAGACGCAGCCCGACGCCAACAACAATCCGTTACGGATCAACTCTCTTCTGTTCACGAAATTCTGGTGTGAGTTTTTCATCGCCGCCGCGCTGAGAATCTTTCAGAGGCTATCCATCGTTATTGGTTGGGCACCGCATTCGGCAGCTCGGGTGTAGGCGCCTCCCTTTGCGTCAGCAGAATGCGTTTCACCTTGTTGCGATCGACGTGCTGAATCGCGCCACCGACCCGCACCTGAATATCCATTCCTGAGATTGACACCAGGTCGCCATTCAACACACTTCCGTCGCGCAGTTCAATGGTGTCGAAGGATGCGGCGCCCAACTCATAGCTTACCGATCCGCCTGAGACGTCATCGGGGCCGACGTCAAGCGGGAAATTGCCAGTGTTAAATCCGTCCTTCGAGAAGTTGAGGATGTGGTGGCCCGCGCCGACTGAAATCATCCTGGGGGTCGTGCCTGCCTCATTTCCGTCCACCTTCAGCATCGCGCCCTGGGGAGTGGAGTTCACGGTCAGCGTAACCTTCTTGGTCGCCTGCTCGATTGGCTCGATGGAGACCGAGACCGGCTGTCCAGACGCCATCACGGTGGTTTGGAACTTGACTGTCTCGCCAGGCCCAACGTTACGGACCTCAATCGTGTCTTCGCCGACCCGCGCTTTTCCCTTGTCATAGAGATACACGCGGAACTGCGCATCCGGGATTACGCTGGGCGACAAGTTCTGTGCCGCCGTATCCATCAGGTATCCCTGCAGATTTTGCATGCCTGGCAGAGCCTTGATTTTACTGAAGGTGAAGCGGAGAATCGGCGTCCCGGACTGAGGCCAATCAATTGTGGCCATCGGCGTTTCTTTGGCGAAAAGTGGCGCGGCGGCGAGGACCAAAAAGAGGGCGAACCACAACGATCGTGGTGCGGAAGCATAGGATTTCATGGCGCTCCCATAATACTGCTTGGGCAGCGGGGCTTACTCGAACTTTGCAAAGGCTGCGGAGATTTTGGTGGCCAGCGTGTTGTGCGCGTCGTTAAGGTTGTAGCCGATTTCGAGCACGGTTGCCGGGGGCGTGGCCAGTTCCTTAAGTGCGTTGGCAGTGGTCGGCCAGTCGATGGTGCCGTCACCGGGCCACAGGTGCTCGTCCTTCTCGCCGTGATTGTCGTGCGTGTGCACAGAGACGATCTTCTTGCCCAGTGTCGCAATTGCCTCGGCTACGCCCACGGTGATGTGCGCATGACCGAGGTCGAGGCAGACTCCGACGTTGTCGAGGTGGCCCAGCTCGAGAATCAGCTTCAGGTGGTCGGGGGTGGTGACCTCGCTCAGCAGGTTCTCAACCAGCAGGCGTACGCCAAGCGGCCGCGCAAAAGCACCCAGGTGCTCGAGGGCAATCTGGGCGTATTCAATCGATCGAGGCGACCAGGCATCGTCGCGCTCACCCAGGTGCACTACCAGATGTTTGAAGGGAATTTGCTCGGCCGATTCGAGCGCGCGCTTGATCTCATCCATGGCGTCGATGCGGCGCGACTTCTCGGGATGTAGCACGTTGATGCCAGGCGCACCAGCGCGGCCCATCTCGCGGTCGGGGAAAAGCGGGGCGTGCATCGAAAACGGTTCAACCGGCTCAGAACGGAACCACTCGGCCAGCTCAGCCACGTGCTCGCGGCTGGTGTAGTCGAAGTGCTGGCGCGCCGCAAACAGCTCGATCGCCTGCGCGCCCGCGCGGCCGGCTTCTTCAAGCAAGCCGGGGTGCAGCCGGTGACTCAGGAACAGGTGGGTCGAAAGAACGCGCAGCATCGTGTGGATTCCCGGCTCCGGGTGAGATTTTGGGACGTTCCGGAGTCTGGCTCCATTTTCTCACCTCAAGTGGATGAGACCGGCGCGCCACGGGCTCGGGAGTTCCCCCCTGCGTTTGTGGATGCAGGAACAGACCCCAGTGGACGCCTTTCTTTACCAGGAAATTCAGCGGCTGATTTGACGATTGACGTTTGAGAGAAAAAATCGCCGGGAAGGCCGAGCAGCTCGATGGGTAGACGCTCAAAGCCTTCCCGGCCCAGTGTTGGGGGAGGGGTCTGGAGAGAGACACTAGCCAACCGGAGAGAAATACAACATATGCTCCGATGAGCGAGGCCGAAGAAGAGGTTGTACGGCTGATCGAAAATATTTACCTTCTCGTCGATTTCCATCCAGACGGTCAATATCCTGCCGCTTTGCCGATATCTCCGCGGTGGTCCTGGCCGCCCTCGAGTTCGCCGGTAGCGGGATCGACCGCGATACACTCACCGTCGGACCAGTGGCCGTGGCTCACGCTGACGTCGTAACTCAAGGCGCGGAGTGCATCGATCGTGGCCGGCGGAAATCCGGGCTCAAGATATAGCTTGTCAGGCAGATACTGATGGTGGAATCGCGGGGCGTCGACCGCTTGCTGGATGTTGAGGCCGCCTTCGGTTGCGGAGAGGAAAATATTCGCGACGGTTGTGATGATGCGCCCTCCGCCCGGCGAGCCGAGAACATAGCGCAGCTTTCCGTTCTCAAGCACGATTGTCGGCGTCATGGAGCTGAGCGGCCGTTTGCCGGGCGCGATTGCGTTGGCCGGACCCTGAATGAGGCCGAACATGTTGGGCGTATTCATTTTGGAGGCAAAATCGTCCATCTCGTCGTTGAGCAGGAAGCCGAGCGAACCGGCGGTGACGTGCGAGCCAAAACTGTCGTTGAGCGTGGTGGTAACGGCGACGGCGTTGCCTTCGCTGTCGACCACGGAATAGTGTGTGGTGTCCATTGACTCCTCGCGGCGGCGTCCAGCCGTGGTGGGAGCAGGCGGAACAAAGCCTGCCGGGCGGACGAGTGAAGCGCTGGGCGTTGCTTTATTGAGGGAGATACTTGCCCGCCAAGCCGCGGCGTAATTCTTCGCGGTGAGCGCGGCCACGGGAATCCGGTTGTAATCGGGGTCGCCCAGGTATTGAGAGCGGTCCATGTAGGCGCGGCGAAAGGCTTCGGTGACCAGGTGGATCCATTCCGGCGAGCGGTCGCCGAGTTTCTTGAGGTCGTAGCCCTCAAGGATATTGAGCGTGCTAACCAGCACCACGCCACCCGAGGATGGCGGAGGAGCGCTGAGGATCGTGTAGTCGTGAAAGGCGCCAACTACCGGGTCGCGCTCGACGACGGTGTAACGCGCCAGGTCATCGGCGGTCAGCATTGCGCCGCCCTTTTCCAGATCGGCGACGAGTTCCTCGGCCATCTTGCCGTGGTAAAAGCCGCCCGGATCGTGGGCAATGCGCTCAAGAGTGCGTGCGAGCTCAGGCTGTTTGAAGGTATCGCCGGCCTTGTACAGATTTCCATCTCGCTGAAAAATGCGCTTGGAATCGGCAAACTTTTTGAGGTCGGGATCGGCAAGCTGACGCGCGCCTTCACCTGAGAGAACGAAGCCGTCGCGCGCCAGCGCGATGGCGGGAGCCATTACTTTCTTGAGGTCGAGGCGGCCGTATTTCTTTTCGGCATATGCCATGCCGGCAACCGAGCCCGGGGTGGCAATCGATCGATAGCCCAGCACACTGGCATCGGGAATTACGTTCCCTTGCGCGTCGAGGTACATATTCTGAGTGGCTGCGAGCGGAGCCTCTTCGCGGTAATCGATAAAGGTGGTTTTGCCGTCATGAGTGCGCAGCAGCATGAATCCGCCGCCGCCCAGGTTGCCGGCAATGGGATGAACCACGGCCAGCGCGAAACCCGTGGCTACGGCTGCGTCGACGGCGTTGCCGCCCTGGCGCAGAATCGCGACGCCGGCATCCGAAGCCAGGTGATGGACGCTCACTACCATTCCGTGGCGGGCGCGGACCGGCTGCTCGTCGAGATAGGGGATTGCGCCGGAAGGTTGCTGGGCGCGGGCGGGGAAGGAAACGAGGAGCGCGGAGCAGGAGGCGAGGACGATTACGAGCCGGTTGAGGGGATGGAAGGTCGGCATTTCAGAATCATAACTTTTTGTTGCGGGCCGGGTTCACCTTTTCGAGGCAGCACGGCCCTGAGGATGAGTCTGCCTGTAAAAGGTAGCCTGGGCGTCACCGACTTCAGTTTCGCTCGCTGACCCAACCGATTCAGTCGCGTCCAAACTTGAAGCTGGAAAGACGGCAGGTTCATTTTTCGGCAACGCTGCTCCCCACTTGGCTTCAAATTCATTCCAAGGAGGCACTGTTAACCGCAATGATTAGAAGATCCCGCTGGATTGCATTCTTCAGCTTGCTTTCCCTCATATTCCTCTCGGCATCGGCTCGGGCGCAGACCGATGTGGCACTCAGCATCTACGGGGCATTTAACGGATCTACCAACGGCAATGGAATTCAGCAGAGTCCCGCGAACTCCGCGGGAGGGATGGTCGAGCTGCGGCATATCAGCCATCCGCTCATCGGATACGACGTGACGTACTCCTACAATCGCGATAACCAGTCGTATTTTGGCTCGATAACTAACCCTGCCCGACCTCGGAATGTCCGATAACTGCCCCAAGCGTCTCAGCCAACGCGCATGAACTCACGGGAGACTATGTGGTGTCGGTCAAGCTTGCCAACCTGAGGCCTTTTGCGCTCGCCGGCGTGGGGCTGCTGCTCAATGAGCCGGTGAGCGGCCAAAGCAATACCCAGTCAGCTACCAAGCCGGTGTTTGTCTACGGCGCAGGGCTCGACTGGGGCCTGGTGCCGCACCTTGGATTGAGATTTCAGTACCGGGGGAATCTGTACAAGGCGCCCGATCTCACTACGGTATATACATCGACCGGGGCGTTCATGCACTCCTCAGAACCTATGCTTGGGGTGTATTTCAGGTTCTGAGCCTGCTGAACCGTTGAACGGTTGGGCAGTTAAGCAGTTGGGTAAGCGTGGCTTGGCGCGGTCAATTGGGGCCCCGTTTGCCGGCAAAAACGGCGTGTAATATTTCCCGGTCCCGGCCCTGGCCTTGAGCTGCCGAGCAGTCATCCGGTTTCTTGCTTGCTCCCGGAAACCATTGCATGGTAAGCTCTTGCCTCAGCCGTCCTATATTGATGCTCCGCTCTAGTCCAGCTTCCCTCCCCTCTTCTCTGGCCGGAGCCCTTGGAAGTCACGTGATTTCTGATTCACTGTCACGCCTCCGGCCGCTTCTCCCGGCACTCGCTTTCCTGGCGCTGGCGAATCCCTGCATCGCGCAGGAGCACAAATCCGCCTCGGCGGTACCGGCCGTTGCTCCCGCCATTGCGCAAACTGTGCAAGCGGGACTCCCTATCATCCGCAACTATTCGACCAAGGACTACAATGCCGGCCCTCAGGTCTGGTCAGTCATCGAAGACAAGCGCGGCTTGATTTACGTTGGCTCCTCTTCCGGCGCAATTCTCGAGTTCGACGGCGTTACGTGGAGAAAGATCTTTCATCCCTCGAGCACAGTGCGCTCGCTCGCCCTGTACGACTTGGGACGCGTCTATGCCGGCCTTGAGGCAGATTTTGGCTACCTCGCGCCCGATGCCGCAGGATCGCTCCAGTACGTATCTCTCCTCGACAAGGTGCCTGCCGCGGATCGCGACTTTACGGACGTCTGGCAGATTCTCGTAACGCCGCAAGGCGTGTTCTTCCGCTCCTATCAGAAGCTCTTCCGCTGGGATGGCAACCGGTTGAAGGTCTGGACTGCCCCGGATGGATCGCGATTTCAGGCGCTCTCGCTGGTGCGCGGCCATATTTACACGGCGCTGGGCGGAGTGGGACTTGAAGAGATTGTGGGCGATGATCTGCGTCCCGCTTCTGGCGGCGACGCGTACAAGAATTCGGTCAAACTGTTTCTGCATCCATTCGACAACGGCCAGATCCTGGTATCTGCCCGCAACGAGCTGTTGACCCTGTACGACGGACAGAAGGCGACACCGTTCAAAACCGGCGCCGACGATTACTTGAAGAAGCACGAGATCTACACTTCAACGATTCTGAACGACGGCGCCATCTGCCTCACCACCCTGGGTGGCGGCGCAGTGATTCTGGAGCACGACGGCAGACTACGCCAGGTTCTCGATCAGGGCGCGGGCCTGCTCAGTTCTCAAACATTGAGTGCTTATCAGGATCGGGACGGAGGATTGTGGATCGGTTCGGATGCGGGTGTTTCGCGCGTGGAATTGAATTCGCCGATATCGATTCTTTCACGCGATGAGGGCTTTGACATTATCCGGTATAAGGGAGCCATTTACGCATCAACCGTGGGCAACACCCAGGGCAAACGCATCATGATTTTTCCCCGAGCAAGAGTTTCCAGAGGAAATCGTCATCCCATGCGGCTTGCAGGCGTTTTCCTCGGATGCTGCCTTTGGTGGACTTGTCATTTCGAATCATGTTGAGTGCGATGCGGTTGAGCAAGGAAAAGTTCTGGGCGGTGTTTCCGGCGCGTTTGCGGCTTTGGTCCTCGCCGAAGGTTACATCGAGCACCCAGTGCAGTTTGTTTTCGATGCCCCAGTGCTGACGGATGGCGGCGTTCAGCCGTTGGGCGTCCGGTTTGAGGCTGGTAATGTAGTAGCGCGTCTCGTGTTCCTGCTTGCCGGACAGCTTGTGGAAGCGCGTGGCCTGGATGCGCACAACGGCCTGCAGCGAGGCCCAGTTTTGCGTGTTGTCGATCAGGCTCAGGTCGGCAAGAACCGAACAGCGGCGGGTTTCTACGCGCCCATGTCCGCAGTCGATCTGCTCATCGACCGAGTCGGCGACCAGCATCTGAAACGAGTCTTTGACGTCGGCCAGCAGCGTGGGCTGGTTTTCTTTCACCGCCAGAATGTAGTCGCCGTTTTGCTCGACGATCTGGCTGGCAATGCTTTTCTGGCATCCCATGGCGTCGATGGTGACCGTTGTGCCGCTCAACTCCAGCACCCGCAGCAGTTCGGGAATCGCCGTAATTTCGTTGGACTTGGCGTCGGTTTTGCGTTGACCGAGAACCAGATTGTTGGCGCTGGCCCAGGCCGAGACCATATGCACAATCGGCTTGCCTTCGCTCCCTGCCGTGCCGCGCAAACTTTTGCCGTCGATGGCCACCACTTCGCCCCGGGTTCGCTCGGCAATCGCGCCCACCCAAGCAAGGAAGTTCTTCTCCAACTCCGCTGGGTCCAGGGCCTGGAAGACGCGGTTGAAGGTATCATGCGAGGGGATTCCGTGCGGCAAAGCGAGAAAACTCTTCAACCAATCCCGCTTGGCCTTGCCGTAGCGCTCCATGTCATCCCGGGCAACACCGCGGTCGCGAGGATCGACTTCGACAAGCAGACGAACCGGCCGAAGACAACGCTGCTGCATGGCCCTTCTCAAGGATGGGAATTCGTCGACTTTAAAGATCCGAAGAACCCAGGCAACGAACAACTGCTGGTGGCAACGAGCGACGGCGTCATGCGAGTGGAAGGCGACAACCTGGCTCCGGCAATGCCGAGAGTGCATGGGCCGGCTGAAGCGGGTCCCGCCATTGCAACCTCGATCAAAGATCCGGCGCGCGTCTTCATCGGACATACGGACGGCGTAGGTTCGATGCGCTGGAACGGCAGCTCCTGGGTAGACGAAGGGCGATTGCCGGCCATGAACTACCAGGCCAGTAGCTTGGCCGAAGAGGCAGACGGCACGCTGTGGGTTGCGGGCACTACCGGCAAAATCCTGCGCATTCGGGTTGCTCCTACAGGAATGCGCGCGTCCAAAGTCAATGTCATCGGCAGCCAGGCTGGGCTGCCTAAAGGCGCGAATTTTGTGAGCGTCGTTGACGGTGATGTCTATGTAACGGTAAACCGCAGCAAGAACATCTTTCGATGGGATCCGGCCGCAACAAAGTTGGTTGTCGACAATCGTTTCCTTCTTCCCATCGATGCACCCAATTCAAATATTTCTTTGTTTTCGATTGACAAGGATCGTTTCTGGTCGGAGAACGCTTCGTCAGATAGATCGCGTCTGGGTCTATACACACGGCAAGCCGATGGCAGCTGGAAGCTGGAAGAAGATGCCTACCGCGATCTCAACCGCCTCAATGTATTCCTCATTCGCCGGGATGGCGATTCAGCCTTCCTGGCAACCGCAGATTCTCTGGTCCGTTTCGACGACAGGGCCAGACCGCCTGCGCTCCAGCCGTTTACGACCGAAGTCCGGCAAGTGAAATCGGGCACCCAGATTGTGTTCGGCGGAATGAAGGTGGCAGGCGCTCCCACGCTGCAACTAGCGCCGGGCAGCAGCGATTTACACTTTCAATTTGCCGCGCTGAATTATGGCAACCCGTCTGAGACACAGTATCAATACCAGCTCGAAGGCGTTGATAAGGATTGGTCGCCCCTGGAGAAGCAGAAAGAAGCGAACTACAGCGGATTGGGGCCGGGCGACTATCGTTTCCGCGTGCGGTCAAGGACTGATGACGGCCACCTGGGAGAAGAAGGCGACTTTGCCTTCACGATTCTTGCGCCCTGGTATCTCACCCGGACCGCGCTTGCTATCTATTTCCTTCTCTTTGTGGGCGTGGCTGTGCTGGGCTGGGCGCTGATTGGCAGATTCGAGCGCAGCAAAGCGCAACGTAAAACGGAACAGCTTGAAGCGCAGGCCAGGGTTCTTGAGGCCACCGTCAACGAGCGCACACAGGAGATTCGCGCGCAGGCCGCAGAGATCGCCGCCCAGAAGGATTCGATCGAGTTCCTTAACGAGATCGGCAAAGAGATTACCGCTTCGCTCGACCTGAACACCATCCTGTTCAAGCTGTATGAGCGGGTGAACGAGATTGTGGATGCCGCTGTCTTTGGCGTGGGTCTCTACCGGCCGGAGAAGCACATTATTGAATACAGCCTGGCCATTGAAAATGGCAAACGGTATGCGCCTTACACGCGCAGCACCGACGATAAGAATCAATTCGCCGTCTGGTGCATCGATCATCGGGAACCGATACTGATCAACGATATTGCGGCGGAATATTCACGGTACATCGCCAGTTATGACGACGTGGCCGGAACGCTCGAGGACGGCAGCGCAGCCCAGCCGCCCGCTTCGATGATCTATCTGCCGCTAGTGGCGCAGGAACGAGTACTGGGCGTGCTGAGCGTGCAAAGCTTCAAGAAAGGCGCCTATACCGGGCAGCATCTGCGCCTGCTTGAAAACCTGGCGGCCTATACCACCATTGCACTCGACAATGCCAATGCCTACCAGACAATCAACGACGCCCAGCGCGCGGTGAGCGAACGCGCGGCCGAGTTGTTGACGGTCAACCGCATTACCCAGGCTTTGTCGTCGCAACTCGATAAGGATCGCCTGATTCAGCTTGTTGGCGAACAGATTCAGGACTTATTCCACGCTTCGATTGCTTACATCGCTCTCCTCGACCGCTCGACGATGATGCTGCACTTCCCTTACACGTATGGTGAAGAAGCACCGCCGCGGCCCTTCGGCACCGGGCTCACCTCGCGCATCATCCGGACCGGTGAGCCGCTGCTGATCAACGAGGACATGGAACAGAATCGCAAGCGCCTCGGCGTTGAACAGATGGGCCGCAACACTGCGTCGTACCTGGGCGTGCCCATACACTCCGGCGGGCAGGCGATTGGCGTCATCAGCGTGCAATCAACCGATCAGGAAGGTCGATTCACCGAGTCCGACCAGCGCCTGCTCTCAACTATTGCCTCGGCGGTCGGCGTATCCATCCATAACGCCAAGCTGTTTGAAGAAGCGCGCCTGGCGCGCCAAGCCGCTGAAGAAGCCGACGCAGCCAAGAGCTCTTTCCTCTCCACGGTGAGCCATGAATTGCGCACGCCGCTCACCAGCGTGCTGGGCTTTGCCAAGATCATTCGCCGCCGGCTTGAAGAGCGTCTGTTCACGCTGATTCCCGACGACGACCGGAAAGTGGTGCAGACCAAGCAGCAGGTGCTCGATAACCTCGGAGTTGTAGTGAGCGAAGGTGAGCGCCTGACCAAGCTTATTGACGACGTTCTCGACCTGGCCAAGATCGAGGCCGGCAAGTTTACCTGGAACATGGCCAGCGTCTCAATGGCTGACGTGATCGAGCGCGCGACTTCAGCGACAGCCTCGCTATTCGATGCGAGGAAACTCACGCTGGTGCGCGAATTGGAGCCGGATCTGCCCTCAATCACCGGAGACCAGGACCGGCTCATCCAGGTGGTCATCAACCTCATCTCTAACGCCGTGAAATTCACCGATGCGGGCTCCATCAAGTGCGCCCTTCGCCGCGAGGGCGACGATCTTGTTATAAGCGTGACCGACTCCGGAATCGGCATTGCACCCGCCGATCAGCCCAAGGTTTTTGAGAGATTCAAGCAGGTTGGCGACACGCTGACTGACAAGCCCAAGGGCACCGGTCTCGGCCTGCCCATCTGCAAGGAAATTGTGGAGTACCATGGCGGGCGTATCTGGGTTGAAAGCGAGCCCGGCAAAGGCAGCACTTTTTCGTTCACGCTTCCTATCTCAGGAAAAACCGGCCAGCTCGAGCTCTTGCCTGCCCGGCGCACGATCGATATCGAATCGCTGGTGAGACAACTGCGCGAGACTGTTGCCACACAGCATCCGGCCGACAAGTCAATCCTGGTGGTGGACGACGACGCCAACATTCGCTCGCTGCTGCAACAGGAGCTGACCGAGGCAGGTTATGCTGTGCGCCTGGCTGAGGACGGACGCAAAGCCCTCGCACTGATCCGCGAAGAGATGCCGGGGCTTGTGATCCTCGACGTGATGATGCCGGAGATGAACGGCTTCGACGTGGCGGCGGTGCTCAAAAACGATCCGGCCACGATGCACATCCCCATCATTATTCTGTCCATCCTCGAAGACAAGGAGCGTGGTTTCCGCCTCGGAGTGGACCGCTATCTTACCAAGCCGATCGACACGGCATCGCTGTTCAAGGAGATCGGAACGCTGCTTGACCAAGGCATGTCGCACAAGAAGGTGATGGTGGTGGATGAGGATGCGTCGGCGCTGCGCAGCATTACCGATGTGCTCGAGACCCGCGGCTACCAGGTAGTGGAGTCGAACGGCTCCGAACTGATTGAGCGCGCGGTAAGCGCGCGCCCCGACATCATCATTTTGAATTCACTTCTTTCCAATAACGAGGCGGTCCGCGCACTGCGCTTCGAGAAGGGGATGGAAAACGTATTATTCCTGATCTACCAATGAGCAAAAAGATACTGATCGTCGATGACGAACCGCATCTGCGTACGCTGATTCAGCAGACTCTCGAGGAATTGGAAGACGAGGGGGTCGAGCTGATCACCGCCACCAATGGCGAAGAGGCGCTGGCAGCCATCCGGGACGAAGAGCCCAATCTTGTTTTCCTCGATGTGATGATGCCGAAGAAAAATGGCTTCGATGTGTGCAACGAAGTAAAGAATCAGCTCGGCCTCAGCCACATCCACATCGTGCTTCTGACAGCCAAAGGCCAGGAATTCGATCGCCAGCGGGGCCAGGAGGTGGGCGCCGACCTGTACATGACCAAGCCCTTCGATCCGGATGCGCTGATCGCGAAGGCTCGCACAGTCCTTGGACTGCCGGCGTAGATGGCAATCCTATGACTGGACCGACACTGCGCGCTCTGCTCAACCCCAGGTCGGGCACGTACGCGGTTGTAAAGGCGGTTTGCGATCAAGCGGGTTCAGGCCTGAATATTGTCGATTCTTCAGGCAGGGTTTTGCTGGGCGCGGCGCCGGGCGGCGAAACCGAATCGCATCCGCGTTTTTCCGTCGAGTGCGGCGACACAACACTCGGATTCGTTGCGGGACCTGAGGCTCACGCTGGCGCAGTAGCTCAGCTTTTGACGCACCTTGTCGCGCGAGAGACCGAACAGCGCGCGCTTGCCGCCGAGACTCTCCACCTGTATCGCGAGATCAACCTGATCGAGCAGCTTTCTGAGCAACTCGCCGCTGTCCTCAATCTTTCCGCAGTCAGCGAAGCCGCACTGGCGCAGGCGCAGCGTCTCATTGCAGCAACGCATGGCAGCGTGTTGCTGGTCGACAAATCGACGGGCGCATTGCGGATTGAAGGCTCATTCGCGCCTCCGGCCGGAGACGGCAATCGGCTTTGCGGAGCACTCACGCCCGATTCGCTGTTTGCCGCCTCGGTGCTGGAGCGCAGCGCGGCGGAAATCGTTAACAACTGCGCCGGCGATCCCCGCTCGCGGGGCGATGAGTGCACACTTCGCGCACTGATCCTCGCGCCTCTGCGCGCCGGCCAGCGCACTGCCGGTTTGATTGCACTCGCCAGCACCGAACCGGATGCCTCTTACTCCGCCGCCGATCTCAAGCTGCTGAATACTATCGCGCTGCAGGCCGCTGCAGCAACTGAAAACGCGGCTCTTTGTGCAGAGATGGTTGAGTCTGCACGTGAGCGCGCTGCCTACGCTGCCGAACTGCAAGCGGCAAGCTCGGTGCAGCAACTCCTGCTCGAGGGCGGCTCGAAGCCCACACCCGGCTTCCAGGTTGAGTCGGTATATCTTCCCGCGAGCGAAGTTGGCGGTGATTTCTTTTACGTGCATCCAGCGCCTGACGGCTCACTGCTGGCTATTGTCGGCGATGTCTCGGGTAAAGGCCTGACCGCGGCTATGCGCGTGGCCATGATCCTCGGCGTTCTTCAGCGCGAGACTTCGTACGACCCCGCGGAAATTCTTTTCAACCTCAACAACGCAATAGTCGCGAAGGGCCAGCTTGGATTCGCGACTGCCTGTTGCATCCGCATCGCACTCACCGGCGAATTCGCTTTTGCCAATGCCGGTCACATTGCGCCCTACGTCTCAGGGCGCGAGCTTGAGACGATTCCTGCGCTGCCATTGGGCATTGTCGCAAGCCAAAAATATGAACACGTAGAGGGAAGGCTGAACCATGGCGAGCGCCTCGTGCTTCTGTCCGATGGCGTGCCCGAAGCCCGCTCTCAATCCGGCGAGTTGTTCGGCTTCGAACGCACCGCCACCCTTTGCACCGAGGCCGCCGGTCATATCGCGCGCACAGCACAGCAGTTTGGCCAGGAGGACGATATCACGGTGGTCGCGTTGAGCCTGCCGGAAACATCAGCCTGAGGCCAACCGGTGCACTGCAGGGGCCATTTTTAGAAACCCGTCTCAGTTACAGTCTCGAACTGAACTTACTCATTTAATTGTAATATCGAACTTACGCATCTCTTATTCACCTTTCCGTTAACCCCACTCGCTATATTTAACTAGTAAGTTATTGACATTATCATTTCATTGATCGCGGAGTCTCGAGGACTTGTCGGCGATCAATCGATCAATCATGCGGATAATTGACAAAAAAGAGACGTTCGAATGTTAACGAAATCCGTTTGGCAGCTAATTATGGACGAATCGAGTCCAGTAACTATTCTTGTTCATACGTCGGATATCCAAATGCTGGTCCCCCGTGTATTGAGTTTGCGTTCATTACTCTTGAGATGACATTCCAGTATGATGTCTTCAGGCTGCGGCCAGGCGATAGGCCATTGTATCGAGTCACAGACGGCAATATTCTATTCGCGAGAGAATCTGCAGTGTCAATCTGGTTTGCTCAACAACATGATAACGATATCCTATTCTATTTAAACAAGTTAACGAGTCAATCTCTGAACATGAGATTAAGAAGCCGGATGGGATTCCTACAAACTGTTTCGTACGAGTCAAGAAAATCCACCCAACTCCCGAGGAATGCACTAGAATACATACATCCAAACCTGAATCGTGGACGTCTTGAATGTCACACGATGCATAAGACTTGCCCGGCACGGAATCATGTGCCTCGCAGCGGCAGGGTGTAAGTCGACGATCTTGCCTGCCAACAAGTTTTGCCCTGATATCTGCGGTCCGTTTGAGATTCCGTTTTGCGAAGTATTTCGAAATGTTGCTTCACGCGTCTATTCCAAATGCCTTGGCCAATGGGCTTCATCAGATGCTTGCTCTAATTAATCTTCACGAAGACTCTTTCAATCACAAGGAACGTAGACTCGCTGCCCCCTTCGGGTCGCGTGCCTTTTTACCCGCTTGAATCTGCTGCAACATGGAGGCAGTTAACCGTGACGGAAAAGCCTGGGCTTGCGCACAGACTCATTTCTACTGAAACCAAACGAAGTGAATCGGCCGCAGCCCCTGCGGTCTTAATAGCGAGAGCATTGAGCAAGCGGTCCATATTTATTCTATTTTCTCCGGCCTTCGATTTTCAGCACGTTGACGAACACGCCCAGCAGCACGTGCACCATGTAGTAGAGCGATTTTACGGCCGTGATGGAACTGCGGCCGGTCCTGCGGGGCCGCATGTGGCACGGCACTTCCACAAAGCGGAAGCGGCCGGCGCTGCAACACCACCAGCGCTTCGATCTCCGGATACTCCAGCGGGAAACTGCGCGAAAACAAAGCCAGCGCCGTGCGGTTCACGCCCACGAATCCCGAGGTGGGATCGTGCACGGTCTTGCCCAGAATGGGCCGCAGCACGGCGCGAAAGAAGACGATCCCGGCGGCGCGCAACGGCGCCGAAGCTGGGGCCGGCGCCGTTGACGAAGCGCGACCCGATCACCATTTCGCAGCCTTCGCGCTCCAGCGCGTCGAGGATCCCGGGAATGTCGCGCGGATCGTGCTGGCCATCGCCATCCACGCGGATGACGTACTCGATAGCCCAGCTCGAACGCCAGCCGGTAGCCGGCTTGCACGCAGCCGCCGAGCCCCAGGTGATGCGGCAGCGGCAGCACGCGCGCGCCGGCCTCGCGCGCGCGGGAGACAGTGGCGTCGGTCGGAGCAATCGTCCACCACCAGCACCGGCGCATCCGGCATCACGGCGCGAACCTCGCCACCACGCCCGCCACCGCGCCCTCTTCATTGAAGGCCGGGATCAGGATCATCAGCTTGGCGTCCGGTCACAGCGCCGCCACCTGCCGGACGGGATCGAGTGCCGCGCGAGCAACTGCTCAAACTCGCTGTGCGGTGATGCTGCCGCGATTTCGGAATAGCCCGGCGCTCCCGCAGCAGGCGCGGCAGACGCATCAGCGCCGCGGCGTGCGCGCGAAATACCAGAAACGGCAGCAGCGCCGCGCGATTGTCCCGCGGTGCGGAATTCCGCGGCCTTCCCTCCGCCCGTCCGACGAGCGAGATCAAGTGCCAGAAATAGCGCGCCGCGGCCGCGAAGGGCGCGCGCAGCAGCATGCCGCAGCGGAAAATTCTTGATCACGGTGTACAGCCGGTTGCGCTCCACGTAGTACGCCTTGAGCGGGGACGCTCGCCCGGCCGAATGCGAGTAGCGATGCTCCACCACTCGCTCGCGGCACGTAGCGGCATTCCCAGCCCGCCCAGCGCGCGCGCAGCCCCAGATCGGTGTCTTCGCAGTACAGAAAGAAGCTCTCGTCGAAGCCGCCGATCTCGCTCCAGCATCTCGCGCCGGTACAAGGCGGCCGATCCGCTGGGAAACAGCGCCTCCTTGGATTCCGCGAACTCCTCCGGCGGCTGGCCGTGGCCGCGCTGTTTGCTCGATCCGTCGGCCGCGATCAGCATGCCCGCCGAATCGAGAACCACCTTAACGCCGGCGGCGTCCGCCATGCGCACCTGGCTCGCGAACATTCCGGCCCGCGGATGCGCATCGGCGCCTCGACCAGCGCTGCCAGCCATTGCGGATGGGCGACCGCGTCGTCGTTCAGCGTCGCCAGGTAGGGCGCTTGCGGAGGAACGGAAGGCCTGATTCACCGCTGCCCCGAAGCCCACATTGCGAGGGTTCGCGATCAGGCGCACGCGCTCGCCCCAGCTTTGACACAAAGAGGCGCGCGCCAGGCTGTCCCGCTGTTGTCCACCACCACCACCTCGAAATCGTCAACGTCTGAGATTCGAGCGAGCGCAAACAGTCCGCCAAAGCGTCGCCGGCGGCCAGGGTCGGCACGGCAACGGTGACGGTCATTCGGCGCAGGATCGCCAAGGGATCAGGCTCACGCTGGCTCTCGCGGTTCCGATGTCTCAGGTCGAGATAGCGCGGATCGAGCAGGCGGCCGGTTTCGATATTTCCCATCGCCGAAAGCAGAGATTCCTTGAGGCGCGGGTGCTCCCGTTCCAGATCGCCGATGAAAGACCGCAGAGTACGCCGTACGGTTCCCGTCCGCAGGGAGCAGCCGCAGGGAATCACCGGCGCGCCCAGCGATGCGGCGTATTGCGCGGTCAGATCCTCGGTGACGAACACCAGCGGCCGGATCAGCCGGAACTCCCGCTGGCCGGACCAGGTGATGGCGGGCAGAGCGCTGGTGCGGCCGGTGAACAGCGCGTTGCGCAGGAAGGACTCGCAGAAATCGTCGGCGGTGTGGCCGAAGGCGATGACGTTCGCGCCCAGGCCGCGCACAATCTGATACACCGCGCGGCGGCGGAAGCGGCTGCACAGGTCGCAGCCGTGATCGGGCTGCTCCTCCAGCAGCCGTATGGACGGGTTGTCGCGATGATAGGTCCAGTCGATGCCGCGCGACTTTCAGGTATTCGCCCATGGGCTTCGAAGGGGCGCAGAAATTTGCCCTGCTCCACGGTGAACGCGCACACGGTGAACTCCACCGGCGCGCGCTTCTGCAAGCAGCAGCAGAGCTTCCAGCAGCGTGAGCGAATCTTTGCCGCCGGAAAGCGCTACGGCGACGCGGTCGCCGTCGCGAATCATTTTGAATCGCGAGACGGCCTCGCCCACCTTGCGCAGCAGTGTTTTTTCGAGGTCCAAGCCCCTTATTATAAGGGAAGTTGTATCGAAGAATGGCGGTTTCAAGCGGACGCCAGCTTAAGATAGACACATGGGTCAACTCCGGCGCCGGCTGCTCATCATCGCTCTCGCGATGGTGGCTACGCTCGGAATCGGCACGCTCGGCTTCGTTCTGATCGATCACTACCCGGTCTTCGACGCGTTCTATATGACGCTGACCACGGTGACCACGGTGGGCTACGGCGAAATTCACCCGCTCAGCCGGGCGGGCCGCTGGTTCAACTCGTTCGTGATCCTGTTTGGCGTGATCATTATGCTGCTGGCCATCGGCGCGATGACGCAGATCGTAATCGAACTGGAGCTGAATCAATTTTTCGGAAAGCGGCGGGTGAAAAGCATGATCGATAAGCTGGAGGGGCACGTCATCCTGTGCGGCTGGGGGCGGGTGGGGCGCGGCGCGGCGGATGAACTGCGCCAGTCGGGCATTCCTTTCGTCATCGTGGACAACAATGACGAAAAGGTGGAGCGCGCCATGCGGGCAGGCATGCTGGCGGTGCTGGCCGACGCCAGCCGGGATGACACGCTGATCGAGGTGGGGATCGACAAAGCCAAGGGTTTAATCGCCTCGCTCGCCTCGGACGCCGACAATTTGTTTGTGATTCTGACGGCCAAGACGCTCAACCCACGATTGCAGCTCTCGGCGCGCGTGGCCGAGGAAACTTCCGAGCAGAAGCTGCGGCGCGCCGGAGCCGACTTCGTGATCGCGCCTTACAATAGTACGGGTCATCGCATGGCGCAGGCGATCATTAAACCGCACGTCCAGCAGTTTCTGGATTTCACGACCAGCAATATGGGTCTGGACGTTGGCATCGAGCAAGTGCAGGTGACACAAGGCAGCGCCTTCGCTGGTAGAACCTTGGCCGAGATGCAGGTGCGGCGGGACACCGGCGTAATCGTGCTGGCGATCCGCAGAGCCGACGGACAGATGCTCTTCAATCCTCCGGCCGAGGCGCAAGATCTCAAGCGGCGATCATCTGATCGCCATGGGAGAACCGCAGGGTTTGCGCCGCCTGGAGGCGTTGTTGACGGGGGTAGCGGCATGATGGTCTTGACGGCGGACGAGATCCGGGAAGTGGACCGGCTCACCATCGAGGCGGGCGTCCCCAGCCTCGCGTTGATGGAAAACGCGGCGCACCGCGTGGAGGAGGCCCTGGCGCAGCAGTTCGATCCACTGCACCAGCAGTATCGTGGTGATGCTGTGCGGAAAAGGGAACAACGGAGGCGACGGGCTGGCGCTGGCGCGCCTGCTGAGCGATAAGGTCGCGCGCTTGCAGGTCGTGATGGCTGGGCGCGCCGGAGGAACTCACCGGCGACGCGGCGGTGAATTACCGGCGGCTGGTGGAGGAAACGCGCGTCGCGCCTACGCGTGAGATTCCACAAAAGCTGCGCGAGCGCCGCGAAGTGACCGTCGTGGTGGACGCTCTGCTGGGCACCGGGTTGAAGGGGCCGGCGCAGGGCCGTATTCTGGATCTGATCCGCGCCACGCGCGAGTTTCCGGAAGCGAAGATCGTCGCGGTGGATTTGCCTTCCGGTCTCGGCGGCGGGGGCGAATGCGTACGCGCGGATACCACCGTGACGTTCACCGCGCCTAAGGTGGAGCATTACCTGGCGGAGGGCGCGGAGGAATGCGTGGGACGTTTGGTGGTCTCCCAGATCGGCTGTCCTCCGCAACTGGCTGTGTCGAAGCTCGAAGTCTCGGACCCGCGCGACTTCGCGCCTTTATTCAAGCCGCGCAAACGCGACTCCAATAAAGGCGACTACGGACACGTGCTGGTGGTGGGAGGCTCGCCGGGCAAGTCCGGCGCGGTGACCATGGCCGGCCTCGCGGCTTTGCGGATGGGCGCGGGACTGGTAAGCGTCACCTCGCGTGACGCCTCGCATTATGCGCCGGAGCTGATGACGGAGACGCTCGAGGACTTTTCGCTGGAGCGGAAGACCGTCCTAGCGGTGGGGCCGGGTCTCGGCCTGCACCGCGAACTGCTCGCCCGGCTGATGACCGATCCCGGAGTCCCGATGGTGATCGATGCCGACGGCTTGAATTCCATTGCGGGAACGGATTTTCGCGGCCGGGGAGTGGATACCATTCTGACGCCTCATCCAGGTGAGATGGCGCGCCTGCTCGGCCACACGGTTGGAGATCGCGTGCAGACCGCCCGTAGCTTCGCGCAGGAGCGCAATCTCTGCCTGGTGCTCAAGGGGAATCGCACGCTGATCGGGATGCCGGACGGTCGCGTGTTTATCAACCTGTCTGGGTCGCCCGCCATGTCGACCGGCGGGACGGGGGATATCCTGACCGGAATGATCTCGGGCATGGTGGCGCAGTTCCCCAACCAGATCGAAACCGCAGTCCGAGCCGCGGTGTGGCTGCACGGCCGGTCGGGGGAACTGGGCGCGGAGGAGCTAACCGAGCAATGCCTGATCGCGACCGATTTGCTGCGGTTCCTGCCCAGAGCAATCCAAGAAATCGGATAACCCCAGCCGAAGGGATTGACAGTCCCTGGAGCCGGGGTGTAAATAATTTCTAGGAGGCTTGAGAAATATGTTCGCTCGACGGCTCTGTGGGAGTTTGATCCTGCTGGCCGGCTTCGCCGCCGTCGCGTCGGCTGCTCAGATCAAGGGAGTCCTGATCGACAAGGCGTTTTCTTCGCAGGCTGAAGTTCGCCTGGTTCCGGGCCCGCGTTTGGAAGGCGGCATGATTGTCGCAGAGGCGCACACGCGGGAAGACGCGCTGAAGCCGGACAGCCAAAAAAGCGGCTACGGCGTCTTCACGTGGGACAACAAATTTTACAGCTTTGATGAAGCGGGCAACCGCATGGCGCTGGAGGCGCTCAAGGCGTCCAAGAAACTGGACGATCTGGAAGTGGAGATCACCGGCGAGATCCAAGGCGACAAGATCAAAGTCGCGAGCCTGAAACTTCAGTAGGGCGCGTCGGCACACTTAGCGCCAGTACGCGGGCAGATTCGGCTTCGTTTCCCGGACAATCTCCAGCGCCGCGAGCTGATCCTTTTTCGTCAGAACGTCAAACAGCCGGCGATACACGCGCTCCCGCGCCATATCCGGCAGAGCGTCGAAAGCCGCGCTGTAAATCATGTAGGAAAGCGGATAGCGGAACAGGCGCGTCTTCAGATCGAAATCGCGCAAGCGAGCGCCCCTGCTTGTCGCGCGGGCCGCGCTGCGGGAACGTCTTGGTGAACGTGGAGACGCCTGTGACCGGTTCTTTGAGCAGCGCCTCATCGGCGAACAGTCATATACGTCACCATTTCATCGATCTCAGGATCGATCTTCGGGTCCCACTTGCCATCGTGCAGCGCGATGCGCGCGTCCCAGCCGATGCGCGTGATCAGATTGGTCATGCGCGTCTGGTGCTCCAGCGTCATCAGCGCCACGATATCGCTGGTGGGCGCTAGATATTTCGAAGTATCGAACATCTGCGCCAGGCTGGTGATGTTTTGCGTTTCCTCTCCGGCCGGCCCGCCCGGATGAAGCGGATCGACCAGGGCTACATTGTTTCCCAGATGATGCTGCGAGCCCGTCGTTCCGGTCACGTACCAGCCGCCCCAACGCCCGCTCAAAGGGATGCGCTGGTCGGTCACGAAGGAACTGCCATGGCCCTCCCGCCCTTCCGTCTGCGGATGGACCGAACTCACCATGAGCCCCGGCACTCCGAAGGTAATGGGACCCTGGTGGCAGCGCAGGCAGTCGTCGCGGCGCGCCAGGCCTGGCTTATCCGTTTTGACGGGATCGAGCGTGTAAAGATAAATGCCCTGGCGAGGATCGAGCCCGGTCAGTTCGAGCGCCTCGCCGTTTTGCACGTAGCCCACCGCCACATCGTCGTTGAAATAAATAGCTCGGGGCGTGCGGGGCGAGATGTGGCTGGTCTGGATGCTGGTCCGCGAAAACACCAGCACCTGTGAATCAACGTTGATCCCGAGTTGCTTGAGCAGAGAGGGCAGGTAGCCCCATTCATTCGGCGCGTAATCGAGCTTTGCCTTGCCGCTTTGCAGTTGCTTGTCGAGACGGGCCACCGGATCGTCCCCGGACGCTTTGGAATATTGAATTGCGGGATGATCGAGAGGAATGTAAAGCGTATCCTCCAAACTATCGGCCAGCGCCCAGGCCGCGGCGGAGACAATCGCCACCGTGCAGGCCACCAGAACTCGCTGTCTCATACCCTCACTATATGCCAGAAGGGGCTACGGCTCGCGCATTCCCACCGCGGCGGCCGCGAAGGCCCATTCGTCGGCGTATTCCGCGATCCGCTTATCCGTGGGACGGTAGCCGTGCGAGCCCTCTGTTTCGACGCGAATCAGCACCGGGCGATCGCACGCCTTGGGCGGCTTGCATCGCCGCCGTGAACTTGAAGGAATGGCTGGGCACCACGCGATCGTCATGATCCGCGGTAGTGACCAGCGTCGCGGGATAGCACACGCCCGGCTTGACGTTTTGAACCGGCGAGTACTTGATCAGATACGCGAAGTCGGCGGCATTGGAGGACGAGCCGTACTCGGTGACCCAGGCATGGCCGCCGGTGAACTTGTCGTAGCGCAGCATGTCCATCACGCCGACGCCGGGAAGCGCGACCGCGTACAGATCCGGACGCTGCAGCTCTACCGCGCCCACCAGCAAGCCGCCGTTCGAGCGCGCCCATGATTCCCAGCTTTGCCGGCGACGTGTACTTCTCTTTGACCAGCTGCTCGGCCACGGCGATGAAGTCGTCGAACACGTTCTGCTTCTTGCCGAGATTTCCCGCCTTGTGCCACGCCTCGCCGTACTCCGCGCCGCCGCGCATGTTGGCGGTCACCCAAATGCCGCCCAGTTCGAGCCAGGCCGGCACGTCCGGCCTGTAGGTCGGGCAGCGTGCTGATGGAGAACCCGCCGTAGCCGTAGACCATCGCCGGGTGGCTGCCGTCGAGCGCCAGGCCTTTCTTCCAGGTGAGGAAGAACGGCACGCGCGTGCCGTCCTTCGAAGTGGCAAACAGCGCCTTGGTTTCGTACTGCGTCACATCCACGGGCGGCTTGGCGGCTTCGAACGGAGTCTGCTGCCGGGACTGCGGATCGTAAGCGAAGACCGTCTCCGGAAACAGCGGCGAGCTGAACGCGTAGAAGATCTCCGGCGTGTCCTCGCGGCCCTCGATCCCGGCCACGGTCCCGGTGCCGGGCAAAGGCATGTCGCCTTGCGCGCTGCCATCCAGACCGAACAGCGATACGCGGCTTTGCACGTCCACCAGGTACTGCGCGACAATGCGTCCGCCGATCAGCGACACGCTCTCGATGGCTTGCTTTCCTTCCGGGACGATGGTCTTCCAATTCGCCTGGGCCGGCTGGGCGAGATCGACCGCGATCACTTTGCGGTTGGGCGCGGCCCGGTCGGTTCGCAGATACAGCACCGGTCCGGCATTGCCGAAGGCCGCGAACTCCGCGTCATCGTCTTCGATCACCGGCTTGACGGGAGCGCCGATCGACGGGCCGCTTGGGGTCGCCCAGGTCGGCATAGTACAGCCGGTTGTTATTATCCGATCCTTTCTGAATGGTGATCAGCAGATAGCGCCCGTCTTCGGTGACCGTCGCCAGCCACGAACCAGGTGGGCAGATCCTTGCGCTCGTAAATCAGCCGGTCCTGGGATTGCGGCGTGCCGATCCGGTGGTAGTAAACGGCCTGGCCGGACAAGGCCGCTTCCAGCGCTTTGCCCTTCGGGCGGCTCCGGATACCGCGAATAGAAAAATCCCTTGCTGTCATTGGTCCAGGAGATGCCGGAGAAGCGCATCCAGCGAACTTCGTCCGGCAGATCCTTGCCGGAATCGATGTCGCGCACATGCAGCGTACGCCAATCCGCGCCGCCTTCGGAAAGTCCGTAGGCCAGCAGCCGGCCGTCGCGCGATGGCGTCCATTGGGCCAGCGAAACCGAACCGTCGGGCGACAACACGTTCGGATCGAGCACCAGCGTTGGCGGCTCCGGTCAGGCTGGAGCGCATGTAGACCGGCGCCTGGCGTTGCAGGCCGCTGTTCTTCGCGTAGAAGTATCGCCCGCCTTCGCGGACCGGAATCGAAACCTTGGGATAATCCCAGAGCTCCGTGATGCGCCGCTTGAAATGTTCGCGCAGGGGAAGCTTGGCGAGATAGTCGAAGGTCACCTTGTTTTCGGCGGCGACCCAATCGGCCACCGGCTTGGAGTCGAGATCCTCCATCCACCGGTATGGGTCGGGAACTTTGGTTCCGAAGTAATCGTCGACCAGATCGTCTTTTTGGGTCGCGGGGTAGGACACTTTGGGAAGCGAAGCCTGCCGGCAGGCGGAGGCGATCAGGAGCGATACGCCGGCGGCGAGAATATTCTGTTTCGCGTTCATCTCTTCTTCTCAACCAAACTATGTGACAACACGCTACCACGAAACGTGAAGCTCCCTCCGGCGTTTCCGCGGGAGGGAGCTTTTTACGGACAAGGATTCGAGCAGATGCGCTTCAATCGGTCATGCGGGTTTCAGGGTGCTCGTGCTCCTGATACTTGCGGTCGTCTTGAAGCATGTTGGGATTCCGGAGCTGCTTCTTCGTCCCCTGCTTCTGTCGAGTCTTTTGTCTTTGGTTCTTCTGGCCCTGCTTATTTTTGGTGTTCATACGTGGAACACTCCTTTCCCTTAACAGATACCACACCCGGGGGCGATTCGTTCGGATACTTTTCTCCAGGCTTAGGGGTTAAGATTGACTTGTGCCTTGCCTCCTACTGTTTGTCGTTCTGCTGTTCCCGCGCATTGCGCTGGTATTGATGTGGTTTTTCTCCACCTATCTTCAGCGCGCGTTCCACGGTGGCCTGATCATTCCGGTGCTCGGCTTCATTTTCCTGCCGCTCACCACGCTCGTATACGCATGGGAGCTGAACAGCGGAATGCCGACGCAGGGGATCAATCTGCTGTGGCTGCTGATCGCGGTCATCATCGATCTGGGCGGCCTCGGCGGCGGCGCTCATCGCTCCAGGCGCTGAGTACCGGTACTCTCATGCGTTGAGTCCGCGGGTCGAAATCCAAGAACGTATGTTATAGTCCCGTTTCGACGAGCTCCAGGCTTCGACAGTCTACGTGTGCCTTGGCTAGAATCATGATCGGGATCATTTCAATCGGCGGCGTGGCGCTGCTGTTCCTAGGGGCATGCTGGCTGACCGTCCGCTGGAGGGATTGGCGCGCGGATCGGGCGCAATTGCTGCGCGAGGTTTCCGAGCTCACCAACCACACCCTGGTGCTGCACGACAACATTCCCCAGGCTATCGTGAAATTTGAAACTACCGGCCTGATCCGAACGGTAAATGTCGCGGCGGAAGAGCTGTTCGGTTACACCGCGGACGAACTGGTCGGACGGAGCATCCTGAAGCTGGTGCCCGAGGCGCTCTCCGCCTCACGGTTAACTGGAACGCTCGAAATCCGCTGCAAGGACGGATCGCACATGCGCTTGCCGTTTAAGGCCGCGAAATTACAATTGGAGCCGGTTTCCTATATCTACTTATTCTTCGACCAACGGCCCAAAGGGGCGCTCCAGGCTGCTGCTCCGGCCCAGTCATCCCTATCGTATGCGGCGAAGATCGTGGGGCGAATCGCCGGCCAGTATGAAACCCTGCTCACCACCATTAACGGGTATAGCGAACTGGCGCTGACGGGAACCCCGGAGAGCAATCCCGTGCGTCAGGAGTTGCAGGAGATCGTGACCGCCAGCCACCGGGCTTCCAGTTTGACGCAGCATCTGGTCGCGTTCAGCGGCAGTCAACTCCTTCCGGTCGAACCGGTGGACCTGAACCGGCTGGTTAAGGAAATGCGGCCCCAGCTGCACCAAGCCGTCCCTTGCCTGATGGATTTCGATCTCCAACCGGTTGACCGGGCGTCGCTGGCCAATGCGGAATGCCTGCGGCAGGTAATCCTGGTCCTGTGCGGCAGCGCCCACACCCGCATGCGGGCCACCGATCGCTTGCAGATTCGTACGGGCTTACGAGATTTGACCGAGAGCGGCGAGTTGAAGGCGGGAACTTACGGAGCGCTCACGATTTCCGATTCGGGCAGGCCCTTGAACGCCAACGTCAAGGACCATCTTTTCGAGCCCTTTTATCAGCTTCATGAGGACACGGGAGTCGATCTTTCCCCGATCTACGGCATGGTCCGCAGCCTGGGCGGAGGGATTGGCGTGGTGACCGGCGAAAATATCGGAACCACCTTCGAAATCCTGCTTCCCTGCGTGAACCCCGGCTAAGCGCGGGGCGATTGGCAATCGGCCGCAAGGTTGGCAACCTGCCCGATTACTTCACGACCGTCTTCGCCACCGCCTGATTCTCGTACTCATCCGAAACCCGCACCGCGATGGTGGTTTCCCCCGTGCCCCGGTCCACCCGCACGCGGTAGTCGTGCTCGGTCGAATCGGTCAGGCGCGTGGTGGGCTCGACCACCATCCAGTCTCCGCCGTTGACCGAATACTCTGCCTTGCCAAGAACGCTCAGCGCGTCCTTGGCGTGGAAGCGCACGTCGATTTTTCCATTCGCGGCAGTCCCGGTGAGGCCCGTAATCTCCGGCGGGGTGTTGTCGATCAGAAAAGGATCGGTTACGCGCGAAGTGGTCAAAGCCTGATCGGGCGGATTCGAGGGCGAATCCGAGGCCGTCACGCGCACCACGTATTTTCCATCGGGAAACGCCGTCGAATCCCAACTCACGTAGTGCTCCCGAATCTTATCGTGGACTAACTTCCAGTCCGTCTCGTTGACGCCGCGAATCTCGACCTTGAACAGCATCGAATCGCCATTGTCGTCGTTGGCCAGCCAGCGTACGCCGATCTGGCCCTTGGCCCACGTGAGCACCGGCGAATTCCCGGAATCGGAAGCCGGGCTGGCCGCCGCCGTCGACGTATGCCGCCCCAGCGGGGGCAGCGACAAAGTGGTGCTCGCCGAGACCGCGGCGCCGCGAAGGCAGCCGGGAATTTGTAATTCGCCGGCGTGATTTCGATCTCCTGGATCACCGGCGCGACGTTTTTCATCTGATACGCGACATCCACTTCGCCGAGTTCGGCCGTTCCGGAAAGCGTCGGCCCGGTACTCCAGGAAGCGCGCCGCCGGCGACGCGATTCGTCCGGCGTTGAGCTTCTCCCAGGGACTCCAGTTCTGTTGCGGGCGGCTCAGATTGCCGCTGCGCGTCTCAAAGACCACGCCGCCGCGGCGGGTCGGGTTCGGCGGTAATCCTGCCCCAGTAAGTGAATGCGCTGGCATCGAGAACGTCGCTCTCATAGATACCCGACGCTTCCGTCCGCGGCCCGACCGAGAACAGCTTCCCGATGTTGCCCGTGACCGCGTAGAGCGTGCCATCCGGCGCGGAGCAGAGTCCGGTCACCTGCGTGGAGGCGAGGTTGAGCAGCCGCGTGTAGGAATAGTCGGAATCGATGCGATACAGGTACCCGCGATTGCCCGTGGCCGCGATCAGCCGCGAGCGGGCGTCGAAGGCCAGCGCGTAGACCAGGTCCTGCGAATCGCTCCAAATCTTGCGCGGGTAGCCGTCGGCCTGAATGCGGTAGATCTCGGAGCCGCCGGCCACCGCGGGAGCCGTACTCACCGTCGGAGGAAGCGCGGCCGGACGCTAACCCACGCCGCGTTAACCGGGGCCGGGGCGGCGCGCAGGCGCGGGCGGCGGAGGAGTAGCCGGAGCCTGCCTTGTTCCCCACCCCCGCGGCGTAAATGGTTCCGTCGGCGGCCACCGCCACCGCTGTAATCTCGCGCTTGGGAGCCTGATACAGCACGAAACCCTGGCCTGCCGGTGTCACGCGCAGGATCAGCCCGTCGGGATCGGTGCCCACGATCAGGTTTCCCGCTCGCGTCCACCGCCAGCGACCGCGCGTGGGTTTCCTCGGTGCTGAAGAAAACCGATCCTGCGCCGGCCGGCGTCACCCGATGAATCTCGCCCTGATCGCCCGTGGCGACGTAGAGATTCCCCGCCTTATCGAACGCCAGCGCCCAGATGTACTTGGCCTTGGGATCGTAGAAGACATCCGCTTTCCCGGCGGCATCCACGCGATACACTTTTCCGTCCGGCGACGTGGCCGCGTAGACGCGATCCGCGGCGTCGATGGCGATGGCCTGAATGGCGATGCCGTCCAGCTCCGCCAGCGTCTTCACCTTGCCTTGCGGATCGACCGCGAACAGCTTGGCCTTGGTGGCGCCCAATCCGCCGCCCGCCGCGTAGACATTGCCCTTGGAATCGCGCGCCACGGCCCACAGGAACGCCACCGAACCATCGAAGATCTCTTTCACTGCAGGCGCCAGCGTCAATCGTCCTTCGCTCGAAAGCGACAGCCCGGTGAGGGTGCCCTTGTCGAAGTCGGCCATTTCGGCCTGCTTCCAGGTCTTCGGTTTCGACTGCGCGCAAGCGGCGCTCAACCAGACGCAAAGCAGCGCGCAATACACCACAAGAAGTTTCATTGAATGGAGTTTACTTAACTGTGATGCGCAGCGAGATAGCTTCCGCTCACCATCTCATCGAAGGGAACCGAGAGCTGTTCCTGCACCGTCTCCGGCGTTCCGGCCAGCGACCGGCTGGGCGTGCGCTCGGTTTGCAGCACGTTCAGCATCGAAGCGGGCAGGGACGGCAGCGTCTTGTCGTCGGTGTAATAGGTCGCGCGGCCTTCGACGAGCGAAACGTACATGCCGGTTGTTGCTGCGCTCCTGATTGAGCAGCGACACCGTCTCCGGAATATCCAGATAGCGGTTGCCCGATACAGCCGTGGTTTGCAGGCGATTCAGCGTGTCCGCGTCGCTGAACAGGATGCGATGCTCGCCCTTGGGCAGACCCGCGGGAATCTTCACGGTGACGGAACGTCTCCATGCGCTCGCCGCGATAGGGCCGCAGGAACACCTTCACCGGAATCTCGCTTCCGGCTTCGACTTCGAGTCGAGGCGTCCAGGCGTTATCGATGGCGGCCACGCGCCGGTCCGGCAGCAGGTCGATGGTGCAATCCACGCTCTTCAGCTTCGGCATGGAAACCGGATTGAGGAACAGGCGGTTGAATTTGTCGCGCCCACCAGCTGGCCAGCACCAGCGGCGGCGGAGCCGGCAGCTTCGCTGCCCGCGAGCATGGTCGACGACGTGGATGCTCGCCGCCGTCGGCCATCTCCACGTTGCCGCTCATCCGGTAGGTGATTTCGTCGGCGTATTCGTTGATCTGCTGGAGGGAGGTCGAGAGCGTAAGCAGCATCAGGTACGGCGTCCATTTCTGATGGACGAAGATGCTGAAGTTCATGTCCTTCTCCTTGACCACCTCATTGGCCGCATCGAGCGTCCGCACCTTGAAGTGCACCGGAACCATGGGAGCTTCGTCGCCCAGTTCGCCCATGATGCCGCTGAAGCGGTCCTGATGCAGCGCGCCCACCACATCGGTGGTGTTCGGCAGCTTGGTCGGCTGATAGGACGAAGCCAGCGTCATCACCACTTCGCTCTTGGCCATCGGCATGTCCACCGGCCCCAGGCTCATGAAGGGATGGCCGAACGCGAGCATGCGCTTGCCGTCGTTATACGTCACCGTGCCCGTTCCGGTGGCGGAAAGATCTCCGGAGACCAGAATGCCCGCCACCGAGTCGCCCGGATTGAGCGACTTCTCCCAGCCCGCCACAGGCTTCGCACTCAAGTTCCCGGCCGCTCCGCCGCCGCCCTGCACCGGCGTGATGCCCATCTGCGAAAACATCGGGTCGAAGGCCCGCAAGGTTTTCTCGCTGAATCCGGAAAAAATCAGCGGCGTTTCAATCGGGGTCAGCAGTGGGAGTGTTCGCGGAAGCGCCGGACACGCCCACTCCCGCGGCCACCAGCCGTTCCAGGAGTCGTTGCGGCATCTCCGCGGCCGCGACGGTCTTAGCCGGCGCTGCCGCGCCAGGAGTGCGCGCATCGGCCGGACGCGACGCATCAAAATCGTTGATCTCGAGCATCGACTCGATGGGCGTGATGCCGCAGATCGAATCCGGCGAGAACACGCTGATCCGCAGGGCCACCGCGCCCACCAGTTTGCCGTCGATATAAACCGGGCTGCCGCTCATGCCGGCGGCGACGTTGGTCTCCTTGGCCTTGCCGCCCATCTTGCCGAGAATCACGTCGTTGGGGCCGTTGGCTTTGTTCCAGACGCCGATGATCTCGATCGGTATCGGCCTCGGGCTCGGTGCCCTGAAACACGGTCCAGGCCGTGGCCTGCATGCCCGGCCGGATGTCCTTCAACGGGAAAATCTCGACCTTGCCCGCCTTCGGGCGCGCCATCTCGGCCGCATGCACGAATCCGCACGCCGCGACGAGGGCTATCGCCAGCCACTTGTTCATGAAATTTACCTCTTCAACTCTATTAGACACCGTTTCGAGGATTTTGGTGTGTTGTGCGGTAAGGGCAGGTTGGCAACCTGCGGCCGGTCGCTGACCAACGTGTCAGTCGGCCTCCGGTCGAGATTGACAACTTAATAAGCGGCGGCGACTAGCACGGGACGCAAGACGTGAACCACCTCAGACCTAGGCAGCTCCTCCGGAATCTCGTCTAGGATGGGGCGCCAGATGCTGTTCCCCGAAACAGCGACGATACCGTACTCTCCGCCCGGCCCGTCTTCCTCGCCAAAATGACAGGTCGCGCTCCAGTACGAACCGTCCAGCCTGACCTCATTTTGCAAGCGCCATTTATGGTCGGCTGACAGGACTAGCACCTGTACCGGGCCCGGAGGCTGAATGAACCCATTTACCACTTGCATTTGCTGCACATTACCCACGGCGGGGCTGCAGATTTCAATCTTGACTGGCTCGGACATTTCGCTTTCCATTACGACTGAAGTGTAATAGGGCTACCCCTCCAGTCACAATCGGGTAATTGTCCGAGTGTCTATGCCGAAACGATCCCGGCCCGAACGGCCAGCCTAACCAGGGTAGCACTCTCGTGAATACCCAACTTTTCCAACAGGTGGGTGCGATGCGACACCACCGTCTTAAAGGAGATGTCCAGTTGCGCGGCGATTTCCTTGGTGGACAGTCCCTCAGCAATCAACCGAAGAACTTCTATCTCTCGGGGAGTGAGTAGCTTAAGATGGTTGATGCTGGCAGGCGAAGCCTTCCTGGCACTGGAGCCGTTCAGTCCGGCTGGTGGCGTCTCCGCCAAAGCGGCCTGATTGCGGCGCACCAACTGCATGGTTTTTTCGAGCGCCGCGCAAGCGACGGCCATACGCCGCCTTTGCTCCGCACTATTAATCAAGGCTCGATCGAGACGGGATCGCGCTTCCGCCAACTCGCTTAACAGCTCAGGGACGGAGTCGTTTTTAATTCGACTCGGAACCACTTCGATCTATTATCGTGTATCATACCGGCAATAAGCAATGCCGACCAAGTCTCCGTCCCTAAAGCCAAAATCAACAAAGAAAGCTGGCCGAGAGACTTTGCCCGATGAATCCGATACTGAAAGCCAATCTAAAACAACGGGCCGTTCCCGCTGCCCGGTGGCCGGGTTTGGCGCGTCGGCCGGCGGACTCGAAGCATTTTCCGAAGTGCTCGCGCACCTGCCCGACGATACAGGCATGGCCTTCGTGCTGGTGCAGCACCTGGATCCCAAGCACCCCAGCGTTCTGGCGGAACTCCTCGCCCGGTCGAGTTCCATGCCGGTGAGGAAGTCCGGGATGGAGCGGCGATAGAGCCAAATCATGTGTACGTCATCTCACCGAACGCGAACCTGATCGTCTCCGGCGGTGCTTTGCGGCTCTGCCGCGTATCGGGCGGGGCGCGCAGATGTCCGTCGATTATTTTCTTCGGGTCCCTGGCGGAACAGGAAGGGAACAAAGCCATCGGGGTGATCCTCTCCGGCAGCGCCACGGACGGAACCCTGGGGCTAAAGGCGATCAAGGCCGGGGGCGGCATCACGTTCTGCCAGGACGAACGGTCCGCGAAGTACGACGGAATGCCGCGCAGCGCCATCGCAGCCGACTGCGTGGATTTCATTCTTTCTCCCGAGAAGATCGCGCATGAATTGGTCCGTATTGCGCGCCATCCTTACGTCTCCAGGCTCAAACCCGAAGCCGGAATGGATCCGGCCGAGCCGGAGTTCGCAGAAGTCTTCGCGATGCTCCGGAACGCCACCGGCGTGGACTTCACGCATTACAAGCGGGCCACCATTCAGCGCCGGATTCAGCGCCGGATGGCGCTCAATCGCGTCGATGAACCGCGCGGATTACATAAAGCTTGTCCGCCAAAACCGGGGCGAAATTCAGGCGCTATTCCAGGACATTCTGATCCATGTGACCTGTTTCTTTCGCGAATCCGGAATGTTCGACTTCTTGAAGAACCGGATTTTCCCCTCCCTTCTGCGAGATCGGGCCGCCGGCGATCCGATCCGCATCTGGGTGCCGGGCTGCTCCACCGGGGAGGAAGCCTACTCCGTCGCGATTTGCCTTCTCGAATATCTGCACGACAACCACATGGAGGCCGGTATCCAGATCTTCGGAACGGACCTCAGCGAAGTCGGCCCTCGAAAAGGCCCGGGCCGGCGTCTATCCGGACAGCATTGCGAATGACGTTTCCGCGGAGCGGCTGCGGACGTTCTTTGTCAAGGTGGACGGCAGCTACCAGATCGCACGCTCCGTGCGCGACCTCTGCATTTTCGCGCGCCAGAATCTGACCAAGGACCCGCCTTTTTCGAAACTGGATCTGATCACCTGCCGCAACGTGCTGATCTATCTTGGTCCGGTGCTCCAGCAGAAACTGATGCGCACTTTTCACTACGCCCTGAAGCCGCAAGGATTCCTGGTGCTGGGTGTCTCGGAAACCGTGGGGACCGCGACGGACTTGTTTCAGATCATCGACGTCCGGCAGAAGGCATACGCGCGGCGGAGCGCGGCGTCCTTCATCCGCGATCCTCGAAATCGGCCCCTCCCCGGAGCACGGCGAGGCACGCGTCGAAGCGGCCCAACCTAAACCGAGCGAGCGGTTCCTCAATGTGGAGGCCCAGCGTAAGGTCGATGAGCTGCTGCTCAGCCGGTACTGTCCTCCGGCGGTGGTGGTGGACGCGAATTTGCAGATTCTCCAGTTCCGGGGACGCACCACTCCCTATCTGGAACATGCCAGCCGGCGACGCCAGCCTCAGCCTGCTGAAGATGAGCCGCGGCTGGCTTGGGCATGGAGGTGCGGAAGCTGGTCCAGCGGGCCCGGCTGAAAGAACGGCGGTCCGGAGTCAGACGCTTCAGATCGGACAGAGCGACACGCTGCGTCAGGTGCGGCTTGCCGTGACGCCCCTCAAGGTGCCCGGTCATGAACGATCCCCAGTTTCTGGTGGTGTTTGAGGAACCGCCCCCGCCGAGCACAAGGCCGACGGTCGGGCCAACACACAGGCCGGCAAGCCAGGGACGGGAATCTCCGCCTCCACCGCACGGCGCCTGAAAGAACTGGAGCAGGAGCTGGGCTCGGCCAAGCTGTATTTGCAATCGGTCATCCAGGAACAGGAGGCCACCACCGAGGAATTGAAATCCGCCAACGAAGAGATTCAATCCAGCAATGAGGAACTGCAAAGCACCAACGAAGAACTGCTCACCGCCAAGGAAGAGCTGCAATCGACCAATGAGGAACTGACCACGGTCAACGAGGAGATGCACGGACGCAATGCGGAGCTGGTCCGGACCAATAACGATATGAGCAATCTGCTCAACAGCGTGAATATTCCCATCGTCATGCTGGGCAACGATCTTCGCATTCGCCGCTTCACGCCCCAGGCGGAGAAGGTCCTCAACCTGCGGCCCACCGACATCGGCCGGCCCATCGGCGATTTCAAGCCGAAAATCAACGTTCCCGATCTGGAGCTTCTGTTTCTGGACGCGATTGATAATCTCACCATCAAGGAGCGCGAGGTGGAGGACCGGGCCGGCACGGTTTTACTCCATGTCGATCCGGCCTTACCGGACGCTGGACAATAAGATCGACGGCGCCGTGATGGCGCTGTTCGACGTCACGGACCGTAAGGCCAACACGGAGGCGCGCTATCGCCGGCTGTTTGAGACGGCTCGCGACGGGATTCTCATCCTCGACGGCGACACGGGCGCGGTGGTCGACCTGAACCCGGCGGCGACCGCGCTTACCGGCTATTCGCGAAGCGAGCTGGTGGGACGGCGTCTGTGGGATGCGGGGATTTTCAGCCCGGAGGATTTGCAGGACATGGCGACTTGTTTGGCCGCGCATGAGACGTGGCAGCGCCATCTCACCATCGCCAGCCCCACTCACCAGCGCCGCGAGGTGGACGTGGTCGCGACTGCGTATCAGGAGGACGGAAGGCGTGTGCTTCAAATCAGCTTCCGGGCGGGGAATAACCAGGGCTCGCCAAATGCTGCCCAACCCTAGCGGTGAAACCGATATAGCTCGAATACCGGACGGCAGTTGGAGTCTAGACGATTTGCGTAACCGTATAGGGGAACACCATCAGCGGGACGCCATGGTGCAGGAATCGAATTCCATAGCGGTCGAAGAACGGCCGGTAGAGAGGACCTGCAAAGAGGGCTTCGTCGTTTTGAATTCCCGCGTAAGGAATCAGGGCCAGGCCAAGGAGAAAGAAGCTAAGCGCGCAGATGAAAGGGCGGGTTCCCGGCCGCCACATCAGACTACTTGCAGCATCACCGGCGCGAGCTTTGCGCTTTCCGACGCGCACCTCGAGCGGATGTTCACCCGGTCGGATCTCCTCGGGCAACCGGAAATTCACTTCGAAGCGCTGCGGCCTGGGGTCGGTGCAGAAAAACTCCAGATCCACCACCGGACATCCGCCCACCGTGGCTTCGATCTCGTGCGGCCGCGCCACCTCTTCGAGCGTCATCTTCACCAGCCGCGTTTCGATGCGGGTTCCCGCGACCTGGTTCACACCGTCGCTCAGCGAATAAATACGCGGCACCGACGGGCCGGGCGGAATGACGCGCAGCGTCGCGGGCGGGCAGATCCTTTGCCCCAGCCACTGAATCTCCACTGGCAGCAGTCCGGTCGCCTCCAGTTCGGGGAGGATGACGTTCACTTGCTGCAAGTCCCATCGCATCCGCGGGCCCGACGTAGTAAACGGTTCCCGAGCGAATCGCCCACGATGACGCGCAGATGATGCAGCCCGGCATCGGCGGGAAGATGCTCCACCCAAATGGAGATGGTGGCCCAACGGCCGCGGCAGGGCGCCACCGGCTCCGAACTGCTGGCGTTGGTGATGCGGCGGATGCGGGCGCTGTCTTTCGATTCGAGGTTCTCCTGGTGCGCGCGGCTCTCGTAGATCGGCCTGCCAGCCCGACGCGCTGCTTGCGCCAGGTGGTCCACATATATTGCGTGGAAACGCCCTCCAACTCGAGCACCTGAAAATCCTGAACCTGCGTAAATTCGAGCATGTCGCTGGAGGAAAATCGCGCGCCGGCCCAGGTATCGTAGGGACCCTCCCCGCCGCGCGCCAATCCGTTGAATTGCAGCCGCGCCAGGCCGCCCGGCTTGAGCACGCGCCGGATCTCCCTCAGATACTGATACACCACCTCCCGGCTGGGGATGTGCTGGAAGACCGCGTAGGAATAGACGAAATCGAAGGACTCATCGGCGAACTGCGGGAGGCTGGCGCCATCGGTCAGATGCACGTGTGCGTTGGGAATATCGCGGAGTTTTTCTTTGGCCAGCGCGATCATCTCATCGGAAACATCCACGCCGTGGATCTCCACGAAATGGCGGCTCATGGGCCGCATCAGCCGGCCCGGCCCGCAGCCGATTTCGAGCGCGCGCCATTCGCCTCGCTGGGCCAAAGCGGACACGGCGCAACTCCTGCTCCAGACCCGTTGATGACGTCGGTCGCGGTGGCGAAGAACCCGGCCTCGTCTTGATCGCGCCGTCCGAAAGCGACATAATATCCCGCGTCTTCGCGCGCGCGCGCATTCCAGTCATCCCGCATGCGCGCGTTGATTTCGGGCTCGGCCATGGTGAAATATTGCTACTTGCGGCTGGAGTACTTATTCAGGTCGGTCATGAAATCGGCGGCCGCACGGCGGGAGGCGGCGGTGTTGCCGGTAAGGATCTCGCGATTCTTAATCGGATGGCCGTAGAGTTCCTTGTTCCAGTCTTCGTCTTCCCGCAGCGTCGCGCCGCTCAGGGAGACTCCGGCGAACAAGCCCTTGGCCCGCGACCAGGTCAGGATCTCCGCCGTGAGGGCCGCATCGGTTTCGGCCTGCGTGGAGCGTCCCACCGGACCGGCCGCGGCGGTGGCGTCTCCGCCCAGGGTGAATTTCGTAGAGAGCAGACGGTCCATGCCGTGCTGATTCATGACCAGCATGAAGACGTCGGTCTCCGTCCCACCGATCTGGAGTCCGAAGCTGCCGCCTTCCACGCGAATCGCACCCGGCGCGCGACCAGCCCACCCCGTCCTTCTTGCGGCAGGCGACAGAATCCTTTGCCGTACTTCGCGCCAAAGATGAAAGCGCCCGTTTTTAGTCCCGGAATCACGATCACGCATTGGGCGTGATTCAACAGGTCCTGCGGGATGGATTTGTCGGGCGTGTCCATCACCTCTTGGAACGCTTGAGCCGCCGCCGCGAGGCGCTTAGGCGCCTGCACTTCCGCCGCGCTCAGCAGCGCCGCTCCCAGCGCCATCGTAGTTAATAGTTTCAGCTTCATGTCAGGTTCCTCCAGAGTCCTAGAAAAGATGATCGCACACGGAACGGCCCGCGACATGCACCAACGGCTCCCGAATGCCCTTCGTCGATACGCGCCGTTTTGGCTCCCTCGAGTATGACGATTCCTGGGTGGTGAGTTTTCCTTCCGGCTTGCCTGGCTTTGAGCGGGAAACGCGCTTCGTGCTGCTGGAACGGCCCGAATGGGCGCCCATTGTGTTTCTGCAAAGCCTGGGAAGCGCGGAGCTTTGTTTTCTAGCGGTGCCGGTGGGAACCCTCGACCCGGCATATTCCCTGAGCGTAACGCACGAGGATCTTCAGGGTCTCGGCCTCGACGAGGAAAGCCAGCCCGGTTCTGACGCCCAAGTGTTATGCCTGGCTCTGCTGTGCGCGCCAGAAAACGGCCCCGTGACCGCCAATCTTTTGGCGCCCGTGGTGCTGAATCTGAAAAATCGAATCGCGGTTCAGGCGGTGCGGGCCGACCAGCGCTATTCCCACCAGCACGCCATTCAAACGGAGACGGCATGCTCGTAATCCGCCGGCGCCTTGGGGAATCGCTCATGATCGGGGACGATGTCGAGATCGAGATTCTCGATGCCAGCCCCTCGCAGGTCAAACTAGGCATCCGCGCGCCTAAGTCCGTCGCGGTGCTTCGCAAGGAGATTCAGGTGGTGGGCCAGCAGAACCAGACCGCCTCGCGGGAGATTTCCGGGGAAGCCGCCAAGAATCTGCTGGCCTCCCTCAAGAAACCCTCCCCCAAGCCGGTGGGCCTTCTCTAAACGTTATTTTTCTACCAGGCGGCGGCCCCGATCCAGCAGGTCCGCGGCATCCTCGGCAACCCGGCGGCCCTTTTCATAGAGATCGCGGCCCCTTTCCGCGAGGTCCTGTCCCACGTCGCTGACGGCTTCGCGCCCTTGACGGGCCTTCTTTCCGATCAGCCGGCGAGTGTCCCTGCCGGTTTGAGGAGCATATAAGAGTGCGATTGCCGCGCCGATTGCCGCGCCCGCGATGAGCCAGACCAGTTTATCCGAATTCTGTTGCGCCATAATTTCATTCTAGCGAACGCGCGGTATCCTCAATGGTATGGAATCTCAAGTGGTCGTGTTTCGCTCCGCCGACGAAACCGCAGGTGAAGACGCAGCCAAGGTCCAGGAGTTGCTGAAGGAGCAGAGTGTCCCTGCCGAACTGGCCGACGATAGCGCCCCCGGAGTTCCGGCCGGCGCATGGGAAGTGAGAGTCGCGCCGGAGGACCAGGCGCGCGCCGAGGAGTTGATTGCCCGCTTTCAACCCGACGATGAATTCGCCAACGTGGATGCCTCGGAGAACCTGGACGAAGTAACGGTGTTCCGCGCCGGGGCCGGCGCGCCGTCGGAGATGGAGGCTGCTTCAGTGCAGGCGTTGCTCGAAGCCAACGGAATCTCGGCGGTGGTGGTGGATGACGCCCGCTTCCCCAATCTGGGGCAGGAAGTGCGCGTGCCCAAGGAGCATGTCAACGCCGCCAAACAGGCGATCGCCGACGCCCTCGCGGCCGGGCCGGCTGGAGCCGAAGAAGCGGAGGCCGCGGGCGAGGCGACTTCCCAGCTCGGCTCCTGAAAACGGAGCTCCTGAAAACAGCCCGAGGCCGGACCCTTACGCTTGCGGTTTGCGTCTGCCGATAAGACCAATTCCCAAAAGGCCGGCTCCGAGCAACAGCAGGCTGGCCGGCTCGGGTACTCCCGTCTCTTGCGAGTTTACAAAGCTACTAATGAAGGAGTTCCCATCCGGCAGGGAGATATCCTTCTCGATATAAACCTCAGATTCGGGCGCGAAGGTCGCGCTGGTGGTGGGAGGATTCGAGAAGTCGGCGAGGACATCGGCAGTGGGACAAACGCCCCCACTGAATGGTGTGGAACAAACCACTTCCCCGATGGTGGTGTTTACGCCGTTTTGCTCGTTGTCTACGCCGATAATGGAAGCGCCGCTGCCGCCGGTGCTGACGCTATAGAACAGCATGATGTCCACCGGCGGAGTCACGGTGGTGAGCTGGAAGCCGAGATCCACGCCGCCCGCGACGACGCCGGTTCCAACGGAGGATAGAAAAACGGTCGATCCCGGGGGTGCCGAGTCATAGGAAAAATTGCTGAACGTCAGCCCTCCCAGAGTACATCCGGCGCCGAAGTCGGTGGCGTTGTTAAGATCGTCGCCTTCAAGCGTCGTGCAGGACGGGACCGGTGTAGCCCCCACCGTGACGGCGATGGCTAGAAACGCCGCTGGTAAAAAGCAAAAATGCTTCATCTTAAAATCTCCCTAAAACTTGAATAATTTAACTGGTTGAGATTACGATCTGGCGAGCAAGGGTTGAATGAACCGTATGGGTTAGGGCGTAACAGTACGGCTTTGGGCGCGCTCGGGACCGGACGCAGCTGTGCCGGTACCCTAATCTCTCTAAGTCAAAGCAAGAGCTCAACGCGGTTGCTGCGGGAGGCGCAAAACTTGAAAAAGTACCGTCACGTACGCCCCCTACCGGGGCGGGCTCTTTCTTCGCTCGACGCGAGGCACTATACTACTAGCTTCGAGAAAAATTCTTTATGACTACAGCTACCATGACCGAAGCCAAGGCCACAGCCGGCGTCGAGATGATTTCGAGCGGACAGATTGTCGCCAAGATGCTGAAGCAGGAAGGCATCCGGCACATCTTTACGATTTCCGGCGGACACATCGTCGACATTTATAACGGATGTATTGACGAAGGGATTGAGATCGTCGACGTGCGGCATGAGCAGGTGGCCGCCCACGCGGCCGACGCTTACGCGCGCATCACCGGCCTCGGCTGCGCGGTGGTGACGGCTGGCCCGGGCACCACCGACGCGGTGACCGGCATGGCGAACGCTTACCGCGCCGAGAGCCCGATGCTATTGATTGGCGGCAACTCGGCGCTCAAGCAATACCGCATGGGCGGCTTGCAGGAACTGCGCCACACCGAAATGATGACCCCCATCAGCAAGTTTGCGTCGCTGGTGATGACCACCGAACGGGTGGCGGAGATGATGGGCATCGCGTTTAGGGAAATGTTCAACGGCGCTCCCGGACCCGGTTTTCTCGAGATCCCTCACGACATCATGGACGGCAAAGTGGAGGCGTCCAAGGTCCGTTATCCCAAGAATTTCCGCGTGCGCGGCGTCGACGGCGGCCCGCCCGACTTCATTGGCGACCCGAAGATTGTCCAGCAGGTTGCGGATCTGCTGGCGAAGGCGGAGCGTCCCGTGGCCTTGTTCGGCACCCAGGCGCGTACCTGCCGGGCGCACGACGCCATCGACCGGTTCGCGCGCCATTTCAACATGCCGATCTACGTGAACGGATCGGCGCGCGGCACGCTGCCGCGGAACCATCCCCACGGCTTCATGCCCTCCCGCAAGGCCGCGTTCGACAACGCCGACGTGATCCTGCTGGCCGGTACTCCGCTCGATTTCCGAATGGGCTATGGCCGGCGGCTAAGCGCCAAGGCGAAGATCGTGATCATGGACATGGACTATCGCAATGTCGGCAACAACCGCGATTTCGATTTCGGGTTGGTCGGCAATTTGCGAACCATCGTGGACGCAATGTGCGAGGCCTCGCCGGGCGATACCAGCGGGAAACACGACGCGTTCCTCAAGATGCTGAGCGAGGACGAGGAAAAGAGCAAGAGCAAGAACGACAAGATCATCGCCGCCAACGAAGTCCCGATCCATCCCGTGCGCCTGTGCCATGAGATCAACGAATTCCTTCAGGAGGACACGGTCTACATTGGCGACGGGGGCGACATCGTTACCTTCTCGGGTTCCATCGTGCGGCCGCAGAAGCCCGGCGGCTGGATGGATCCGGGCCCGCTCGGCACGCTCGGCGTGGGCACGGGTTTCGCCATGGCCTCCAAGCTTGCGCAGCCGCAACGCGACGTGGTGGCGCTCTACGGCGATTGTTCTTTCACCCTGACCGGTTTCGATTTTCTGACCATGGTGCATCGCAAGCTGCCGTATGTAGGCGTGATCGGGAACAACTCCTCCTGGAACCAGATCCGGTTCGGCCAGGAAGCCAAGTACCCGGGCCGCGGCGACATCGGCAACATCGTGGGCGATGTGCGCTTCGATGAACTGGCCAAGGCGATGGGTGGTTTCGGCATTCGCGTGACCAAACCAGAGGACATCCGGCCCGCGCTTGAAAAGGCCCGCGACTCGGGAGTCCCGGCGCTGGTGGACGTGGTGATCAACCGCGACGTGTATTCGTCGGGGACTTCGAACCAGACCATGTACAAGTAGTTAAGTTTTTGGGCCGCCCACCAGCCCCGTCCGCGCCAGGAACCCCGTGTCCAGCTTGCCTGCGGCGAAATCGGGATGCTCTAGGATCCGCTGGTGCAGCGGGATCGAGGTGTAGATCCCCTCCACCACGAACATATCCAGCGCCCGCCGCATGCGCGCGATGGCCTCCGCGCGGTCCGCGCCGTACGCGATCAGCTTGGCCACCAGCGAATCGTAGTACGGCGGAATCACGCCGTCGTGATACGCCGCGGTATCCACGCGCATCGCCGACGCCGCCGGGCAGATTCAAGCCGGTGATGCGGCCGGGCGAGGGCACGAACGTTTCCGGATTCTCGGCATTGATGCGGCATTCGATGGCGTGGCCGCGCAGTCCGCACCGGTCCGCGGCAGAATCTCGTCCAGCCGTTCGCCCTGCCGCGATGCGGATCTGGCTCTTCACCAGGTCGATGCCGGTCACCATCTCGGTCACCGGATGCTCCACCTGGATGCGCGCGTTCACCTCGATGAAATACAGCTTGCCGTTCTCGTCCATCAGGAACTCCACCGTGCCGGCGTTGGTGTAGCCGACGCGCCTGAAGCGCCTTGCGCAGGCTGTCCGAAATGCGCTCGCGCAGCTCCGGCCGTCACGGCGGTCGAAGGCGATTCCTCGATCAGCTTCTGATGCCGCCGCTGGATGGTGCATTCGCGCTCGCCCAGAATCTCCACGTTGCCGTGCTCGTCGCGCCAGCACCTGAAACTCGATGTGCCGCGGGTTCTCGACCAGCTTTTCCAGGTACACGTCGCCGCAGGAAAACGCCGCCCCGGCTTCCGCCTGCGCCTGCGCCAGCAGCGGCTGCAGCTCTTCCGGCGTGCGCGCACCACGCGCATGCCGCGCCCGCCGCCTCCCGCCGAAGCCTTCAGCATCACCGGATAGCCGATCTCGCGCCGCCATCTGCCAGCGCTTCTTCCACGCTCTTCAGCACGCCCTTCGAGCCCGGGCAGAATCGGCACGCCCGCCTCCTGCATGGCCGCGCGCGCCATCTGCTTCATCCCCATCAGCCGGATCACTTCCGGCGTCGGGCCGATGAATTTGAGCCCGCTGGTCTCGCACACTTCGGCGAAATCGGCGTTCTCGCTCAGGAAGCCGTAGCCGGGATGGATGGCGTCGGCGTTGGTGATTTCCGCCGCGCTGATGACGCTGGGAATGTCCAGATAGCTGCGCGCGCTCTTGGCCGGGCCGATGCAGATGGCTTCGTCGGCGAAGCGCACGTGCAGGCTGTGGCGGTCGGCTTCCGAATACACCGCCACGGTGCGGATGCCCAGGTCCTTGCAGGCGCAGATGACGCGCAGCGCGATTTCGCCGCGGTTGGCGATGAGGATTTTCTTGGAACACTGGCTGTACTTCAGCGGGGCAATGGCAAACAGCGCTTCGCCGTACTCCACCGGCTGCCCGTTCTCCACCAGCTTGGCTCGATCACGCCCGCCACTTCGGCTTCGATCTCGTTCATGAGCTTCATGGACTCGATGATGCACAGCACCTTGCCCGGCTCCACCGTGTCGCCGACATTCACAAACGGCGGCGCGCCCGGGGAGGACGCATCGTAGAACGTCCCGACGATGGGCGATTTCACCAGCACGTGGTTGGATCCGGCTCGGCCGGCTCTGGACCGGTGCGGGAGCAGCTACGCGGGGGCCGGCTGGGTGGACGCGTGGAGCGCAGCTCGGCGGCAACCGGACGCGCCCGAGGCGGCCGCAAGCCGGCTCTCCCGACGCGGCGGATGCGCAGCCGGTCCTCGCCCGCGCTGCACCTCCAACTCCCCCACGCCACTCTCGTTGAAGATCCGCAGCAGCTCTTTGATTTCTTCGATGGTCATTTAGGAAAGGTTGATGAACTCCTTGGTGGTGGGCGTCAGCACTTCGCAGCCGCTTTCGGTCACCAGCACCGTGTCCTCGATGCGCACGCCGCCGAATCCGGTCGATGTAGGCGCCGGGCTCGATGGTGATCACCATCCCGCCCGCAGCTTGGTCTTGTCCTTTTTCTTGCCTCTGCGGCTTGCCGATCGCGCCTCGTGAATCTCCAGCCCCAGGCCGTGCCCGGTGGAATGGACGAACTCGCTTATCCAGCTTGTGGCTTTTCAGCACATTGCGGGCCGCCGCGTCCACTTTACTCGCGGTCGACGCCCGGGCGCACGGCGTCGATAGCCCGCCAGTTGCGCCTCCAGCACCGCGCGATACAGATCGCGAACCCGCTTCGGCGGCGCACCCGAGTAAGCCATGCGGGTCATGTCGCTGGTGTAGCCGTCCAGGGTCGCGCCCATGTCAATTAATAATAGTTCATTGCCTTCCAGACGGCGCGCCGTCGGATGGGCGTGGGGCAGCGCGGAGCGTCGCCCGGCCGCCACGATGGTGTCGAAGGCCGGTTTCTCCGCAGCCCAGAGCTCGCATCTGGAACTCCAGTTCGGCGGCGATTTCCAGCTCGCTCTGGCCGGGGCGCACGCGCCTCAGGACCTGCGCGTAAGCCTCGGAATTGGCCTGGACGCTGCGCCGGATCAGGGCGATCTCGTCCGGGGATTTCACGGCGCGCAGATCTTCCACGATGCTGCCGGCCGGATGCAGCGACGACGCCGGACGGGAGGGCATTCTTGAGCTGCTCAAACTCGCTCCACGTTCATCCAGGCCGGCTCAAATCCTATCTTCTTGAGCCGCTTGCGTTTGATGATGGCGGCCACCGCTCAGAATCAGCGGGCCCTTTGGCGATGTGGACCTTACAGGTGATGGTGGCGGCGGCCCGGTGGCATAGCGGGGATCGGTGAAAAAATGCGCTTCGCCTCCGTCAGGAGCATCAACCCGTTGGATCCCGCGTATCCGGAAAGATAGCGGACGTTGGCAGGGGAGGAAACCAGCAACGCTTCTATGATCTGGCCTGGACGCTTTTGGTCGGCAACTGACGGGAACGCTGGCGCGGCGCTGTTCAAATTCGGTCAAGCTTACAGTTTAGCGGATGCGAACCGTCTTTAGCTTCCCCGGCCTTTTGGAATTGATCAGGACGGACGCGACCTGGGAGAAGATTTTGCTGATGTTGGCGGACACGCCGGGCATGATCGCTCCAGCTGCCACGGCACAAAGCCAGCCATCAGCGCATATTCGATCAGATCCTGGCCAAGGGTGTCGACCCCGAGCTTCATTTTGAACTTTAGATTCCGCATGCGTGATGTCTCTAGTCTGATGATGTCTCTAGTTCGAATGATAAGATCAAAAGATAGCATAAACACTAGATCTGCCGACCTATTACATAACGCTGGAATGCTTAGCTCAATGAGCTGGATGCCTTATTCCAGGTCCTACTTCAACCCCACTGAAGCTAGAAAGTCGGACGCCACGTCGGCAGGACGGCGGTGATTGAGGTCTACGTCGGCGTCCATTTTTCGCATCTTATCATCTGTGAACTTACCGGCGAGTTGGGCCAGATGGGGCGTAGTTGCGGCGTATCCGTGAAAGCATTGTGCCGGACCAGCAGGCACGCCTGATAGGGCGGGAAGACATGCTTGTCGTCCGTGAGGACCCGGAACTCGGGCGAGGCCAAATGGCCATCCGCGGCATTTACCGAGACCATGGTAGCCTCCCCGCGCTGAAGCGCTGGAAAGAGCTGGGTGCTCTCCATGCCCTGCACTCCCCGGGCCAGGGGTAGTTTGTAGGCATTGAGAGCGGGAAGGGCGTCGCCGCGCTGTTGGAACTCGTAGCTGAGGCCCATTTTCCAACTTTCATTGCCGGCGGCAGCGTCGCTCAGCGTTTTGATCCTTGAGTTGTTCGGATCGGTGGCTCGCACCACCGTTACCGGTGGACTTTCGTAGCCCAGCGGGCCGATCAGATCCAATTGTGCGGTGCGCAACATCTCATTTCTCGTACGTTCCAGAATGATGTCGCGATCGGGCGAAGGCGTCTCCTTGAGAATTCCGATCTCAATGGTTCCGGTATACTCGGGGATGAGCGTGACCTCCCCGGTAGTGAGCGCCTGAAAGGCGATGAGTTCGCCGCCCAACCCCAGACGGCGCACGACCTTGCGTTTCAGGCCTTGTTCGAGTTGCTGCGCGACGATCTCTCCCACAATCGTTTGTTCCGTCCCGTCGCATGACCCGACCACCAGAGGCGGCTTGGAATTGCCGCAGCTTAGGATCAAAAACAAAAAAGGCGAGAACGCGGCGCCGAGGCGGACACTGAGCGTCCTGAGAGGTTTCAGCAAATTCCAAGGATAGCACGGACCACGCGAAGCTGGCGGCTGATTCGCCGCGCGAAGGTGCGGGCTTATACGCGGATCTCTGGCACGGTACAGGCTCTGTTA